>NZ_FWXQ01000014.1:0-81012 GCF_900176445.1 Pseudomonas sp. URIL14HWK12:I5
GCCTGCCGCCAGCGTTCAATCTGAGCCATGATCAAACTCTTCAGTTCAATACTGCTTGGGTTTTTAAGAAACCCTAAACTTGGCTCAGCAATCTCAAATGACTATGTGATTTCTCGCATGGCCACTTGTGATGCTGATAATCTTTTTGACTATCAGTCCGTACTCACAAGCACCCACACGAATTGCTTGATTCGATTTGTTAAAGAGCGTTTGGTTAAGAGCTTTTCGTCTCAACCGAGGCGCGCATTCTACGCTTTCCTCAGAGCCTGTCAAGCGTTTATTTTGAAGTTTTTGCGAGAAACTCGTTTAGCTTCAAACACTTGACTCAACAGGGTGGCTAGCTTTGCTTCGCTACCGCGTTGGAGTGGTGCGCATTATAGGGACGGCTCTGAGGAGGTCAACCCTTAATTTCAATGTTTTGAAATATTTATGCCGAAGGCGCTTCAGGGCTATCACGCACCCCATCAATTGCGCACTATATTGCTCATCACCCACCCCGCCCAAGGATCGCCGCACAGACATGAACACCCAGCCCCGCAGCCTGGCCGCCACCCTCTTCCCGATTGGGCTGCTGCTTATCGCCATGGCATCGATTCAATCGGGTGCCTCCCTGGCCAAAAGCATGTTCCCCATTATCGGCGCACAAGGCACCACCGCCCTGCGCCTGATTTTCGCCAGCATCATCATGCTGCTTATATTGCGCCCGTGGCGGGTACGCATGACCGCCAACACCCTGCGTAACGTGGTCATCTATGGCATGGCCCTGGGTGGCATGAATTTCCTCTTCTATATGGCGCTGCAAACGGTGCCCATCGGCATTGCCGTTGCACTGGAGTTCACCGGGCCGCTCGCCGTTGCGATCTTCTCTTCACGCCGGCCAATCGACTTCCTGTGGATTGCCCTGGCCATCGCCGGCTTGCTGTTGTTGCTGCCTGCAGGGCACAGTGGCCAGGCACTCGACCCGGCCGGTGCTGCTTACGCGCTGGGTGCTGGCGTGTGCTGGGCCCTGTACATTCTGTTCGGGCAGCGTGCCGGGGCCGAACACGGCATCCAGAGCGCCGCGCTCGGCGTGGTGGTCGCTGCACTGTTCGTCGCCCCCATCGGCATTGTCCACGCGGGCAGTGCGCTGCTCACGCCCGCGGTCATCCCCATGGCGCTGGGCGTGGCGATACTGTCCACAGCACTGCCCTACAGCCTGGAGATGGTTGCCCTCACGCGCATTCCGGCTCGCACCTTCGGCACCCTGATGAGCATCGAACCGGCGTTCGGGGCGTTGTCCGGCCTTCTTTTCCTGGGCGAAGTGCTGACGGTTACCCAATGGCTGGCGATTCTGGCAATCATCACGGCCTCTGTCGGCACCACGCTGTCCATGCGCAAGGAGCCCGCCCCAGCCGTCGCAGCAGACTGATATGAGAAATATTTTCATTTGAGACAGGATTAAAGATTGTAGCGACCCGTCTCGCTGATTAAGCTGTCACAGAATCATCATCTTTACGCTATCTACTGGACCGAACAGGGACGCTGGGGAAATTTCAGGAAGAACCGAAGCGATAACGACAGGGCTAGACGACAGCTGATCGGCCCTGCATTTAAGGACAGGAATGAAACGTATTTTTCTCATCCTGGCCATCTTGGCTATTGCTGGATGTGCCGCCACGGCCAAGACTGAGGTCAAGAGGGGCAAGAAGGGCCTGCATATCAACTGCTCCGGCCTTTCCTCTTCGTGGGACAACTGCTACAGCAAAGCCGCGAGCTCTTGCAGCACGCGCGGCTATCGGGTCATCGCACGCTCGGGCGACAGCGATGAAGAAGCCGGCGATTACTTGTTCGGCATCAACCCGGCGGGTTACACCAGCCGCAGCATGATCGTCATCTGCAAGTAGAAAAAGGGCAGCTCACGAGCTGCCCTTTTCATACGCTGTTACAGCGACGTGGTACGCCTTTCCAGCCAGGCCAAGGCGTCCCCCTTGAGCAACGGAGCCAGGCGCTCACGCACCGTGGCGTGATAGCGGTTCAACCACTCCACCTCTTCTTTTGACAGCTGTTCGGCTAGCAGGCACCGGGTGTCGATCGGGCACAGTGTCAACGTCTCGAAGTTCAGGAAGTCGCCAAATGCACTCTTGCCGGCTTCACGATTGACCACCAGGTTCTCGATGCGTACACCCCATTGCCCCGGGCGATACGTACCTGGCTCGATCGAGCTGATCATGCCCGCCTGCATCGCCGTCTGCGGTGCAGGTGCCGCCTGGTAGGCAATTACCTGCGGCCCTTCATGCACATTCATGAAGTAGCCTACCCCATGCCCGGTACCGTGGCCGTAATCCACCTGGTCTGCCCAGATCGGCGCACGAGCAATGGCGTCGAGCAACGGCGACAGCACCCCACGCGGAAAGGTGGCACGCGACAGGGCAATCATGCCCTTGAGTACCCGGGTGCAATCCTGCTTCTGCTGGTGGCTGGGGTTGCCCACAGGCACCATGCGTGTGATGTCGGTGGTGCCACCCAGGTACTGCCCGCCCGAATCGATTAGCAAAAGCCCGTCGCCCTCGATGACCGCGTGCGACTGCTCGGTAGCGCGGTAATGCGGCATGGCACCGTTGCCATTGAAGGCAGCAATGGTCGAAAAACTCAGCGATACGAAACCCGGGCGCCGGGCACGCGCTGCGCTCAGTTGCTCGTCGATCGTCAGCTCGGTGATTTTCTCATTGCCCAGGCTGGCCTCGAACCAGGTGAAGAATTCGCACAAGGCAGCACCGTCCTGCTCCATGACCTGACGGATGTGAACCAGGTCTTCATCACCTTTGCATGACTTGCTCAGGGTGGTGGGATTGATCCCCTCGATCAGCACGACCTCTGCCGAACGGTTTTCCAGCAGGCCACAGGTGACCCGTGCCGGGTCCACCAGCAACCTGCTGCCGGCCGGTACGGCACCTAAGGCCTTGCCAGCCTCGCTGTAGTCGCGTACCTCGATGCCGTCGACTGCCAGCACTTGGCGCAAATGCGCGTCCACCTTGTCCTGACCCACGAACAGAATGGCCTGCTTCTCATTGATCAACGCAAAGGCCAGAAACACCGGGTTATAGGAGACATCACTGCCGCGCAGGTTGAACAGCCATGCGATGTCATCAAGGGTGGCAATGAAATGCCAGTCGGCGCCCTTGGCCAGCATGCCCTGACGCAACTGCGCGAGTTTTTCCGCTCGGCTCACCGTCGCATGCGGCGGTAAATGCTGGTACACCGGGTTACCCGGCAGCGCCGGGCGCCCATCCCAGACTTGCCCCAACAGATCCTTGTCGGTGACCAGCCGAGCGCCGCGAGACTTCAGCCGCTCACCCAGTTGTCGCGCCGAGGCCAGCGCCAGGACCGCACCATCTACCGCGACGCTACCGTCGGGCGCTACATTATCGCCCAGCCACTCCAACGCCCCGGGTTTGCCCGGCAACAGTTTCATCAGCTCAATGCCGCTGTCTGCCAGTTCATGCTCGGCCTGCTCCCAGTAGCGGCTGTCGACCCACAGCCCGGCGAACCCGGGGGTGACCACCAATGTGCCGACCGAGCCGTGGAAACCCGAGAGCCACTGACGCCCCTGCCAGTAACCGGGCAGGTATTCGGAAAGGTGGGGGTCGGCCGAAGGTACCAGCAAGGCATCGATGCCCTCTGCCGCCATGGCCTGGCGCACGCGTGCCAGGCGCTGTGGCACGCTTTGCTCAAGGGTGGTCTGGACGTTCATGCGCTCTCCTGCGGCTACATCACGGTTGATCCAATGTGCCGATAATGGAACAGCCGCCAGAACCCTGCAATCGTGACGACCAGGACACGGCATGGATTGCCCGCCACGCCTTGCGCCAATCAGACACTTCCTACAACGCGCTCAGGACCACCGATCAAGTCCCGCTGAACTTCCGCAAAGTGCCGGCTTCACACACAGTACACTCACTGCCCACAGGCAAATGACCATGCCCAGTGCCTGGCATTCGAAAACCGGCGTGGTGTTGCTCGACACCCGCGAACATACGCCCGAGCATGAGCATGCCGTGCACCTCAAGCTTGCCGACGGCCTCGCCCGCCTGCTGGGTTGTCCACATGTGCCCAGGCAGCAGGCCAAGGCCAACGACGGCTACTACTACGTGCCCACCGAGACCCTGATCGACCCCCGGCGCTATGCCGCCCTGGGTATTCTTGGCGAACAGGACCTGTTTGGCGGCCTGGTGTCCTACCCCCACATGGCGACCAAGGCAATCTCCCACCCGTTGCCGGCCAAGGCCAGCTTCCCACCGGGCTGGACTGACGCCTTCGCCCAACAAGCGAGTGACGCCCTGCTGCGCGGCTACACCGTGTTCAGCAAAGCTGATGCGCGCACTGCCGCACAGTTGCTGCTGCTCGACGGCCCGCTACGGGTCAAGCCGGTGCTGGCTACCGCAGGCCGCGGACAAGCGGTCATCAGCACTGCAGACGCACTGGAACCCCTGCTGGCCGATATGGACGAACAGGCGCTGGCAGTGTGGGGGCTGGTACTCGAAGAAGACCTCAATGACGTAAAAACCTTCAGCGTCGGCCAAGTGCGCGTCGCGGGGCTGACATGCAGCTATCACGGTACCCAACAGCTGACCCATGACCACCAGGGCATCGAGGTGTATGGCGGCTCCGACCTTGTGGTGGTACGTGGCGACTATCAGGCGCTGCTGCAACTCCCCCTGGAAGACCACCTGCGTCTGGCGATCAACCAGGCCATCACCTACGAGCAGGCTGCCGAGCAGCACTTCCCTGGCTTCATCGCCTCACGGCGCAACTACGACATCGCTCGCGGCCTGAGCCCTCAAGGCCACCTACGTAGCGGTGTGCTCGAGCAATCCTGGCGCCTGGGCGGTGCCAGCAGTGCCGAGCTGCTGGCCCTGCAGGCATTTGCCGATGACCCGGCATTGCAGCAGGTGCGTGCCTCCACCCACGAAGTGTTCGGCACGCCCGACCTGCCCGCTGATGCCACCCTCTTCTACCAAGGAAACGACAGTGAACTCGGACAATTCAGCAAATTTGCACGGATTCGCGAACATGGCCGTTCAGAGTGAAACCGTTGAACTGCAAGTCGACAACGACAGCATTGTCGGCACCCTGGTCAGCCCCGGCAGCAAGATGCCGGGCATCCTCTTCGTGCACGGTTGGGGCGGAAGCCAGCAGCGTGATCTGGCCCGGGCCCGGCACATCACCGGACTGGGCTGCGTGTGCATGACCTTCGACCTTCGCGGGCACGAAAAGACCGAAAGCCAACGCCTGACAGTCACGCGTGAACAAAACCTGCATGACCTGATGGTGGCCTACGACCGGCTGCTGAGCCATCCAGCCGTGGACAGTAGCGCCATCGCCCTCATCGGCAGCAGTTATGGCGGCTACCTGGCAACGCTGCTGACCCGCGAACGGTCCGTCAAATGGCTGGCCCTGCGGGTACCCGCCATGTATTGGGACGACGAATGGAACACCCCCAAGCAAACCCTCGACCGCCAACGCCTGAACGCCTACCGGCAGCAATCGCTTGGCCCGGCTGACAACCGTGCACTGGCAGCGTGCGCCGAGTTCGGAGGGGACGTCTTGCTGGTAGAGTCCGAACAGGACGACTATGTACCGCACAGCACACTGATGAGCTACCGCTCGGCATTCGTCAGCGCCCATTCGCTCACCCATCGCATCGTCGACGGGGCCGATCACGCGCTGTCCAGCGAAGAGAGCCAGAAAGCCTACAGCTCGATCCTGGCAGCATGGATCAGCGAAATGGTCATCGGTGCCCGACTGGACCGCTACCCGCATTACGCGCCTTGGTATGCCTGAAGCTCGCCCACCTGACAATGCAGGCCGCCATCGGCGCCGCGAACCAGACTGCGCAGCGTCTGGTAGGCTGCAAAGTGCACCCCGCGCGCCTGATGCTGCCCCAGCAGCTCAAGGAAGGGCTCCTCGACGAAGTGCACGGCCGCCACCGACCAGGCCTGGCGTGATTGCCATTGCAGGTATTGCAGCACCCGGCTGCCATCGTCACTGGCCTGGACACTGACCCCCTGCAGCCCTTCACAGCGCGCAGCAAGCTCTTCGCTTCGCGCCACCAAGGCCTGAGCCAATGCTTGCTGGCACATGCTGGGCACTTCGTATTCGATCATCTGGGTGAACCAAAGGGCATTAGGGTTGGCCGACATCGGCGGTCTCCTGGTAACGGACGCATGCAGCGGGATGCCGAGCAGGGTAAAACCTCAAGTAAAGTCAAGGTCAAGGGGTTTATGCGCACCCTGGCCTGATACCGCAAAACGCCGCCGGTAGTCACTTGGGGTCAGGCCGGTAATGCGCTGAAACACCTTGCGAAACGCTCCCGGGTCCTGGTACCCGACACCCCAGGCAATCTGTTCGACGTTGCGCCGTGTGAACTCCAGCAAACGGCAGGCTCGCCCGACCCTCACCTGCTGGCAATACTCGGTCGGGCGCATCCCGGTGGCGGCACGAAAGCGCCGCAGGAACGTACGCGCTTCCAGCCCCGCGCACGCAGCCATCGCCGCAAGGTCAGCCTCCTGCCCGCCATTGCCCTGCAACCAATGTTGCACCTTCAACACGGCCTCGTCGCCGTGGTCCAGGCGCGGACTGAACAGCGCCCCGGGCAAGGGGGCTGTCGTCGGCTCAACGGCCAGGTAGCGAGCGGTCTCTCGCGCCACCGTCGCCCCAAGAAATCGCTCCAGCAGGCGCAAGCCCAGGTCAGTCCAGGCCATCAACCCTGCCGAGGTCACGATATCGCCGTCGTCCAGCAACGGCTGCCGCGCCTCTACCCGCACCTTGGGGAAGCGCTGGGCCAGGGCATGCACATAGTTCCAGTGGGTGCAGGCCGGGCGCCCGTCGAGTAGCCCACTGGCGGCAATGAAAAACACCCCGATGCAAACCGACGCCAGCACCGTACCGCGCCCGTGCAACTGGCACAGGGACGCGCGGTGACGGTCAAGCAGCTCGGCTTGCGGGGCCGACTCCAGGCTGGGTGGAATGATCAATACACCCAGGCCCGGAGCAGCCGCCGCGGAGCTATCCGGGGCTGGCAGCAACTGCCCTGCCTCGTCGGCCTGCCAGAAGCTGACACGAATGTGCGGCAGCTCGACAGCCCCCAGTTCGGCTGCAACCCGGTTGGCCACCAGGAACAGGTCGGCAAGGCCATATACGGCCGCGCGCTGCACGCCGGGGTACAGCAGCAGGCCGATGTCCAGGCTGGCGGGGATGTCAGTTTTTGCCCGCATAGTGTCGTTCGCGCCAATCCTCAGATTCGTGCACACAGCCTATAACTAACGCCTACCAACGACTACTGCCACAGGAGGCAGCATGAGCAAGCAGGCGCTGATCATCATCGACATCCAGAACGACTATTTCCCGGGCGGCAAATGGACCCTCGATGGCGCCGACCAGGCGGCCGACAACGCTGCACGGTTGCTGGCAGCCGCACGCCAGCGCGGCGACCTGGTGGTGCATGTGCGCCATGAGTTCGACAGCGCCGATGCCCCCTTCTTTGCACCGGGCTCGCAGGGTTCGGCGATCCACTCCAAGGTCGAACCGGCAGCAGGCGAACCGGTGGTGCTCAAGCACAAGGTCAACGCCTTCCTCGGTACCGACCTTGAGCACACGCTGGACCGGCATGGCGTCGAGGCCCTGACCATCGTCGGCAGCATGAGCCATATGTGCATCGATGCCGCCACCCGGGCTGCGGCCGACCTGGGTTACGAGGTGACCGTGGCGCACGATGCCTGTGCGACCCTGCCGCTGGCGTTCGACGGCAGGCAGGTAGCGGCGGCGCAGGTTCATGATTCGGCGATGGCGGCGCTGGCATTTGCCTATGCCAAGGTCGTGAGGACCGATGAGTTGCTTCAAGGCTGATCGGCTCGAAAGCTTTGGGGCTATGCATCAGCCCCAAAGCTTGCAGGCTCAAATCACCACATTACGCACGAACCGCACCGCCACCGCCCCATCATTACGGTATGCATACCGGCAGTTGCTGGGAAACACATGGAACTGCCCCACCAGCAGACGATGCTCGACCCCTTCGATGATCAACGTCAGCTGCCCTTCAGCCACATAAATCTGCTCGCTCCAGCCTTCGGCATCGGCCTCGCTGGAATAGCACTCACCCGGCGCCAGGGTCCACGCCCACAGCTCCACCTCGCGCCGCGCCGGGCTGGTGCCAAGCAACACTGCCCGGCTCTGCGGATGCTCCCCCGCCCAGGCCAGCTCTTCGATGCGCCCGGGATCACGCCGATCAGGCGCCTGGATCAAGGTACTGAATGCCACCCCCAAGGCTTCGGCGATCAAATCCAGCGTGGTCAGGCTGACGTTCTTTTCCCCCGCCTCGATCGCCACCAGCATGCGCCGGCTAACCCCGGAGCGCTCGGCCAACGTCGTCTGGCTCATGCCAGCCGCGTTGCGCAGGCGGCGCACATTGAGGCTGACATGTTGAAGCACCGATGCGCGATGCGCAGAATCTTTGTGCACTATATTGCTCACTGGTCGAGATTGCGCAGTATACTGCCCACTTTGCGGCGATTGTGCGCCGCTCCCTCCGAGTGCGCAAGACCATGAGCCAGGCCAGCAACAAACCGACCCCCACCGTAACCTTTCGCCTGAGCAAGGCTGAACTGGTGCTGGTCTTCATCACCATGTTGTGGGGCGGCACCTTCCTGCTGGTGCACAACGTGATGACCGTCAGCGGCCCGATGTTCTTCGTCGGCTTGCGCTTTGCTGCAGCCGCACTGTTCGTGGGCGTGGTCTCGGCGCGGGCATTGCCCGGGCTGACCTTCACCGAGCTCAAGGCCGGCATGCTGATCGGTGTATCGATCATGCTCGGCTATGGCTTGCAAACCATGGGCCTGCAAACCATCAGCAGCAGCCAATCGGCGTTCATCACTGCGCTGTACGTGCCGTTCGTGCCGCTTTTGCAGTGGCTGGTGCTGGGCCGACGGCCTGGCCTGATGCCCAGCATCGGCATTTGCCTGGCGTTCATCGGCCTGATGCTGTTGGCCGGGCCGGAAGGCGGCAGCCTGCATTTCAGCGAGGGCGAGGTGGTCACCTTGGTCAGCGCCGTCGCCATCGCCGGCGAAATCATCCTGATCAGCCGCTACGCCGGCCAGGTCGACGTACGCCGGGTTACCGTGGTGCAACTGGCGACCGCATCATTGCTGGCGTTTCTGATGATCGTGCCAACCCAGGAGCGTATCCCCGACTTCTCCTGGCTGCTGCTGGGCAGCGCCGTAGGCCTGGGCGCCATGAGCGCAGTCATCCAGGTGGCGATGAACTGGGCACAGAAGTCGGTTTCGCCTACCCGGGCCACGCTCATCTACGCCGGTGAGCCAGTGTGGGCCGGGATCGTCGGGCGCCTGGCGGGCGAACGCCTGCCGGGCGTGGCACTGCTCGGTGGCCTGCTGATCGTGATCGCGGTGGTGGTGAGCGAGCTCAAAGTGCGCCGACCGCGCGAAACCATCGAGGCACGCGATGTACAGAATGAAGGCGAACGCCAGGCGGAGCTGTGAAGTCGATAACAGCAGCTATGCTTTGTAAACAAATGTTATAAAAAAACAGCTTGTCACAGCCTGTTTGTAGGATTCTGCGACAGCTTGCGTGTTGGTGATCACCCCCTCGGCACGTATGATCTTTGCAAACTTCTCCAGAATAGGCCGCTATGTCATTGATAGTGCTATTGCTTCTGCCGTTCGTGGGCAGTTGCCTGGCAGCCGTGCTGCCGCACAACGCACGTAACGCCGAGTCCATTCTTGCCGGGCTCGTAGCCCTGGTCGGTACCGTCCAGGTAGCACTGCTGTATCCCCAGGTTGCCCATGGCGGTGTGATTCGCGAAGAGTTCCTGTGGCTGCCCAGCCTGGGGCTCAACCTGGTACTGCGCATGGACGGCTTCGCCTGGCTGTTCTCGCTGCTGGTACTGGGCATCGGTACGCTGGTGTCGCTGTACGCGCGCTACTACATGTCACCGCAAGACCCGGTACCGCGCTTCTTCGCCTTCTTCCTGGCCTTCATGGGCGCCATGCTTGGCCTGGTGATTTCCGGCAACCTGATTCAGCTGGTGTTCTTCTGGGAACTCACCAGCCTGTTCTCCTTCCTGCTGATCGGCTACTGGCACCACCGCGCAGACGCCCGCCGTGGTGCGTACATGGCGCTGATGGTGACCGGTGCAGGCGGCTTGTGCCTGCTGGTCGGGGCCCTGCTGCTCGGCCATGTGGTCGGCAGCTATGACCTGGACAAGGTCCTGGCTGCCGGCGATACCATCCGCCAGCATGCGCTGTACCCGGTGCTGCTGCCCCTGATTCTCATCGGCGCCCTGAGCAAGAGCGCACAGTTCCCCTTCCAGTTCTGGCTGCCCCACGCCATGGCAGCGCCCACGCCGGTATCGGCCTATTTGCACTCTGCCACCATGGTCAAGGCCGGGGTGTTCCTGCTGGCGCGGCTGTGGCCGGTGCTTTCCGGCAGCGAAGAGTGGTTCTGGATCGTCGGCGGTGCCGGTGCCCTCACCCTGCTGCTCGGCGCGTTCGCCGCCATGTTCCAGAACGACCTCAAGGGCCTGCTGGCCTATTCGACCATCAGCCACCTGGGCCTGATTACCCTGCTGCTGGGCCTGAACAGCCCACTGGCTGCCGTTGCAGCGGTATTCCACATCCTCAACCATGCCACGTTCAAGGCCTCGCTGTTCATGGCAGCCGGCATCATCGACCATGAAAGCGGTACGCGCGACATCCGTCGGCTCAGCGGCCTTATCCGCCTGGTGCCCTACACCGCGACCCTGGCCATGGTAGCCAGCGCCTCGATGGCTGGCGTGCCGCTGATGAACGGCTTCCTGTCCAAGGAAATGTTCTTCGCCGAAACCGTATTCATCAGTTCCACCGCGTGGGTCGAGGCCACCCTGCCCGTGATCGCCACCCTGGCCGGTACTTTCAGCGTGGCCTATGCCCTGCGCTTTACCGTCGATGTGTTCTTCGGGCCGACCGCCCAGGACCTGCCCCACACCCCGCACGAGCCGCCACGCTGGATGCGTGCGCCGGTCGAACTGCTGGTGCTCACCTGCCTGGTGGTGGGGATCTTCCCTGCCCAGTCGGTCGGCCCGCTGCTGGCCGCTGCGGCGCTGCCGGTGGTAGGCGGCACCTTGCCGGAGTACAGCCTGGCGATCTGGCATGGCTGGAACGCACCGCTGATCATGAGCCTGGTGGCCATGAGCGGCGGTATCGTGCTGTACCTGTTGCTGCGCAAGCAGCTGCGCCTGGGCCGCTTCCCCTACCCGCCGGTGATCGAACGCTTCAACGGCAAGCGCCTGTTCGAGCACGGGCAAGTTCACCTGATGGTGCTGGCGCGTCGCGTCGAGCGCCTGTTCACCTCTCGCCGCCTGCAATCGCAGCTGTTCATGCTGGTGGTCGCCGCCTTTCTCGCAGGCCTCACGCCCATGCTCTACAGCGGGCTGAGCTGGGGCGACCGGCCGAAAATTCCGGGCTCGGGCGTGTTCGTCGCACTGTGGCTGATCGCCATTGCCTGCGCCATCGGCGCCGCCTACCAGGCGAAGTACCACCGCCTGGCGGCACTGATCATGGTCAGTGTCTGCGGCCTGATGACCTGCATCACGTTTGTCTGGTTCTCCGCGCCTGACCTGGCCCTGACCCAGCTGGTGGTGGAAGTGGTCACGACTGTGCTGATCCTGCTGGGCCTGCGCTGGCTGCCACGGCGTATCGAAGGCGTGTCGCCACTACCGGGTAGCCTGGAGCGTGCGCGCATGCGCCGCCTGCGCGACCTGCTGCTGGCCGTGCTGGTGGGTGGCGGCATGGCCGTGCTGTCGTACGCCATGCTGACCCGTCCAACGCCCAACGACATCTCGTCGTTCTACCTCAGCCGTGCGCTGCCCCAAGGCGGCGGCACCAACGTGGTCAACGTGATGCTGGTGGACTTCCGCGGCTTCGACACCCTCGGTGAAATCACCGTGCTGGTGGCCGTAGCGCTGACCGTGTTCGCCCTGCTGCGCCGCTTCCGCCCACCCAAAGAGAGCATGCAGCTGCCGGCGCAGCAGCGCCAGCTGGCACCCGACGTGGTCACCGACCTGATCAACCCACGGCATGCCACCGACACCGCCCTGGGCTTCATGATGGTGCCGGCAGTGCTGGTGCGCCTGCTGCTGCCAGTCGCGCTGCTGGTCTCGATGTACCTGTTCATGCGTGGTCACAACCAACCGGGCGGCGGCTTTGTCGCCGGCCTGGTGATGTCGGTGGCGTTCATCCTGCAGTACATGGTGGCCGGTACCCAGTGGGTCGAAGCGCAGATGAGCCTGCGCCCGCTGCGCTGGATGGGCACCGGGCTGCTGTGCGCGACCCTGACCGGGGTCGGCGCCATGCTGCTGGGCTATCCGTTCCTCACTACCCATACTGCCCACCTGCACCTGCCACTGCTGGGTGATGTGCACGTGGCCAGCGCGCTGTTCTTCGATGTCGGCGTATACACCGTGGTGGTCGGCTCGACCCTGCTGATCCTCACGGCCCTGGCGCACCAGTCGGTGCGCGCTTACCGCCCGGGCAACCCGGCGAAAACCAGCCAAGCAGGAGCCGCCTGATGGAAGAAGTGATTGCAGTCGCCATCGGCGTGCTCGCCGCCTCGGGGGTGTGGCTGATCCTGCGCCCCCGTACCTACCAGGTCATCATGGGCCTGTGCCTGCTGTCGTACGGGGTCAACCTGTTCATTTTCAGCATGGGCAGCCTCTTCATCGGCAAAGAGCCAATCATCAAGAACGGCGTCACACAGGACCTGCTGCACTACACCGACCCGCTGCCGCAGGCGCTGGTGCTTACCGCCATCGTCATCAGCTTTGCCATGACCGCGCTGTTTCTGGTGGTGTTGCTGGCCTCACGCGGCCTGACCGGTACCGACCACGTGGATGGCCGGGAGCGTGACGAATGAATGGAATGAGTCAACTGATCGTTGCGCCTATCCTGCTGCCGCTGGTCACTGCCGCAGTCATGTTGCTGCTGGGTGAAAAGCACCGGCAGATCAAGGCCCGCCTGAACCTGCTGTCGACCTTCGCCGGCCTGGCAATTGCCGTCAGCCTGCTGCTGTGGGTGCGTACCCAGGGGCAGGCAGCGTCAATCGGCGTTTACCTGCCGGGCAACTGGCCAGCACCGTTCGGCATCGTGCTGGTCGTGGACCACCTGTCGGCCCTGCTGCTGACCCTGACCGGGGTCATCGGCTTCAGTGCGTTGCTGTTTGCCCGTGCCCGGTGGGACGGTGCCGGGGCCAGTTTCCATGCGCTGTTTCAGATCCAGCTGATGGGCCTGTACGGTGCCTTCCTCACCGCCGACCTGTTCAACCTGTTCGTGTTCTTCGAGGTACTGCTGGCCGCGTCGTATGGCCTGCTGCTGCATGGCTCGGGTCGCGCCCGGGTACGCGCCGGCCTGCACTACATCGCCATCAACCTGTTCGCCTCGTCGCTGTTCCTGATTGGCGCCGCCATGCTGTATGGCGTGACGGGCACCCTGAACATGGCCGACCTGGCCCTGAAGATTCCCTTGGTGCCAGAGGCCGACCGTGGCCTGTTGCATGCCGGCGCGGCGATCCTGGCCATGGCCTTCCTGGTCAAGGCGGGTATCTGGCCGCTGAACTTCTGGCTGGTGCCAGCCTACGCTTCGGCCAGCGCACCCGTGGCTGCGTTGTTCGCCATCATGACCAAAGTCGGCCTGTATGCCGTGCTGCGCCTGTGGACACTGCTGTTCTCCGGGCAGGCGGGGGCCTCGGCGCATTTCGGCGGCGAATGGCTGGTATACGGCGGCTTGGCCACCCTGGCGATGGCTGCGGTATCGATCCTGGCTGCACAGCGCCTGGAGCGCATGGCAGCCCTCAGTATCCTGGTCTCGGCTGGCACCCTGCTCGGCGCGGTTGGCTTTGCCCAGGCGGCGCTGACCGGCGCGGCGTTGTTCTACCTGGTCAACTCTACCCTGGCCCTGTGCGCGCTGTTCCTGCTCGCCGAACTGGTCGAACGCTCACGCTCGGCCAACGAGGCGCCCCTGGACGAAGAAGAAGACGTGATGCCGCCCCCGCTGGAGTCGCTGCACCCGCCCAAGGGTATCAACCTCGACGACGAGCAAAAGGTGGTGATCGGCCAGATCATCCCGTGGACCATGGCCTTCCTGGGCCTGAGCTTCATCGCCTGCGCGCTGCTCATCATCGGCATGCCGCCACTGTCGGGCTTTGTCGGCAAGCTCAACCTTATCAGCGCGCTGTTCAACCCGCACGGCCTGGGCGTGCCGGCCGAACAACCGTTGAGCCCGGCGGGCTGGGGCCTGGTGGCACTGCTGATCCTGTCCGGCATGGCGTCGCTGATCGCCTTTGGCCGCGTGGGCATACAGCGCTTCTGGAAGCCCGAAGAGCGCCCGTCACCCGTGCTACGCCGCTATGAGTGCCTGCCCATCGTCATCCTGCTCGGCCTGTGCATGGTCCTCAGCCTCAAGGCCGAGCCGTTGCTGCGCTACACCCAGGACACCGCCGCCAGCCTGCAGGCGCCGGACGCCTACATCGAAGCCGTGATGGCCGCCCGGCCGATTCCTGGCCCCACCTCGCTCGACGTACAGGTGCAGCCATGAACCGACTGTTCCCCGCCCCGCTGCTATCGGTTTCGCTGTTCGGCCTCTGGCTGTTGCTGAACCTCTCGGTCAGCCCCGGCAATCTGCTGCTGGGCGCCGCACTGGGTGTGCTGGCCCCGCTGCTGATGGCACCGTTGCGTCCGCAGCATGCCCATGTGCGTCGGCCGCTGGTCATTGCCCGGTTGATCGGCCGGGTCGGCATCGATGTGATCGTCTCCAACCTGCTGGTGGCTCGCGGCGTACTGCGTGCCGGCAAGCAGCCGCCACGCTCGGCGTTCGTGCACATACCGCTGGCATTGCGCGACCCGCACGGCCTGGCGGCACTTTCGATGATCACCACGGTGGTGCCCGGCACAGTCTGGTCAGAACTGGCGCTGGACCGCAGCGTCTTGCTGCTGCATGTGTTCGACCTGGACGATGAAGCGGCCTTCATCCAGCACTTCAAGGACACCTACGAACGCCCGCTGATGGAGATCTTTCAATGACAGGCCTGCTCGCCAATGCTGTCCTCGCCAGCCTGTTCATCTTCGCCCTGGCCATGGGCCTGGCGCTGATCCGGCTGTTCCGTGGCCCGTCCGCCCAGGACCGTGTGCTGGCGCTGGACTACCTGTATATCCTGGCCATGCTGACCATGCTGGTGCTGGGGATCCGTTACGCCAGTGACACCTACTTCGAAGGTGCCCTGCTGATTGCGCTGTTCGGCTTCGTCGGCTCGTTTGCCTTGGCCAAGTTCCTGCTGCGCGGAGAGGTGATCGAATGACCGAAACCTTGGTACTGCCCTTCTGGCTGGAGGTGGTCACTGCCGTGCTACTGCTGACCGGCAGCCTGTTCGCCCTGGTGGGTGCCATAGGCCTGGTACGCCTGAAAGACTACTTCCAGCGGATGCACCCACCGGCACTGGCCTCGACCATTGGCGCCTGGTGCGTGGCGCTGGCGTCGATCATCTACTTTTCCTGGCTCAAGGACGCGCCTGTGCTGCACGCTTGGCTAATTCCGATCCTGCTGTCGATCACAGTGCCGGTAACCACGCTCTTGCTGGCCCGGGCGGCGCTGTTCCGTAAGCGCATGTCGAAAGAGCCGGTGCCCGAAGAGGTTAGCAGCGGTCGCGACCGCGGTAACTGAAGGTTGCGCCTCACCTTTGGCTGAGGCGCTGCAGCTCCCGCCGGACCATGGCGACATAAGGCGGTGGGCCGAGCCGGTAGAGCTCACCCGCCACCCAGCTCAGCCAGGTGCTTTGCAGTTCTTCACGCCTGGCCAGCAAACGTTCGGCCTCGGCCACAGCATCCGCCTGATGCTGCCGATGAAATTCGGCTCGCGAGGCAGGTGCATCGTCAGCGCCGGTCACTCACTGGCCTTGAAGGTGGTCAGTTCACCCTTGCGCCATTTGGCAACCTTGCCAGTCACCGCCTTGAGCAACTTGCCAAGGCCTTCCTGCACTTGCTGCTGTGCGGCAAACACCAGCATCACGGCCTGGCCCTCACGGAACACGATGCCCTCGCCTTCCGGCACCGAAACGAAGGCGTAATCGCCCACGCCATACACATTCAACTTGATTTCGCGAAAGCGCATTTCCAGCTTGCCACCTTCACGGCTGGGCAACACGGCGGCGCGAAAATGATCGCCTACTTTTAGCTCCAGGCGTTGTTTGTCATCGACCACCAGTGCACTTTCGGTGTCGATTTCGGCCATGTACAGGCCTTCTGGATTCTGTTCGGTGACATAGATGAAGCGGCCCTGGAACAGTTGGGCCAATTTACCGCGCAAGTCGCCCAGGGCGAACAATGCATGGGTATCAAGAGTGCTGACTGCCAATGAAGTAATCCTCAACCGGTTACAACCCGCCCTCACCCAAGCTCGGGGAGGCACGGCCATTTCTTATCGATAGGCGAAAAGAGTAATAAAGCGATATGCGAAATGTCTGTGCCCGCTGACGATGCAGCGCGCAGGAATCTTTACTCTGGTTTGCCAGATTCGCCCTCAACCGAAGGCGTTTGGCTCATTCCCGGCGTGGGAAGCGTGATGCCTGAGATCACTCGCCAGAAAGCGCAACCAAGGAAGCGGGCCTGCAAGAACACAAGGCCTGGCATCCCGATGCGCATTACTGTAGGACAAATATGCCCGAAAACACCGAAACCCGTCGAGAGGCAATAAACATTTTCAGGCTGCCAGCCCTTTCTTAAGTTGTTGCTGCCAGGCGGCCTGGCATTCCAACGCCTCTTCACGGGTGGCAAATGCAGTGCCACGGCGCTCGCCATTGACCAGCACCACCCAGCAAATGCGTTTGCCCAGCGCTTGCAGGGTGGCCGGCACCCCCGAACCAATCATCACAGCTACATCGACTCGGCTATTCATCATTCCCTCCGGAACTTAATTAGCACCCTAACGATATAGCCATGATACGCCTGCTCGTGGCGAGGAAACAGCGCATGCCGGTACAGCAGTGTTACGCACGGGGCAACAAAAACGGCGCCAGCGAGAAACGCAAAAAGCCCCAGGGATTGCTCCGTGGGGCTTGGCACCGCGCGCGGGGTTATACCTGGCGCTGGTGGCGGTCGAGCTGCTCGTGGCGCTCCTGGGCTTCGATGCAGTACTTGGTGGTCGGGCTGATCAGCAGGCGCTTCAGGCCAATCGGCTCACCGCTGTCATCGCACCAGCCGAAGCTTTCGTCGGCAATACGGTCCAGGGCCATTTCCAGCTGTGGCAGCAGACGCTGGTCGCGGTCGATGGCATTGACCAGCCAGCTACGCTCTTCTTCGACCGAAGCCACGTCGGCAGGGTCCGACGGAGTGTCCAGGCCTTCGATGGTGGTGCGGCTGAGCTCGATGCGCTCATGGGTTTCGACTTTCATCGCCTGCAGCAGCTCAGTGAAGAAGGCCAGCTGGTCGGCGTTCATGTAGTCATCGGCCGACATGGCCAGCAACTGTTCCTTGGTCATCGATTTCTCTATGAAAAAATGTGCATTTGGGCGATTCATGTGCCGCCGAGGCCTTGGCATCGGCAGCGGAATTCTTCAAGCGCCAACCGGCACTCTTTTACAGGGGGCGGCAGTCTAAGGCGCCACGTCGCGTGGAGCAACTGCAAATGGGGCTGAATTTGCTTCAGGTGCTTACAATCCGCTGGTCGGTGCCAGGGAGGTAGCATTGGGGACGGCCGGGCTGGGCTGGCGCCGGGCGTCTCGAGGTATGCACCTGGAGGCCCGGCTAAAATCCCCTGCCAGCATCAACGGTCCTTGAACTGCGCCTCGCGCTTGGCGATGAACGCGGCCATGCCTTCTTTCTGGTCTTCGGTGGAAAACGCCGCATGGAACACTCGACGTTCAAAGCGCACGCCCTCGCTAAGGGTAACTTCAAACGCGCGGTTGACGCTTTCCTTGACCATCATGCTCACCGGGATCGATTTGCTGGCAATGGTCGCCGCCACCTTCAGCGCCTCTTCCACCAACTCCGCCTGCGGCACAATCCGCGCCACCAGGCCAGCCCGCTCGGCCTCTTCGGCGCCCATCAGGCGGCCAGTCAGGCACAGCTCCATGGCCTTGGCCTTGCCCACCGCACGGGTCAGGCGCTGGGTACCACCCATACCTGGCAACACGCCGAGGTTGATTTCCGGCTGGCCGAATTTGGCGTTGTCGGCGGCCAGGATAAAATCACACATCATCGCCAGCTCGCAGCCACCGCCCAAGGCAAAGCCAGACACCGCAGCAATGATCGGCTTGCGGCGGTTGGCAATGCGGTCGGCATCGCTGAACAGGTCGTCAACGTAGATCTGCGGGTATTGCAGCTCGGCCATTTCCTTGATGTCGGCGCCAGCGGCAAAGGCCTTGGCCGAACCTGTCAGCACCACGCAGCCGATGTTCGGGTCACGCTCAAGCTGGTCCAGGGCCTGGTTGATTTCGCCGACAATCTGCGCGTTCAGCGCATTGAGCGCCTGCGGGCGGTTGAGGGTGATCAGGCCGACCTTGCCGTGGATGTCCAACAGGATGGTTTCGAATGCCATGCAGTCTGCTCCTTCAAAGATTGCGCGCAATGACCATGCGCTGAATGTCGCTGGTGCCTTCGTAGATCTGGCATACCCGAACGTCTCGGTAAATCCGCTCCAGCGGGAAGTCACTCAGATAGCCATAACCGCCCAGGGTCTGCAAGGCATCCGAACAGACCTTTTCGGCCATTTCCGAGGCAAACAGCTTGGCCATCGACGCTTCCACCAACGCTGGGCGCCCGGCATCACGCAGCGCGGCGGCGTGCAGCACCATCTGCCTGGCGACGGCAATTTTCGTGGCCATGTCGGCCAGGCGGAATGCCACGGCCTGGTGCTCGGTCAGCGCCTTGCCGAAGCTTTGCCGTTCGTTGGCATAGTCGCGGGCCACTTCGAACGCGGCGCGGGCCATACCCACTGCCTGCGAAGCAATACCGATGCGACCACCCTCAAGGTTGGCCAGGGCAATCTTGTAGCCTTCGCCCTCCGCGCCCAGGCGGTTGGCCACGGGCACACGCACATTGTCGAAAACGATCTGGCAAGTGTCGGAGGCATGCTGGCCGAGTTTGTCCTCGATCCGCGCCACCTGGTAACCCGGCGAATCGGTCGGCACGATGAAGGCGCTGATGCCACGCTTGCCGGCGTCCGGGTCGGTCACGGCAAACACGATCACTACCCCGGCGTTTTGCCCAGAGGTGATGAACTGCTTGCTGCCGTTGAGCACGTAGTGGTCGCCATCAAGCTTTGCACGGGTTTTCAGGCTGCTGGCATCAGAGCCTGCCTGCGGTTCGGTCAGGGCGAAGGCACCGAGCATCGCCCCCGTGGCCAGCGGGGTGAGAAACTGCTCTTTTTGCTGCTCGCTGCCAAAACGCAGAATCGGCACGCAACCTACCGAATTGTGCACGCTCATGATGGTCGAGCAGGCGCCATCACCCGCAGCGATCTCTTCCAGGGCCATGGCATAGGCCACATAACCGGTATCGCTGCCACCCCACTGCTCCGGCACCAGCATGCCGAACAGGCCAAGCTCGGCCATCTCGTCGATGGCCTCTTTCGGAAAACGGTGTTCCTTGTCCCATTGTTCGGCAAACGGTTTCAGGCGCTCCTGGGCGAAAGCGCGCACGGCGTCGGCGATCTGTTGTTGCTCGTCAGTTACCAGCATGGTTCACCTCAGTACAGGCATTCGACGGCCATGGCCGTCGCTTCGCCGCCGCCAATGCAGATGGCCGCCACGCCGCGGCGCAGGTTGTTCTGGCGCAGGGCTGACAGCAGGGTGACCAGAATGCGAGCGCCAGAGGCACCGATCGGGTGACCCAGGGCGCAGGCGCCGCCGTGAATGTTGACCTTGTCGTGGGGCAGGTCGAGGTGCTTCATGGCCGCCAGGGTGACCACCGCGAAGGCCTCGTTGATTTCGAACAGGTCGACCTCGGCCAGGTTCCAGCCGGTGCGTTTCATCAGTTTGTCGATGGCACCGATCGGCGCGGTCGGGAACAGCGCCGGGGTGTCGGCGAATGCGGCGTGGCCATGGATCACCGCCAGCGGCTTGAGGCCACGCTTCTCGACTTCGGAGCGGCGCATCAGCACCAGCGCGGCAGCACCATCGGAAATCGAGCTGGCGTTGGCTGCGGTCACCGTTCCGCCTTCGCGGAAGGCAGGCTTGAGCTGCGGAATCTTGTCCAGGCGCGCCTTCGGCGGCTGCTCGTCGTCCTTGATGACGCGTTTTTCCTTACCCTCGGTGACTTCTACCGGCACGATCTCGGCGGCAAAGCGGCCGCTCCTGATCGCGTCCTGGGCACGGGTCAGCGAGGCGATGGCGAACTGGTCCTGGGCTTCGCGGCTGAAGGCATTGGCCTGGGCGCAATCCTCGGCGAAGGTGCCCATCAGGCGGCCTTTGTCGTAGGCGTCTTCAAGGCCGTCCATGAACATGTGGTCGATGATCTTGCCGTGGCCCATGCGGTAACCGCCACGGGCCTTGTCCAGCAGGTAGGGGGCGTTGGTCATGCTTTCCATGCCGCCGGCAACCACCACGTCAGCCGTACCGGCCAGCAGCAGGTCATGGGCCATGATCGCGGCTTGCATGCCCGAGCCACACATCTTGTTCAGGGTGGTGCAGGTGGTGTGCTTGTCCAGCCCGGCACCCAGCGCCGCCTGGCGCGCCGGTGCCTGGCCCTGGCCGGCCGGCAGCACGCAGCCGAACAGCACCTGCTCGACGCTGGCAGCGTCGATGCCGGCGCGCTCCACGGCGCCGCGAATGGCCGCGCTGCCCAGTTGTGGCGCGGTCAGGCTTTTGAGGTCGCCCTGCAGGCCGCCCATGGGCGTGCGCACGGCGCTGACGATTACGATCGGGTCATTGGCGAGGGTCATGTTCGCTCTCCTTACTTGGCTGCCATGCGCAGTGCGCCGTCGAGGCGGATCACCTCGCCGTTGAGCATGCTGTTCTCGATGATGTGACGGGCCAGTGCAGCGTATTCCTGTGGACGGCCCAGACGCGGCGGGAATGGCACACCGGCAGCCAGGGAAGCACGCACTTCTTCGGTCATGCCGGCCATCATCGGTGTTTCGAAAATGCCCGGGGCAATGGTCATCACGCGGATGCCAAAGCGCGCCAGCTCACGAGCGGCCGGCAAGGTCAGGCTGGCGATGGCGCCCTTGGATGCGGCGTAGGCGGCCTGGCCAATCTGCCCGTCATAGGCGGCAATCGACGCCGTGTTGATGATCACGCCACGCTCTCCACCTTCATCGGCACCCCCTTCGGCCATGGCCGCCGCAGCCAGACGCAGCAGGTTGAAGCTCCCTAGCAGGTTGACATTGATGACTTTGGCGAAGCTGGCCAGGCCATGCGGGCCCTGTTTGCCCAGCACTTTCTCGGCACCGACGATGCCAGCGCAGTTGACCAGCCCATGCAGGCTGCCAAAGCTGCTGACAGCCGCATCGACAGCCGCTTGGGCCGCTTGCTCGTCACTGATGTCAGCCACGGCGAAGCGGGCGTTGTCACCCAGCTCGCGGGCCTTGGCCTCGACAGCGTGGGCATTGAGGTCGACCAGCATGACTTTGGCGCCGGCTTCGACCAGCATCTGCGCAGTCGCAGCACCCAGCCCGGAGGCGGCGCCGCTGACGATGAAGTGTTTGTTGGCTATCTGCATGATCGGTTTCCTTTCAAGCGCTGGCAGGGGTGGCCTGTTGCGCGTTTTGTTTGGCGACTTCCTGGTTACGCAGGATGAAGCGTTGCAGCTTGCCACTCGGGGTTTTGGGCAGCTCGCTGACGAATTCGATTTCTCTGGGGTAGGCATGCGCGTACAGCCGCTGGCGTACGTGCTGACGCAAGGTTTCCTCCAGCTCGGGACTGCCGTTGTAGCCACGGGCCAATACCACGAACGCTTTGATCAGCTCGGTGCGCTCCGGGTCGGGCTTGCCGATCACCGCCGCCTCGATCACCGCCGGGTGCTCGATCAGCGCGCTTTCCACATCGAACGGGCCAACCCGATACCCGGAGGTGGTGATCACATCATCGCTGCGGCCGACGAAGCTGATGCTGCCGTCCTGGTTCAGCTCGACGGTGTCGCCGCTGAGGTAATACTTGCCAACGAAGGACTTGGTCGGCAGGCCCTGGTAGCCACCGAACCAGCACAACGGTGATTGCTCACGGTCGACAGCAAGGATGCCCGGCTGGCCGGCCGGCAGTTCGTTACCCTGCTCGTCCACCACCACGATGCGGTGGCCAGGGATGGCAAAGCCGGCCGAACCTAGGTGCACCGGGTGCCTCAAACCATGGTGGTTGCAGAGCACCATGCCCAGTTCGGTCTGGCCGTAGTGATCGTGAATGGTCACGCCCAGTTCGTCGGAGAACCAGCGGATCACTTCCGGGTTAAGCGGTTCGCCAGCACTGCTGACCACCCGCAGGCGGCCCTTGATCGGCGCCGAGAATTCATTGCCCGCAGCAATCAGCAAACGGTACGCGGTGGGCGAGCCAGCCAGGTTGGTGATGCCCAGCTTGTCGATCACCCGGGCGCAGCTTTCAACACTGAACGGGCCATCGTAGAAGGTGGTGGCGTGCCCTAGCGACAACGGGCCGGTAACGGCGTAATACAGGCCATACGCCCAACCCGGGTCGGCCAGGTTCCAGAAGTTGTCCTCGGGACGCAGTTCGATGGCATCGCGCATGTAGCCCTGGAACGCGACAATCGCCCGCAGTGGCACTTCCAATGGTTTTGCCGGGCCGGTGGTTCCAGAGGTGAACATCAGCAGGAACGGATCGTTGCCTGAGCGCATCACCGGCTCGCATGCATCCGCTGCGCGTTCCAGGCATTGCTGGAAGTCCAGCTCACCGCTGCGGGCCCTGACGGTGATGATGGTCGGACAGGCCTGCACATCGTCCAGCTTGGCGCGGTTCTGGCTGTCGGTGACGACCACTCGGGCATAGGATTGTTCAAGCCGGTGCTCGATGGCCTTGGGGCCGAACGCCGTGAACAACGGCTGGTAAACCGCCCCCAGGCGCCAGGTGGCGAGGATGGTGACCAGCAGTTCGGGCGTACGCGGCATCAACCCCGCCACCCGGTCTCCGGCCTCCACCCCCTGCGCCTTGAGCACATTGGCAAACCGGGCTGCCTGCGCCTTGAGCTGATCGAAGCTGTAGCGCGCGCTGTTGCCATCGCGGTCTTCGTAAATCAGCGCCAGCTTGCCGCTTCCGGCATGCCGATCACAACATTCGACACAGGCATTGAGGGCTTCGAGGTTGCCATGCAATGCCGCCGTAACAGCATTGGCATGGTCGAACGCACGGGCGGCCTCGGCGTAATCGCGCATCGTCAGACTCCTGGTTTCTTGTTTTTGGAGTTAAACCATCGGTCCAACGATGTTCGCGCCGCTCAAGCGCGGCGGCAATGGCCAAAGCTGTCAATCTGGATGACCGGTTTGGCCGCCTCTCGTTACCCCTGCCCGCGCTCTGCGGCGCGCAGGTAGGACTGGGTGAGCGCCGCGACCAGGCGCTCGATATCGACGCCCTGTTGCTCCCGTAGTCGAGTTTGCTGCTGCTCAAGGGCCATCGCCGACAACGCAGGCCGCTGAGCCTGCAGCCGAAGCATGCGCTGCGAGTAGTCTGCACGGATGGCATCAAACATGCGGCCATGCTGCTGGCGCAGGTAACGGTTCCAGAACGCCCGCTGACTCAGGCTATCGGTCAAGTTCTCGATGGTCTGCGCGTGGTTAACCCGCCGAAATGCATCCTCTATCCGGGCCTGTGCAAGCGTGACAGCATCGGGATAGCGCATGGCGTACGGCTGACCAGGCAGCTGCAAACGGCTGCGAAGTCGTATCCTGTAGGCAAGTCCCAATGCCAACTCATCAACGGGCTCACCGGCGGCCAGACGCTGCCGGTAATCCTGGCGGGCAATCCCCTCCACCTGATCCAGCCGGAACAGTTGCCGGCCCAGTTCCAGCAGCTGATTGCTGCTTTCAGGATTGACCGCGTTTGCTTCAGCCTGCGCCTGCCTGACCTGCACCTGCAATTCACTGAACCGGCTGGCGACAGCATCCGAACACGACAGCGGCGCGTCAGCCCATTCGAAAATTCGCCGGCAGAGCACGGGGTCGTTGTCCAGTGCGGCCAGCAATGCCCATACTCCGTCAACCAGCGCAACCCGTCCTTCGCCAGCGCCCGTGTAGTCAGCCGTCATTTCCAGGCGAGCCAACAACCTGAAGAACCCACTGCTATTCGCTTGCGCCAGCAAACGCTGCCACACGGCCTCTCGCGTCGCCCGAACCGCCGCATCCTCATGCTCGGCCAAAAGCGTGCGAGTCCGGGCCAGGTCAAATGTCCATGACTGCTCAGGCGAGTGCCGATGCTCCTCGATCACATCGAGCGCGTAAAATCTACGGAGTTGCATGGGCGACAAGGGGTTGCGCTCTATCAGAATGGCACGCCGAAACGCATGCGCCATCTGCTGGATTTCCGCCGGCACCTCACGCAGTTGGTTGTCGCGCAGGTCAGCACACTCAAGCAGGCCACACAGCTCCAAGCGTCGCGGCCAGGCGCCGAGACGGCAATGGCGCAGGTTCAGACTTCTCAGTCGGGAGAGATGATGGAAGCTCATGTCCAACGCTTCCAGCCGGTTGTAGCTGAGGTCAAGATGCGTAAGGTTTGGCAGGCCATGCAGAATGCCGATTGCCTGAGCATCGAGCCTTATCTGATTATGCGCCAATCGGAGCACTTGAATATGTGGCAGATGTGCAACACCCACTGGTATGCGCATCAAGCCGTTGCTGTTGAGATTGAGGTCCGTCAAGGCAGTGAAGGGACGTAGGAAATCGACCGGAATGTCTGTAACCAAGCTGTCGTTCACGCTTAGCGCGGTGATGCGATGGAAGTCGATTTGCGGGGGTAGTGCCGGCAGCGTGCGTAAATGCAAACCCCTCAACGACAAGCGCTGCCCCTGGGTTTGCCCTGAGCCGGTCGAGACAGGCTCGCCCTGCAGTCGCCAGGCTCGCAATATGCTATCGGCCGTCAACCTGCGTGCGGCTTGCCGCCCCTCCTGTAGCTCGGCACTGACCCAGCGGTTCAGGTATTGCGTTAGCTGATCATGGTGATCCTGCAACACCACCAGGCGCTCCAGCACGGGCTGCGAGCCTGCTTGCAAACGCGCCAGTTCCACCTCCAGCGCGGCCTCATCTAGGCCAGGATAAAGCGATCGTAACTGGTTACGAGCGATTGCCCGCTCATCGCGGGGGGCAACTGAAGAGCGGCCACTGAGCGTGTAGCCCACCCGCCCGTCCTCCAGGCGACGCCCTGGATTGAACCAGGCACCCTGCTCCGGCCAACCGAGCATGCGTGCAATACCCCAATGGGATCCGGGTAACCGCTCCAGAAGCTGCGCACGCAGTTGGCCTGCCGAAGCACTGCCCGCCAACTGCATCGCCGTCCGCTGTTCAGACGTGAGGGCGGCAACGAGTGCCTCGAAGATACAGCCAGGTTCGCCGGGCGGAACCGCTTGTTGCTCACCCAACCCGTTGTAGATCTGAAACCTGCCCTCATGGCGGACCAGTACCCTTTCCGCCTCGCTCTGCCCGCCGCTACCAAGGTGCTTGACAGACCGCCCATCAATCGCGCTGTCACGCAAGTCGATGTCGAGCTGGTCAAGCTCGAAGGTATCCAGCAACGCAAGGGCCAGCTCGCCGGTGACGTCGCTATAGGCCGTGCTCAGATACAACCCGGCCAGCCCCCGGTTCAACCGCGCCAGGCGCAGGAGCGAACGGGCGTGCTTCGCACACGACAAAGGCAGGCGCTGCTCGACCCGCGCCATTTCGTGCTCAAGCTCACCTGCCTGGCCGGCCAGCTCGTTTATGTAGGCGGCCGGCAGGCCAGGGAAGTCCCGTTTGACCAACAAGCTCAAGGGACCTTGCACAAGCGGCTGCTCTGTCAGGTGGGCAAACAGCTGCGGGCGCAACTCGGCCTCGTGCGCCAGTAACTGCTCCAGCCCCACCCCAACGTCTGGCCGGCCTTCACTCCAGGTCAACAGCTCACTGTCGGATGGCATCAATGCCTTCAGCCGAACGCGCTCGAAAAATGTCTGAATACGTGCATGTGCCTGGAAGGCGCGCAGAGTTTGCCCGAGGTTCACGGGAGCCGGTCGGTCCTCCACCAGCACCCCGCGCAACTCATCTTCATCCATATCGGCGACCCGCAGTATCTGCTCGGCCTGATGCGCATCGACAGCGGGATGCTGTGGCCACAAAGCATCCAGCATGTGTGCAGGGTCCTGCCAGCCATGCGGTTGCTCGCGCATCAGGCGCCAGCCACGCTCACCGTTGTGCAACACCACCGGCCCATAGCCACCCTCACCCGCTGCATGACGCAAGCGATAGGGGCCGCCAGTGATCGGCTGGTGCACTTCGTGATAGCGCCCGTCGATACGGACCCAGCGACGTTCATCCTCACCATACCTTCCCTCTTCCAGCAGACCGATAGAGCCCGGCATGGAGCGATAATTCGCGGGATCGAAATGCCATAGCCGACCGCGCCCATTCCCAAGGCTTACCGGCTCCAGGCGCGCGACAAACGCACTGCGCACAAAACTGACCGCCGCCACTGTCGCAGCCGTGGCCGCCAAGGTCTCGGCCACCCCTAGCAAATGCTCCAGCGCTTCATGTTGGTGCCCGCTCGACCAGTCCCTTATCCCTTCGAACACTTCCGAGCAGGTCTGGGCAACCAACTGACCCAACAACAAGGCGCCCACGACGGGAATGAACAATCCGGCGAGGTTTATCAGGTCCAGACCCGCAGCCTTCCATTGCGCGTGTCTGGCGCTTATGGCCTGGCTATCAGCGTCGGCGGTTGGTACCAGCAACAAGCGGGCATCATTCTTGACCCTTTGCACTTGCCGGGTCGCCAGTTCCGTGAAAATCCCGCCGCCCGGTGCCGTGCCTTCAAGCGCCAGGTCCGGTAGTGCGTCCTTCAGGCGCTTGCCAAGGGTGCTGACGAACGCTGCACGGTGCTCGATGCTGATCAGCTGCGTGAAGTACTGCCAGTACGATGGCTCCTTCAACAGCGATGCCAGCATGCTGTTCATGGCGAGCGCATCGTCGAAGAAACGCAGCGCTTGCCGAGGATCACTCGCCAGGTAAAGGACGATGCCCCGTTCATTCCCTGCCTTGTCACGCAGGTGAATCAGCAACCCGTCGGCCACAGGTTGCCCTAGCGCCTTCAGCAGCATCGGGTCACCCGTCAACCCTTGCTGTCGGTGCGGCTCACCGTGGTCCACCACCTCACGCAAGGCGATCTGTACATCGGCGCTTATGTTTCCCTGCAAAGCTGCAATTTCGGTGGCCAGTTTCAACCCCGAACGTTTGTCTGCAGCCAGCATCGCTTGAGTAGCCGGATGAAAGATCCTTTCCAGCTCGTCCTGATATTTCTGGCCAACGTCCAGATCGCGACAAGCCGCAATCAATGCGTCCAGCGATGCATTCAAGGGCTTATCGCTGCCGGGCAGAACCAGCCCGGTACCTATGTAATAGCTTGTATTCGCAGCGAAGTTGCGCATCAGCCGCAGCAACCCGTTTTCACGTGTTTGGCTGTACGCGTACGTCTGCTGCAATGTGCCTGGCAGAGTGCCGAACCGCGGAGCAACCCTCAGCCATTCGAGCTGGGCAAACGCCTGCCCATCAGGCAACGGTGCATCCAGCAGTGCCAGCAGGTGTTTCTCGGCAAACGGCTGGAGCGGCAGTAGCTCGACGGTGAGCCCACGCAGGCGCGCCTGGCTGGCATGATGCGCGTTCAGGCTGGTACGCAAGGTATTGATCTGGCCCTTTGAAGCACGTTTGAGCCACTCAGGTAATCTGGCAGCCATGAATTGATCGTGGCCAGTCGCGTTGGTGGTCATGGTTGGTTCCCCAGCTATTGGACGAAGCCAACCATGTTGCTCAACTGCCTGACCAGGATGCAGAGGGAACGGGTGCGGGCAGATCAGACGCCCTGGCGCGGGCGGTCCTGCAACGGCATGTTCAGTTCCTGCTCGGTCAGCTGCAGGGCAAGTGCATCGAACGCCTGTTCCCTTTCCCGCTTCAGCTGCTCACAGCGTTTCACATAGTCACTACTGCTCAGGGCTTCCTTCTCCTGATCCAGGGTATCCATCCGCGTGTCGAAATCGTCGGAGATCCGCGCATACGCCTCGGGATACCTGACACGCAGGTACGGCGCCCAGAAGTCTCGCTGACTGATATAGCGAACCCGCTCTACACCCGTTTCAGCACGCAGCACGGTCGCATATGCCTGATCGAGGTGTGCCTGCGTAACCCCGGCAATGGCACGGAACTGCAGGGTCCGCGGTTGCCCTATCAGGTTCAGGCGGCTCGCCAAACCCGTGCGATACGCCAGGCTGACCTCGACCTCATCCACAGCGTGCCCTTCGGCCAACCGATCAAGGCAGTCGGCACGGGCGATACGTTCCACCTCATCAAGCCGGAACATGCGCTGAGCCAACAACAGGCGGGCATCACGCGTGGCAATCGGGTCGCCCCCGAATGTCACTTGCAGCACTCTCATGCGGACTTCGAGCTGGCTGAAGCAATGCGCCACACTATCAACGCATGTACGCGGGTCCGCTGCGCGGTCAAAAAGCTCTTCACGGATCCGGGTATCGTGCGAGGCGGACTCCACCATACCCCACACTCTTCGCGAAAGGTCTTCACGTGCAAGCCGAAAATCGGCGCTGTCAATCAGCTCTGCCAGTAGCAGGAAGAACTGCGTGTTGCCTGGTTCCTGTCTCAACGCGTCCCACTGCCCAGACCTGTTTAACTGATCATGCTCATCCAGAGTCGCCAGCCAGGCCGTCCTGGCATGCAGAATGTCCGCCTCCTCCCCTTGCAAGTGCCCCGGTCCCGGCTGTACCGCGTACAAACGTTCGCGATCGGCCACCGACAGCGCGTTACCCTCTACAAGCAGCCGCTGGCGCAGCGCCAGCGGAGCATCGATCAATGCCTGGGGCAAACTGGAAATCTGGTTATTTCGCAGGTCGGCATGCTCAAGCAGGCCACACCATTCAAGGCCATCCGGCACCACCTGCAGACCCGTGCGATACAGATGCAGCTCGCGCAACCGGGAAAGTTGGTTGAAACGCAAGCTGATCGCACCCAACGGGTTGCCACTCAGGTCCAACGTGCGCAGGTTGACGAGCTGCGCCAAGGCCCCCGCATGGGGCGCCGTCATCCGAATCCGGTTGCTGGCCAGGTGCAAATAGCGCAACCGGGGCAACATTTCGAGCCCTTGCGGAAGCGCAAGCAAGGCATTTCTGCTCAGGTCCAGGCGCCGCAAGCCAGGGAAAAAGTTCAGAAAACCTGCCGGCAAAGCTTGTAGCCGCAACCCCACCAGCGCAAGGTCCGTGATGTGGCCAAAGTCAGTACCTACTGGTAGGACAGGCAAACCGCCGGCCGGCACATTGAGAACACCAAGTCTCAATCCACTTTGCGCATCATCGGGAAAATGAACCCGATCACCCTCCAGGCGCCACGCGTGGCGAAACGCGCTTGCTACCAGCTGCCGCTGCCCACGTTGAGGCCCGGATACAGCATCGGTCCAGCGAACAAGGCTCTCATCAAGCCTGCGGTACTGTTGCTCCTGATGCAGCAGATTGGCGTAAGCCGAGTGCGAGCTCCTCAAGAGCATCTGCAAGAAGCGTTCGACGGCATCGTCATCGAACGAAGGGTACAGGCTACGAATCCGACGCAGCAGCACCTGCCTTTGAGTCGCTGACGAAGTGCCCCGGCCGCTGAGCAAATAGCCAACCCGCCCATCGGGCAAACGGTGCAAGGGAGAAGCAACGGGCCTGGCTTCACGCCACCCTAGCAAACGGATCAACTCAAGGCGGTCACGCGGTAGCCAGCCTTGCATCGACACACGGATGCGCGCTGCGGCACCTTCGCCAGCCCACCCTTCACGCTGCAGGAAAGTGGACGGCAGGCAGGCAGCCAGCACTTCGAATAGCCCGTGGGGCTGCGCCACCTCTATCTCGTTTTCCTGGCCCATCCCGTCGTAGAGATCAAAGCTGCCGTCACGCCACACCATCACCGTGCCCTGATCTGTCCCGCCTTGCTCAGGGAACAGTTTTTCCAGTGCAGGGCCAAAGGCTGACCCCTCGCGCAATATCAGGTTGATGCTTCCAGGCGCCAAGCTCCGGCGACGCAGCAAGGCGAATACCAAGGTCACCCAGTCGGCGTTGTAACCATTACGCAAGAACAAAGCCTCGCGTACCCGTGTAAGGCGGGCCTGCTGCAGCATCGCGCGCGCCTGCTCGGCCAACGCCATCGGCACGCGAGACTCACTCACCATGCGTTGGCGTAGCTCAACACTGGCGTTTTTGAGCAAATCCAGCGCATAGGCGTCAGGCAGCCCCGCAAAACTGCCCTTCAGCGTGGCCAACAGCGGATCATCAACCAGGTAGGCTTTGGCAAAATGCTCCAGCATCGGGGCCCGCAGGTTTTGCGCAGAGGCCTGAATCGCCTGGATCTGTTCCGACAGTTGTAGCCCTTGCAGCCCCAATCTGTCATTGCACCACTGCAAGGCTTCGGCATCGTGGCCTTGCGCCCCTAGTTCGGCAAAGAACACCTCGATCCTGTCATCGACGGCAAAACGCTCCAAGGTATCGCGCAGCGCTACGGGCAGGTGCCGTCCTTCTACCAGCAAACCGCGCAAATGCGCCTCATCGACATCCGCGACTGTAAGGATTTGCGAGATCCGCTCCGGGCTCAATCCAGCTGCGCCAGGCCATAGACGCATGAGTAGTCGCTCACTGCCCTGCCACTCCAGCGGCCGCTCGTACCTGAGCCGCCAGGCACGCTCACCGTTACTCTCCAGAGAAGGGCCAAACACGCCCGCGCCGTCACGGTGCAATAATCGCCAGGTGCCCGCTGTATCCCGGCGCACCCGGTACAGCACACCCTCGCACCGCCACCAGTGGGCCTGGCCATCGCTAAGCAGCCCGTTATCCAGTTCAGTCAAGGTTGGCACGGTCGCGTGTGCCTGGTAAGGACGTAGGTCGTAATGCCATAGACGTTGCTTGTCCGCCTCGGTGAGGACCGGCTCCAACTGCTCGACAAACGTACTGCGCGCTATCTGCACGCCCGTGGCGACCGCAGCGCCAGCAGCCACTGTAGTGGCCACCTGAAGCAGGTGCTCCAGTGCTTCGTGCTGGTGCCCCTGAGCCCAGTCACGCGCACCTTCGAATACTTCACCCAGCACCTGCCGGGCCAGATCCGCCAAGAGCAGTGCGCCAACGGCCGGCACGAAAAACCCGACCAGGTTCAGCAGTACCAGCCCCGCAGTCTCCAGCTTTCGCAATCGTTCTGACGCAGCCCTGGTGTTCGCCTGCGCCGTCGGCACGGCCAGGAAAGCCGCATCATCCTTGATGCGCTGCACATGCCCGACGGCCAGGTCGATGAACGCTTCGTTTTCTGCAGCAACGGAGCAGGGTTCCAGGTCCGGTTGGTCATCCAGCAGGCGCTTGCCCAGCGTCTGCTGATAATCCGCCTGCCCGCCAAGTGCAATCCGACGTGCAATCGACTGGCGGAACCGGGCATTGCCCATGGCAGCCACCAGGCCTCGGTTAGCCGAACGCCAGTCATCGTAACGGCGCAGCGGCTGAACGGGGTCGTCTGGCAGATAAAGCAGCACGCTCAGCAGACGTCTGGGGTTGAAGACCAAACCGGGGAACCCGCTTGGTGTTCCCACCAGCTGGAACACAATGGCGCCATCTACCCGGTGCCCCAGGATCTGCAACGTACTCATGTTGAGCTCATGGTCCGAAAACAGCTCTGGACGCTTGCCTTGCCCGACTTCACGCAGCATTCGCAGGTCACTACCTGCAAGTTGCCCTTTGAGGGCCGCAATCTCGATTGCAACCGCTAACTCAAGGCGCCTGTCGATGGCCAGCTGGCGCTTGAAACTGGCCGTCAGTACTTGATCGAGATGGTCTTGATAGGCCTGACCGACATCTGCGCTACGGCACAGCTGCACCACATCGTCGACGCGCTGCGTGATGACACGCACTGGCTCGCCAGGCGCAGTGGTTGCATCGATCAGCGCCGTGTCGGTAAAGAACGACTCACCTTCCATGAAGTTCTGCAACAACTTCTGCAAGGCCGGCACGGTCACGAAATAAGCCTCGAACGCCTGAAGCTGGCCTTGGCTGACCTTCAAGCGCCGTCGCTCTTCACGCCAGTTGACGTTGGTCAGATCCATTTCCAGCTTCAGTTGCGACTTCATCGCCTGCTCGAAGTGCAGAGCGGCAAACCGCTCAAGCGGTTGCAGCTGCTGCGAGGCCGCCGCCATGCGTTTCTGGCTCTGCAAATGTGCCGTCATGCAGGCCCGCAGCAACGCCAGTGGTTTTGCTCCGGCCCTCCTCAGCCAGGTGGGCAACTGCTCGGCGATGAAGTCGTTGGCCGGGTGCAGCAGTTTCGGGTGAATCGTCGGTTGGGGCATGGTCAGGATCCTCAGGCATGATTCGACCTGCCACCTTGCCCTTACCGTTTGCGGCGCCACAGCCGGAAGCGTTGGTCCCTCAGTGCCCAGCCCCGCGCGCCTGAATCAATGCCCGATAATGCCCAGGGTTACAGCCAAACCATTTGCGAAACGCCTTGTAGAACGAACTGTTGTCGGCAAACCCCAACTGCTCGGCAAGCTCGCCCATGGCCACGTCTTCCCGGCTTAACCAAGCGATCGCCAACTGTCTGCGTACACTGTCCTTCAACCCCTGGTAGTTCTGCCCCTCTTCGGCCAGGCGCCGGCGCAGGGTCGAAGGCGACAGGCACAACTGCCGTGCCAGGCTGTCAGCATCTGGCCAATGTTCAGGGGCCAGGCCCAGCAGGTCGGTTCGTATGCGTCGCCCGAGGCTGGCCGGGTCACGGTACTTGACCAGGATATTGCCCGGCGCTTCGGCAAGAAATCGCTGCAGTTCCTCCTCGTTGCGCTTCAACGGCAGGTCAAGGCACGCCGAGGCAACGATCATGCGTGTGCGCGGGCGCTCAAAATGCAGGTTTTCCGAGAACATCACCCGATAGTCGTCACAAAAGGGTGGCTCGGCACAACGCAGGTCAATGCTCAGAATCGGGATACGCCGCCCGGCCAGCCAGCACGCCACCCCATGCACGATCATCCAGAACGTGAAATAGGTGAACGCGCGGCGCGGTTCGTCACGCGGCTCATTGATGACAATCTCGGCCAAACCTTCCTGGCGCACCAGGCTGGGCTGCATGTCCTGGAGCATCAGCGAAAGGAATGCCAGCGCGGTTTCCAGGCCAGCGCCCAAGGTCGGCTGGCCCATGCTGGCACGGCACATGAACGCCAGGCTGCCACTGCGCAGGCCGCGTGGGTCCATGGCGAAGAACTCGTCGTTGCAGCGGCGTGCCAGCAGGCGCCACAACCGGGCATAGGACTCTGCACTGACACGCGCCTCTGGCAAGTGCAAGTGTTCAACGGCGATGCCCGCCCGGGCCAGCAAGCTGCTATCGGGCTCACCGGCGGGGCAGGTTTGCAACAGCGCTTCACGCACCAGCTGCATGGAAATAGTGTCTTTGTCGCTCATCGACGGTCCTGTCGGCGTGTTGCCGGCCATCTTAGGCCGCCTTGCTGAAAACAGCCATCACAGCCCCACCGCCAGGCCCAGGAACGCCTGGATCAGGCGCAATTCGCGACGGCGCTCCAGGCAACCGATCAGGTGTTGGTTGACCAGGCCGTCGCCAGACAATGGCCGTGCCACCACCCGCGGATCATTGGCCACTTCTGTAGAAGAAACCACACCAATACCCAGCTCCGAAGCCACCGCCTCGGTTACCGCCTCACGGCTGTCCAGCTCCAGCAGTACACGCGGCTGCACGCCCGCCCTGACGCAGGCTTTGTCGAAGGTACGCCGCGTGGTGGAGCTGGGTTCGCGCAGCACCATGATCTGCTGGTGCAGTTCGGCCAGGGGCAAATCGCCGTCGTCGTGGGCCCAGCCATGCCCCGCAGGCAACAACGCACACAGGCGTGATTCGCAGAGGTTCTGCAGGTACAGGCCCTTGCGCGGCTCGATCTCGGTCAGCACCGCCACGTCGGCGTGTTCGGACAACAGCGCAGCCAGCGTTTCCTGGGCATTGCCCAGCCGCAAGTTGACCGTGATGCCGGGGTAGCGCTCGCGCAGTTGCGCCAGCATGGGCATGACCCGATGCGGGCCATCGGCCGCCACCTCCAGGCGCCCGGTCAGCAACTGCCGGTTGGCCTCAAGCATGGCCTGTGCCTCTTCGGCCAGGCCGAACATGGCGCGGGTGATGGCTGCCAGGCGAGTGCCCTCCTCGGTCAACTCCACCCGCCGTGCGGTACGCCGCAGCAGGGTGATCTGGTAGTGCTCCTCAAGCGCCTTGACGTGCCCGGTCACGGCCGGCTGGCTGATGAACAGCCGCTCGGCGGCACGGGTAAAGCTGCCCTCACGGGCTACGGCGTCAAAGGCGCGGAGCTGGAACAGGTTCATTTCTATCGGCCTGACTTATAGCTGAGATAACAACAAACAATTTGATTGATGACAGCGTGAATTGCAACCTAGGCCCCGTCGTTTCAGCCCACCGCTTGTGAGGAATAACGGAATGAGCAACGCCCCGATTCTGCTGACCCCAGGTCCCCTGACCACATCAATCCGCACCCGCCAAGCCATGCTGGTGGACTGGGGCTCCTGGGACCGCGATTTCAACCAACTGACGGCCAGCGTGTGCGAGCAACTGCTGGCGATCATCGACGGCAGCGCCAGCCACCACTGCGTGCCCCTGCAAGGCAGCGGCACATTCGCCGTGGAAGCGGCCATCGGCACCCTGGTGCCACGCGATGGCAAGGTTCTGGTGCTGATCAACGGCGCTTACGGCCAGCGTCTGGCGAAAATCTGCAAAGTGCTGGGCCGCACGTACAGCACCTTCGAAACCGCCGAAGACCAGCCAACTACCGCCGCGGATGTCGACCGCCTGCTGGCTGCCGACCCGGCCGTGACCCACGTGGCATTGATCCACTGCGAAACCAGCACAGGCATCCTCAACCCGCTGCCTGAGATCGCCCAGGTCATCAAACGCCACGGTAAACGCCTGATCATCGATGCCATGAGCTCGTTCGGCGCCTTGCCAATCGACGCCCGCGAAATCCCCTTCGAAGCACTTATCGCCGCCTCCGGCAAGTGCCTGGAAGGCGTACCCGGCATGGGCTTCGTCTTCGCCGAAAAAGCAGCCTTGGCCGCCGCCGAAGGCAATGCCCACTCGCTGGCCATGGACCTTCACGACCAGCACGCCTACATGGCCAAGACCGGCCAGTGGCGCTTCACACCCCCCACCCACGTGGTCGCGGCCCTGCATGAAGCACTGCAGCAATACAATGAGGAAGGCGGCCTGCCGGCCCGCTACCAGCGCTACGCCAACAACTGCAAGACCCTGCTCGACGGCATGGCGGCCATCGGCCTGCGCAGCTTCCTGCCGGCCGAGATCCAGGCGCCGATCATTGTCACGTTTCATGCACCCAACGATGCCCGCTACCAGTTCAAAGACTTCTACGAGCGGGTCAAGGCCAAGGGTTTCATCCTTTACCCGGGCAAGCTGACCCAGGTCGAAACCTTCCGCGTCGGTTGCATCGGCGTGGTCGGAGCCGACGGCATGCAAGCCGCCGTGAATGCCGTGGCCCAAGTGCTGCGGGAAATGGAAGTGCTGGACATCTGACCCTTTGCCCACCCGACTTCAGGAATTAGCGCACATGAACTACAGCAACCCTACCCAGCTGCAAGCCGCCATCCTCGACTGGGCCGGCACCGTGGTCGATTTTGGCTCCTTCGCGCCGACCCAGATCTTCGTCGAGGCGTTCGCCGAATTCGACGTGCAAGTGACCATCGAGGAAGCCCGAGGCCCGATGGGCATGGGCAAATGGGACCACATCCGCACCCTGTGCGACGTACCGGAAATTGCCGAGCGCTACCGCAAGGTGTTCGGCCGCACCCCCACCGACGATGATGTCACCGCCATCTACAACCGCTTCATGCCACTGCAGATCGAGAAGATCGCCGTGCACTCGGCACTGATCCCCGGTGCCCTGGAAACCTTGACCGGCCTGCGCCAGAACGGCCTGAAGATCGGCTCCTGCTCGGGTTACCCGAAAGTGGTGATGGACAAGGTGGTGGAGCTGGCCGCGCAGAATGGCTACGTGGCCGACCATGTGGTAGCCACCGATGAAACCCCGAACGGTCGCCCCTGGCCAGCCCAGGCCTTGGCCAACGTGATTGCCCTTGGCATCGACGACGTAGCGGCCTGCGTGAAGGTGGATGACACCGTGCCGGGCATTCTCGAAGGCCGACGCGCCGGCATGTGGACCGTGGCCCTGGTGTGTTCGGGCAATGCCCTGGGGCTGACCTGGGAAGGCTACCGTGCACTGAGCGCCGAGAAGCTGGAAAGCGAGCGCACGCGCATTCACACGCTGTTCGCAGGCTCCCGCCCGCACTACCTGATCGACACCATCAACGAGCTGCCCGAAGTGATCGCCGACATCAACCGGCGCCTGGCCAAGGGCGAGATGCCGCAGGCCTCCTGAGCCGGCAAGTGGGGCCGCTTTGCGGCCCCCGTGCACGCTCTACTGCGGCAACTGCACTTGCGGCTTGGTCGAGGCAAAGATTGCCCAGCTGGACACGAACAGTGCTGCGATCAATGGCCCGATTACGAAACCGTTGAGCCCAAAGACCGCCAGCCCACCCAACGTCGACACCAGGATCAGATAGTCCGGCATGCGCGTGTCCTTGCCCACCAGGATCGGCCGCAGCAGGTTGTCCACCAGGCCGATCACCAGCACCCCGAACGCGGTCAGGATCACCCCCGGCAATATGGCCCCGGTCAGCAGGAAATACGCGGCCACCGGCGCCCAGACGATGCCAGCGCCCACTGCCGGCAGCAGCGACAGGAACGCCATCAGCACCGCCCACACCAACGCACTGGGGATATCCAGCACCCAGAAGATGAACCCGCCCAGCGCCCCTTGGGTAATGGCCACCAGCACGTTACCTTTCACCGTCGCCCGCACCACCCGGTTGAATTTCAGCTGCAAACGGCGCTTCTGGGGTTCGGGCAGTGGCACGGCCAGGCGCACACGACGAGCCACCTCGGCGCCTTCTCTCAGGAAGAAGAACAGCAGGTACATCATGATGCCAAAGCTGATCACGAACTCGAACGTACCCTGACCGAAGCTGAACGCCTGGCTGGCCAATACCTGGCTACCCTGGGTTGCCCACTTGGTGATTTTTTCGCGCAACGCGTCGAGGTTGCCCATACCCATGTTGTCCAGGCCATGCTGGGCGAACGCCGGGAGCATGTCCTTGCCGCGCTCGACGTAACCGGCGATGTCCAGCTGCCCGCTTTCGATACGCTGGTACAGCGTGGCCCCCTCCTGCACCAACAGTGCACTGGTGATGATCACTGGCAGGATCGCCACCAGCAGGCACACCAGCATCGTGGTGGCAGCGGCCAGGTTGCGCCTGCGCCCAAAGCGGATCAGCAGGTGCCGCTGCAGCGGGGCAAACAGAATGCCCAGTATCACCGCCCAGAAAATCGCACCGTAGTAAGGCAGCAATATCCAGAAAAAGGCGATGGTCACCAGCGCCAAAAGTACGGCCAGGGCTTTGTTCTGTAGCGCAGCTTCGTTCATCGCAGGTCCTCGAATGGCTTCTGGGATATTAGTGCGCGCCGCGTGGGTAAAAGTGCCACCACTCCTTTGATGCAAATCAATACACGTTTTTTGCGCCAGCCCTAGCATCCGCGCCTTTTGCCCCGGTACGCACATGAACCCGACTGCCAAGCCCGAACTGCTGGCCCCCGCCGGCACCCTCAAGACCATGCGCTATGCCTTTGCCTACGGTGCCGACGCGGTCTATGCAGGCCAGCCGCGCTACAGCTTGCGGGTGCGTAACAATGAGTTCGACCATGCCAACCTCGCGCTGGGCATCCAGGAGGCGCATGCGTTGGGCAAGCGCTTTTACGTGGTGGTCAACATTGCTCCGCACAACGCCAAGCTCAAGACCTTCCTCAAAGACCTGGCGCCAGTGATCGACATGGCGCCGGATGCGCTGATCATGTCCGACCCCGGCCTGATCATGCTGGTGCGCCAGCACTTCCCGCAGATGCCGGTTCACCTGTCGGTGCAGGCCAATACGGTGAACTGGGCCAGCGTACAGTTCTGGCAGCAACTGGGCTTGAGCCGGGTCATCCTTTCACGCGAGCTGTCGCTCGAAGAAATCGAGGAAATCCGCCAGCAGGTGCCTGGCATGGAGCTGGAGGTGTTCGTCCACGGCGCCCTGTGCATGGCCTACTCCGGCCGTTGCCTGCTGTCGGGCTACCTCAACAAGCGTGACGCCAACCAGGGCACCTGCACCAACGCCTGCCGCTGGAAGTACGACGCCACGCCGGCCACCGAGAACGCCACCGGCGACATCGTGCGCGAAGTGCAGCCCACCCTTGGCCTGGGCGCCCCGACCGGGCAGGTGTTCCTGCTGCAGGAAAGCAACCGCCCCGGCACTGAAATGCCAGCCTTCGAGGATGAACACGGCACCTACATCATGAACGCCAAGGACCTGCGTGCCATCCAGCACGTCGAGCGCCTGGCCACCATGGGCGTGCATTCGCTGAAGATCGAAGGGCGCACCAAGTCGCACTTCTACTGTGCCCGCGCGGTGCAGTCATATCGCCAGGCCATTGACGACGCCGTGGCCGGGCGGCCGTTCGACCGCACCTTGATGGGCAACCTGGAGTCCCTTGCGCAACGAGGCTACACCGAAGGGTTCCTGCGCCGTCACGTACACGATGAGTACCAGAACTACCAGCGAGGTAATTCGGTCTCGGAGCGCCAGCAGTTCGTTGGCGAGTTGACCGGCGTGCGTGTCGATGGCCTGGCCGAGGTCAAGGTGAAGAACCGCTTCGCCGTGGGTGACCACCTGGAACTGATGACCCCGCGCGGCAACTACCACTTCGACCTGCACCGCCTGTGCAACAGCCAGCAGCAGGCCATCGAGGTGGCACCGGGCGATGGCCATGTGGTGTACCTGCCCATTCCGGAGCAGGTCGCGCTCGAGCATGTCCTGCTGATGCGCGACCTCGGTGTCGACGAGGCAGCAAGCTGACAGTACTGTAACGTGCAACTCAGTGGCCAGCCGCTTACGCTATGCTGCTGAACCAATGCTGGAAGGAGTGCTTTACCATGCTGCGCAAACACCTGCTGACCGTGGGGCTGCTGGCGATCACCGGCCTGGCCCAGGCCGCCGAGACCATCGATGTCTACCGTGACCCCAACTGCGGCTGCTGCAAGGCCTGGATCAGCCACCTGCGTGACAACGGTTTCACCGTCAATGACCACGTCGAGCCGAACATGAGCGCGGTGAAACAACGCCTGGGCGTGGCACCACGCCTGGCGTCGTGTCACACGGGGGTGATCGACGGCAAGTTCGTCGAAGGCCACGTACCGGCCGAGCAGGTGCGCCTGCTGGCCAAACGCAATGACCTCAAGGGCCTGGCCGTACCGGGCATGCCCATGGGTTCGCCAGGCATGGAAATGGGTGACCACAAGGACGCCTACCAGGTTATAGGCGTGACCCAGGATGGCCAGGACACCGTGGTCGCCACCTACTGATGCTGAGCCTGTGGGCGCTGTTTCTCAGCGCCTTTGGCGCCGCCACCCTGCTGCCGCTGCAATCGGAGGCCGTGCTGGTCGGCCTGTTGCTGCGCCAGCCCGAGGCTTGGGCGACCCTGCTGCTGGTGGCCACATTGGGCAACGTGCTGGGTTCGGTGGTGAACTGGCTGTTGGGCCGGGCCATCGAGCACCTGCGCGACAAGCGCTGGTTCCCGTTCAGCACAGCCCAGCTGGCGCGTGCGCAGCAGCGCTACCAGCGCTGGGGCCAGTGGTCGCTGCTGCTCAGCTGGATGCCAGTGATCGGTGACCCGCTGACGCTGATCGCCGGGATCATGCGCGAGCCGTTCTGGCGCTTTCTGCTGCTGGTCACCCTGGCCAAGGCTGGCCGTTATGCGGTGCTGGCAATGATCACCCTGGGCTGGTTTCACGCCTGGTAACACCTTTCACGTTCCCGACATGCGCCTGGCTGCTAAAGTCGCCTATTCCTACATGGCCCTACATGGAGTGCCCCCATGCTGCGCGCAACCGCCCTGGCCCTGGCCTGCCTTGTCGGCAGCCCGGCCATCGCCGCCGAGTCACCCACCTACGGCCCTCAGCTCGAAGGCTTCAGCTACCCACACCCGCTCAAGCATTTTGACTTCAAGTCCCAGGGCCAGGCCCTGCAGATGGGCTATATGGACGTCCCCGCGCAAGGCCAGGCCAACGGCCACAGCGTAGTGCTGATGCACGGCAAGAACTTCTGCGCCGCCACCTGGGAAACCACCATCGACGCCCTGAGCAAGGCCGGCTACCGTGTGATCGCGCCCGACCAGATCGGTTTCTGTACCTCCAGCAAACCGGCGTATTACCAGTACACGTTCCAGCAACTGGCGAACAATACCCATGCCTTGCTTGAACAACTGGGCGTGAAGCAGGCCATCGTGCTCGGCCATTCCACGGGCGGCATGCTCGCCACACGCTATGCGCTGATGTACCCGCAGCAGGTGGAACGCCTCGCCATGGTCAACCCGATTGGCCTGGAAGACTGGAAAGCCCTCGGCGTGCCCTACCGCACCGTGGACCAGTGGTATGCCCGCGAGCTCAAGCTGGATGCCAATGGTGTGCGCGAATATGAGCGCAAGACTTACTACGCCGGGCGCTGGAAGCCGGAGTACGAACGCTGGGTGCAGATGCTGGTGGGCCTGAACAAAGGGCCGGGGCATGAAGCGGTGGCTTGGAACTCGGCGTTGATCTACGACATGATCTTTACCCAGCCGGTGTACCACGAGTTCAAGGACCTGCAGATGCCGACGCTGCTACTGATCGGCGACAAGGACACCACCGCCATCGGCAGTGATATTGCGCCGCCAGACGTGAAGGCGAAGCTGGGCAAGTATGAAGTGCTGGGGCCACAGGTGGCCAAGCTGATTCCCAAAGCTGAACTGATCACCTTTGAAGGCATGGGGCATGCGCCACAGATCGAAGAGCCCGTGCGGTTCAATCGCACGCTGGTGGAGTGGCTGGGCAAATGAAACGGGGGCGCTTAGCGCCCCTGCACCTTTCAGCCAAACCGCTGGAGTTGCATCTCCCGCAACCGGCTCAAGGTCCGCTGATACGGGAACGCCAGATACCCCTGCGTGTAGAGCCTTTCAAGCGGCACCTCTGCCTCCAGGTACAACGCCACCCGGCGGTCGTAGCATTCGTCAACCAAGGCGATGAAGCGGCGTACCGCATCGTCCTTGGGTGACAGTGCTGGCAACTCACGGTCGCCCGCCACCACTCGCGCTGCGCCGTCTTCGGTGCCACGGGCAATGCGACCGGCTTGCTGCTCACCGCCCAATGCCGGAATACCCGACACCAGAATGGCCGGAAAACGGTCGCAAAGCGCCATGAACTCCATGGCCGCCAGGGGTTGTTCGCACAGGTCGGTGAAGCGGCACCAGATAGCCTGCTCGCTGCGCCGCACGACCTGCACCTGTCTAGACCCGATGGCCAACGGCTGGTCACTGCCTGCAGCGTCCGGGCTGAGCTGGCGAAACACCTCCCCCAGCTGGCTCACCTGTCCCGCTTCTGCCACCCAATAGCGTTGCCGCGCTGCGCCGGGGTGCAGGCGATGGTCCTGCTCGCCCGCCACCGACAATACTTGCATATGCCGCTGGATCGCGCCGATGGCCGGTAGGAACCGCTCACGGTTGAAGCCGTCGCGGTAGAGCTGCTCAGGGGGCTGGTTGGATGTGGCGACAATGACTACGCCCTGATCGAACAGCACCTGAAACAGGCGGCCGAGGATGATCGCATCGCCGATATCGTTGACGAACAGTTCGTCGAAGCAGAGCACGCGGATCTGCCCGGCCAACTCCCGGGCCAGCGCCAACAATGGGTCGGCAGTGCCGTTGAGCTGGAACAGGCGCTGATGCACCCAGGCCATGAAGTGGTGGAAGTGCTGGCGTCGGCTGGGGATGCGCAGGGAGCGGTGAAACTGGTCCATCAACCAGGTCTTGCCACGGCCAACCGGGCCCCAAAGGTAGATGCCCTGGGTAGAGCGGCTGTGTTCGACTGCCTGGAAACAGGCTTGCAAGGCATCGACGGCACGGGCCTGTGCAGGGTCGACGACGTAGCCCTGAGTAGTCAAGGCTTTCTGGTACAGGGATTGGGGGTCAATGGCCATAACGAATTCTACACGGCAGATGCTATTCGTGTAGGACCGCGTCAGTCGACCAGGCCTACCTTGAGCAATGCACCGTCCTTGTCATCGGTCAGCACATACAGGTATCCATCCGGCCCTACCCGCACATCGCGGATTCGGGCGTTCAGGTCCCCCAGCAGGCGCTCTTCATGCACCACCTTGTCGCCGTCCAGCTGCAAGCGAATCAGCTCCTGCGTTGCCAGTGCACCAATGAACAGGTTGTGGTCCCAGGCCTTGAACGTCGGGCTGTCGTAGAACGCCATGCCGCTGATGCCAGGCGACTTCTCCCACACATGGTGTGGGCCGACCATGCCATCGACATGCTTGCCCTTGGCCTCGGGGATCGGCAGTAGCGAATAATTGATGCCATGAGTCGCAATCGGCCAGCCGTAGTTCTTCCCGGGCTCGGGGATGTTGATTTCGTCACCACCTCGCGGGCCGTGCTCGTGGGTCCACAGCTTGCCGGTCCATGGGTTGAGCGCGGCGCCTTGCTGGTTGCGGTGGCCGAACGACCAGATTTCCGGTCGCACGTTGTCCTTGCCTACAAAGGGGTTGTCCTTGGGCACTTCACCATCGGGAAGGATGCGCACGATCTTGCCTTGCAGCTTGTCCAGGTCCTGGGCAGTGGCGCGCTGGTTGTTCTCGCCCAGGGCGATGAACAGGTAGCCGTTGCGGTCGAACACCAGCCGCGAGCCGAAGTGGTTACCCACCGACAGCTTGGGCTGCTGGCGGAAGATCACGGTGAAGTTTTCCAGCCGGGCCCGGTCTTCGGACAGCTGGCCACGGCCGACTGCGGTGCCGGCCTTACCGTCACTGCCCTCCTCGGCGAAGGACAGGTACACGGTGCGGTCCTTGTCGAATGCGGGCGACAGCACCACATCCAGCAGGCCACCCTGCCCCTCGGCCCAGACCTTGGGCGCACCGCTGATGGGCGGGCCGACCTTGCCTTCGGCGTTGACCAGCCGCAAATTGCCGGCACGCTCGGTCACCAGCATATCCTTGCCGCCCGGCAAAAATGCCAATGCCCAGGGGTTGCGCAGGCCGTCAGCCAGGGTACTGACTGTCAAGGTGCCTTCTTCACTGCGAAACTGTTGCTCGGCCGCCGCCTGTGCCAACAAGGGCATGAGTGCGGCGGCGGTCACGCTGACCAGCCAGGTTGCTCTGGGCATGCAGGATTCCTTTCGTATGGGCTTATGGCGCACGCGTGCTGTCGCGCGGTGGCCGGGTGGGTTCCAGATTCGGGGTTTGCTGCTGGCGGCGCAGGTTGTCGCCATTGCCAATGCCCCGGTTGTCCAGGCTGGGCGTGCGTTGGTACGGCTCGGTGGACGGGCCACGCACGGGCGGCGTGACAGGCATGCTGCCTTGGCGGCTGTTGGGGTTGGCGCGCTGGATCGGGCTGTTGTAGGGGTTGTTGTTGCCGGCAGCGAGCTGCAGTGGCTGCGGAGCAGCGTGCGCGGACAGGCACAAGGCCAGGCCAAGCGCCAGGATGGGCAATGACGGGTTCATGCTTCACCTCCTGTACGAAAATGCCGCGCCTGGGGGTTTTGATAGCCTAAGGCGCGAAGGGTTCGCGGCAAAAGTGTGAATGCGGGTGGAGTTGATTCCTGATGTTTCAGTATGGACCTTAGGGCTGCCATGCAGCCCTTTTGCGACACAAGGCCGCTTGTGTCGCGAAAAGGCCGCAAAGCGGCCCCCGATTACTGGGCTTTGTCTACCTTGTGCCGCGCCGCATACAAGCACAGCATCTCCATCGCCAACGTCGCCCCGGCCAATGCGGTGATGTCGGCATGGTCATAGGCCGGCGCTACTTCCACCAGGTCCATGCCCACCAGGTTGATGCCGCGCAGCCCGCCCAGAATCTCCAGCGCCTGCACCGTGCTCAGCCCGCCACACACCGGCGTACCCGTGCCAGGCGCATAAGCCGGATCGAGGCAGTCGATATCGAACGTCAGGTACACCGGCCGGTCGCCCACCCGCTGACGAATCGCCGCAATGATCGCCTCGGTGCCCTGGCGGTGTACCTGCCGGGCATCCAGGATGGCAAAACCCTGGCTGTCGTCGTTGGTGGTGCGCAGGCCGATCTGCACCGAGCTGCCCGGGTCGACCAGGCCTTCACGGGCCGCATGCCAGAACATGGTGCCATGGTCGATTCGCTTGCCCTCGTCGTCCGGCCAGGTATCGCTGTGGGCATCGAAGTGAATCAGCGCCAGCGGGCCATGCCGGCGAGCGTGAGCCTTGAGCAGCGGGTAGCTGATGAAGTGGTCGCCGCCCAAGGTGAGCATGGCGCACCCCGCCTGCAGGATATGCTCGGCATGGGCCTCGATGCTGTCCGGCACCGACTGCGGCGTGCCACTGTCGAAGGCGCAGTCGCCGTAGTCGATCACTGCCAGGTGATCGAACGGGTCGAACGCCCACGGCCAGTGCCGGGCCCAGGCCTGCTGCACCGAGGCGGCGCGGATCGCTCGCGGGCCAAAGCGTGCGCCAGGGCGGTTGCTGGTGGCGGTATCGAACGGCACACCGCTGACGACCACATCCACACCACGCAGGTCGCGGCTGTAGCGGCGGCGGGAGAAACTGGTAATGCCGGCGTAGGTACTTTCTGCGGCAGTGCCGTACAGGCTGTCGCGGGTCATCGCCTGGTCGTTGCTTGCGGCTTGGTCCACGGTCGGGCTCCTGGGTTGTTATGGGTTATTGCCGGGTGCGGAAGGCCGTCCACAAGCGGTTACGCTGGCGCAGGTCGGCCAGGGCCATGCTGCGGTCGGCGAACAGGCGCTGGCGCACTTCAGCTGGCGGGTAGATGTCGGGGTCGTTGCGCACTGCTTCGTCCACCAGCGGCGTGGCCGCCTGGTTGGCGTTGGCAAAGAACAGCGTGTTGGTCAGCGCAGCCACCGACTCTGGCTTGAGCATGAAGGCGATGAAGGCCCGAGCTGCCTCGGGGTGCGGGGCGTCTTTGGGGATGACCAGGTTGTCCTGCCACACCAGCGTGCCCTCGCGGGGGATACGGTAGATCAGCTCGAACGGCTTGCCGGCACGGCGCGCCTGGTCGGCGGCCATCGCCGCATCGCCGTTGTAGGTCAGCGCCAGGCACACGCTGCCATTGGCCAGGTCGCTGATCTGCCGGCCATTGGCGACGTAGCTGATCGAGGGTTGCAGTTGGCTCAGCAGGCGCTGCGCAGCCGCCAGATCATCCTTGTTCTGGCTGTACGGGTCCTTGCCCAGGTAGTTGAGGGCCACGCCAATCACCTCCTGCGGTGAATCGGGCATGGCAATGCCGCAATCCTTCAGGCGGCTAGCGTATTCGGGCTTGAACAGCAGGTCGAGGCTGTCCAGCGGCACATCACCCAGGCGCTGGCGCACCGCTTCCACGTTCACACCCAGGCCCAAGGTGCCCCAGGTGTATGGCACAGCATGGCGGTTCCCGGGGTCGGCCTCGGCGAGCTTGGCCAGCAGGTCCTTGTCGAGGTTGCTGTAGCCGGGCATGGCCTGAGGGTCGAGCGGTTGCAGGGCGTTGGCTTTCAGCGCCCGTGCCAGTACGGTCGACGATGGCACCACTACGTCGTAGCCACTGCCACCGGTCAGCAGCTTGGTTTCCAGTACTTCGGTGGTGTCGAAGGTGTCGTAGCGCACCTTGTAGCCGGTTTCCTGCTCGAAGCGCTCGAGGGTTTGCGGGGCAACGTAGTCGGCCCAACTGTAGAGATTGACGACCTTTTCTTCGGCTTGCAGCGGCAAGGCCAGAACCAGGGACAACAGGCACAACGATCGACGCATGGCGGACACCTCGGCAAATGGGTGGATGCCGCGAGCATGCCAGCCGGGTTACATTGCAGGAATGGCAAGTTTGTAAAGCTGACATTCAAAAGGAGCAATGTAATGCTCGGACAAGTGCACGACCCCGACCTGCACCTGCTGCGGCTGTTCGTCACTGTAGTCGAGGCCGGCGGCTTCAGCGCCGCACAAGGCGTGCTGGGCCTGAGCCAGCCCACCATCAGCCAGCGCATGGCACAGCTGGAAGCCCGCCTGGGTTATCGCCTGTGCAGCCGGGGCAAAGGCGGCTTTCACCTGACGGAGAAAGGCGCGTTGCTGCTGGAGGCGGCACGCGGGCTGCTGCTGAACATCGAACAGTTTCGCCAGCAGGCCAATGGGGTGGCCGGGCGGTTGCTGGGGACCGTGCGCATCGGCATGGCGGAGAATCAGGACAAGGCGGTGAGCCTGAAGCTGGCGGCAGCCATTTCGGCATTTCGCACGCGTGAAGAAGCGGTACAACTGGAACTGATCAGTGCGCCACCAGCGGAGCTGGAACGGCTGTTGCTGGAGCAGCGGCTGGACTATGCCATCAGCTACTTCTCTGGCAACCAGGCGGCCTTTGACTACCAGCCGCTGTTCGAGGAGCGGCAACGCTTGTACTGCGGCAAAGGCCATGAGCTGTTCGGCGAGGCGGAAGTTGCGCTTGAGCGGTTGCTGGAGACCGACCAGGTGCGCCACCCGTACCGGTTTCTCAAAGGCGGTGAGCCATTCCAGAGCCGGCGCAGCATGGCGGTGGCAGAGCAGATCGAGAGCGTACTGACGTTCATTTTGTCGGGGCGGCATATTGGCTATCTGCCGCGCCATTGTGCGCAGGAGTGGGAGGCCGGGGGGGCGTTGTGGGCGCTGGACCCGGGGCTGGATTTTGTGGTGCCGTTTACTTTGGCCAGGCACCGGGCACAGGGGGTTGGCGAGGCACAGCAGGCGTTTGCGCAGGATTTGCTGGCAGCGTTTGCCTGAACTGGCCTCTTCGCGGGCTTGCCCGCGAAGAGGCCAGTTCAGGCGAAAACCATCAGTAAGCCATGCTCCAGGTCAAGGTGTAGGTACGCCCGCGCCCCTGGTAGTCATACAGATACGCCGGCCCGTAGGTCGGCGAATAGAACAACGTCGCACGCTGCCCCCAGACCGTGCTGTACTGCTTGTCCAGCAGGTTCTGGATGCCGGCACTGAAGGTGCCGAAGCCGGTGTCCTGGCTGCCCAGCAGGTCGAAGGTGGTGTAGCCGTCGATCTCGTGGTCGGCATCGTCCTTCAGGCTGAAGGCATGGTTGGCCTGCAGCCGCGCACTGCGACCATCGCCCTTCCAGCCGACAAATGCAGTGGCCTTGGACAACGAGGCATAACGGGCATCACGCTTGATCCAGCCACCGTCGGCAGCCTCTTCCTCGGAGCGGGTCAGGTGCAAGGTCCCGCCTGCCTCCCAGCCGGCCTGGAAATGCCGGGTCAGCGCACCTTCAAAGCCGAAGTCGCGGCTCTTCTGCTCTTCCACGTTGATGGTCAGCGTTTGCGAATCGACGTTGATGATCTTGTCCGACCAGATGTAGTACAGCGCCGCCTGGGCATCCCAGTCCAAATCGGCATAGCGCCAGCCCAGTTCCACCTGGCGGCTCTTGATGCCGGCAAGCGGGTTGTCGGCCACACTCAGGCCCGGCTTGCCGTAGTACTTGGCCGGGTCCGGCAGGTCGAAGCCTTCGCCGTAGTTGGTCCACACCTGATGGCCGTTCTTGAAGTCGTAAATGGCACCAACGTTGAACAGGTTGACCTGGTAATCGTTGCTGCCGCCCGGCACGCCCTTGAAGTCGCTGACGTCCACGTCCATCTGCTGGCGGCGGGCGCCACCGGAGAGGGTCAGGTTGTCGGTGGCATGCCAGTCGAGCTGGGCGTACACCGACACACCATCGACACGGTAGCTGGGATAGCGCGGGGCCTTGCTGTCCTTTTCCAGTTCCAGGCCGCCCGACTCGGACGAAGTCAGGGCATTGAACGTGGTCTGCTCGGCGTTGAAACGCTCACGGTCCAGGTCGATGCCGTAGGTCAGTTTCAACGTGTCCCACTGCTTGGCGAACAGCCCTTTGAGGCTGGTGACCTCGAAATTTTGCTGCGAGGCGGCGAAGTACACCCCGCGCGACCCCGTGGGCGTGGCACGGTTGTAGTACGGGAACGGGTAGAAGTTGTCGTCTTCCTTGCGGTACGAGGCCTGCAGGTAGAAGTCCTGGCCCAGCACATCGGTGTGGTGGTAGTTGGCGTTGAGCAGCAGGCGCCGGGTACGCGGCTCCAGGCCGGACGAGTAGCCGCTGCGCAGTTCGGCATCTTCCAGGTCGGACGGTGCGTTGTAGTTGAGGTTGGGGAAGTAGATACCCGTGCTGCCGTGGTTGCCCGAGTCGTAGTACTGGGCCAGCAGGTCGAGGCTCTGCTGGTCGTTCAATTGCAGGCCCAAGGTACCGAGCACATCGAGGGTGCGGTTGTACTGCAGGTCGGTCTGGGTGTTGTCGATGAAAATCTGGTCGCCAGCACCGTCGTAGAAGGCTTCGTTCTGCTCACCGGAGATACCCAGGCGGGCATTGACCCGCTCGTTGCCGCCGCTGATCGACTGGGCGAAGCGGGTGGCCAGGTCATCGCTGTTGTTGAAACCGCTGCTGGCACCCAGCTGTGTTTCGAAGCGCGCCGGGCCGGGCTCGCCCTTCTTGGTGACGATGTTGATGATGCCGCCGGTGGCACCGCCGCCGTAGATGGCGCTGGCGCCGGACAATACTTCGACACGCTCGACGTTGAACGGCGAGATGCTGTCGAACTGGCGCGACAGGCCACGCGAGCTGTTCTGGCTGACCCCGTCGATCATCACCAGCACGTTGCGTCCGCGCATGTTCTGGCCGTAGTTGGTGCGCCCTTCCGGCGCCAGGTCGAGCCCGGGTACCAGCTTGCCGATGGCTTCCTTCAGGCTGACGCCGCTGTCGATCTGTTCGCGCAATTGCTGCTGGTCGACCACCCAGACGGTGCCGGGGATTTCGCTGATTGCAGTGCTGGTACGCGAGGCCACGCTGACTTCGATCGGCTTGAGGTTGACCGCCTGCGGCGCAGCCTCGGCCTTGCGCAGGGTGACAGTGCGGGCATCGCTGAACTGCCAGCCCATGCCGCTGCCGGCCAGCAACTGCTGCAGGGCCTGCTCGACGTTGTAGCTGCCGTGCAACGCAGGGCTGGCCAGGCCTGCAACATCGCCCGTGGTGTACAACAGGTGCAGGCCGGCCTGGTCGGCGAAGGCAGTCAGGGCCTGGTCCAGCGGCTGGGCTGGCAGGTCGAGCTGAACCTGACGGGCCTGGACCTGGGCCTGGTCGGCAGCGGTAGACGCCCATGCCGACAGCGGGCCGGCCAGCACGGCCAGGGCGCTGCAGGACATCAGGGCATGGTGAAGTGAACCGCGACGGCGGTGCAGGGGCTTGAGCATCAGAGGCACGAATGAGCTTCCTGACAAGTCGTAAATGAGAATGGGTTGCTGATCAGTCCCACTACGACGATCTGGCTTGCAGGAACTTGCAGTGGCAAATGGAAAATATTTTTATTTCTGTACCGGCCTCTTCGCGGGCTTGCCCGCGAAGAGGCCGGCACTGCCGGCTCAGTGAACCACGGCCAACCACGGCAGGTAGGTCACCTTCAGGCCATACCGCTGCTCCAGCGTGCGCAACAGCGCCTCAGGCTCGTCAAGGTCAAACACCCCGCTCACCTCCATGGCTGCCAGCTTGCTGTCCGACAGCACAATCCGCCCATGCCGGTAACGTTCAAGTTCCGCCAGCACCTGCCCCAGCGGCTTGCCGTTGAAGATCAGCTTGCCGCGCTGCCAGGCCATCTGCGTTCCGGCATCGGCCGCTACCGCCAATGGACGTTCGCCAACCGTGGCTTCACCACGTGCCAATACCACGCGACCATCACGGCGCACGCTGAACGTGGCTGCACCACCCTGCACACGCTCACCCGCCGTCTCGACCACAAACGGCCGCGCCTCATCAGCTGTCTCGAACAGGGCCTCACCAGCATCCAGCACCACCCGGCGTTCGTGCTCGTTGAACACCACGCTCAGCGCACTGGCGCTGTTCAATGTCACCCGCGTGCCATCTGCCAGGGTGATCACCTGCCGCTCGCCCACTGCGGTGTGGTAATCCGCCAGCAGCATCGGCGCCTGTTGCCAAGCAGCCGTAGCGGCGACCAGCAACACCACGCAGGCCGCCACACCCGCCTGTTTGAGCCAGTCGCGGCAATGGCGCAGGGCCTGGCCGATGTACTTGGCCACCATGCTCTCGGAAACCCCCAGCCGCTGTGCAATCTGCGCCTGGGTCAGGCCTTCGACGCGGTTCAGCAACAACGCCTGGCGGGCATTGTCGGGCAGTTTCAGCAGCGCATCGTCAAGGATTTGCAAGCGCTCCCGGGCCAACAACATCGCCTCGGGTGCTGGCGCCGGGCAGGCCAGTTCCCCTGCCCCGTCACAGTCGTCATGGCTGGCCGCCAGGCGCTGTTCGCGGCGCAAGGCATCGATTGCCAGGTTGCCGGCCACGCGGAAGATGAAGCTGCGCGCATGCAGCACCGGCAGCGCCTGCTTATCGATCTTGACCAGCTTCAGGTAGGTTTCCTGCGCCACGTCGGCGGCGCGCTGGCGGTCGCTCATGCGCCGGGTCAGAAACTGCAGCAGGTCGTCGTAGTGCTCCTGGAAACTCGCCAGCAGCCCCGACACGGGTGACGTCAGCATGGGTTTGGGAACAGCCAGTAGGAGGAGTTATCGGGCGTTAATGAGAAACAGTATCTTTCATCCAGTGGGGCACTTTCAACGCCCACTTGCATTTGCCACACTGACACTTCGCTCACTCTGGCAAGGTCGCCCTCATGACTGCCCGCCTGTACCGCTTTACCCGGTTAATGCTCGTGCTACTGATGGCCTATGGCCTGAACGCTTGTGCACTGTTCCAGCCACGTGACCCGGTCAACATCAGTGTGATCGGCATCGAACCGTTGCCCGGCCAGGAACTGGAACTGCGCATGGCCGTGAAAATGCGGGTGCAAAACCCCAACGAATCATCCATCGACTACAACGGCATTGCCCTCAACCTGGAAGTGAACGGCCAGCCGCTGGCCGCCGGGGTCAGCGACCAGCAGGGGCACATTGGCCGTTATGACGAGGCAGTGATCGTGGTGCCGGTTAGCATCACGGCATTTTCCTTCCTGCGCCAGGCCTATGGGCTGGGCAAGGTGGACTCGCTACAGGGCCTGCCCTACAAGCTGCGCGGCAAGCTGGCCGGTGGGCCGCTGGGGACTGTGCGCTTTACCGACGAGGGCAAGCTGGACCTGCCCAAGGGCACCTACTGGTAAGCACAGGGGGAGTGTGTTCAGCGGCTGGCGCTGGCGGCGGCCATCAGCTTGTTGACTTCGCTGCGCACCATGCTGGCGTATTCGGGGGGCGTCATGCCTTCCAGCTCGGCGCGTACCCATTCGGCCCACTTGCCCTTGCGACGCGGTTTTTCGGCAATCAGCCGGGCCGCTTCGCCCTTGGCCTTGCCCAGGTTGTTTTGCCACAGCTCGAACAACCGCGCCTTCTCTGCCTCGATCTGCGCCCGTTCCTCGAAGCTCTTGTTGGCCAGATTGAAACTCATGAAGGTACCTGCAGGTTTGAAAATGGCCGCTATCTTACACCCAGGCAACGCAACATCGGTAAGCCGGCGCAACTTTCCCGACGCGGCGGCATCCATTGTTCAAACCACCCCATCGACGAGGAAGAGTTCATGGCCCGGAAAAACGCCGCACTGGCAGACAGCGATCAGATCAAGGACCAGGTATTCAGCGAACTGCAATCGCTGATCGAAGAATCGGAAAAGCTGCTGAACGACAGCGCCGCCCTGGTGGGCGAAGAAGCCGAAACGTTACGCGCGCAGGTCACCCTGAAGCTGCGCCAGGCCCGCCAGGCGGCCAGCAATATGCGCAGCAAGGCGCAACCGGTGGTGGACGCCACCCAGGACTATATTGGTGGCCATCCATGGCAGACCGTGGCCATTTCCGCAGGCCTTGGCCTGGTGGTGGGCCTGCTGCTGGGCCGGCGCAACTGACGGCTGGGCCGTCTGGTGCGAATCAGGCGGCCAGCGCTTGCGGGATGCCGCTGTGGAAGCGCAGTTCCTGGTCCGGTGACTGGATCAACTCGACTTCAGCGGCACGCACCAGCTCCACACGACGAGCGATGTCTGCCTCATCACCGTAGTTGTGCGCCAGTTTCAGGTAGCCCTGGTAGTGGCGTGCTTCGCTTTTCAGCAGGCCGTGATAGAAGCGGCCCAGCTCCTCATCCAGGTGCGGCACCAGAGCGGCAAAGCGCTCACAGCTGCGTGCCTCGATAAATGCCCCCACCACCAGCGTATCCACCAGCTTGACCGGCTCGTGGGCGCGCACCAGGCGGCGCAGCCCCGACGCATAGCGCCCCGCCGACACAGGGCGCAGTGGCACGCCACGGCGCTTCATCAGCCGCAGCACCTGTTCATGGTGCACCAGCTCTTCACGGGCCAGGCGCGACATCATGTTGATCAGGTCGAGGTGGGTGTTGTACTTGGCCATCAGGCTCAAGGCCGTGCTGGCGGCCTTGAATTCGCAGTTCTTGTGGTCGATCAGCAGGGTTTCCTGGTCGGCCAGCGCCGCTTCGATCCAGGCATCTGGCGTCGGGCAGCCAAGAAAGGCGTCGATTTCGGGGATCAGGGACATAAGCGTGCAACCACACAGAACAGGCAGGGCCGGCGATTATAGCGGCGGCGGCGGGCGGCGTCAGTGACTATGCTTCTTGATGTACATCAAGCGCCAGCGGGGGGCGCGCCGTCTATAGTCAGGCATTGGTCGCCACCTTTGAAGGGAGCTAACGCCCATGCAAGCCGTCCGCAGCATCCTTGTCGTCCTCGACCCCGAGCACGCCCACAGCCGGGCGCTGACCCGGGCCAAGCTGATTGCCGGCGTGACCGGCGCACGCCTGCACCTGCTGATGTGCGACAAGCGGCATGACCACCATGCGCTGCTGAGCCTGTTGAGTAGTCAATTGCACGATGACGGCTACGACAATGTCACCCATGAAGAGGCCTGGCGCGGCAACCTGCACGACACCATCATCTACGTGCAGCAGGCCGAGGGTTGCGAGCTGGTGATCAAGGAACACCGCCCGGACAACCCGCTGAAAAAAGCCCTGCTCACCCCCAGCGACTGGAAGCTGCTGCGCCAGTGCCCGTGTGCGGTGCTGATGGTCAAGAGTGAAAGGCCCTGGACCGGGGGCGTGATCCTGGCCGCAGTGGATGTGGGCAATCAGGACGAAGACCACCGCCGCTTGCATGCCAGCATCATTGACCATGGCTTCGAGATTGCCAAACTGGCCAAGGGCGAACTGCATGTCATCAGCGCCCATCCGTCACCGATGCTGTCGGCGTCGGACCCGGCTTACCAGTTGAGCGAAACCATCGAAAAGCGTTACCGCGAGGCGTGCAAAGCGTTCCAGGCCGAGTACGACATTAGCGAAGAGCGTTTGCATGTGGCGGAAGGACCAGCGGATGTGCTGATCCCGCATACCGAGCAGAAGCTGGGCGCCGTGGTGACAGTGATCGGGACAGTGTGCCGCACCGGGATTACCGGGGCGTTGATTGGAAATACTTCGGAGGTGGTGCTGGATGCTCTGGAAGGCGATGTATTGGTGCTGAAAAGCGAAGAAGCCATCGCCCACCAAGCCGAGTTGGCCCGCGGCTGAAGCAAACGCGATCTGTGTGGGAGCGGGTTTACACGCGAAAGCGTCGGTAAGTCGAATGACGCATTCGCGGGTAAACCGCGCAGGGCTTGTCTTCTGCCCCGAAATTTACGCCAACGCCTCCCGCACCTTGGGGTCCAGGCCCTCCCCCGCATTGGCCTTGTTCCACTCCGCCAGTTGCCGGCGCATCGCCGGTGTCCAGAAGCTCTGCAAATGCTGCCGCACCCCTTGTACCGCCAAGTCCCGGTCCGGCTCGCTGTCGAAGTAATGGGCAATCTGGTTGGCCATCTTGACCAAGTTGTCGCTGCTCATCGGCGCACCTCGGCTTTCTCCTCTGTGCGGCGTTCCTTCAGCAAACGCCGCTGTTCGTCACTGAAGTCCTGATAGCGCTTCTGCCACTGCGACGGCTGGAACACTTTCACCACTTCCACCGCCGTTACCTTGTATTCCGGACAGTTGGTCGCCCAGTCGGAGTTGTCGGTGGTGATCACGTTGGCCCCCGACTCGGGGAAATGGAAGGTGGTGTACACCACCCCCGGCGCCACCCGCGCACTGACCTTGGCCCGCAGTACAGTCTGCCCGGCGCGGCTGCCAATACCCACCCAGTCACCGTCCTGAATGCCACGGCTTTCGGCATCGGTCGGGTGAATTTCCAGGCGGTCGGCGTCATGCCAGGCCACGTTGCCGGTACGCCGGGTCTGGGCGCCGACGTTGTACTGGCTGAGGATGCGCCCGGTGGTCAGCAGCAGCGGGTAGCGGTTGCTGACCTTCTCGTCGGTGGGCACGTAACCGGTAAGCATGAAGCGCCCCTTGCCCCGCACGAACTGGTCGATGTGCATGGTCGGCGTGCCATCGGGTGCGGCGTCGTTGCACGGCCACTGCAAGCTGCCGTGACGGTCGATTTCGGCATAGCTGACGCGGCGGAAGGTCGGCGTCAGGCGGGCGATCTCGTCCATGATCTCGGACGGGTGACGGTAGTTCATCGGGTAGCCCAAGGCGTTGGCCAAGGCCTCGGTCGCCTCCCAGTCCGCCTTGCCTGCCAACGGTTCCATCACCTTGCGCACCCGCGAAATGCGCCGTTCGGCATTGGTGAAGGTGCCGTCCTTTTCCAGGAACGAGCTGCCTGGCAGGAACACATGGGCAAACTTGGCCGTTTCGTTGAGGAAAATATCCTGCACCACCACACATTCCATGGCGTGCAAGGCCGCCGTGACATGCTGGGTGTTGGGGTCGCTCTGGGCGATGTCCTCGCCTTGGCAGTACAACGCCTTGAAGCTGCCGTCCAGCGCGGCTTCGAACATGTTGGGAATGCGCAGGCCAGGGTCGGGCTGCAACGTCACGCCCCAGGCGCGCTCGAATTCGGCACGCACGCCTTCGTTGGAAATGTGCCGGTAGCCAGGCAGTTCATGGGGGAACGAGCCCATGTCGCAAGAGCCCTGCACGTTGTTCTGCCCGCGCAGCGGGTTCACCCCTACCCCTTCACGGCCAATGTTGCCGGTGGCCATGGCCAGGTTGGCGATGCCCATCACTGCGGTGCTGCCCTGGCTGTGCTCGGTCACGCCCAGGCCGTAGTAGATTGCCGCGTTGCCGCCTGTGGCATACAGCCGGGCAGCGGCACGGATCTGTTCGGCGGGCACGCCGCAGACCGGGCCGAGCACTTCAGGGGCGTTGTCTGCCAGGCTGACGAAGTCACGCCAGCGGGCAAAGTCTTCTGTTTCGCAGCGCGCATCGATGAAGCGCTGGGCCAGCAGGCCCTCGGTGACGATCACATGAGCCAGGGCGTTGAGCATGGCCACGTTGGTGCCTGGGCGCAGTTGCAGGTGCAGCTCGGCGCGGGCATGGGGCGAGTCGACCAGGTCGATGCGCCGCGGGTCGATCACGATCAGCCGCGCGCCCTGGCGCAGGCGGCGCTTGAGCTGCGAGCCGAACACCGGGTGGGCATCAGTGGGGTTGGCCCCTATCACCAGCACCACGTCGGCCTGCATCACCGAATCGAAGCTTTGTGTGCCGGCCGATTCACCCAGGGTCTGCTTCAGGCCATAGCCGGTGGGTGAATGGCACACCCGCGCGCAGGTATCGACGTTGTTGTTGCCGAACGCCGTGCGCACCAGCTTTTGCACCAGATAGGCTTCTTCGTTGGTGCAGCGGCTGGAGGTGATACCGCCAATCGAGTCACGCCCGTACTTGAGCTGGATACGGCGGAACTCGCTGGCGGCATACGTCACCGCCTCGTCCCAGCTCACTTCCTGCCACGGGTCTTCCAGGCGCTTGCGGATCATCGGTTTGGTGATGCGGTCCGGGTGGGTGGCGTAACCCCAGGCGAAACGGCCCTTGACGCAGGCGTGGCCGTGGTTGGCGCCACCGTTCTTGTCCGGGACCATGCGCACCAGTTGGTCGCCTTTCATTTCGGCGCGGAACGAACAACCGACACCGCAATAGGCGCAGGTGGTGATGACCGAGCGCTCAGGTTGGCCAAGCTGCACCAGGCTTTTTTCCGTAAGGGTTGCAGTCGGGCAGGCCTGCACGCAGGCACCGCAGGAGACGCACTCGGAGGCCAGGAAGTTGTCTCCGCCCGCCGCTGCCACCCGCGACTCGAAACCGCGCCCGGTAATGGTCAGGGCGAAGGTACCCTGGATGTCCTCGCAGGCGCGCACGCAGCGGCTGCACACAATGCACTTGCTGGGCTCGTAGTCGAAATACGGGTTGGAAACATCCTTTTTCTCGGCCAGGTGATTGGCGCCGTCGTAGCCGTAGCGCACCTGGCGCAAGCCTACCTGCCCAGCCACGGTCTGCAGCTCGCAGTTGCCGTTGGCCGAACAGGTCAGGCAGTCCAGCGGGTGGTCGGAGATGTACAGCTCCATCACGTTGCGGCGCAGGCCGGCCAGGCGTGGGGTTTCCGTGCGTACCACCATACCTTCGCTGACGGGTGTGGTGCAGGACGCCGGGTAGCCGCGCATGCCTTCGATTTCCACCATGCACATGCGGCACGAGCCGAAGGCTTCGAGGCTGTCGGTGGCGCAGAGCTTGGGGATGCTGGTGCCGAGCATGGCGGCAGCACGCATGACGGAAGTGCCGGCGGGCACGCTGATGGCACGGCCATCGATGCTCAGGCTGACCTGCACGTCGCTGTCACGGGCCGGGGTGCCCAGGTCGCTGCTTTTATCAGAAGCGGGGTCGAAGAAATTGATCACTGCGCGGCCTCCGTGGTGGTCAGCCCGAAATCGGCGGGGAAGTACTTGAGGGCACTGGCCACCGGGTAGGCGGTCATGCCGCCCATGGCGCACAGCGAGCCGTACTGCATCGTGTCGCACAGGTCGCGCAGCAACAGGGCCTGGTCGTGGCGTTCAGTGAAATCCTGGGTCGCAATCAACCGGTCGACCACTTCCATGCCACGGGTAGAGCCGATGCGGCACGGGGTGCATTTGCCGCAGGACTCTTCAGCGCAGAACTGCAGGGCAAAGCGCGCCATGCTGGCCATGTTCAGTGTGTCGTCGGCCACCACTACACCGCCATGGCCAAGCATCGCGCCCATGGCGGCGAAGGCTTCGTAATCCAGCGGGGTGTCGAAGTGGCTGGGCGGTACCCAGGCGCCGAGCGGGCCACCGACCTGCGCAGCTTTCAGCGGCCGGCCACTGGCGGTGCCGCCGCCATAGCCGTCGACCAGTTCGCGAAGGGTCAGGCCGAATGCGCGTTCCACCAAACCGCCCTGGCGGATATTACCGGCCAGCTGGAACGGCATGGTGCCCAGCGAGCGACCCATGCCGAAGTTGCGGTAAAACGCCGCTCCCTTGGCCAGAATGATGGGCACCGAAGCCAAAGTGAGCACGTTATGTACGAGCGTCGGCAGGCCGAACAAGCCTTGCAATGCGGGCAGTGGAGGCTTGGCGCGGACGATGCCCCGCTTGCCTTCGATGGATTCGAGCAACGCGGTTTCTTCGCCGCAGATATAGGCGCCGGCGCCAACCCGCACTTCCAGGTCGAAGGACTGGCCGCTGCCGGCCACGTCAGTGCCGAGATAGCCGGCATCGCGGGCGATGGCCAAGGCCTGGTCAAGCACGCGAATGGCATCGGGGTATTCCGAACGCACGTAGATGTAGCCTTTGTCGGCGCCCACAGCGAGGCCGGCAATGCTCATGCCTTCGATCAGCAGGAACGGGTCGCCTTCCATCAGCATGCGGTCGGCGAAGGTACCGGAGTCGCCTTCATCGGCGTTGCACACCACATACTTTTGCCCGCCCCCGGCGTCGCGCACGGTGCGCCACTTGATGCCAGCGGGAAACGCCGCGCCGCCACGGCCACGCAGGCCGGAATCGAGCACGGCAGCGACCACATCGGCGCCGTCCATTGCCACGGCAGCTTCCAGGCCAGCGAAACCACCCTGGGCGCGATAGTCGTCCAACGACAACGGGCGGGTGATGCCGGCGCGGGCGAACAGCAGGCGCTGCTGGGTTTTCAGGTAGGGGATGTCTTCGACCGGCCCCAGCGCCAGCGAGTGGCCACCGGGTTCACCAGCCAGGGCATCGAGCAGCGAAGGCACCTCCTGCGGGGTGACCGGGCCAAAACCCAGGCGCCCTTGTGCGCTGTCGCACTCGACCAACGGCTCCAGCCAGTAAAGCCCGCGTGAACTGGTGCGCTGGATATCCAGCGGTAGCTGGCGACGCTCGGCCTCGCGTTGCAAGGCATCAGCCACCTGGTCGGCCCCGACGGCACGGGCCACCGAGTCGCAGGGGATATAGAGCTTCAGCATGCTGCGTCCTCCCGGCAACCGTTGACCAATGCGCGCAGGCGCTCAGGGGTGAGCCGCGCATGCACCTGGCCGTCCAGTTCCAGCGCCGGTGAACAGGCGCAGGCACCCAGGCAGTACACCGGGCGCAGGCTGATGGCGCCGTCGGCGCTGGTCCCGTGGTCGTCCAGTGCCAGCTGTTCGCGCAACTGCGCGGCCAGGGCCTCGGCGCCACGACTCTGGCACGACTCGGCGCGGCACAGGCGCAAGGTGTGGCGCGCAGGCGGCGTGGTGCGGAAGTCGTGATAGAAGCTGATCACCCCGCGCACCTCGGCCAGACTGAGGTTCAGGGCATGGGCGATTTCGGGAACAGCCGCATCGGGGATATAGCCGATGTCATGCTGGATGGCATGCAGGATCGGCAACAGCGCGCCTGGGGTAGCCTTGTCACGGGCCAGAATGCGCTGGATAACGGGCAGGTGAAGCAATTCATCAGGCATACAGCGGACCTCGGCATCACGGACCCTGCCTGAATTATTGTGGGGCAGGTGTCCGGCGTGTTCTGCTGCGGCGCGCCGGCCACGTCACGGTTGCGCGGTCTGGCGGCCTCCTTGCCGACGGCCGTGCATCTGCGTGCACTGGTCCGAAGGCATCCTGCAAGCATGGCACTTGTGGCGCCAGAGGGATGCATGCGAACGACCAGGCGCGTCCTGAAACCGACCTGCGGTGATGGCTTAGCCAAGCACGACATGCGGCAAGAACCGCGAGCTGTCCTTGGTAATCAGCGAGTCATCCTCACGAATGCCGATCCCCGCCGCGCGGTCGCCCACCACCCACGAACCGATCAGGGTGTAGCTGTCGGCAAACCTGGGCAACGGTGCGAAGGCCTGGAGGATGTACGGCGCATCGTTGTACGGGCCGTCCTCGAATACCCGCCGGCCATCGGCAGTATGGATATCGACATTCGCCCCTTCTCGCGAAAAGTAAGGTTTGCGCACCCAGCCCCTGGGCACCGGGCCAGCCGGGGCGTCATCCAGGAACGCCGGCAACAGGTTGGGGTGCCCGGCATGCCACTCCCACAGCAACGGCAAGATGCCTTTGTTGGAGATCAAAGCCTTCCACGGCGGCTCGAAAAACTGCGTGTTGCAGCCGGGGATGGCCTGGCCGAATTGCTCACGGAAAATGTGCTCCCAGGCATGCAACTTGAACAACCGTGATATCGGCCTGCCGGCCAGGTCGACAAAACGCCCGTCGCCGTCCAGGCCGATGTCTTCCAGGTCAATGTGCCGGGTAGGAATGCCGGCGTGCCCGGCCATCTTGCGCAGGAAGTCCGTGGTGCCGCGGTCCTCCACCGAACCTGCGATGGTGGAAAAGTAAAACGTGCCCTGCCCCGGCAGCGCGATGAACGCTTGCACCAGGTCTTCGGCCAGGGTGTTGAACTGGCTGGCATGGCCTGGCAGCACACCCCGTTCGATCTGCTCCTCCAGCCAGATCAGCTGGAAGGCTGCCGTTTCGTACAGCGAGGTGGGCGTGTCATAGTTGGCCTCGATCAGCTTGGCCGGCCCTTGGCCGTCGTAGCTGAAATCGAAGCGCCCATAAAGGTGCGGCTGCCGCGCCTTCCACGAACGGCGCACCAGGTCAAAGAACGCAGGCGGGATCGCCAGCCGCGTCATCAGTGCCTCGCTGTCGACGATGCGATCAACGGCGTCCAGGCACATGGCGTGCAGTTCTTCTGTCGGGGCCTGCAAGTCACGCACGACCTGGGTTTCGGAAAACCGGTAGTAACTGCGCTCGTCCCAGTAACGCTCCCCCTCGATGGTATGGAAGGCAAACCCTTCGCGCAGGGCAGTGGCACGCCAGCCTGGGCGTTCATCCAGCTCGACCTTGTGCATGTTCAGCCCCCGAAGAAACTGCCGGAGCGGCCGCCCCAACCACTGCGCGCAGTGGCTTGGCCGCCGAAGCCACCACGGGTGATCGACGCCGACTGCGCCGAGCGAGGTTCGTTGCGCCCCCAGGCGCCGGAACCCCCGCCGCCGCCACCCGACGTCGTGCCACTTTCCTCTTCCCTGGCAACGCCACGGATACCACCGGCCGAACCATAACGCCGCCCGAGCAGGCCCATGCGCTGGCCCGTACCCTCACGGTAGGCATACAGCGGCTGGGCGCTATAACGGCGACCGGCGCTGCTGGCCATCTGTCCCAGCAACATGCCGGCCACCGCAGCCGACGCGACATGGCCATAGCCACCGCCTTGGGCATACCCCGCATCGAGCTGCGACTGGGTCACTTCACCGCTGGTTTGCAATTCGAAACCGCTCATGCGCGGCATGTACCGGCCATCACGCGCTGGTTGGCAGCCGTCCGGGCTGAAGTCTGCCTCGCACGCCGTTTTGAAGGCATAGCTCGGCGCGCTGCGGCGATATTCAACCAAGGCCTGCTGGTAGGCATCAGCACACGCCGGGGCAGGCACCTTGTCACTGACACAGGCTTCGACACTGTCGTAATTGACCTGCTGGCTGACCGTGTACAAATCTTCGTGCGGACCGCAGGCAGACAAGGCCAGCGGCAGCGAGCCGGCCAGCACCAGCTTGACGGAGCTTCTTCGCATAGGGGTGTTCATCAAGGCTCCTGGCGCGTCAGGCCGATGGGGTCATGCAGGCCGAGTTGAGAAAGCCCACGCTGATTGCCACGCTGGCCGCGTAGATGGCCGCCGCCAGTTCACCCTGGACGATGCGTCTGGACAAGTCGCGCAGCACCAGGCTGGTGATGCCGAAGGCCACCAGTTGCACCACGGCGGCGATGACCACCCAGGCGATAAAGTCGAGAATGCCGACGCTGTAGGCGATGATGTTGCTGGCCGGCAACGAAAAGCCGATCAGTGAGCCACCCAGGGCAACGGCTGCCGCCGGATTGTTCTCGCGGATGAGCGCAAACTCACGGTGAGGGGTGAGCCGGGTGTAGATGAACTGGAACAGCCAGAACACCAACAGGGCCACGCTGATATAGAGAATGAAGCCGGTCACCGCTGAAGCGTTGAGCGACAGGCGCAGTGCGTCGAGCATGGGAAATCCTTGTCAGGTTACGTAAAAATCGCCGGGGAACAGGGTGGCGCCAAGCGAAGTGGTGAAGGTCAGGTTGCCCTGCTCATCTTCCTCGATCGACAACAGCAGGAATTCGCGGCGCTCCGGCAGGCCGGTGTCGCGGGCGTAAAGCATCGACAGGTGGCTGATACCGTAGCGGGCACTCTGGTTGACGACCTGCTCATGCAGGGATACCAAAGGCGCCTTGCCTTGCTCACGGCCCCACTGGCGGGAGTACAGATAACCATCGTGCTCGAAGATCGGCATGCCGACGCTGGATTGGCTGCCAACCACTTGCTGCAAGTGGGCTTGATCGCGGACCGGTATCGCGCTGTGGTAGCCAAACAGCACGGTATCGCCGGCCTCGTTGCCGTTCATCAGCACTTGCAGCCAGTAATCTTCATCATCCAGATAGAAGCGCTTGAGCTGCACGGCCTCACCGAGGTCGACTTCACCCAAGGCACAGACCGCTTGCGCGTCGGGTACCTGAAGTTCGGAATAACCGTCGAGCAGGGGCTTCAACGCAGGGGACGGGTTGAATAGACGGCCGATGAACAGGCCAAAGGGCGACATGACAACTCCTGGAATGCATCCTTGCAGGGGGCGCTACCTTAGCGGGTCCGAGCGGCCAGGCCAATAAACAAAGCGTTTAGGCTGGCCGCTAAAGACCGGCCCGCCCAGCAACAACGTCAGAAGGCTCCCGCAACGTCCCAGGCGATGGCCAAGGTCGGCAAGGGGGTGGGCTTGCGATCAAGGCGCGCCTTTCCCCTCCACCGCCTTGGCGGTTTCAATCAGCTTGTCGAACTTGCGGTTCAATTGGGCAAACTTCTCGTCACTCTTGGCCCGGGCCTTGATGTTTCCGGCCGAGCTGGCCTTGTCGGCAATGGTCACCACGGTCCAGTCCCAGTCTTTGGAGACCCAGTAAACCAGCTCACCCTCTGCAGAAAACGCTTCCAGCCGGCCACCGGTATTCGGCACTCGCTTGGCCTGCTTCGTCATCGGCAGCAGTTGCTGGACCCGCGCCTCGTCAATGGTATCCAGCCGTACCTCGACCTGGCGAAGCTGGTCAGCGTCATTGAACGACGCTTTCACCTGTGAAACGGGAACACCGCCCAGGCTGTAGTCGCCCTTGGGATTGGTGCCCTGATAAAACTCGGTGGGCACCTGATAGTGATAGCCCGTGAAATGCTCAACCTCGCCGAATTGCTGCTGCAGAATGGCCAGGACCTGGGCCTTGGGCATGCCGAGGGTAAACTGGCCAACCTCAAGCGCCGACCAGGCTTGCAAGGGGAAAATCGCGCAGGCGAACAGGAGCGGTAAGGTCCGTTTCATGGGGTAGTCTTCCTTGAAGTAAGCCCGTCAACCTAACCCCTGCACGACAATCCGACAATACTGGCAGGGTGCCAAGCCCTCCCTGCCCCCGGCCTCAGGCTACTGCTTTGTCCAGGCCACGCTCGGCTTCCAGCGCCCGCACCAGCGGCAATACATGCTCGCCGAAGTACGCCACTTCCTCCTGGAAATGCAGGAAGCCGGAGAGGATCAAATCCACCCCCACCGCCTTCAACGCGACGATGCGTTCGGCAATTTGCTGCGGTGTGCCGATCAGGTTGGTCTTGAAGCCGTCGTTGTATTGCACCAGGTCCTCGAAGCTGGACTTGGCCCAGTTGCCCTCGCCCTCCGGGCTGGCCGAACCGGCATGCTTGACCTCCTGGCCGAACGCGCGTACCGCCTCGGGGTTGGCCTTGTCGATGATCTCTTGCAGCACCGCACGCGCTTCTTCCTCGGTATCGCGGGCAATGATGAAGGCATTCACCCCGATCTTTACCGAGTGGCCGTTGGCCGCCGCCTTGGTGCGGATGTCGTCCACTTGGGCCTTGATCCCTTCCACGCTGTTGCCGTTGGTGAAGTACCAGTCCGACACCCGCGCGGCCATGTCCCGTGCCGCACGCGAACTGCCGCCCTGGAAGATTTCCGGGTGCGGTTGCTGCAGCGGCTTGGGTTTGAGGTTGTAGTTACGGAAGCGGTAAAAGTCGCCGTTGAAGGTGAAGTTGTCCTGGGTCCAGATGCCCTTCAACGCGCGGATGAATTCTTCAGAGCGGCGATAGCGCTCGTCGTGATCCAGCCAAGGCTCACCGATGGCATGGAACTCGCCCTTGAACCAGCCCGAAACCACGTTGATGGCGATACGGCCCTGGGTGAACTGGTCGATGCTCGCCAGCTGCTTGGCCGCCAGCGCCGGGTTCCACGGGCCTGGCAGGATGGCGGCGATGACCTTGAGTTTTTCCGTGGCGGCCAGCAGCGCGTGGCTGATGGTGACGGACTCATGCTGGTTGTCGGCGCCATAGCCCGCTGTGAAACGGATTTGCGACAGGGCGTAATCGAAACCGGATTTTTCCGCGATTTGCGCCAGCTTGCGGTTGTAGTCGATGTCCCAGCTGGTGCGCTGCTCGATGGTGCTGACCACCAGGCCACCGCTGACGTTGGGGACCCAGTAGGCGAACTTGATTGGGGTGTGGCTCATGGGGAGGCTCCTTGACAATACTTGGGGTTCAAGGAGTTGGGAGCAGCAAACATGCCAACCTATAAATACATATAAATCAATAAGTTAACAAAAATAAAAACCTGTCCAGGTGCACTTCAGGCAGCAGACTGTCGATCCACTGTTGCCCCCGCAACAGCACGCCTGAGAAGCCCCGCCAAGCGACCATCCGCACTGACTGGGAGGATTACAGCAGGCCTACGCCCGCGCTGCCGACGACCCCGAGGGATTCTGGCGCAAACAGGTCGCCGCGCTGGACTGGCATCGCTTTGCGCAACAGATCTTCACAGTCCGGGCCGACGGCAGCGGCCAGTGGTTTGCCGATGGCCAGCTCAACACCTGCCAGCTGGCCGTCGTCAGGCCGCGTTAACGGTGACCATTTGCGTCGCCATGTTCCCGGCCCATCTTGGTTGCCCAAGGCCGCACCACAGACAACGAGCTGAGGATGAACGCGTTGAATCCTCGCCCCGATTTGCTCAAGGCAAAAGCCGCCAGCTATCGCGAGCGCTGGCCATGGCTTGCCTTGGTCGAGTGAAGGCCTACGCCACTGCCTTACTCACGTTGGCCTTGCGCCAGGCAAGCCGCCCGGGCGTGTCAGTCGGCGGCGGGGGCCGCTGCGGTGTCGGTGGCGGGGGCCGGAGCCTGCGCTTTCGACTTCGCACGGTTGCGACGGTCCTGGCTGCGCTGCCGCGATGCCTGCTGCTTGGCATGCAGTGCCTGAGCGGCGGTCACAGTACCAGCGGCTTGGCCGGTCAAGTCCACGCGTGGTGCGTTCTCGACCATGCTTGCCCAGTACCGGGCCCCCCGGCACCAGGTCGAGATGCCCAGCTTGAGCTGTTCACGGGTTAGCCCGAGCAGCTCCAGGTGTTGCTCAGCATCCTTGAAAATGCCCTCTTTGAGCGGCACCTTGGGGGCCGGGTTGACCGGGAAGGCCAACGGAAAATGCTTCTGCAATGGCCAGATCGCCGCGACCGCCGGATCCTGCTCGCGCGGTTTCGCCTGCGGGGACGGCTTGCGCTTGGGCTGTTTCGGGCTCTCGGCCTTTACCTGCTGTTTTTCCGCCCGCAGGCGGTCGCGTAGCGCTGCTAGTTGTTCAAAACCCATCGTTCAGTTCACTGCTTAGAAGTTGATTGCGTGGCGCAAGGATACCCTATGCAGCCCTGACAGTGTTTGCAGGTCATCTTTCCTGGCCAACCGAGACACGCCGAGCGGGCCTCTCAGCTGAATACCCAGAGTACCCGCGTGGGCTTGTCGGTAAGGTTGGCATAACGAAAACTGGCGTGGGGTTGCAGCTGAAAGCTGTCATTGGCGCACAGCGTTACCGGCTCACCGCCGCCCAGCCACACGGTCAGTTCACCTTCGAGCACGAAGCAGCCCTGCTCCGAGCTGTCGTCCAGGTACTCCTCGCCGCTGCTGGCCCCCGGCTCCAGATGGCTATCGAGCATGGAGAACGCGCCCGATATGGTGGGGGACGCCAGTACATCGGTGATGCCGCCTGCCAGGTGAAGCGTGCGACGCTCGTGCGGGCGGGTGACCCAGTCGAGCTCGCGGGGTTTTTCCAGCTTGTAGAAGTAGGCGGTCGAGACACCCAGCGCTTCGCTGATGGCGGTAAGGTCGGCCACGGTCGGGCGTGATACACCCCGCTCGACCTGGGACAGAAAGCCCACCGAACGGCCGATTCGCTGGGCCAGATCGCCCAGGGTCAGGCCTTTGAACTTGCGCAGGTCGCGAATCAGTACTGCCAGGCCTTCGATTTCTTCGTGCACTTTCATAGTTGAATCGCGACTTTCAGACAGGAAATGAATGCCCTGAAAATTACATGATCCGACTCGCAAAGCAAAATGCTTCACAGGTGTACTTCTTGCCAGCCAGGCAAACCGGGGCCGCCTTGCGACCCCGGTGCAGCCAACGGCCGCTTAGCGAACAGCCTCGTACGTCAGGTCCAGGCACTTGCGGGCCTTTTCCACCAGTTCGTCAATTTCCTCGATGCTGATCACCAGCGGTGGGGCGATGATCATGGTGTCGCCCACGGCGCGCATGATCAGGCCGTTGTCGAAGCAGTGCTGGCGGCAGATCATGCCCACGCCCTTGCCTTCGTAACGGGCGCGGGTGGCCTTGTCTTTCACCAGCTCGATCGCACCGAGCATGCCCAGGCCACGCACTTCGCCTACCAGCGGATGGTCGGCCAGCTCGCGCAGGCGTTGTTGCAGGTACGGCGCGGTTTTATCGTGCACTTGCTGGATGATCTGCTCGTCACGCAGGATGCGCAGGTTCTCCAGGCCCACCGCCGCCGCCACCGGGTGGCCGGAATAGGTGAAACCGTGGTTGAAGTCGCCACCTTCGCTGAGTACCTGGGCCACTTCGTCACGCACGATCACCCCGCCCATGGGGATGTAGCCAGAGGTCAGGCCCTTGGCGATGGTCATCAGGTCGGGCTTGAGGTCGTAGTAGTCGGTCCCGAACCACTCACCGGTACGGCCAAAGCCGCAAATCACTTCGTCGGCGACGAACAGGATGTCGTACTTGGCGAGGATCTCCTTCACCTTCGGCCAATAGGTCTGCGGCGCAATGATAACGCCACCGGCGCCCTGGATCGGCTCGGCGATGAAGGCGGCAACGTTGTCTTCGCCAACTTCGAGGATCTTCTTCTCCAGCTGCTCGGCCGCCCACACGCCGAAGTCGGCCTCGGTCATGTCGCCACCTTCGCCGAACCAGTAAGGCTGCGGAATGTGCACGATGTCCGGAATCACCCCGCCCTGCTGGTGCATGCCGCTCATGCCGCCCAGGGCGGCGCCTGCCACCGTAGAGCCGTGGTAACCGTTGATGCGGCCGATGATCACCTTCTTGCTCTTCTGGCCCTTCAGCGCCCAGTAATGGCGGACCATGCGCAGCACGGTATCGTTGCCTTCGGAGCCGGACCCCGTGAAGAACACATGGTTCATGCCTTGCGGGGCCACATCGGCGATCGCCTTGGCCAGCTCCAGCGCAGGCGGGTGAGCGGTCTGGAAGAACAGGTTGTAGTAAGGCAGTTGCTTCATCTGCTGGCTGGCGACTTCGGCCAGCTCATCGCGACCATAGCCAACCGCCACGCACCACAGGCCGGCCATGCCATCGAGAATCTTGTTGCCTTCGCTGTCCCACAGGTACACGCCCTTGGCCGAGGTGATGATGCGCGGGCCTTTCTCGGCCAGTTGCTTCACATCGCTGAACGGCGCCAGGTGGTGGTCGCGGCTCATGGCCTGCCAGGCCAGGGTTTGCGAATTCTGTTCACTCATTGCTTTCACTCCATCGCGTTGCGCAGCAAGGCTGCGCAGGTACTTTTTCTAGTTGGGAAAGGTCGCTTTCAGGCAGACAGCAACAGCTTCTGGCGCAATACCGAGCGCTGCCGGCAGGCCTTGCCGAAGGACTGGAAGAGGGTCAGGTAGTGCGGGTTGTCCATGACCTGGAACTCAGGGTGCCATTGCACCGCAAGGGCAAAACCCTTGCCGTTCTCGACCGAAATCGCTTCCACCAGGCCATCGGGTGCCAGCGCTTCCACCCTCAGCCCCGGGGCCAGCACATCAATGCCCTGACCATGGATGGAATTGACATCGAAGATCGCCGGCAAACCCATGCGGTCGAGCAGGCCGCCAGGCTCTACATGCATGGTGTGGCGCGGGCCATACTGCTTTTCGATGGGCTCGCCCTTGCCTTCACGGTGGTCCATGAACACCCCGGCCTCGTGCACCTTCTGGTGCAGGGTGCCGCCCAGTGCCACGTTCATTTCCTGAAAACCGCGGCAAATGCCGAGTACCGGCACACCGGCAGCGATAGCCGCACGCATCAGCGGCAACGTGGTGGCATCACGCAGAGGGTCGTGATGGGTGCCCTCGGCACTGGCCGGGCCGTTGTAGTGAAACGGCTCGATGTTGGACGGCGAGCCGGTGAAGATCAGCCCGTCCACCACGTCGAGAATATCGGCGCTGTCCATCAGCTCACCGAGGCTGGGTATCACGATGGGCAAGCCACAGGCCGCCTTGGCCGCCGCGCGTGCATACTTCTCGGCGATGGTCTGGGTGGCATGCTGCTCAATCATGCTGGTGCATGCGGTAATGCCAATAACGGGCACACGTGGCATATCTTCCTCCGGCAAATCGGTATTGCGCGTGGTGTTTGAACGTTGAAAGGCGTCGCTGTAAGAACGGCGCCAGCTACAGGAACCAGCGGTATTCGCGGGCATCGATGTGGCGCATGAAATCCAGTTGCTCCTGGTATTTGTTTTCGCAATACACCATCACGAACTCACTGCCCAAACCCTGGTTGACCACCGGGTGGTGACGCATGGCGGCCAACGCACCGAGGGCATCCTTGGGGAAGTCGATGCCGCTCTGGCGGTTGTCGTTCAGCGGGGCGATGGGCTCGACGCCGCGGTCCAGGCCATGCTCCATGCCGGTCAGGATGGCCGCCAGCACCAGGTACGGGTTGGCATCGGCGCCCGCCAGGCGGTGTTCGATGCGCAGGTTGCGCGGGTCGGACTCGGGGATGCGAATGCACGCATCACGGTCTTCGAAGCCCCAGCTGGCCTTGCTCGCCGCGTTGACCATGGCGCCATAGCGGCGATAAGCATTGTGGTTGGGGGCGAAGATCGGCATGCAGTGCGGCAGCAATTCCAGGCACCCGGCTACCGCATGGCGCAGCTTGCGCTGTTCGGCACCTGCAAGGATGTTATTGCCAGCGCTGTCGTACAGGCTGACGTGCACATGCATGCCGCTGCCTGGTGCATCCAGGTACGGCTTGCTCATGAAGCTGGCACGGTAGCCGTGCTTCATCGCGATACCCCGGGTACTGCGGCAGAACAGCGCCGACCAGTCCGCCGCACTCAGGGCATCGTCGCTGTGGGAGAAGTTGATCTCGAACTGGCCTGGGCCCAGCTCCGCCGTGATGACGTTCGCTGGCACACCCTGCTCGTTGGCGCCATCCACCATTTCGTGCAGCACTGACGAGAAACGCGACAGCCGCTCGATGTGCATGTTCGGCTGATCGTCTTCATCCCCGGTCGCCGTGTCACGTGGGTACTGCGGCAGGCCGTTATCCAGCTGGCGGTCGAACAGGTAGAACTCCAGCTCAAAGGCCACCACCGGGCGAATGCCACGCTTGGCCAGGCGTTCGATAACGCGGGCCAGCACCTCACGGGGCTCGAACTCGATCGGCTGGGCGGTGCCGTCGGAGGTAATCAGCATCTGGGCGACCGCTTCCTTTTCCCAGCGCACCGGTTTCAGGGTGCCGGGCACCAGGCGCCGGGCGGCGTCCGGGTCGCCGTCGGCGAAGCAGTAGTCACCAATCGGGTAGAGCCCACCCTGGGTACCGAGCAGCACGCAGTTCTGTGGCAGCTTCAGAGGGGCGCCGGCGGCGACCTTTTCCAGCATGTCCATGGGGTAACGCTTGCCGTAGAAGTGCCCGGGGATATCCAGCGCAATCAGGTCGACATAACGTATGGCCGGGTGCTGCGCCCGGAACGCGCGCACTTCAGTCAGCAGATCCGGAAAGATGACACTCATCTTCTTATCCTTGTGAGTTGAACGAATTCAATTGAAGACCCAGAGCACGCGGGTGGGTTTTGCCGTCAGGTTGGCGTAACGGAACTGCGCGTGGGGTTGCAGCTGGAAGCAGTCGTTGGCCTGAAGGGTCACGGCCTCGCCTTGGTCCAGCCATACCGTGAGCTCACCTTCGAGCACGAAGCAGCCCTGCTCGGAACGGTCGCTCAGGTACGCCTCGCCACTGGTGGCGCCGGGTTCGAGATGGCTGTCGAGCATGGAGAAGGCGCCGGCGATGGTGGGCGACGCCAGCACATCGGTGATGCCCGACTCCAGATACAGCGTGCGCCGCTCGTGGGGGCGCGTGACCCAGCCGATGCTGCGGGGCTTGTTCAGGTTGTAGAAGTACGCGGTCGACACGCCGAGCGCTTCGCTGATGGCGGTGAGGTCGGCCACGGTCGGGCGCGAAACACCGCGTTCGACCTGAGAGAGGAACCCAACCGAGCGGTTGATGCGCTCGGCCAGCTCACCCAGGGTCAGGTTCTTGAATTTGCGCAGGTCGTGAATAAGGATCGCGAGGGCTTCAACCTCTTCGTGCATCTTCATCGTTTCGGACTGCCGTGAAATTTTTAGAGTTATTTTTCATGAAAAATTACATGAAAAAATTCACGAGTCAAGCACAGCGATGCAAATGTGCAGCCGATAACGGCGTGGCTTAAGGGAAACGGCGCTGGATTGGCTGCGGTGGCGTGGGTTTCTTTAATGGTGCTCAGGGAGTAGCCTCGGCATTGAATCTTTGCAGCCCGGCCACCTCCATCGTCATGCCAAACGGTTTCCCTGACTTACCCTCACTCAACGCGCTACGTGTGTTTGAAGTGGTTGCCCGCCACCTCAACTTCCGCTTGGCTGCCGAGGAGCTGGGGGTGACCCAGGCAGCCGTTGCTCAGCAGATACGCGGGCTGGAAGCAAGCCTGAACCTTCGTTTGTTCGAGCGCCTGCCCCGGGGCCTGGCTCTGACCGATGCGGGCCTGGGTTATAGCGGCAGCATTCGCAGTGCCTTGGCGATGATCGATGAGGCAACCCGCCTGTTGCGCCCGCAGACGTCTCACCTGACGGTCAGCGTTACCCCCACCTTTGCCTCGAAATGGCTTATTCCCAGGCTCGGCAACTTTGCGCAAAGCCACCCGGACATCGATCTGCGGGTGCTGGCCACCGATCGGCTGTCTCACTTCAGTACCGACGGCGTGGATATCGCGGTGCGCTATGGAAAGCCCGAAATTGGCGCGGGGTTGAACAGCGAACTGTTGATGGAGCAGCACATCGTCGCCGTGGCCTGCCCAGCGTTGTTCGAGGGCACCAACATCCCCACCTGCTTCGAGCAGCTGCAAGCGTTCATCATGCTTCACGATGCCCATGACTTCTGGCCCAGGTACCTTGCGGCCGTGTTCCCGCGCCACGCCCAACCGACCGCCAGAAACCTGCGGTTCAACCAGACTTCATTGGCTATTGATGCCGCCATCAGTGGTCAGGGCATTGCGTTGGCCAGCCTGGCATTCGTCGGTGACGACATTGCCGCAGGCAGGCTGATTCAGGTCTTCGACCAGCCGCTCCGGCTGGACAAGTCGTTCTACCTGGTGTGGCCGCGCAAGCTGCAGCAGCCTGAGGCGCTTGACGTGGTTCAACACTGGCTAAAGCAGCAGGCTGGCAATAGTTAATCTACTGTCACGGTAAAGTTTGCCTGCCTCCCTCGCCACTGGGGCTACTGCTAAGGTAAGTGCACCTAAGCAATCAGCCGTTTCAGTTCTGGAGGCAGCATGTCAGTAGAAAAAGTTGCGATTATTACCGCCGGCGGTAGCGGCATGGGCGCTGCAGCAGCACGTCGCCTGGCCGCTGACGGGTTCAAGGTTGGCATCCTTTCTTCATCGGGCAAGGGTGAGGCGCTGGCTGCCGAGCTTCGCGGCATTGGTGTAACCGGCAGCAACCAGTCGGTCGAAGACTTGCAACGCCTGGTCGACGCCGTGGTGGAAAAATGGGGCCGTATCGACGTGCTGGTCAATAGCGCCGGCCATGGGCCGCGCGCGCCGATCCTGGAGATCAGCGACGAGGACTGGCACAAGGGCATGGACACCTACCTGCTCAATGTCATTCGCCCGACGCGTCTGGTAACGCCTTTCATGCAGCGCCAGAAGGGTGGCGTTATCATCAACATTTCCACCGCCTGGGCGTTCGAGCCGAGCGAACTGTTCCCGACGTCTGCCGTTTTCCGCTCGGGCCTGGCCGCATTCACCAAGATCTTCGCCGACAACTTCGCCGGGGATAACGTGCGGATCAACAATGTCCTGCCCGGCTGGATCGACAGCCTGCCAGCCACCGAACAACGCCGCGACAGCGTGCCGCTCAAGCGTTATGGCACCAGCGAGGAAATCGCCGCCACCATTGCGTTTCTTGCCAGCGACGGCGCGGCCTACATCACGGGGCAGAACATCAGGGTTGATGGCGGTGTGACACGTAGCGTTTAGGGGCTCATGCAGCTCATTACGCTGGACGGACAGGGTTGGCCCGCCACTTCCCCTACTTGCTGGCAATCGACTGATTCGCCAGCGGGCAGCTCTGGGCGTTAAGAAAACGCGATGTTTTCAGCCAGTCCTGCTGGGGGTAATAGGCGAACACATAGCTACCGCGTTGCAGCGTCTCGATCAGCTTGCCGGCAATGGCCGGCCGCACAGCCGGGCACCCCTGGCTGCGCCCCAGACGACCGAGGCCAGGTACCACCTTGGGGTCGGCGTACGCGGCGGCATGCATCACAATCGCCCGCGACATGCTGTTGTCATTGAACCCCGGTTCCAGCCCCTGCAGGCGCAGCGAGCGGCCGTGCTTGCCACTGTAGGTCTGGCCGGTCTCATACAGGCCGATAGACGACTGGTAGCTGTTCGGCGCGTTGGAAAACGCAGTCGGTACATCGGCGCCGCTGTTCTTGCCATGGGCGACCCATTCCTCGAACAACAGCTTCCTGGCACGCAGGTCGAACACCCACAAACGTTTATCACGCGAGGCCTTGGAGTAATCGATCACCGTCAGCAACTTGTCCGCATCGCTGTGGCTGGCGCATGCATAGGCGGTGAGTGCCAAGGCCAGGGTCGAGAGGCTGGCGCTCGGTGCCAACTGCTGCAGCTCGGCGGCACTCGGCAGAGGTTGCGCGTGGGCGGCTTGCCAGGCGCTGAGAAAAAACAGGCCAATACTGGCCAACGAGAGCCGCGCGGCTCCCCGCAATGGTTTGAAGATCGACATGGATTACCCTGATGAAAACCTGGCCGTTGTTGCCGTGATTGCAGCCAAAAGCGGCTACTTTGCTTGATTCCTGCAGCATTGCCGATCATTTCTTGACCAATGGTTTAACGTCTTCACTGCCTTCGGTGCTGATTACCGTGAATTGTCCATTGCTGCGGGTATCCCGGGTGGATGCCCAGTCGGTGATCACCAGCATCGTGCCAACGTCCATCGCCGCCCGTAAATGGCGGCGGAATTCCGGGTTGATGCTCAATTGGCCCAATTGTTCATAGGGCGTGTTCCCGTACTCCGGGTTGCTCAGGCCCACCACCGACCAATGCAAGGGCAGCGCGCCATCGAGTGCCGGGGCGGATGGCTTTTGCAGCAGGGAATACACCGCCATGCCACTGCGATGCTGGCTGCTTTCAAGCGAAAGCGCCGGTGCCGAGCCGACCAGCTGGCCACCGCGAAACACATACGCCCGCAAGTCGGCGCGGCTGATCAGGATCGACAGCGGCCCCGCCGTCGGGTCGGGGTCGTTCCAGAACTGTTGATTGCTCAATACCAACGGGCCTTGGGCTTTGCCATCGCTGACCGTGGGCGCCAGCACCCCGGGGTGGTAGACCTCCACCGGTGCACTGTGGGTGTCGGAAACGATGACCGTGGTCGAACTGAAACCGGTCACTTCGTACAGCTTCTTGGCAAAGTCCATGGGCAGCCGCACGCAACCATGCGAGGCGGGGTACCCCGGGAGGTGGCCAGCGTGCAGGGCAATGCCGTCCCAGGTCAGGCGCTCCATGTAGGGCATCGGCGCACTGTTGTAGAGGCTGGATTTATGCTCGACCTTTTTCTGCAGAATGCTGAATACCCCGGTGGGGGTTTCCCGGCCTGGCTTGCCGCTGCTCACGGTGCTGACGCCGATGGCGATGCCGTTACGGTACACATAGGCACGTTGCTCGGTAAGGCTGACCACGACAGTCACCGGCCCCACCGGCGAGACCTGCGGGTACCAGAGAAACTGCCCAGGCTTGAGGCTGTCGAGCTGGCTCCTGAGTTGGGCCGGGGTGGGGACCTGCAGGGGAGCCGCTTCGACCAAGGCGACGGCCATTAACAGACCCAGTCCGAGCGATACATGCAACATCGAATTGCCCCCTTGGAACCCTGCCCCCAGCTTAGTCGGAACACGCCCCGCAAAGCCAGCCGTTCACTGCGTCAACCTGCGCCAGCGGTAACAATTGCACACACGAATGTGCACGAACTTCCCACTTCAAGGCCCGATCCATCGCAGCAAAAGGCAGCAAAACGTCGAGAAAACGGCAAATCCCATGAAACCTACGGGTTGGTACGAATCTTGTTTGTATACAAATCCAACAATAAAAGTACACAACCATCATGGAGTTCCGATGGCGTCGATTTCACGTTCCGATGTTGGCCACCCTGACGCGCTACCGGTCGAAACGGCCGACCCCGTTCAGCTGGCATTGAGCCCGCGCCTGTACAGCGCCGACCTCGCGCCAACCCGCGCGGCAAATCGCACCTGGGGGCGCTACAGCCTGTTTGCGCTGTGGACCAACGATGTGCACAACATCGCCAACTACTCCTTCGCCATCGGCCTGTTCGCCCTGGGCATGAGCGGCGCGCAAATCCTTGGCGCCTTCGCCCTCGGCGCGCTGGTGATTTACGGCCTGATGAACCTGTCCGGCTACATGGGCCAGAAAACCGGCCTGCCCTACCCTGTGCTGTGCCGGATCAGCTTCGGCATCCACGGTGCACAGATCCCGGCCCTGATCCGCGCGGTGATCGCCATTGCCTGGTTCGGTATCCAGACGTACCTCGCCTCGGTAGTGCTGCGTGTGCTGCTCACCGCCATCGTGCCAGACCTCAAGGCCTACGATCAGAACGCAATCCTTGGCCTGTCGACACTGGGTTGGGTCACCTTCCTCGGCATCTGGTGCGTGCAGGTGGCGATCTTCGCCTACGGCATGGAGATGGTACGCCGCTTCGAGTCCATCACCGGGCCGATCATCCTGGTCGCATTCGCCTGCCTGGCGGGCTGGATGTACTGGCGCAGTGGCTTGTCGATTGCCTGGTCCAGCGGCAACGCACCGACCGGCTCGACCCTGTGGCTGAAAGTGCTCGGGGCCGCCGCCCTGTGGGTCTCGCTGTACGGCACCATGATCCTCAACTTCTGCGACTTCACCCGCAACTGCCCAGACCGGCGCACCATCAGCGTGGGCAACTTCTGGGGCCTGCCCGTGAACATGCTCGGCTTCGCGCTGATTGCCGTGGTACTCGCCGGTGCGCAGTTCAGCATCGACGGCAAGCTGGTGCAGGGCCCCACCGAAATCGTCGCCGCCATCCCCAGCACCGCCGGTTTGGTGCTGGCCTGCCTGGCCTTCCTGATCGTCACCGTGGCGGTGAACATCATGGCCAATTTCGTCGCCCCGGCCTACGTGCTCGCCAACCTGGCCCCGAACCTGCTGAACTTCCGCCGCGCGGGCCTGCTCAGCGCCGGCATCGCGGTGGTGATCCTGCCTTGGCACCTGTACAACAGCCCGTCCGTAATCGTGTATTTCCTCGGCGGCCTGGGCGCCCTGCTCGGCCCGCTGTACGGCATCATCGTCACCGACTACTACCTGGTGCGTCGCAGCCGGGTGAACCTGCCGCAGCTGTACAGCGAAAGCACCGAGGCCGCCTACCACTACAAGGGCGGGGTCAACCTGCGCGCCGTAGCGGCGTTCATCCCCGCTGCGCTGATCGCCATCGTGCTGGCGCTGGTGCCGGCGTTCGACACGCTGTCGCAGTTCTCGTGGTTCTTCGGCGCCGGTTTGGGCGGGTTGATTCATTACGCCATTGCCGATCGCAGTGCCAGGCATGCCGACGTTTCCGGTGAAAGCATTGCGGTGGATAGCGCGCAGCACTGAAAAGCTGCCAACAGGCCGCCCTGGCCAGTCGACGGATCAAGCCGGGGCAGTTACGCTGGCGCTTCCCACCTGCACGGAAGCGCCAGTGAAAGAGGCCTATCAAGGAAGCTGCCTGTGCGCAGCGGTCAGTTACCTGTTACTTACCCCACCCAAGGCAGTGAGCCATTGCCACTGCAGCCAGTGCCGCAAAAGCCACGGGGCCGCCTTCGCCTCATATGGCAGCGTTCCACGCAGCGGGCTGCGAATACTGCACGGCGCTGCCAGCCTCAAGGCCTTTGCCTCCTCACCCACAGTAGTGCGCGAGTTTTGCGCCGAGTGCGGCTCTAGCCTGTTCTGGTCACGTTCCCAGGGCGAGTTTGCCGATTGGGTTTCGATCGCGCTGGGCACGCTTGATACACCGTTTCTGCCCAAAAAGCAGAAACACCTTCATGTCGACTCTGCTGCCCCCTGGTACACAGCCTGTAGTGCTGACTGAAACTCACGGCAGCACTGCCAGGGCGATACCAAAAGCGCGGTAGCAATTGCCCTTAAGGGTGCAACTTTGATGATCTAGCCCGGTCTGTATAGTCCCGCCGGACACCCCACACCCGGTGCGAATGCCCATGGACCGGCGTCTTCATGATGCCTCTTGATCACAAACGAACCGATAAGGAAATCTCATGCGTACATTCAAATACGTGCTCGCGGCGTTGCCATTCTTTGTTCTGGCCGGCTGCGGCAACGACGCACTGGAAGGGACTTACGAAGCGACCACCACTGTGATGGGTTTCAAAAGCCCCAAGCAGAAATGGGAGTTCTCCAAGGACTACATCATCGCCAACGGCAGCAAGGTCAAGGTTGAAGAATGGGAGCGCAAGGATGATGTGGTCACTGCGCGCAACAAGGACGGGCTTGCACTGATCAACGTGCGGGTACTGGAGGGCGGCAAGCGCCTGGAAGCCGTTGGCGGCAGCGACATGGCCAAGAACGAGTTCGTGCGTGTGGATTGATCCACCTGTCAGCCAGCGTTCAAAGGGCCGCGTTGCGGCCCAATTTGCCTAACGGGTCGGCATTGCATTAAACCCGCGAACACGGGCGCCCTCCATGGCATGGTCAAACGTATTCTTGATTGAGCAATCACGGCTAGGCACTTCGATGCCTGAACAACGGATGCTAGCGCTCACCGCACCTTCCGGAGATTCCGTTCGTTGACTGACTCACAGCACAACCCTACCTACGCAAAACGGTTCGAAGCCGTGCTTGCCTATATCGACAGCCACCTTGAAGGCGACCTGTCGGTGAATGCCCTGAGCCGCATCGCCAACTTCTCGGCGTATCACTTTCATCGGCAATTCACGGCATACATGGGCGTTCCGGTTACACGGTATGTGCAACTGATGAGGCTTCGACGTGCGGCGCATCAACTGGTCGCCTCGCCCACAACGCCCGTACTGGAAGCCGCATTCGGCGCCGGCTTCGAAAGCCCCGAAGCCTTTTCCAGGGCGTTCAAGCGTGCGTTCGGCATGGCGCCGAGCGTTTTTGCCAAAGCGCCGAACTGGCAGGCCTGGAGTGCGGTGTTCGTTGTGCCTCACTTAACCAGGAGTATCACCATGCAGATCCGTATCGTGGATTTCGCCGAAACCCGCGTGGCCGCGCTTGAACACCGAGGGGCGCCAAGCCTGGTCGGCGAAAGCGTCGCGCGCTTTCGCCAATGGCGCATGCACAGCGGCCAGTCGCCAGTGGCGACCAGCCGCACCTTCGGCATCCCCTACGACAACCCCGACACCACGCCGGCCCACGCCTTTCGCTTCGCTGTTTGTGGCGAGCTGGACGAGGCCGTAAAGCCCAATGATTTCGGCGTGCACGAACGGGTCATCCCGGCGGGGCGTTGTGCCGTGATTCGGCATACCGGCTCACCTGACTACATTGGTGAGACCATTTATCCGCTTTATCGGGACTGGTTGCCGTCGAGTCAAGAAGAGCTGCGGGATCATCCGTTGTTCTTTCAGTACCTGAGTGTGTACCCGGAAACGCCGCTGGAGCAGTGGGAGACGGATGTTTATGTGCCGTTGAAGTAAGTCTGGCCGTGGGCAGCGGGCAACGCCAGTCATCACAGGACCAGACGCATGGCAGGCCGAATTGGTAGACTATGCCCATTCCCCAAATCTCCCCGGCGTCGGGCAACCAAGCCGGGTATCAGACACGTGCCCCAGATGCCTCAAGAATTAGCTGAAATTCAATGTGCGGAACCGTTCCGACGGTTCAGCATTGCACCGATGATGGATTGGGGATACTTTTGCTACAGAGCCCTATTTACTTGAGCTTCAGGCTGATTGTACGCATTGCGTACCATTTTTGTACCACTCAATATTGAGCCGCGCTCCGACAATCTATGCCCGTCCACTGGGAGTACATGCTGATGGCGCGATAGGAAATTGCCATCATTACCTTGCCAAAATTTGCCCCTTGGTGTAATGCTATCCTACCGAACCAACTGAGATGGGCTGTAAGAACCACTTCTAATTTACCTCGCTAACGCGCCCCCATCCATTACGACTTATGTACACGTGACGTCTATAACCTTTTATCAGGCCAGACTATGGATAGTGCTGAATTACTAACAACACTTCGCTCTAATGGAGCAAAACACGTTTACAACCATTTATTGCTAGATGAAAACGTTTTTCTTCTTAGAAGGCTATTCCCTGACAATCACGCGGAAAAATATCACCAACTTAAAGTTGCCGCCGCTGAAGCACTTGACGTACCCACCAAAAATATTGCAATCGTTGGAAGCTCAAAAACCGGCTACTCGCTAACTCCAAATCGGAACTTCGCGCAAATAAGACCTGACTCCGACATAGACCTGGTCGTAGTTTCAAAAGAACTATTTGAACAGCTATGGAGAAGCCACCTCAACTACAAAAACAGCATCGAGCAGAGTAGGCAATACAGCTATTCAACTGTCGCAAAAAATATATTTAGGCATTTTGTTTCAGTTTCCGAAGATGAAATCGATTCGTCAATGCTTATTTATTTTTCAGAATGGATTAACAAAGTCGGAAAACTTAAAAGAGTTCTCGAACAACAATTCAAAATCAGCACCCCCCTAGAATATCGCGTGTATGATAGCTGGACTTACGTTGAGCAATACCATGTGACCGGACTCAACGCACTCATGGAGCATCACAATGAAAGTAATTGACAACACGACTGTTGAGTCCCGACCAATAAAATGGATTCTCGACGAGTTCAGAAAACAGAACCTGTACATTGATGACTCATTTCAACGAAACTATGTCTGGCTTAACAAAGACAGAATCTCGCTAATCGAAACAATTTTACTGGGCTACTCGATTCCTGAAATCTATCTTTGGGAAACAGATACAAACGCAGCAACCGGAGACACTCGCTATAGCATCATAGACGGCCAACAAAGAATTCGAACTATAAATCAGTTCATGGCCGGAGGTCTCAAGCTTACCGACTCAGGCCTTGAGTTCAAAAATCCTGATTACCGAAGAAAAGAGTTTGATGACTTAGGCGACTCCTATAAAAAGGATTTTTGGTCCTACAAAGTATCAGTGCGCTTTGTGAATAAAAATGTTCAGCGCGAGGAAATCATTAAAATGTTTCTTCGACTCAACAAAACCTCTAACGCTCTCAATCCACAAGAATTGAGGCACGCCGAGTTCCACGGACAATTCATAAGCGCTTCCTTTGAAATAGCAAGCCTTCCACATTGGCGCGAATGGGAAACCTTCACAGACCTTGAAATCAGGAGAATGAGCGACATTCAGTTTGCGAGCACTCTTCTAATCTATATTAGATCAGGCTTTGAAGACGAGACCACTCAATCCTCAATCAATAAATTCTATGACCTCCTCAATGAGAAATATCCAGGCAAAAAACAAGATATAGCCGCCACAAAAGACACTTTAGACTACATACGTGAGATTACATCCGAGTCACCAGATCTAGGGACCGCCTTGCAGAAAAAGACTCATGCCTACACTATCTTTACGTTAAGCAACCATTTGCTGAACATCAAACACCCAGTCTCCGGCGTGGGGAAGATGCTTGAAGCATGGTATGAGTGGCATGATCAGAAAGTCGCCCCACCACAGCATTACAAAGATCTTGTTACCGAGTACCGACGCCTGGCAGGATCTGGTGTCCAAAAGAAAACTAACCGTCAAAGACGCTTTGAGATTTTATGCGCCTATTTGAAGGTTTAAGACAAGCCCTCCGCGTTTGCGAACCGATAACCGTTGTGGAACAGCAGCGTCCAAGACGCGGGACGACCATGTCCTAATGGAATGATGGACGCTCTCACCAAACCCGCCACAGCTGATCAATCCGGGTTGTGTAAGAGCGACTCACCATCTCGCGCCGCATCCTCCAATCGGAGGGCTGGGGGACGCTGGCCGAACGCATCGTCCCCCCGGCCGTATATACCATTCATCTCGTCCAGTACCGACATCAGTCGGTCGCAGGCCACCAGCTGCGTCATCGCGAACAGATCGGCGGTGTCGCCTGACTGCCGTAAATCCATCAGCAGCACCACAGCTTTACTATATTGATGCCCTGGCCGGTAGACCTGTACCACCGCCGTGGTTGCCGCCCTGGTGAGTAGCAACGTATCGTTAGTGGGGTACGGCAGATCCACCAGAAGTCCGCGCGCGTACTTGGCTTCGTCAGGGCGCGGGGGGGGCGTTTGTTTTGAAATCGCTTCAGAGACTACCGGAGCCTCCACCACGGCCTAGCGGCGTGATAGCCTTTTGCCGTACAAATCATCAACCATCAAAGCGGCTGTTTAAAACATTCGATCTACATCAAAGCGTTAAGGATTTCGCATGGCAGAATTCGGTATTTCGGGCACGGTAGTTGTAAGATTGATAACTCCAATTTTGCTAGACCTCTATAAAAACGCGAAAGGTCAAATCCAAAAAGTACTGAATCGCCCCTGGTTTCGTAGACACCTCCAAGCCTCATAATGAGGCCCAAATAGGAGGTGCCATGAGTCGTCAGCGTTACCCTGAAGAATTCAA
>NZ_FWXQ01000013.1:0-146531 GCF_900176445.1 Pseudomonas sp. URIL14HWK12:I5
TTAAAACCGCTGTCAACCACCATTTCAACCGCTTGCGATCATTCGATCGTAGCCCTTTCAACGCCACCTTAACTATTTAACTCATTGAATATCAAGGAGTTTTTCGTTCCGATGTCGCTGGAAGTGGGGCGCATTATAAGGGGATTCGAAACCGCGTCAACCCTTAATTTCAAGAAACCTTAATATTGCGGAAAAACAAAGCGGGGAGGCCTGCCGGCCTCCCCGCTTCAATTACCTGCCTTAAAGGCTAGGGAATGCGAATTGCGATGCCTCATGGCTGGCACGCTGCGGCCAACGCTGGGTAATTGCCTTGCGACGGGTATAGAAGCGAACACCGTCCGGGCCATAGGCATGCAGGTCACCGAACAGCGAACGCTTCCAGCCACCAAAGCTGTGGTAAGCCACCGGCACCGGCAGCGGTACGTTTACCCCCACCATGCCCACTTCAATCTCGTCGCAGAACAGGCGCGCCGCTTCACCGTCACGGGTAAAGATGCAGGTACCGTTGCCATACTCGTGATCGTTGATCAGCTGCATGGCCTGCTCCAGGCTGTTCACGCGCACCACGCACAGCACCGGGCCGAAGATCTCTTCTTTATAGATGCGCATCTCTGGGGTCACCTTGTCGAACAGGGTGCCGCCCACGAAGTAACCATCTTCATTACCGGTCACACGGAAGCCGCGCCCGTCCACCACCAGCTTGGCGCCGGCAGCAACACCGTCATCGATGTAACCCACCACCTTGTCACGTGCAGCCGCAGTCACCAGAGGGCCCATGTCCAGACCGCACGAGGTGCCTGCACCAATCTTCAGCGCTTTGATCTGTGGTTCCAGCTTGGCAATCAGCGCATCAGCCACTTGGTCGCCCACGCACACAGCCACCGAAATGGCCATGCAACGCTCGCCGCACGAACCGTAAGCCGCGCCCATCAGTGCGCTGACGGCGTTATCCAGGTCGGCATCCGGCATCAGCACCGCGTGGTTCTTGGCACCACCCAGGGCCTGTACACGCTTGCCGCGCTTGGTACCTTCTGCATAGATGTATTCGGCGATCGGGGTCGAACCCACAAAGCTCAGTGCTTTCACTTCTGGCGCTTCGATCAGCGCATCCACTGCTTCCTTGTCACCGTGCACCACGTTCAGGATGCCCTTTGGCAGGCCGGCTTCCAGCAGCAGTTGGGCAATGAACAGCGTGGAGCTCGGGTCACGCTCGGAAGGTTTGAGGATGAAGGCGTTACCGCAGGCGATGGCCAGCGGGTACATCCACAGCGGCACCATGGCCGGGAAGTTGAACGGGGTAATGCCCGCAACCACGCCCAGTGGCTGGAAGTCGGACCAGGCGTCGATGTTCGGGCCGACGTTGCGGCTGTACTCGCCTTTCAGCACTTCTGGCGCCGCGCAGGCGAACTCGACGTTCTCGATGCCGCGCTTCAGCTCACCGGCTGCGTCTTCCAGGGTCTTGCCGTGCTCTTCGCTGATCATCTGCGAGATTTTGGCTTCGTTCTGCTCCAGCAGTTGCTTGAAGCGGAACATCACCTGGGCGCGTTTGGCCGGCGGGGTGTTGCGCCAGGTCGGGAAGGCTGCCTTGGCGGAGTCGATCGCTTCCTGCACGGTCGCGCGGCTGGCCAGCTCGACCTTGCGTACAGCCTGGCCGGTGGACGGGTTGAAGACATCGGCGGTGCGCTCACCCTTGGTAACCAGCTCGCCGTGGATCAGGTGCTGAACAATGCTCATGCAAAACTCCAGATAAAGAAGGTAGAAGCAGGCGCGTGATGCGTTCACGCGCCGGGCATCAAAATCGGATAGATCAGTCGATCAGGTTCAGGGTTTCGCCGACTGCGTCGAACAGGCGGTCCAGTTCCTGCGGCGTGGTGTTGAAGGTTGGGCCGAACTGCAGGGTGTCGCCACCGAAGCGCACGTAGAAGCCCGCCTTCCACAGTTTCATCGCCGCTTCGTACGGGCGGACGATGGCATCACCGTCGCGAGCGGCGATCTGGATGGCACCGGCCAGGCCGTAGTTACGGATATCGACGATGTTCTTGGTGCCCTTCACGCCGTGCAGCAGCTTCTCGAAGTGCGGCGACAGCTCGGCGGCGGACTGCACCAGGCTTTCCTTCTGCAGCAGGTCCAGCGCAGCGATACCGGCGGCACAGGCTACCGGGTGGGCCGAATAGGTGTAGCCGTGCGGGAATTCCACGGCGTACTCCGGGGTCGGCTGGTTCATGAACGTCTGGTAGATCTCGCTGCTGGCAATCACCGCACCCATCGGGATGGCGCCGTTGGTGACCTGCTTGGCGATGCACATCAGGTCCGGGGTCACGCCGAAGGCTTCAGCGCCGGTCATCGCCCCCATGCGGCCGAAGCCGGTGATCACTTCGTCGAAGATCAGCAGGATGTTGTGCTGGGTGCAGATTTCACGCAGGCGCTTCAGGTAACCCTTCGGCGGCGGCAGTACGCCGGCCGAACCGGCCAGCGGCTCGACGATCACCGCGGCGATGTTGGAAGCATCGTGCAGCTCGATCAGCTTGAGCATTTCGTCAGCCAGGGCAATACCGCCCTCTTCCGGCATGCCCTTGGAGAAGGCGTTCACTGGCAGCACGGTGTGAGGCAGGTGGTCGACATCCAGCAGCTGACCGAACAGCTTGCGGTTGCCGTTGACGCCACCCAGGCTGGTACCGGCAATGTTCACGCCGTGGTAGCCACGGGCACGGCCGATGATCTTGGTCTTGGTGGCCTGGCCTTTCAGGCGCCAGTAGGCACGCACCATTTTCAGCGCGGTGTCGGCGCACTCGGAACCGGAGTTGGTATAGAAGACGTGATTCAGGTCTCCCGGGGTCAGCGCGGTGATCTTCTCGGCCAGCTGGAACGACAGCGGGTGGCCGAACTGGAAGGCCGGTGAGTAATCGAGGGTGCCGATCTGGCGGGCCACTGCCTCGGTGATTTCCTTGCGGGTGTGCCCGGCACCGCAAGTCCACAGGCCAGACAAGGCATCGAAAATCTTGCGCCCTTGGTCATCGACCAGGTAGTTGCCTTCGGCCGCCACGATCAGCCGTGGGTCGCGCTGGAAGTTACGGTTGGCGGTGTAGGGCATCCAGTGGGCATCCAGCTTGAGCTGGCTGGCGATACCGGCGGGAGCGGTTTCGGGCATGTTCATCGGCGGTTCCTCGGAAGACGATTAGGCAACGATGGATGTTGTTGCAGCTAAGTTGGCACGCGGATAAAGTCTGAAAAAGCCTACATTTCTAATCTTCAGACAGGCCAAGACTAAACTAATGAGCCGACGCCCCGATCCACTCGCCCAGGTCAGCGACTTCGACATCCGCTTGCTGAAGATCTACCGCAGCGTAGTCGAGTGCGGCGGCTTCTCGGCCGCCGAGAACGTGCTGGGCATTGGCCGCTCGGCCATCAGCCAGCAGATGAACGACCTGGAGCAACGCCTTGGCCTGCGCCTGTGCCAACGTGGCCGCGCCGGTTTTTCGCTGACCGAGGAAGGCCGTGAGGTCTACCATTCGGCCCTGCAACTGCTCAGCGCACTGGAGAGCTTTCGCACCGAGGTCAATGGCCTGCACCAGCATTTGCGTGGCGAGCTGAACATTGGCCTGACCGACAACCTGGTCACCCTGCCGCACATGCGCATCACCCACGCCCTGGCCGAACTCAAGGACCGAGGCCCCGATGTGCGCATCCAGATCCGCATGATTGCCCCCAGCCAGGTTGAACACGGTGTGCTCGACGGCAGCCTGCATGTGGGCGTAGTCCCCCAGACCAGCCCGCTGTCGGGCCTTGAGTACCAGCCGTTGTACAGCGAACGTTCGCTGCTTTACTGCGCCGTTGGCCACCCGCTGTTCTATGCCGATGACCAGCAGATCGACGACGCACGCCTGAACAGCCAGGAAGCCATTACCCCGACGTTCCGTCTGCCGGCCGACATCCAGGCGCACTACCAGGCGCTGAACTGCACGGCCAGTGCTTCGGACCGCGAAGGGATGGCGTTCCTTATCCTCACCGGGCGCTACATCGGCTACCTGCCCGATCATTACGCCACCTTCTGGGTGCAGCAGGGCCGCTTGCGTGCCCTCAAGCCTCAACAGCGCTTCTATGACCTGAGCCTGAGCTGGGTAACGCGTAAGGGCCGGCGGCCGAACCTGGTGCTGGAAAGCTTTCTCGACAGCCTGGCTGCGACACGTTGATGCCAGTCTCTGCCGCAAACGCTTGTCACTTCGGCACAGGCAGGTAATCTTGTCCGACAGCCGCAGCCCCTGACCCGTACGGAATCGTCCATGACCCTAGAAGTCCCTGCGCATCGCCTCTCTGCCTCGGGCAAGCCCGCGGGCCGCATCCGCCAGAAGAACGAACAGGCCATTATCCAGGCCGCCGAAGACGAGTTCGCCCGCCATGGTTTCAAGGGCACCAGCATGAACACCATCGCCCTCAAGGCGGGCTTGCCCAAGGCCAACCTGCATTACTACTTCACCAACAAGCTGGGCCTGTACATTGCCGTGCTCAGCAACATCATCGAGTTGTGGGACAGCACCTTCAACGCCTTGAGCGTCGATGACGACCCCGGCGAGGCCTTGAGCCAGTACATCCGTACCAAGATGGAGTTTTCCAGGCGCAACCCGCAAGCTTCGCGGATTTTCGCCATGGAAGTGATCAGCGGCGGCACCTGCCTGACCGAGTATTTCAGTGCCGACTACCGTGAGTGGTTCCGCGGCCGAGCCGCCGTGTTCCAGGCCTGGATCGCAGCCGGCAAGATGGACCCGGTCGACCCGGTGCACTTGATCTTCCTGCTGTGGGGCAGCACCCAGCATTATGCCGACTTCGCCACCCAGATCTGCCAGGTGACCGGCCGCAGCCGCCTGACAAAGCAGGACATGGAAGACGCGAGCAACAACCTTATCCACATCATTCTGAAGGGCTGCGGCATCAAGCCGGCTGCCTGAACGTCATTATGCCTTCTACCCTGCTCGACCTCTGCGAGTACCGCGAGGAAATCCGCAAAAGCCGCTTCATCACCCTGGCCGGGCCGATCAGCAGTGCTGCGGACGCGATGAGTTTCATCGAACGCCACAGCGACCTGGCCGCCACCCACAACTGCTGGGCCTGGAAGCTTGGTGCCCAGTACCGCAGCAGCGATGACGGTGAACCCGGCGGCACTGCCGGGCGGCCGATTTTGGCAGCCATCGAAGCACAAGACTGCGACCAGGTCGTGGTACTGGTGATCCGCTGGTATGGCGGCATACAACTGGGTACCGGCGGCCTGGCCAGGGCCTATGGCGGCGGCGCCAACAAATGCCTGCAACAGGCGCCCAAACGGCTGCTGGTGCAGCGCAGCGAATTCACTTGCAGCTGCAGTTTCAGCGAACTGGCGCTGGTGAAACTGCGTCTGGCAGAGGTTGATGGCCTCGTCCTGGATGAGCAATTCACCGCCAACGGCGTGGACCTGCTAATTGCGCTGGGTGACGCCCACCTGCCCCCCCTGCAGCAGCAACTGGCCGACTTGAGCCGCGGTCGCATCTTGCTCGAAGCCCGCTGAACATTGCCCACAGCAACTGTGGGCCGGCCTGTGGATAAGCTTGGGGCATTCGCTTGCAGCCCAATACATTCAGGGCCTGCATAGCTTTGATCATATTTTGATCACTGCTTGATGACAGCCGCAAATGGCTGAAAGCGTGAAAGTTATCCCCAGTACAGGGCTCGACGAGCCTACCCACCTCCAGAGCTTGCACACAATAACTGTGGACCAGCCTGTGGATAACCCGTGCGCCAACAGGCGAAGCGCCCGGCTACAAGCACTCTGGCAACCTTGATCAATTTTTAGCCGTTTATCCGGTGAGCGCACACGCCTTCCGTAACGTATGCTCAATTCCTTTTTCCTACACCGATAAAGGAATGTTCCTATGGCTAATTCAAGAACTGCCCTCATCATCGGCGCCTCGCGCGGGCTTGGCCTGGGCCTGGTGCAACGCCTGCACGAAGATGGCTGGAACATCACTGCTACTGTCCGCAACCCACAGCAGCCCGGCGCCCTGGCGGACGTGCCCGGCGTGCACATCGAGCAGCTGGAGATGAACGACACCGCCCAGCTCGACGGCCTGAAGCAACGCCTGCAGGGCCAGGTGTTCGACCTGGTATTCGTCAACGCCGGTGTCATGGGCCCCCTGCCACAAGACCTGGAGACCGTACAAAACAAAGACGTCGGCGACCTGTTCATGACCAACGCCGTCGCACCGATCCGCGTGGCCCGGCGCCTCGTCGGCCAGGTACGCGAGGGCAGCGGCGTACTGGCCTTCATGAGCTCGATCCTGGGGAGCGTGACCATCCCCGACGGCGGTGAAATTTGCCTGTACAAGGCCAGCAAGGCGGCGTTGAACTCGATGATCAACAGCTTTGTCGTCGAGCAGCAGCGCCCCGACCTGTGCGTGCTGGCCATGCACCCAGGCTGGGTAAAAACCGACATGGGTGGCGAAAACGCCGAGATCGACGTACTCACCAGCACCCGCGGCATGCTCGACCAGATCAAGGCGCAAAGCGGCAAGGGTGGCCTGCGTTTCATCAACTACAAGGGCGAACCCTTGGTCTGGTGATTCACCGGGTCGCAGCCTGGCCGGGCGCAATGCCCGGCCAGCCCCTGTAGAATGGCGGCAACCGTACCTGATTGAGACCCCCCTATATGTATGACTGGTTGAACGCCCTGCCCAAGGCCGAGCTGCACTTGCACCTGGAAGGCTCGCTGGAGCCCGAGCTGCTGTTCGCCCTGGCCGAGCGCAACAAGATCGCCTTGCCCTGGGCCGATGTAGAGACCTTGCGGGGCGCCTACGCCTTCAACAACCTGCAGGAGTTCCTCGACCTGTATTACCAGGGCGCCGATGTGCTGCGTACCGAGCAGGACTTCTACGACCTGACCTGGGCCTACCTGCAACGCTGCAAGGCGCAGAACGTGATACACACCGAACCGTTCTTCGACCCGCAAACCCACACCGACCGTGGCATCCCCTTTGAAGTGGTGCTAAACGGTATCAACCAGGCACTGAAGGACGGCCGTCAGCAACTGGGCATCAGCAGTGGCCTGATCCTCAGCTTCCTGCGCCACCTGAGCGAAGATGAAGCGCAAAAAACCCTCGACCAGGCCCTGCCGTTCCGCGATGCATTCATCGCCGTTGGCCTGGACAGCTCGGAAATGGGCCACCCGCCGAGCAAGTTCCAGCGTGTGTTCGACCGCGCCCGCAGCGAAGGCTTCGTTGCCGTCGCCCATGCCGGCGAAGAAGGCCCGCCCGAGTACATCTGGGAAGCGCTGGACCTGCTGCAAATCAAGCGTATCGACCATGGCGTGCGCGCCATCGAGGACGAGCGCCTGATGCAGCGCATCATCGATGAGCAGATCCCGCTCACGGTGTGCCCGCTGTCCAACACCAAACTGTGCGTGTTCGACCACATGAGCCAGCACAACATCCTCGACATGCTCGAGCGTGGCGTGAAAGTGACGGTCAACTCGGACGACCCGGCCTACTTCGGCGGCTACGTCACGGAAAACTTCCACGCCCTGCACACCCACCTGGGCATGACCGAAGACCAGGCCCGTCGCCTGGCACAGAACAGCCTGGATGCCCGGCTGGTCTGATTGAACGACGACGTTGCGTTCAACCGACCTGCAATGTCTCCACGCGGGCGATGCGATTGATCTGCTGGATACCCAGCGCAGAGATATGCAACGCCCGCGTGTCTTCGGCCTCACGCATCCAGCCAGATTGCAGGAATAGCCTGAACAAAGCCTGGCCCAGCACGCCGCCCAGATGCGGGGCCTGGTCATTCCACTCGGTGCAGCGGCAAATCACGCAACCGCGTTGCTCGTGGGGTGCCAGGGCATCGATGTACACCCCGACCGAGGCCAACTGCGCCCTCCCCTCGTCACTGACCATCAACTGCCTTCCGCTGCCTTCCAGCCAGCCGGCCACCACCAGGCGGTGATACAGCTCACTGGCTAACTCCCCGCCCAGGTGATCGCCACAACGGCGTGCCCGGCGCATCGACATGGGCAGCGGTGATACCGGTGCCTTGGCCTGCTCTCCCCTGGTGCTTTCCAGCTGTACGCTGGCCAAGGCCTCGACCGCCGCCCCGACCTGTGGGGTTGCCAGGCGGAAGTAGCGTTTTCGCCCCCTGGCTTCATGCCGGAGCAAACCGGCCGATGACAGCAACGAAAGGTGCGCGCAAGCCGACGAGGACGTCAGGCCGGTCATTATCGCAAGTTCATTGGCTAGCCGTGGCGTACCGTCGATCAATGCCCACAACATGGCACTGCGTTTGGGGTCGGCCATCAAGCTGGCGATCTGGCTGATGCTGCTGGCTGCGTTCATGTCCCTGTAACTCCCTGCAAGTTCACTGAGTGGATGCGATGGCCAACCCTGGCAGGGAAGCACCTCTCGCTGGCACTGGCCTGGCTCGCCAGTATAAGCCGCAGAAAATCGCAGTCAGACGGCCTTGCGCAGACACATCGGCGACGAAAAACCACTGGGTATGCCTACCCATGGCAACCAGTGAACCGGCGCCAGAAAGCGACCCGCAAGCCGGTCAGCCAAAGCGCCGATACCCACAGACAGAGGCCCCGAAATATCTAGATAGAAAAAGACTTGCAGCAATTTCAGATACGGCCCACAGCGACCTTCCACAAATAGCGCGCGAGCTAGCGAAGGTTTCGCAGGTTTGCAGGCATTGCGCCCTTCGACCGTCAGTCAGAACACTGACGCAACGCATGGCAGGCAGGAGGGCCAGCGCTACACTTGAGCGGCTCTTCCCATTCTGGAGGTATGCCGCGATGAAAATTATCGTCAGTGCATCGAGCCGAAACCCCGCCTGTCCTTGGCAGGTCCAGCTCGATCAACACGTGGTCAGTTTCCGCAGCGAGGCCGAGGCGCGAGCCTTCGTCGCCACGCTGGAAACCCGCCTTCATGCACCTCACCCGCTCATGCGGGAGCCTTGGCCTGCAAGCGCCGGGTCAGCAGCGCGACACTGACCGCCAATGCCCCGCACAAGCTGATCACCAGCGCCATAGGTACCGCGCTGCCATCGTGCAGTAGCCCGACCAGCGCAGCGGCACCCGCAGCAACGCTGAACTGCACGCACCCCATCAATGCCGAAGCACTGCCGGCACGCGCGCCCTGCCCGCTCATGGCACACGCCGATGCATTGGGGATGATGCAGCCCAGGCTGGCAATGCAGATGAACAACGGCACCAGCAGCGGCCACAGCTGCGCGGGTCGCAAAGCCGCCACGCCCAACAGCACCAGGCCCGCGACCAGGTACAGCCACACGGCGCGCGCCAGCAGGAAAGCAGGCCCGCGCTTGGCCAGCAATCGGGCATTCACCTGCGCCACGAGTATGAAGCCGGCAGCATTGGTGCCGAATAGCCAGCCGTAATGTTCGGCCGGTACGCCATAGAGCTTGATGAACACGAATGGCGAACCGGCGATGTAGGCAAACATGCCGGCAATGGCGATACCACCCGTCAAGGCATGGCCAAGGAACACCCGGTCAGCGAGCAGGCGCAAATACTGGCGCAATGCGCCAGACAGCGGCTGTCGCGGAATATGCGCAGGCAGGCTTTCCGGCAGGCCCAGGCTGACCGCCAGCAGGCAACCGGCGCTGAACAGGCTCAACGCCAGGAAGATCGACTGCCAGCCCGCCAGGTTCACCAACACCCCGCCCAGCATCGGTGCCAGGATTGGCGCCAGGCCCATGACCAGCATCAGTTGCGAGAACACCTTGGCCGAGGCCACCGGGTCGCACTTGTCGCTGACGATGGCCCGCGACAGCACCATGCCTGCGCAACCGCCCAGCGCCTGGACAAAGCGCGCTACCACCAGGGTGTCGAGGTTGGGGGCATAGGCACAGGCCAGTGACGCCAGGGTGAACAGGGTCACGCCGAACATCAGCGGTTTGCGACGGCCAAAGCGGTCGGCAACCGGCCCGTAAGCCAGCTGGCCGATGGACAGGCCAAGGAAGTAAGCGGCCAAGGTGGCCTGGACGTGTTTTTCGTCGGTGGCGAACGCCTGCGCCATGGCCGGGAAGGCGGGCAGGTAAAAGTCGATCGCCAAGGGCCCGAACGCACTGAGTGCGCCCAGGATGAGCACCATTCGCAGGTTCATCAGGAATCCATAGCAGGCTAAGCAAGTGGATGATTCTACCTGCTGTGGACCCTATGAATGTGAAAACATTTGCAACAAACCCACGGGCTTCGCGGGCACGCCCGCTTCCACAGGTTGGTAATCAGGCGAGTTCAGCCTGATACCCTTCATCCCTGATCGCAGTAAGAATCTGTTCCGGCGCCAGCTCACTCTGCACCCGCACCTGTCTGGCCGCCAGGTCGATCTCGATTTTGGCCGCTGCATCCTGCTCCTGCACTGCCCGGGTCACCGCTTTCACACAATGGCCACAGGTCATGCCTTGTACATTGAACACTTGCATGGGGGTCTCTCCTTCAGGTTTTCAACGAGTCTCAAGCTTGCCATCGGGGCAAGGTCAACAGCCGGGGTGGAAATCTACGCCCGTGTCGGCCAAGCTGCGCCTTTGACGATCAGGCAAGCAGGAGATTATTCATGTTCAGGGCAGCATTGGGCGTCGTCGGGCTATTGAGCGCGCTGGCTGCGGTGCCACCGGCCACCGCCGAGGGCAACTCGGACTACAGCGTACTGATCATCTCCCGGGAACGCCTGGAAGTGGCCACCGGTTGCGAAATTGGCGTTTACCTCAACGACCAGCTCTCCGGGCGCGTGTTCCAGGAACAATCCACCTCGTTCAACCTTCCACCCGGTCCGGTAGACGTACGCCTGCGCCTGCTGCCAGGGCAGGTGCAAGGCTGCGCGCCGGGCATCGAGGACCAGCGCAGTACACGCTTGAACTTGCAGGCGGGCCAGATCAACAAATACCGCATCGCCATGGGGCAATATGGCCTGGAGTTGAAGCGAGCCGGCCTGGGCTATTGACCTTACCTGCATGGCAAGGTTGATGCTGGAGGCCTGTCCAAGGAGGAGAGCCATGCCCGCATCCACCACTTACGACCTGCCGATCTCCGGCATGACCTGCGCCAGCTGTGCCGGCAGGGTCGAGCGCGCCCTGCGCAAGGTCACCGGCGCTGAACAGGTCAGCGTCAACCTCGCCACCGAACAGGCTCGGGTCCAGGCCCCGGCCAACAGCCTGCCCGCCCTGGTCGACGCCGTGCGCGAAGCCGGCTACGGCGTGCCCACCCGCACTGTCGAACTGCAGATTGGCGGCATGACCTGCGCCAGTTGCGCCGGCCGCGTTGAGCGTGCCCTTGGCAAGCTGCCTGGGGTCGAGCACGTCAGCGTCAACCTGGCCAGCGAACGCGCGCACCTCGAAGTGCTCGCAGCCCTCGATGACAACCTGCTGATCGACGCCGTGCACAAGGCCGGCTACAGCGCCAGCCTGCCGCAATCGGCCAAGGACGACCAAAGCGCTGCCCAGCGCCGCCTGCGCAATGAGCGTCTGGCGGTCGGCGCAGCCTTGCTGTTGGCCCTGCCGCTGGTACTGCCAATGCTGGTGCAGCCCTTCGGCCTGCACTGGATGCTGCCAGCATGGGCACAGTTCCTGCTGGCCACGCCGGTGCAATTCATTCTCGGCGCACGCTTCTACGTAGCCGCCTGGAAGGCCGTACGCGCCGGTGCCGGCAACATGGACCTGCTGGTGGCCCTGGGCACCAGCGCCGGCTATGGCCTGAGCCTTTACCAGTGGGCACATGCCCCCGCCGGCATGGCCCCGCACTTGTACTTCGAAGCCTCGGCCGTGGTCATTGCCCTGGTATTGCTGGGCAAGTACCTGGAAAGCCGTGCCAAGCGCCAGACCGCCAGCGCCATCCGCGCCCTTGAGGCACTGCGTCCGGAACGTGCCGTGCGTGTCGTCGAGGGCCAGGAAGAAGACGTGCCCATTGCCCAGCTGCGCCTGGGCGACCTGGTACTGGTCAAGCCCGGCGAGCGCTTCCCGGTCGATGGTGTAGTCGAGGACGGCAGCAGCCATGCCGACGAAGCCCTGATCAGCGGCGAAAGCCTGCCAGTACCCAAGCAGCCGGGCGACAGCGTCACGGGCGGTGCCATCAATGGCGAAGGCCGGTTGCTGGTGCGCACCCAGGCGCTGGGGACCGAAACCGTGCTGGCACGTATCATCCGCCTGGTCGAAGACGCCCAGGCCGCCAAGGCGCCGATCCAGAAGCTGGTCGATCGGGTCAGCCAGGTGTTCGTCCCCGCCGTGCTGGTGCTGGCCCTGATCACCCTGGTCGGCTGGTGGCTGGCCGGCGCACCGCTGGAAACCGCGCTGATCAACGCCGTCGCCGTGCTGGTCATCGCCTGCCCCTGCGCCCTCGGCCTGGCCACCCCTGCGGCAATCATGGCCGGCACCGGGGTCGCTGCCCGCCACGGTATCCTGATCAAGGACGCCGAAGCCTTGGAGCGTGCCCATGCGGTCAACCGCGTGGTCTTCGACAAAACCGGCACCCTCACCTCCGGCAGCCCTCGGGTGGTCCACAGCCAGGCGCAGGCTGGCAGCAGTGCCGACCTCCACCGCCTGGCCGGCGCCCTGCAACGTGGCAGCGAACACCCACTGGCCAAAGCAGTGCTGGATGCCTGTGCCGAACAGGGGCTGGACGTGCCGGTGGTTACCGACAGTCAGTCGCTGACCGGGCGCGGTATCGCAGGAAGTGTGGAAGGCCGTGAGCTGGCCCTGGGTAACCGCCGCCTGCTGGACGAAAGCGGGCTGCAGCCCGGCGACCTGGCTGCGAAGGCCCAGGCCTGGGAAGCCGAGGGGCGCACCTTGTCGTGGCTGATCGAACGTGGCGCGCAACCCCGCGTGCTGGGCCTGTTCGCCTTTGGTGACAGCCTCAAGCCCGGCGCCGCGCAGGCCATCGACACCCTGCATGCCCAACACATCAGCAGCCACCTGCTGACCGGCGACAACCGCGGCAGCGCCAAAGTGGTTGCAGACGCCCTGGGCATCGACGATGTGCATGCCGAAGTATTGCCAGCCGACAAGGCTGCGACCGTGGCCGCGCTCAAGCAGGACGGGGTGGTCGCCATGGTGGGCGATGGCATCAACGATGCCCCGGCACTGGCCGCCGCCGACATCGGCATTGCCATGGGTGGCGGTACCGACGTGGCCATGCAGGCCGCGGGCATCACCCTGATGCGCGGTGACCCTCGCCTGGTGCCTGCGGCCCTGGAGATCAGCCGCAAGACCTATGCGAAGATTCGCCAGAACCTGTTCTGGGCATTCATCTACAACCTGATCGGCATCCCGCTGGCCGCGCTGGGTTATCTCAACCCGGTACTGGCCGGCGCCGCCATGGCCCTGTCCAGCGTGAGCGTGGTCAGCAACGCGCTGTGGCTCAAGGCGTGGAAACCCACCAGCACCACCCAGGAGGCGCCATGAATATCGGCCAAGCCGCCCGCCGCAGCGGGCTTAGCACCAAGATGATCCGTTATTACGAATCCATCGGCCTGCTCAAACCGGCCACACGCAGCGACAGCGGCTACCGCCTGTACCAGGCGGAAGACTTGCACAGCCTGGCCTTCATCAAGCGCTCCCGCGACCTGGGGTTTTCCCTGGAAGAGGTCGGCAAGCTGCTGACCTTGTGGCAGGACCGCCAACGTGCCAGCGCCGATGTGAAAGCGCTGGCCATGCAGCACATCGACGAGCTGAACCGGCGCATCGAGGAGCTGGTGAGCCTGCGCGACACCCTTGGCGAGCTGGTTTCGCACTGCCAAGGGGACGACCGCCCGGACTGCCCGATCCTCAAAGACCTGGCCAACGGCGCCGCCGGCAACTGCTGCCACTGAACGGTCACACGCGTTTGGTATGCCAAAAGCGTCCAAACGCGACCGAATAGTCACCAACTACGACTTTATCCAATAAATACGGGCGTTATCGCTACATAAAACCCGGATGCTGCCGATGCACTGGCTACCTGCCTCGTGTGTCGACAATAAAAATTCCGGGAGCGTCGATGAGCATCAAACAGAAACTGACCTGGGCATTCGCGGTCATCGCCGGCTTGCCCATCGTCCTCGTGGCCACCTTGGTGGTCCTCAACCTGCGTGGCGAAGCCCGCGACGGATTCCTCGACAGCAGCAGCCGGGAAATCCGTCAGGTCAGCAACGCGATGAACATCTTCTTCCAGGGCATCAACCAGAACGTCGAGTACATGGCTTCGCAGCCAATGGTCGCCGCCACGGGCAGCGAGCTGAACAAGTACATGAGTGCCTCGCCGTCCTACGAACTGGGCGAGCAGGCCAGCAAGCTCCTTGACTTCATGACCCGCCTGGCCAACTCACACCCTGCGTATGCCTACTTGTCCTACGGGGTGAACGACGGTGGCTACACAGGCTGGCCGGCAGGGCAGAAGTTCGTCAATTACGACCCACGCACTCGCCCCTGGTACCAACTGGCCATGGCCAACCCGGGGAAAACCGTTCGTACCGGCGCCTACTACTGGGCTGCAGACGATGCGGTATTGGTCAGCACCGTGCGCGCCGTGGCCAACCAGCTGGGCAACCCCGGTGGCGTGGTCAACATCGACGTGTCGCTCAAGGGCCTGACCGAGATCATCAAGCAGATCAAGCTGGGCGAAAGCGGCTACCTGATGCTGGTGGAAAGCAACGGTAACGTAATGGTCGACCCACGCGACGCCGGGCACAACTTCAAGCAACTGGCGAGCGTTGGCGGTGGTTATGCCGAGTTGGCCAAGGCGGGCAAAGGCCTGGTCGAAGTCGAGCTCAATGGCGTGCACTACATGGCCAACGTCTACCCCGACGAGCAACTAGGCTGGACCTTCATCGGCCTGATCGAACACAGCGAAGTGATGCAGACCACCACCCGGCTAACCTGGCTGATCGGGGTCATCGCCGTGGTGCTGGCGGCATTGTTCGCCGTGGTGGGTGCAGCGTTCGCCAAGCTGATCGTGCGCCCGATCAACAGCGTTACCAACGGCCTGGAAGACATTGCCCAAGGTGAAGGTGACCTGACCCGTAACCTGGAAATCCGCGGCCGCGACGAAACCGCGCAACTGGCCAGCTGGTTCAACCAGTTCCTGAGTGCCATCCGCAGCCTGATCCAGCACATTGGCGCTGCCGCCGGCAAAATCCTCAGCACCTCCAGCAGCTCGACCCGCGTCTCCAGCGACATGGCCGAGGCCGCAGGCCGCCAGCGCGAAGCCGTGGACATGGTTTCCACTGCGTTCCACGAAATGGTCGCCACCGCCAACGAAGTGGCGCGCTCCTGCAGCCAGGCAGCGCAGTCGGCCGACAGCGGTCAGCAGCAGGCCCGCGAAGGCCAGCAGCAGATCGATGCGGCGGTACACAGCGTTGACCGCCTGAGCCAGGAAATCGAGCAGTCGGCGCAGTCGATCCAGCAGCTGGAGCGGGACAGCAATGCCATCCAGTCGATCCTCGGCACCATCCGCTCGATCGCCGAGCAGACCAACCTGCTGGCCCTCAACGCTGCCATCGAAGCCGCCCGCGCGGGTGAGCAAGGCCGTGGCTTTGCCGTGGTGGCCGATGAAGTACGGGCCCTGGCCAAACGCACTGCCGACTCCACTGCCGAAATCGATGGCCTGCTGGGCAACCTGGCCAACCGCACTGCCGAAGTGGCCGCGCAGATGCATGCCAGCCTGGAGGTATCGCAGCAATCGGTGAGCCGCATTGGCCTGGCACGCGACAGCTTCGGGCAAATCCGGGAATCGGTGGATGTGATCCGCGACATGAATACGCAGATCGCCACAGCCGCCGAGGAACAGCATCAGGTGGCCGAGGACATCAACCGTCACATCAGCCAGATTCACGGTGATGCCCAGCTGGTGGCCGAACTGGCCCAGGCGGCGCGGGTGGACTCGGAGAGCCTGGCAGGGCTGTCCAATGAGCTGGATGCGCTGGTGCGCAGGTTCCGCACCTGATGCGTTACCTGTACCGGCCTCTTCGCGACTAACGCCGCGAAGAGGCCGGTACAGGCAACCGAGGACTAAAGCTTCAACTCCCCAGGCGTCGCCCCGAACAACTGCTTGAACGCCGCAATGTAAGCCGAAGTCGAGTCATACCCACATCCCAGCGCCGCCTCGGTCACATTCTCCCCCGCCTCCAGCAACGCCAGCGACGACAACAGCCGCATGCGCTGCCGCCAGTTTCGAAAGCTCAACCCTGTCTCCCGCTGGAACAGCCGCATCAGCGTCTTCTCCGAGCAACCCAGCTCCCGCGCCCATTGCTGCAATGTCTGCGGCTGGTCCGGTGCAGCAATCAAACCGTTGCACAGCGCCAGCAACCCAGGGTGCCGTGGCAACGGCAGCGAAAACCCGACCTCGGGCAACGTGCGCAACTGGTCGAGCAGCACCGCCACCAAGCGTGCTTCGGCGCTGTCATCTTCGGGGTAATCCGCCGGGAACAGGCAAAACTGCTTGATCAGCTCGCGTGCCAGCGGGGTTACTTCCAGCACCCGGCATTGCTCTGGCGCCCACGGGCAGGCATCACGCCGTACATACAGGCTGCGCATTTCGGCCTGCATCGAGGTCACCACTTCGTGCTCGGCATCAGCAGGAATCCACACCCCCCACTGGGGCGGCGCGAAGTAACTGCCGTCGCGGGTGTACACACCAAGTACGCCGCTGATGGCGTAGGAAAACTGCACCCAGTCGTGCTGGTGGCGGGTGGTCCAGGAGCCGGCGCCGAGGCTTTCGGCACGGGCGTAAAGAGGCCTGGGCAGGTGGTCCAGCGCCGGGATGGCGCGGGGATGTCCGATGATCGGCATGGCGGCTTCTTGTAGTTCTGATGGGACAAGCCTAACAGCTGACGCAGGCGCACGTCAGGTGCGCTCGACAATCACCGTCACCCCCTGCCCACCTGCCGCACAAATCGATATCAACCCCCGCCCCTTCCCCGCCGTGGCCAACAGCTTGGCCAGGTTGGCCAATATGCGCCCTCCGGTGGCCGCAAACGGGTGCCCCGCCGCCAGCGAGCTGCCTTTTACATTGAGCTTGCTGCGGTCAATCGCCCCAAGCGACGCCTCCAGCCCCAACCGTTCACGGCAATAATCGGCATCTTCCCAGGCCTTGAGCGTACACAGCACCTGGGCAGCGAAGGCTTCGTGAATTTCGTAGTAGTCAAAGTCTTGCAAGGTCAGGCCATTGCGCGCCAGCAAGCGTGGCACGGCATACACCGGCGCCATCAAGAGCCCTTCGCGACCGGTCACAAAGTCCACCGCAGCGGTTTCGCCATCGACCAGGTAAGCCAGCACCTCCAGCCCCTGCTGCGCGGCCCATTCCTCGCTGCCCAGCAACACCATAGAGGCGCCGTCCGTCAGCGGTGTGGCGTTACCGGCCGTCAGCGTGCCCTGCCCGCTGCGGTCAAAGGCGGGTTGCAGCTTGGCCAACTGCTCAAGGGTCAGGTCGGGGCGCAGGTTATTGTCGCGGGTCAACGTAAGAAACGGCGTCAGCAAATCATCCTGCCAACCCTCGGCATACGCGGCAGCCAGTTTCTGGTGGCTGAGCAGCGCCAACGCGTCCTGTTCGGCACGGCCAATGCGCCAGGCCTGGGCCATACGCTCGCAATGCTCGCCCATTGACAGCCCGGTGCGTGGTTCGCCATTGCGTGGTAGTTCGGGTTTGAGGTGGTGAGGCCTGAGCTTGAGAAAGGGCTTGAGCCTCTCGCTCAGGCTTTTGCCACGGTTGGCTTGCAGGAGGATGTGGCGCAGGCCTTCGTTGACGGCAATCGGTGCGTCGGAGGTGGTATCCACGCCGCCGGCAATACCACTGTCGATCTGCCCCAGGGCGATCTTGTTGGCCACCAGCAACGCCGCTTCGAGCCCGGTACCGCAGGCTTGCTGGAGGTCATAGGCCGGGGTCTGCGGTGAAAGGCGCGAACCCAGCACACATTCGCGGGTGAGGTTCATGTCGCGCGAGTGCTTGAGCACCGCGCCAGCCACTACCTCCCCCAGCCGCAGCCCATGCAGGCGATAGCGTTCGATCAATCCTTCAAGGGCAACAGTGAGCATCGCCTGGTTGCTGGCCGTGGCGTAAGCGCCGTTGGAGCGGGCGAAGGGAATTCGGTTGCCGCCCAGGATCGCGACCCGGCGAAGTGAACGCATGCGCTTTTTCCTCCTGAAACAATTTGATCCGTACAGCCTAGGTGTTTTTACCGTGGGCGAACGACCTTGCCACAAAGTTGGTCCACACTTTCAAGCTTGCCTTTGCGGAGACCCACCCATGAGCGATCGCTACCTCGGCTTTGCCAACTCCAACCTCGGCCGCCGCCTCGTGGATGCCCTTGGCCTGCCACGCCCGGCCCCGCTGGAGCGCTGGCAGGCCGGCCGCCTACGCCCGGTGGAAGGGGCGCTGGTGCTGGGCGGCGGGCCAATGGCGAAACAGATCGAAGCCATCGCCCCATGCCTGACTGACGAGGTTTACAGCTTCAATGCCGACGACCTGCAGGCTGAAGCCTGGGTGGCCGGCCTGGGGCCGAAAATCAAGGCCGTGGTATTCGATGCCCGTCATCTGTCCGACAGCGATGCCTTGAAGCAGTTGCGCGAATTTTTCCAGCCCCTGCTGCGTAGCCTGGCGCCTTGCGCGCATATCGTGGTGCTGGGGCGCGCACCGGAAAGCCTCGACAACCTGTTGGCCAGCGTTGCCCAACGGGCACTGGAAGGCTTCAGCCGTTCGCTGGCCAAGGAACTGCGCAACGGCGCGACTGCCCAGCTGCTGTATGTCGCTTCCGGTGCCGATGACCAGCTGGAAGGCGCCCTGCGCTTTTTCCTCTCGCCCAAGAGTGCCTTCATTTCTGGCCAGGTGCTGCGCCTGGAAGCCTGTATCAGCCAGGTGGAGGACTGGACCCGCCCACTGGCCGGCCGTCGTGCCCTGGTCACTGGCGCAGCGCGCGGCATCGGCGCCGCTATCGCCGAAACCCTGGCACGGGACGGCGCCGACGTGCTGCTGCTGGATGTGCCGCAGGCCAGCCAGGACCTCGACGCCCTGGCTGCACGCCTGGGTGGCAAGGCGCTGCCGCTGGACATCTGCGCCAGCGACGCGGCAACGCAACTGCTGGCGGCCTTGCCCGACGGCATCGACATCGTGGTGCACAACGCGGGTATCACGCGTGACAAGACCCTGGTCAACATGACCCCGGATTACTGGGACGCGGTGCTGGCTGTCAACCTCAAGGCCCCACAGGTACTGACCCAGGCGCTGTATGACAGTGGCGCACTGGGGGAAAACGCACGTATCACCCTGCTGGCCTCGGTCAGCGGCATTGCCGGCAACCGTGGGCAGGCCAACTACGCCGCCAGCAAGGCCGGGCTGATCGGTCTGGCCCAGGCCTGGGCGCCCCGGCTCGCCGAACATGGCGGCAGCATCAATGCCGTGGCGCCCGGCTTTATCGAAACCCACATGACCGCAGCCATGCCCATGGGCCTGCGCGAGGCCGGCCGGCGCCTGAGCTCGTTGGGCCAGGGCGGGCGCCCGCAGGACGTCGCCGAAGCCATTGCCTGGCTCAGCCAACCGGGCTCCGGGGCAGTCAACGGCCAGGTGCTGCGGGTGTGCGGCCAGGCATTGATGGGAGCCTGAGCATGAGCCGACACTGGCATGACCTGCACAGCCCGGCTTCGCGCGCCAGCCTGTACCTGCGCGCAGCCAGCAAACGCACCATCAGCGGCGACCACCTGCCGGACGATGGCCTACGCTGCTTCATCCCGGTTCAGCCGGGCAACCTGAGCACCTACCGCAAGCTCTGCCACTTTCCCGACGATGGCCGCCTGCCGGCGACATATCCACATGCAATGGCATTCAACCTGCAGTTGCAGTTGATGACCGCTCCAGACTTCCCCTTCCCACTGCTCGGCCTGGTGCATCTGTACAACCGCATCGAAGTGCTGCGCTCGCTTGGCGGTATCGAGGGGCTGCGCTTTGCGGTGTATGCGCACAACCTGCAACCGCATGCAAAGGGCGGCACCTTCGATTTGATCACCGAGGCCGAAGACGGCATAGGCCTACTCTGGCGCGAGACCAGCCGCATGCTGGTACGTGGGTTGAAGCTGGAAGGCGAGGCAAGTGAACGACCCGAAGCTGAGCCAGATGCATTACCCGAGGCCAGCCGCTGGTACGCCGACAGTGACATCGGCCGGCGGTATGCCAAGGTCTGCGGGGACTACAACCCTATCCACCTCAGTGCTGTCAGTGCCCGGTTGTTCGGCTTTCCTACAGCCATTGCCCATGGCATGTGGAGCATGGCCATGGCCCTGGCGGCATTGCGTGGGCACCTGCCGCACAGTGGGTATGCCTTTGAAGTGGACTTCCGCAAACCGGTACGGTTGCCGTCGGAGGTGGTGCTCAGTGCCAGTGAGGCGGGCACTGCAGGTCAACTACGGCTGGATGGGCATGGGGGGGTATTGCATATGGTCGGGCGGTGGGATCGGCTGTAGGCCACTTGCTTTGCATCGGGCCTGGGCAGAAGCTATGCAGCATTAGGAGACCCCGATGAATCTGCAAGAACTCACCCAACGCCTGCACCAGATCCGCGACAACAACGACTGGCGCGGCTTCCACAGCCCGAAGAACCTGGCGATGGCCGCCAGCGTCGAAATGGCCGAGCTGGTAGAAATTTTCCAGTGGCTGAGCGAAGACGAATCGCGCCAGCTGCCTGCCGACAAACTGGCCCACGCCGGCCAGGAGGTCGGTGATGTGGTGCTCTATCTGTTGCTGCTGTGCAGCGAGCTGGGCCTGGACATGGACCAGGTGGTGCGGGCCAAGCTGGCCGACAGCGAAAGGCGCTTCGCCCGATGAATGACCGTCACTTCGATGAGCTGGCCACTCGCTTTGCCGAGAAGATCTACGGCGGTGCCAAGGGCGCAATCCGCCTGGCCGTGCTGCAGGCTGACCTGGCCGAGGCACTGCCCGATCGTCCGCTGCGCATTCTCGATATCGGTGCCGGGCTGGGCCACATGGCCTTGTGGCTGGCCCAGCGTGGTCATCATCTGACCTTGGCCGAGCCCGCCGCCCCCATGCTCGATGGCGCCCGCGCGCGCTTTGCCGAGGCTGGCCAGACTGCCACGTTCATCCAGGCCCCCTGGCAAGACCTGCTTGGCCAGCTCACCGAACCTTACGACCTGGTGCTGTGCCATGCCGTACTCGAATGGCTGGCAGAGCCTGAGAGCATCCTGCCCGTGCTGCACCAGCTCACAGCCCCTTCCGGGTGGCTGTCACTGGCCTTCTACAACCGCGACGCCCTGGTCTACCGCAACCTGCTCAAAGGCCATTTCCGCAAGTTGCGCAGCAACCGGCTGGAAGGTGAAAAGCAGAGCCTGACCCCACAGAAACCGCTTGATCCACGCGCGCTCAAGGCGCAACTTGATCCTATGTGGCAAGTTGAAAGCGAAAGCGGTGTGCGGGTGTTCCACGACTACATGCCCAAGGAGTTCCAGGGCAAGGCCGAGCTGCTCGACCTGCTGGAAATGGAACTGGCCCACCGCCGCCACCCCGCCTTCGCCGGGCTTGGCCGCTACCTGCACTGGGTGTGCCGCCCCCGCTAACCCACCCTGCCGGAGGAGTTCATGCCGTACCGTCTGTTGTGCCTGGCCCTGCTGCCATTCGCCCTGGCTGGATGCCAGGGCAGCAACCCGTATGTGGCCAGCAGCCGCCCGCTGCCTCCGGCCCCCGCCCAGGCGGCCACCACCTTCGACGCCAGTGCCTACCCGGCACCCGCCCGCGATTATGGGCACTACCGCAGTTGGAGCTGGCGCAACGGCGAACTGCCCAGTGGCTCGGCCAATGCCGATCCTGCGCAACTGGCCGATGCTGTCAGCGGGGCACTCGACCAGCATGGCCTGCGCCCCGCCCGAGGTGCCACCGGCGACCTGCTGGTGAGCGCAGACATGCGCCTGGAAAAACGCTTGCGCCAGGTGCGTGACTACGACACCTACGACCCGTACTACGGCCCCTACCCCTACGGTGGCGTGGGCTATGGTGGCTATCGCCATGGCTACGGGGGTTATGCCAGCGTGCCCATCGTACGCACCTACGAAGTGGACGTGATGGTAGTGCGCATCGACCTGTACGACGCTCGCAGCGGTCAGCCGGTATGGAGTGCCAGCGCCGAAAGCGGCAGCGACAAGGACTCGCCGCGTGAACGCGAAAGCGCCCTGCGAGACTCTGTGCACAAGGCGCTCAGCGGCTATCCTCCCAGTTAATCGCTAACGGAGAACCATCATGTTGCGCCGTCTCGTTTTACTGTCATTCGTGTTACTGCTTGCAGCCTGCTCCAGCAACAACGTCCAGCAGGATTTCGATGCCAGCCGTGACTTTGCCGCTTACCGCAGCTGGGCGTGGCAGGAACCGGGCCTGCAGTACCGCCCGGACGACCCCCGCATCAAGAGCGACCTTACCGAGCAGCGCATCCGCCAGGCGGTAGCCGACCAGCTCGACCAACGTGGGCTGCGCCCGGTCCAGGGTGGCGCACGGCCTGACCTGACGGTCCGCACCTACCTGATCGTCGAGCAGCGCCAGCAGCAGATCACCACCAACTATGGCGGTGGCTGGGGTGGCTATTGGGGCGGTTACTGGGGTGGCCCGATGTACAACGAAACCCGCAGTGTCGACTACAAGGTCGCGACCATTCAGGTGGACATGTTCGATGGGCGTGACGGCAAGCTGGTGTGGCGCGGCAGTGCCGAGCAAATCATGAACAACTACCCGCCAAGCCCGGAAGAACGCAACAGCGCCATCCGCAATACTGTGAACAAGGTATTGGCCAACTACCCGCCGGGTAGCAAGAAATAAGCCTCAGCCCTTAATAGTGGGAGCACCTTTTCGCGCCCCAAGGTCGCTCCCCCACTTAAACGGTGTCAAGAACGACAAAATCCATTTCGACCACGCCTTTTTCCCGTTCCCGCCCACTCCCTCGCAGGTTCCCGTCTATCTTCACTTAAGGAAACCTGACTGACCGGGTAGAAGTGTTCAACTTTTGGGAAAGGCGACCTGCCAATGCAAAGCATTGTTCTCCTGCTGTGGCTTGCCTTGTGCTCCGAACAGGATGTGCGTCAACGCCAGATCTCCAACCTGCTGACCTTGGGCGTGGCAACGGGCGCTCTGGTCTGGCTGTTCGCCACCGGTCGCAGCTGGATAGGCGCCGAGGCCGCCGATGCCGGCTGGGCGCTGGCCATCGTCATGCTGCTGACCTTGCCGGGGTACATGCTCGGCCGCTTCGGTGCCGACGACGTCAAGCTGATGGGCGCACTGGCCCTCGCCACCAGCCCGCAATACGTGCTCGGCACCTTCATCGGCGCCGGCGTCAGTGTGCTGGTGTGGCTGCTCACCCGCCGGCGCCTGTGGACCCTGCTCAACCCCAAAGTGAAGAAGCGGTTGCAAACCCTGACTGAAGAAATGGGCGACAAACAGGCCTTCGTACCCTATGTGTTAGCAGGTTTTCTTCTAACGGCGGTATGGATCCAATAAAGCAACCTATGGTCCGATACCTTGTACATGCCTTGTACAAAATCGCAACGTAGGGCTATTTTTAAGCTGCCAGAGCGTCTGGCCCGGGAGCAGGGCCGCATACGAACAGGGAGTTGATCGTGTCCAGACCTTTCAGTGATGTGAAGATTTTGGTGGTCGATGACCAGCCAGTCATCGTCGAACAGCTATGTGAGTTTCTTGAAACCCGGGGTTACCACTGCCTGCCGGCCCATTCCACCGACGAAGCCCTCGAGCGCTACCTGGCCGACGAGGCCATTGGCCTGATCATCTGCGACCTGCACATGCCCGACCGTGATGGTATCGAACTGGTTCGCGCGCTCAAGCAAATCACCGGGCAGCGCATGTTCGAAGCCATCATGCTGACCGGGCGCGCGGAAAAACAGGATGTGATCCGTGCCCTGCGTGAAGGCTTTGCCGATTACTACCAGAAGCCCACGGACCTCGATGAACTGCTCGAGGGCGTGCGCCGCCAGGAAGAGGCCCTACTGGAGCGCCAGCGCAACTTCCGCGCCTTGGGCGGGTTGAACCAGCGGTTGCAGAATCTGGCCGACTCGGTGGACGAATTGTACCAGGACCTGGAAAAGGCCCGCGGCCAAGGCACCCACCGACGCGCCAGCGATGTGGAAGACAGTGAGAGCGAGCTACCGGCAGCGTTCGAGAAGCTATCGCCGCGCCAACTTGAAGTGGCACGGCTGGTGAGCAAGGGCAAGACCAACTACCAGATTGCCTGTGAGCTGGGCATTACCGAAAACACGGTGAAGTTGTATGTGTCGCAGGTACTGCGCCTGACCCACATGCACAACCGCACCCAGTTGGCACTGGCACTGACGCCCAGTTCGTCACCGGTTCACCAGCGGTTTACTACCCACTAAGTGACTGCTTCAAAATTGCCGGGGCTGCTTTGCAGCCCATCGCGACACAAGGCGCGCAAAGCGCCCCCCTACAGTTGAAGGCCAATACTCAAGGTCAAGCGGGGGGCACGGTCCAGACTGTCCAACGCCACATCCGCCAGCGGTTTTGCCACCTCCAACGCAACATTGAAAAGCCGCCCATCCCCCAACCGTACACCCAGTGCCGCCGAAGCCAGGTGGGCATCCTCCACCGATCCCCGGTTATGCCAGGTCTGCGCCGCATCCACTGCCAAATAGGGCTGAACCAGCGCCAACCTGCTACCCCGCATGCTGTAGCTCACCTCGTAAGCCACACCCCACCCCTTGTCTCCGTCGGCCTGATCACGGGGATAGCCACGCCCGAAGCTCTGCCCACCAAACCCCACCCGTTCGCTATCAGGTAGCCGGTCATCACTCCAGTACAACGCGCCAGACACTACACCCTGCCAACTCGCTGACAGCGGGTCACTTTGCAGGGCCGACAACCTGAACCGCAAAAAGTCCATGTCGTAGTCGGCATCGCTGCGGGCGCCCAGGTAATCCAGGCCTTGGTAGACCCCGGCACTGACCATGCGCAGGCGACTACCTTCCACTTTGCGCCAGTCGCCCTCGAATGACAGCGCGCGCACAGAAGTGTCGTAGTCCCGTGACGAAGACTGCCGCTCTTCGACATGTTCGCTGACCGCATACACGTGTCCCTGCACGGCCAGCCATTCATTCGGCCTGACAATCACGGGTTGGCGCAGGCCTATCGCATAGCGTTGGCTGTCACGCTCACGGGTGATGTCGCGGCCATCGTCCAGGCGGATTCGCGTGTCCGGCTCACTGCGGTAGCGCGAAGCCGACAACAACAGTTGGCTGCCGGCCTCGTCCAGGTGCTGGCTGTAATCCAGCCGTTGGTAATGCACCTGGTCATCGCCCGGGGGCAGTAGCAGGCTGGCCTGGAACTGTTCGGCAAAGCGGGTCTGGGCATTGCTGGTGGCCGTCAGCAGCGCCTGTGCATCATCGCGACTGGAGTCTGCCAAAGTAACAGCGGCGCTGAACGGTTTGTGCCGCGCATGCACGGTCAAAAGGGCCGCACCGTCACCGGTTCGTGCCATCGCCAGCTCAGCCTCTATCGACACGCCGGGCAAGCGCCCTGCCAGCCCCAGGTAGCGTTCGAGCGTTTCGCGGGTCAGCGGGCGCTCAGCCTCAAGGCGTGCCAATAGCTGCCGGAGATAGTCGCTGGCCGGGCCGATATCACCGTCGATGTGGTAATCGCGGATGTAACCCTCGACCAGCACCACATTCACCCGACCCTCGGCCACATCCTGCGGTGGCAGGTAGGCATAGGAAAGCAGGTAGCCCTCCTGCCGATAGCGCTGGGTTAGCTGCCGGGTGTACTGCTGCAACTCGCCCAACGTGGTCTGGCGCCCGACCAGCGGCTGGTAGTGCTCGCGCAGATCACTCAAGGGGAACACCGTGCCCCCCTCGAAACGCACTTTATGCACAACGACGGGCGTGTCCGCAGGTGCCCAGTCAAGTCTTTCGCCAACCGGCCCGGCCAACCTCAGGTTCGGGCTGATGGGGCGGTAGGCCTCTATCGGCAGGTTGGCAGCAGGCAGGCGCCGTTCGTATTCATGGCTGTCGAGAAAACCCGGCAACGGCTCTGCGTGGGCAGCAAGCGCCCAAGGCAACAACAGCAGGGGCACGGCCAGAGGACGCATAGGGCGCTCCATGTTCCCTTGGTTTGCGGGGCGCCAGCCGGTCACACCCGTTATCTGCAAGCGTAGGTGCTGGCCCGAATGCCGTCGAACGCCTACTCGCTGACCTGGAACGCCACCCGCGCCGTCTCGCCGCTTTCATCCAGCGCGCTGAGCTCGGCCTGTCCGACCTGCGGCAAGCGAACCAGCAGGCTGTCCTGCCCCTGGGTTTCGCCCAAGGGCTGGCCATTGAGGAACCACCAGCGCCGCCCGCCCCCGCCCAAGGCCGATACATAGAGTTGCAACGGCTCGCTGCTGGTGGCCGGGCGGCGCAGGTTGTCGCCGGGGCGCACGCCGACGATCGACAGCGGCGGTGCGCTGGCCGGCACCTGCGGCGGGCAGGCCGGGTCGATGGCCGGCAGGCGCGCCGCGCGCCGCTCGACACGGGGTAGCCAGGGCTCCAGCGGGGCCGGCCACAACGCAATGTCACGGGCCTTGGCGCTTGGGCAGCTACCATCCACGCGCAGCCCCTGCTCGTTGACCCACACGCGCTCACGCAGGCCCAGGCCCAGCGGCTGATCGGCAGCTTGCAGGGTTGGCGGCGTGGTGCCATCCAGGGTCCAGGCAAAACGCTGACGCCGGCAGTTGGGGTCCTGCTTGCTCATCGGCTGGCCCAGAGGCCAACAGATCGCCGCCACCCCGATATTCGCCGGCACCCGCTCCACCGGCACGCTGATGCCGCGCTGGCTGTCGCGGTTGCTCAGCAGGTCATGCACCTGCAGCATCAGTGGCGCCGCCGAGGCCAGGCCAAACTGGCCGGGTACCGGCGTGCCATCGGGGCGGCCGATCCACACGCCGATCAGGTAGCGCGGGCCCACACCAATCGACCAGGCATCGCGAAAGCCATAACTGGTTCCTGTTTTCCAGGCCAGTTGCGGGCGCTGCACCAGCTCGGCGTGCGGGTCGCGGTCGGGGCGCGCCTGGCCACTGAGAATGCGCCGGATGATCCACGCCGCCCCCGGTGACAGCAAGCGCCGCTCTACCAGCGGCTCCTGAGGTTGCAAGCGCACCCTCGCGCTGTTGCCACCGCGCGCGAAGGCTGCATAACCACCCACCAAGTCTTCCAGACGGCTACCGGCGCCACCGAGGATCAACGACAGGTTGGGCTCGGCCAGCGGCGGTAGTATCAGCGGCATACCCGCCATGCGCAGTTGCGCGGCAAAGCGTTTCGGGCCGTAGGCCTCCAGCAATTGCACCGCCGGCAAGTTGAGTGACAGGGCCAGCGCCGAACTGGCCGACACCGGCCCGCTGAAGCCCATGGAGAAGTTACCGGGCCGGTAGTCGCCATAGCGGCGTGGCACGTCCTGCAGTAGCGATTCGGAATGGATCAGGCCATCATCCAGCGCCATGCCGTACAGGAACGGCTTGAGCGTAGAACCGGGTGAACGTAGCGAACGCACCATGTCGACATGCCCGAAGCGGCGCTCATCGGCCAGATCAATCGAGCCCAGGTAGGCACGCACCGCCATGGTCTGCGCCTCGACTACCAGGATGGCTGCCGAGGTACGCTCCGGCAGGCGCGCACGCCAGCCCAACAGCAGGTCTTCCAGGCGCCGCTGCAGTGCCGCATCGAGGGTGGTGCGGATCAGCGGTGGGCTGTCGGCGCTGTTCAGCCGTCTGGCGAGCAAGGGCGCCAAGGCGGGCTCCTGACGTGGCGCCAGCACCAGCGGCTCCTCGGCTGCCTCGCGGATTTGCTGCGCAGGCCATACCTGGTATTCGGCCAGGCGCTGCAGCACCTTGTCGCGGGCACGCTGGGCACGCGCAGGATGGCGGTCCGGCCTTAGCCGGCTGGGCGCCTGTGGCAGTACCGCCAGCAGCGCTGCTTCGGCCGGGGTCAGGTGCAAGGGTGATTTGCCCAGGTACGCCCAGCTGGCTGCGGCAACCCCCTGCAAGGTGCCGCCAAAGGGTGCGCGGTCAAGGTAGATCTGCAGGATTTCGCGCTTGGACAGATGCCACTCCAGCTGCGCCGTACGCCACAGTTGGCGCAGTTTACCGGCCAGGGTACGTTCATGCGGGTCGAGCAGCCGTGCCACCTGCATCGACAGCGTGCTGCCGCCCGACACCACGCGTCCGCCGCGCAGGTTCAGCCAGGCGGCTCGGGCCAAGGCCAGCGGGTTGACCCCGGGATGGCGGTAGAACCAGCGGTCCTCGTAAGTCAGCAAGGCCTGCAGGTACAACGGCGAAACTTCGTCAGGGCTGACCGGGTAGCGCCAGACACCCTCGGCATCGGCAAAGCGCCACAACGGCGCGCCGTCTTCGGCCACCACCACCCGGGCCAGGTCGTCGCCCGGCATGGGCAGCGGCCAGATCCGGTCAGCCAGCCACACCAGGCCACACAGCACTAGCAAGCCGATTACCGTGGCACGCAACCACTTGCCCGCACGCGTGCATGGCCGCGCTAAGCTTGGCATCGGGAACCGACCTGGCCAGGTGATGGCCAAAGGCTTGGGAACGGCAACCTCGCCGAATCGTTCATCAGGAAACAACTATGCATGTAGAAGGTTTTTTCGAGTGGCTGGGCCAGGCACTGGGGTCGTTGATCCGCTTCATCGTCGACGCATTGAGCGGGCTGTTCAACCTGCTGGCCAATGCTGGCGGCAATTTCATCGACGGCCTGGCGCGCACACTGGGCATGGACACCTCGCTGCTCAGCATCCTGGCCCTGATCGTCGGCCTGATGCTGCTGTACTCGGCCATCCGCGCGTTCATGCGCGCCTCGATCATCCTCGGGATCATCTGGCTGGTGCTGGGGCTGTGGGTGATGAGCTGGGTGATTCACTGATGGTAGAGCTGCCCTGCGCGACCCAGTGGATGCGCAGGGCAGATTCTTACCGGGCTTTTACGGTCATCTCCCCTTGCCCATCCCCCACGGCCTGCAGGTTCGGCCGGTACATCGACTCAACCTGCGGCGGCGGCACACGGTAGGTGCCCGGGGTCACCGCCCGCGCCAGGTACAACAGGTGGGTGGTGCCGTAGCCGTCGAGCTTGAGCGCGGCAACATAACGGTCATCACGGTACTCCTGGTGCACCACGCTGGCGTTCTGCATCGACTCGCGCCATTCCTTCACCGCGGTGCTGGCGTTGTCCAGGCTGGCGGCACTCTGCGCCAGGTTCTGGTTTTCCAGCTCCAGGCCTGCGGGCAGCAAGTCCACCACCAAGGCATCCGGCACGCGGTCTTCAGCCTTGAGCGCAAGGTGCACCAGCACCAGGTCGCCGCTGCGCAGGTTATGCAGGTCCAATGGCTGGCCATTCATGCCCAGGTACTCACGGCGAATCTGCATACCATTGCCGCCGGCCGCAGGCGCCTGACGGGGGTAACCAGACAAAGTGAGTTGCTGGTACAGCGTCTCGCTGCCTTCGTTCTGCACGCTCAGCGGCGAAGCCAGCAACGGGCCTTCCAGCTTCATGCCGGCTTCGGCATTGTTGAACTCGCGCACCTCGCCAGCGCTGTCCAGGCGTGCCTGCCACTTGCCTTCCGGCTTGCCCAACAGGCCACGGCCGGCAAGGAACAGTGCATTGCGCTCCTGGGTCGACAACCAGCGGTTGGCCCCCAGTTCGTCCGACAAGGCGAACAGCCGCTGGTCGACCTGACTGCTGGCAAGGTTGCTCTCCTGCAACAAGGCCAGGATCAACGCCTGATCACGCAGTGCGCTGCCGTAGTCCGCCATCCAGCCTTTGCCACGGCTGATGCCCAGGCCCGCCTGCAAAGCCTGCTCGGCTCGCGGCTTGTCGCCCATCTTGTCCAGTGCCACTGCCAGTTGTACCAGCGGCAAGCCGGAACGCGCATCGGCACGGCGCTCGAACAGGCCACGCAAGGCACCCAACGGCGCCTGCTGACTGCGCGACAGCACCAGCGCTGCATAGGCCTGCACGGCGAAGCGGGTGTGGTCGGCGTTTTCGCTGTAGTCCACTTCGATCAGGTTGCGCTCTTGCAGGTAGCGCAGCAGGCGCTCGCTGGCCTTCTTCAGCGCCTCGGCCGGCACGCCGTAACCCTGGTCACGGGCACGCAGCAGGAAGTCGGTGACATAGGCAGTCAGCCAGTACTCTTCTTCGCTGTCCGAACTCCACAGGCCAAAGCTGCCGTTGTAGCGCTGCATGCCCAACAGGTGCTCGATGCCCATCTCGATCTTGCGCTTGCGCACGTCCGCCGGCTCGCCCTTGATGCCCAGGCGCTTGAGGCTGTCGGCATCGGCGTACAACGACGGGTAAAGGCCACTGGTGGTCTGCTCAAGGCAACCGTAGGGGTAGGCTTCCAGGGCGCGAATCTGCTCGGCCAGGTTCAGCGGTGGCCGGCTCGACAAGGCCAGGCTGGCTTCCAGGCCGGCAGGCTCGAAGGCCGCCAGGTCTGCTTCAGGCAAGGTCCAGGGCTGGTCTTTCAAGGCCACGCGGTAGTGTTTGAGCATCGCCGGGTAGGCCGGGCGCACGCCCAACGTCCACTCCCGTTCGAACGCGGTGGTCGGCTCGTTTGGTAGTTGCAGGCCTGTGACCCGCACATGCACCTTGCCTTGCCCCAGGCCGCCCTGGGCCTGCACCGGGATCATCAGTGTCGAACGCTGGCCTTCAGTCAGGGCTACGTTCTGTACGGCACTGGCCACGAGGCTAAGCTGCCCCTCGGTGGTGATTTCAACATTCAGTTGTTGAGCGCGGCCCGACAGGTTGGCCAAATCCAGCGCCAGACTGGTGCGGTCGCCTCCGGCCAGGAAGCGCGGGGCCGAAAGCTCGGCAATCAGTGGCGCGGCCACCACGGTCTTGCCTTCGGCCATGCCGAAGTGTTCTTCGGTCCAGGCCTGGGCCATCAGCCGCAGCTCGCCGTTGAAGTCCGGGATGTCGACCGTAGCTTCGCCCTCACCCTTGTCATCCAAAGTCACCGGCAGGCTCTGCTGGGCGACGATAGTCACCGTGGTATTAGGGCGCTTGCCCCCTTTGGCCATGGCCGCGTCACCACCGAACGCCAGGCTGGCCAGGCGGCCCTGCCCGGCTTCGATCAGCTGGCCGTAGATGTCCAGTTGGTCGGCGCCATAGGCCTTGCGCCCGAACAGGCTGGCGAACGGGTCGGGGGTTTTGAAGTCGGTGATGTTGAGGATGCCCACATCAACCGCCGACAGCAGCACATGCACTTGCTTGGGCACGCTGCCATCCGCATTGGCGGCCTTCACCTTCACGGTCAGCGGCTGTTTCGGGCGCATCTTGTCTGGTGCCTGCAGGCTCACCGCCAACTTGCGCTCAGCGCGGTCCAGCGGCAGGTGCAGCACACCCACCGAACGCTTGGGCGTGGCGTTGGCCTTGCGCTCACCCGGGCGGATCACCAGCGCGCTGATGTACAGGTCGTGGCGGGCCCAGGCTTTGTCCAGTTGCACATCGAAGGTCTTGCCCTCGGCGGGCACGTCGATTTCCTGCCACCACAGCGGGCCATCGCTGGACTCGATCATCAGGTAGCCGCTACCTGCGGCAGGCGGGGTGACGGTGACCTTGGCCGTGGCACCGTCGGCGTAGGAAGGTTTGTCCAACGCCAGCTTGACCTGGTCGGGGCGCACGGCACCGCCTTCAGCGTTGTCCTGGGCGCGGTAGCCGGCCCAGAAGCGTTCGCTGGAAACCAAGCCAGTTAGCGGGTCTTCCACCTCGACGCGGTAAGGGCCCCATTCAACCTGGAAGCTCAGCTTGGCAGTGGAGCCGGCCTTGACGCTGACCGTCTCTTCGCTCTGAGTGAGGAATTTTTCGTTGTAGGCGTAGCTCCAGCCGTCGCTCTGCGAGTAGTTCCAGTAGTAGTCGCGGCGCTCACGAATCAACCGCACCTTGAGGTCATCGGCCGCCAGCTTGTTGCCATCGCGATCGGCCACCAGGAACTCGAATTCCACTGGCCCGTCACTGTCGGTTTCCTCGCCATCGAACAGGCCACGCAGGCCCGGCAAGCGCTCGGCTGGCCAGATCGGCTGCTCCAGGCGCCGGGTGATCGGACGGCCACCCGACTCCTGCAAGCTGGCTTGCACGGTCAGTTGCAGCGGCGAGCGGGCTTCGGCCCAGCGGCTTTCGATATCGACAACCGCCTTGCCAGCCTGGTCGAGGGTGACTTCGTCCAGCTCCAGATCCTGGTTCAGCTCGGTTTCGGTGACCGAGCCGAACTGGTAGCCCGGCAGAGCGGGCACCGCCTCGCGCAGGGGGCGCACATAGGCCTGGCCACTCAGGCGATTACCGGCAGCAGGGGCGCCATAGAGGTAACGGCCATTGACCTGGATGCGCGCATCCTCATCCGGCGACAGTGGCGTGCTGCTGCCCTTCAGCTCCAGCGCCAGGCGCTCAGGCAGGAAGTCTTCGACGAGGAACTCATACACCTGCTTGCGCCCGCCGCCCAGGTCGAGCAGCAACTGCCAGCGCCCGGTCGGGGCTTCGGTGGCCAGTTGCAGCTGGTATTGGTACAAGCCATTGCTGTCGGCTTCCCAGACGAACTTGCGGCTGACCTGCTCATCCGGGCGGCGCACTTCCACGCTGACGGGTTGGGCTTTGACGGGTTTGCCGTCCTGGTCGCGCAGCAGGCCGTTGAGCAGCACGGTTTCGCCTGGGCGATACAGGTCACGCGGGCCGAAGATGAAAAACTGCAGCGGGTTGGCCTGGGGGCCGGTGATGTCGAATTCGGCCAGGTCCAGCGCGGCGGTGTTCAGGCGCAGCAGGGTGGTGTGCACACCTTGGGTGGCGATCAGGGTATCGGCCTTCGGGGTGATCGGCAGTTGGGCGTGGCCTTTGCCATCGGTGCTGGCCTGGGCCAGCAACTTGCCCTTCTCGTCATGGATTTCGAGGTTGACGCCGCTCAACGCCTTGCCGCCTTCCAGCGCCTGCGCGAACACGTCCAGGCGGTCGCGGTAACGGTGTGCCGACACGCCGATGTCACTGAGGGTGAACAGGGTCGCCGGCTGCGAGTAGTCGTAGGTGCCCGAGGCGCGCATCACTGCCAGGTACACGCCCGGATCCTGCAGTGGCTTGATGCCGGCGATGGGCAGTAGCACGGTTTCGCGGGTGTTACGGGCAGGGTTGAGGTCGAAGCGGCCGCTGTAGACCAGCTCGGCCATGTCCAGGGTTTCCTTGGACTGGTAGTAGTACAGGCTGCTGTTGCGCCCCCAGCTGGCCAGGAAGGTCGAGAGCATTTCCGGCTTCACCCGGAAGAACTCGACATCGACCTTGTCGACGTTGAGGGCAATCACCGGCAGCCCTTCGGCCAGGCGTGTGGGCAGCAGCGATCCACGGCTGGCAAAGCCGATGGTCGGCTGCATGTCGCGGGTTTCCAGCCGGGTGACCGACTCGCTGTCCAGTTGCTTGCCGTTGACCGCGAGCAGGCCCTTGTCCACGGTCAGCACCAGCTTGCGCTGTGGTTCCAGGTGCCGCAGGCGCAGTTCCATCTGATTGTCAGAAAGTTCCCAGGCGCCGTCGAGCTTGCCTTTGACGGTGTCGACCAGGTGTACCTTGGTGGCGAAGTCCTGCTTGGCATCCAGCGGTGCGGAGAAGCTGATCGACAGTGTGGCCGCACCATCGAGCTGCACTTCGGATACGTCCAGCACCGTGAGTTCGCGGCCCTCGTAGCGCTTGGCGAGCACAGCGGGGTCTTCGCGTTTGGGGGCAGCGGCTTCGGCGGGCGTTGTAGCGACAGGCTTCTGCGCCGGCGCAGGTTTGTCTGGCGTGGAAGAGTCACAGGCACTGAGCAAGGCCAGCGCGCAGGCCAGCAACAATCCTTTGTTGAACATGGAGTAGGAACTCTTCGGCAGCGTGTACGTGAGGGCAACAACTATAGCGCAAGGTCGGGTGCAACACCCGGCGTTGCGCGCGAGGTGAGACCATGGTCGCGCTAAATGGTTGCCTGGTCGTTACACTGTGACACTCGTTGAAGTAGGGCCGCTTCGCGCCCCCGACTTACCAAGGACTGCAATGTCGCAACTGACCACCGACTGGCGCCACCGCCTCACTCACCGAAAGGTCTGGGCATTGGCCGCGCCGATGATCCTGTCCAACATCTCCGTGCCGCTGGTAGCCCTGGTCGACAGCACGGTCATCGGCCACCTCCCCCACGCCCACCAGCTGGGCGCCGTGGCCGTGGGCGCCACGCTGTTCACCTTCATGGTCGGCCTGATGGGCTTCCTGCGCATGGGCTCCACCGGTTTCGCCGCACAGGCCGCTGGTCGAGGTGACGGTGCAGCGCTGCGCCAGGTACTGGTGCAAGGGTTGCTGCTGGCGGTCGGCTTCGCCCTGCTGATTGGCCTGCTGGCCCTGCCGTTCAGCCAGCTGGCACTGCAGGCGATGCAACCCAGCGCCGCCCTTCAGCAATCCACTGAAGACTTCTTTCATACCCGCCTGCTTGGCCTGCCCGCAGCACTGGCCAGCTACGCGCTGGTCGGCTGGTTCCTGGGCACCCAGAACGCCCGGGCACCGCTGGCCATCCTGCTGACCACCAACCTGCTGAACATCATCCTGAACCTGTGGTTCGTCCTGGGGCTGGACTGGGGGGTGCTGGGTTCGGCGCGGGCCTCGGTGATTGCAGAATGGAGTGCTGCCCTGCTCGGCCTGTCCCTAACCCGCCCGGCGCTGCGGGCTTACCCAGGGCAGATCGTGTGGGCAGCGCTCAAACGCTGGCAGGCCTGGCGACCGCTGCTGTCGGTCAACCGCGACATCTTCCTGCGCAGCCTGGCGCTGCAACTGGTGTTCCTGCTGATTACCGTACAAGGCGCACGCCTGGGCGAGGCCACCGTGGCGGCCAACGCCCTGCTGCTTAACGGCCTGCTGTTGACCGCCTACGCGCTCGACGGCCTGGCGCATGCCGTCGAAGCCCTGTGCGGCCACGCCATCGGCGCCCGCGACCGGGATACCCTGCGCCGCTCGCTGGTGGTGGCCTGTGGCTGGTCGCTGATTACCAGCCTTGGGTTTGCCGGGTTGTTCTTGCTGGGTGGGCACCTGTTTATTGACTTACAGACCGATATCGAGAGCGTGCGGGCGGCGGCTTACCCGTACCTGCCGTACCTGGCATTGCTGCCGTTGATTGCGGTGTGGAGTTATTTGCTGGACGGTTTGTTCATCGGTGCGACCCGGGCGCGGGAGATGCGCAATGCGATGTTGGTGTCGGTGCTGATTGCACTGCCGGTGGCGGTGGGCATGAGCGGGTTTGGCAACCACGGGTTGTGGTTGGCGTTTCTCGGGTTCATGGCGTTGCGGGCGGTGACGTTGGGGTGGGTGGGGTGGCGGTTAGAGCAGAAAGGTAAGTGGTTTGAGTGATGCGGGAAGGGTATGTCGTGGGAGTTGCGGCGCCTTTGAGATCGAGCGCCGCCCGGGCGGCGCTCGATTGACTAGGCGCTACAACACTCAAGACGACAGGTACGAAGACCGGGTCAACCCAAGACGCAACGCATCCAGGAACTGGGTCCGCTCCCGCGCAGTGATCTTGGCACTGGCCACCTTGTCGCGGTAGTGGGTCATCAACTCCTCCGGCGACAAGTGCACATAGCGCAGCATGTCTTCGATGGTGTCGTGGGTTTCAATACCGGCGTGATACACGCTGCCATCGGCATTCTGGTAGATGTTCACCGAGTCGGTATCACCGAACAGGTTGTGCATGTCCCCCAGGATTTCCTGGTAGGCACCCACCAGGAACACGCCCAGCAAGTAGTCCTCGCCCTCTTTCACCGCATGCACCGGCATGCTGGTCTCGATGCTCTGCTCGTCGACGTACTGGTTGATCTTGCCGTCGGAGTCGCAGGTCAGGTCCTGCAGCACCGCGCGGCGCATCGGCTCTTCGTCCAGGCGGTGCAGCGGGATGATCGGCAGCACCTGGCCGATGGCCCAGGTGTCCGGCAGGCTCTGGAACACCGAGAAGTTGCAGATGTACTTGTCGGCGAGCTTGTCGTTCAGCTCGTCCAGTACCTGGCGGTGCGAGCGCTGGCGGGCCTTGAGCGAGTTGTGCAGGCGGCGGCACACGGCAAAGTAGCACTGCTCGGCCAGGGCTTTCTCGCTCAGGGTGATCTTGCCATCAGCATACTGCGCCGCCACGTCACCCATGTAGTGGGTGGCGCGCCAGTAAGTCTCGGTCACCATCTCGATGTCGGTCGGGCCCAGCAGGTCGACCAGCCACTGCACGGTCTCGGGCAGGGCTTCCTTGTTCTCGATGGTCGGCACGTCGTCGTTGTGTTTCTCGACGTCGGTGACCTGAATCACCAACATGGCGTGGTGCGCGGTCAACGAACGGCCACTCTCGGAGAAGATGTGCGGGTGCGGCAGGCCCTGCGCGTCGCAGAACTCCTTGAGCATGCCCACTACCACGCCGGCATAGTCGTCCATGTCGTAGTTGATGGAACTGGCATTGCGCGAGTGGGTACCGTCGTAGTCCACGCCCAGGCCACCGCCAACGTCGATGTGGTCCACCGGCAGGCCCAGCGCACGCAGCTCGCCGTAGTAACGGATGGCTTCCTTGAAGCCGTGCTGGTAGTCAGCCAGGTTGGCGATCTGCGAGCCCATGTGGAAGTGCAGCAGGCGGATGCCCTGGTCCAGGCCAGCATCGCGGAAGCGCTGTACCACGGAGAGCAACTGCGCGGCAGACAAACCGAACTTGGACTTTTCACCACCGGTGTCGGCCCACTTGCTCGAAGCCAGCGACGACAGGCGCACGCGCAGGCCGACCTGGGGTTTCACCTTGAGCTCGGCGGCTTCTTCGATTACCAGAGCCACTTCCGACTCTTTCTCGATGACGATGAACACGTTGTGGCCCAGCTTCTGGCCCATCAGGGCCAGGCGGATGAACTCGCGGTCCTTGTAGCCGTTGCAGACGATGGTGCCGCCCTTTGGCGCCAGTGCCAGCACGGCCAGCAGCTCGGGCTTGGAGCCGGCTTCCAGGCCAATCGAAACGTTCTGCGTGGCGATGATGTTTTCCACCACCGCTTCTTGCTGGTTGACCTTGATCGGGTACAGCGCGGTGTACTTGCTCTGGTATTCCAGGCGCGCGATGTTGGCGTCGAACGCGCCGGTCAGCTGGCGAACGCGGTCCTGCAGAATGTCGGGGAAGCGTACCAACAGGGGCAGCGACAGGCCGCTCTGGCGCAGTTCGTCGACCTGCTCGAACAGGTCGATCGGCGCGCTCTTGGGGCCGTTGGGGCGCACTTCGACGCGCCCGGCTTCATTGATGGCGAAATAACCAGCGCCCCAATGGCGGATGCCATAAACACTGCGGCTGTCGGCCACGGTCCATTGGCTACCATCGTCTTTGCGTGTGCGTCGTACGGACATTCAAGTCCCCTATAGATAAGTCGAAGACACTGCCCCGCAGGCAGCGGAGCGAGTGTAAAAGCTGAAAATGACGATTCATCCGTGCTCAGGCATAGACCTTGACCACGGGAACGAGTTTAGAAAGCGCTGGGCAAAAAATCGCGCGATGGCCTCAGCCGCCGGACTTTTTCGCCTTGAAACCCTGTTTGGTCAGCTCGCCGATCAACAGCTCGACATGGTCGCCCTGGATCTCGATCACCCCATCCTTCAGGGCACCACCGGTACCACAGCGACGCTTGAGCGTGGTCGCCAGCTCCTTGAGCTGGTCGAGCGGCAGCGGCACGCCGGTGACGGTGGTCACGGTCTTGCCGCCACGGCCTTTGCTCTCACGGCGCACACGGGCAATGCCATCGCCTTCGGGGATGATTTGTTGCTTGCAAATGCAGGCGTCCACCGGCTGGCCACAGTCGGGGCAGTGTCGACCGGCATCGGTGGAGTACACGAGACCGCCAAGGGCGGAAAAGGAAGAAGCTTTCTTGGCCACTTTTGTTCCTCTGTGCTGAGGACAAAAACTGGTCGTGCCTTGGGGTAGAGGCCGACCGCGAAGCCCCACTCTGGCAGGGGCGGCGCTACTGCCGCAAGATCCTGCGACAGCCCGAAAAGGGCGCGCAGTGTAACGATAAAAAAGGCGATTGCTAAGTACTGGATTGCGGCATTTTACGAATGTTTTGCGACTATTCGCGGGCACGCCCGCTCCTAGAGGTTCGGCACCGCTCTGAACACTGCACAATCCTGTGGGAGCGGGCGTGCCCGCGAAAGGGCCGGCACAACCAAATCAGCTATCCCAGGCTGGCCTTATAGCGCTGCAACGCCGCCAAAGAGTCCGGGCAATATAGCTTGGTCAGGCTTTCCTCTTCAGCCAGCTCAAGGCTGACAAAGCGCGCCTCGATCACTTCCTCCGGCTGCAAGCGCAACGGCGCATCCGACACCGCCGAATACACCGCACACCACAACCGGTTGTCGGGCTGGTCAAAATAGAACCGCTCGTGAAACCGCAGCTCCACCCCTTCAATTCCCAACTCCTCGGCCAGCTCACGCGCCGCCGATTCGGCATAACCCTCACCGGCTGTCACCATGCCGCCCGCCGCCACATCCCAGTACCCCGGGTACAGCGCTTTGCTCAAGGTCCGCCGGTGCACGCACAACTCACCGGCGCTATTGAACAGCAGAATAAACGTGCAACGCCCGATCAAACCCCGCTCGCGCAGTTCGGCGCGGGGCAACGCTCCAAGCACCTGGTCGGCTTCGTCCACCCAGGTGACCTGTTCGCGGTCGGAAGCCGCCCGGTGGGCGGCCTCGTTTGGGCTGATGGCCATTATCAACCCTGCGACAGCAGCTGACGCAGGTCGATGACCGCAGCGTTAGCCCGGGAAATGTAGTTGGCCATGACCAGCGAGTGGTTGGCCCACATGCCGAAACCACTGCCATTGAGCACCATCGGGCTCCACAGCGGCTCTTGCGAGGCTTCCAGCTCACGAATGATCTGACGCACGCTGACCGTGGCGTTCTTCTTCGCCAGCACGTCGGCAAAGTCCACCTCGATGGCGCGCAGCAGGTGCGACAGCGCCCAGGCCTGGCCACGGGCTTCGTAGAACACGTTGTCGATCTGCAGCCATGGGGTTTCCACCAGCTCTTCGTCCACCTGCGGCGCCTGGCCGGCAACCACCGACTCGGTCTTCAGCGTGGTGTTCAGCTTCACCCGGCCAACGCTGGCCGAAAGGCGCTGCGACAGCGACCCCAGACGGGTAGCCACGTCACCCAGCCAGTTGTTCAGGTTGTCGGCACGGGTGTAGAAGATCGCGCCCTTGTCGCCGGCAGCCAGACGGGTCTGGTAGCGGGTCAGCGACTTGATGCCCTCTTCGAACTCCGACTCGCTCGATGGCAAGATCCAGCTCTTGTTGTCGAAGTTGAAGCGCGGCTCGGCCTTGGCCAGGTCGGCGTCCTCGGTGGACTGCGACTGCGAACGGGCAAAGTCCTTGCGCAGGGCGCGGGACAGGTCGCGGACCTGGACCAGCACGCCGTATTCCCAGCTCGGCATGTTGTCCATCCACAGCCCGGGCGGGAAGCGGTCGTTGGAAATGTAGCCGCCCGGCTTGTTCAGCAAGGTGCCGGCCACGGTCTTGAGGGTTTCGAGGGTGGTATAACCCACCACCATCTGCTGGCCGGTGCGCTCGGCAGCGGCTTGGGCATTCTGCTGCACCGGGAACAGCGCAGGCTCCTGGCTCCAGTACCAGCCCAGGCCGATACACACCAGCAGGTACAACCCGATCAGGGTCCCCAGGGCACGGCTCCAAAGGCCGCCAAGGTAGCTACGGGCAGCAGCGCCGCGGCCATCGACACGCTCGCGGGGCTCGGCTTTGGCCTCGCGGTTTTTCCAGTCCAGCATGGCTTTGTCCTTAATCAGTCACGACGGTTCAGGGGCTTGGACCACAGGCCTGCGCCAGGGTGCCACGGCAAGCCCGTGTGGCAGCACTATAAAGCAGACACCACCGTACGCATAAGCGACCAATCGGTCAGCAACTGAATATTCGTTCTGGCCGCTTTGTTGATGCAGGGCACTCACGTATTCGGAAAGAGCTGCTAGCATAGAGCCATCATTGCCCCTGCACATCCCAACCTATAAGTAGCCAGGACATGAGCAAAGCAGTCGAGCCGAGCCCGCAGTGCCCCGCCCAACAGGCGACGCGTAGCGGCCTGCGCAAGGATGACCCGCTCGACCAGGTGCTGCTGCCGCCCCTGCGAAAACCGGTGTACATCCTGCTGCAGGACCACGAGCGTGCCCAGCGCCTGGCCCAGCAGTTGGAATTCTTCGGCCTGGTGGTGCAAGCGCTGCCCAGCGCTGCGGCGCTCTGCGCTTCGATCAGCGAGTACCCACCCTCGGCCATCATCATGGACGTCGACTTCACCGGGGCTGGCCAAGGCTTGCTGCTGGCCGCCCAGGTGCAGCAGGCGCTGGCGCAACCTGTTCCGCTGCTGTTCTTCAGCCACCACGAAGCCGATACCCCGACCCGCCTGGCCGCCGTGCGCGCGGGTGGCCAGGACTTTCTCACCGGCAGCCTGGAGGCTTCCAGCCTGCTGGAAAAAGTCGAACTGCTGACCCACATCACCCAGCAAGACCCGCTGCGCGTGCTGATCATCGACGACTCACGCACCCAGGCCCTGTACACCGAGCGCGTGCTGGCCGGTGCCGGTATGGTAACCCGCAGCCTGACCGATCCGATCCTTACCATGGCGGAGCTTGCCGACTTCCAGCCCGACCTGATCATTCTCGACCTGTACATGCCAGCCTGTACCGGCCCGGAGCTGGCCAAGGTGATTCGCCACAGCGACCGCTACGTGAGCGTGCCGATTATCTACCTGTCAGCCGAAGACGACCTGGACAAACAGCTGGACGCCATGAGCGAAGGCGGGGATGACTTCCTGACCAAACCGTTTCGCTCACGCCACCTGATCACCACCGTGCGCAACCGCGCCGCCCGTGCCCGGCACCTGAAGGCGCGAATGGTGCGCGACAGCCTGACCGGGCTGTACAACCACACCCACATCCTGCAACTGCTTGAAGACTGCAGCTTCCGCGCCCGCCGTGAGCAGCAACCGTTGAGCTTTGCCATGCTCGACATCGACCATTTCAAGAAGATCAACGACCGCCATGGCCACCCCATGGGCGACCGGGTGATCAAGAGCCTGGCCCTGTTTCTCAAGCAGCGTTTGCGCAAGACTGACTTCATCGGCCGCTACGGCGGCGAGGAGTTCGCCATTGTCATGCCCAACACCGCGCTGGACGCAGCACACAGGGTGCTGGACGAAATCCGCCGGCGCTTTGCCGAAATTCTCTACCCGGCACAACCCCGGGATTTGCAGTGCACGTTCAGTGCAGGTGTGGTGCAGCTGGATGACGGGCTCGATGCGCTGACCATGGCCAGTGCGGCGGACGAGGCGTTGTACCGGGCCAAGCATGCCGGGCGCAACTGTGTAGTGCGTGTAGAACCCTGACCAGTTTCACCAGTACAGGCACTGTGCCACTTTTTTTCTGAGGCCAGCCCCTTGTCGTCATCACCCGGTCACAAAATCGCAATAACTTCAGGCGCCTACCTCTACTCCCCTGCGCAGGAAGTTCGCGGCTATGCGCCTGAAGTGGCTGACCAATTTCAACACCCTGTTGCTGGTGACCGTGTGCCTCGCCTTGGGCGCCACCTTGTGGTGGTCGCAGCGCGCCCTCGAGCGCCCCTACCAGATGATGGAGCGTTACCTGGGCCTGTCCCAGCAGTTTCAGAACCTGGCGGCACGCAACATCCAGGCTTACCTGGCCAGCGGCGACGCCCTGCGCCATGCCGCCGCCATGGAGGCCAACCAGCAGCTGCAGGCCGCCCTGGCCGAATGGCCCGTTGAGCTGGCCGACACATTACGCCCAAGCCTGGACAGCCTGCAGGCCTTCACCGCCAATGAGTTGCTGGCCGCTGGCAAGCTGGCCGGTGACCCACAAGCCCTGCTGCTGCAGGCCGAGCGGGAGCTGGGAGCCAACGTCGAACAACTGGCCGGCTACGCTCGCGACAGCGGCAACGCCGATGCCAACCGCTACCTGTTGCCATTGCTCGATGCCACTGTGCACCTGAGCCGCCTTTCGCTGGCCCGGGACAAACTGGTCAATAGCGGCCGCCCGGAGCTTGCCGACGAGGTGGAGCGCGAGTTGCAACTGATCCGCGCCCAGGCTCAAGCCATCGATGCCTTGCCCTTGCTTGGCGTAACCCGCGCCGCCGAGTCCGGTGCCGACGACTTCGCCGCGATGATGGGCCTTGAGACCCAGGCCAATGCCCAGCAGGAAGACATCGCGGTTGGCCTAAAGCGTGAACTGCAAAGCCTGCTGAGCCGCTACCCGGCTGAATTGCAGCGTACCCGCGAACAGATCGAACGCCGCGGCGCCCTGGCCGCCAGCACTAATCAACGCCTTGAGGCCGTGCAGCTAGCCATTGCAGCATTGGAACCCGAAGTGCGTGGCCAGCATGCGAAAATTGCCGCCGAGGTGCGCATCATCCAGGGTTTGATGATTGGCTTGATCCTGCTGATCGCCTTGTTGATCGACACCCTGCAGCGCCGCCTGACGCGTACCCTCACCGGCCTGGCACCCGCCTTGTCACGGTGGGCCGAAGGCGACTTCGCCCAAGGTATCGCCCTGGGCAAGACCAACCGCGAACTGCGCGACATCCAGGAATCGCTCAACCGCCTGCGCCAGTACCTGGTGGAACTGGTAGGCACCATCCGCCACAACGCCGAGCAAGTGGCGGGCAGCAGCCACGCGCTGGCCGGCATGAGCGCCGCCCTGCACGACGGCGCCGAACGCCAGGCGGGCGATACCGGGCAGATCCGCGACGCACTGGGCGAACTGGAAGCGACCATCCAGCAAGTGGCAGGTGATGCCAGCGCCGCCGCCGACGCCAGCCGCGATGCCGGGCGTGCGGTGGAGCAAGGCCAGGCGGTGATCGGCCAGAGCCTGTCAGGTTTGCGTGAACTGGTTGATGAAGTGCAAGGCAACGCCCGCATGATCGAGCAACTGGCGGAAGAGTCGGCCACCATCGGCGGGGTGCTGACGGTGATCCGCTCGATTGCCGAGCAAACCAACCTGCTGGCGCTGAACGCCGCCATCGAAGCGGCGCGTGCGGGTGAGATGGGCCGTGGCTTTGCCGTGGTAGCCGATGAAGTGCGCTCGCTGGCGCAACGCACCACGGGGGCTACCGGCGAGATTCAGGCACTGATCGACCGCCTGCAGCAAGCCGCGAGAAGTTCGGTAGCAGGGATGCGTGCGCAGCTTGAGCATGCCGAGGCCACAGCCAACCAGGCCCAAGCGGCAGATGGCGCGCTGGACGAGATTGTCTGCGCCATTCGCACCATCTCGGATACCGCCGTGCGGATTGCCGATGTCACGGCGCAGCAGAGCGGCGCGGTGAGTGAGATTCGTGACCACAGCGAACGGATTCATGAGTTGGGTGAGGACAACCTGCAGCGCATTGGCGAGGGGCGTGAGCAAGGGGAGCAGTTGCTGAGCCTGGGCGGCGAGCTGAACCGGGCGGTGCGGGCGTTCAGAGTCTGAGCTGGCGGGTGCTCGCCCTGACATGTGCAGTGCCTGGGAGATCGAGCGCCGCCCGCGCGGCGCTCGATCTCCCAGGCGTTAAAAATGTCATGGCAAGCCCAGCTGGCCCCATCCTCCACCAACTCCGCTATCATGCCGGCACGTTCCACCTCGCGAGTCCGCCATGCGCCGCCTGTTTTTCCTGCTGTTCCTGCTGCTGGCCAGCCCTGCCTTCGCCACGGGCCTGCTCGACAACCGCCCCAGCGCCACCCTCGGGGCCGCTTCGCTGTCCAATAATGCCGACTTCCTGCCGGTGCACGAGGCCTTCAAGCTCAGCCTGATCCAGGCCGACGCACACACCCTCAAGCTGCGCTTCGTCGCCACCGAGGGCTACTACCTTTACCGCCACCGCTTCCAGTTCCGCACCGAGCCGGCCGACATTGCCCTGGGCACGCCAAACATCCCCAAAGGCGAGGCCAAGCACGATGAGTTTTTCGGCGACGTCGAGGTTTATCACGGCGTGGTCGACATCGAACTGCCGCGCACCGACCCGCGTGCCTTCACCCTGCTGGTGGGCTACCAGGGCTGCGCCGACAAGGGCCTGTGCTACCCACCGGAAACCGAACGCCTGAGCATCGATGGCGAAAGCGGCGCAAATACGCCGGGCGCTGCCGAACACGCCTGGAACTGGAAATCACTGCTGCTGTTCTTCCTTGCCGGGGTTGGCCTGACCTTCACCCCGTGCGTGCTGCCAATGCTGCCGATCCTGTCTGGCGTGGTGCTGCGTGGCCAGGTCGGCGGCCTGCGCGGGCTCGCTCTATCGCTGGCCTACGTGCTGCCGATGGCGGCCAGCTTCGCCGTACTCGGCGCGCTGATGGGCCTGTTCGGTGCCGGCCTTAACCTGCAGGCCCGTCTGCAATCGGCCTGGGTGCTGGTGCCGTTCGCGCTGTTCTTCGTGGTGTTCGCCCTGGCCATGTTCGGCCTGTTCGAAATCAAGCTGCCGCAGGCCCTGAGCAACCGCCTGAACAACGTCGCCAACCACACCAAGGGTGGCTCGCTGCTCGGCGCGGCCGTGCTCGGCGTGCTTTCCAGCCTGCTGGTTTCGCCGTGCGTATCCGCCCCCTTGGCCGGTGCCCTGCTGTACATCAGCGCCAGCGGCGATGCCGTGGGCGGCGCGCTCAAGCTGTTTGCCCTGGGCCTCGGCATGGGCGCGCCATTGCTGTTGGTAGCCACCGGTGGCGCAGCCTGGCTGCCCAAAAGCGGCCCTTGGATGAATACCGTGAAAAACGCCATCGGTGTCCTGCTGCTGGGGCTGGCCATCGGCTTGCTCAGCCGCGTGCTGCCGGGCCCGCTTACCTTGCTGCTGGTCGGTTTCCTCGCCGCTGGCGTGGCGCTGTTCCTCGGCGCCCTGGAGTTCGTTGTAAAAAGCGCACGCCAGCGCCTGGCCCAACTGCTGGGCCTGGGCTTGCTGGTCTACGCCCTGGCTTGCTGGTATGGCGCGCTGAGTGGCCAAGGCGACCCGCTGCGCCCGCTGCCGGTTGCAACACTGGCGGTCAGCGGCGACAGCCCGGCGGCAAAGGCGGATGCCTGGCAAACCATCACCACTCCCGCCGCACTGGACGCGGCGCTGGCCCAGGCCAAGGCGGCAGGCCAGCCCGTGCTGCTGGACTGGTACGCCGACTGGTGCATCAGCTGCAAAGTGATCGAGCATGAAGTGCTGAACGCGCCACAGGTGCAAACGCAGCTGACCGGCTTCAAGTTGGTGCGTTTCGACATCACCGAGAGCAATGCCGAGCAACGCACGCTGCTCGACCGCTATCAGCTGTTCGGCCCCCCCGCCTTGCTCTTCTTTGCCGCGAACGGCAGCGAAATGACCGCCGATCGGGTGATTGGCGAGATAAACGCCGGTGAATTTGCGCAAATTCTGACACGCGTGCGCGGGAAAGTCGGTCTATAACTTCCCCCGTGCCGGGAAAAATCCTGAAATAGGTGACCAGATTTAAGTATTTGGTCACATACTTCGCGCGAATCTCGGACATCGTGCTGGCTACTGCCGGGAACTGGACACCTGCCGTCGCTTTGCGGCACACTCGCCGCGCTGTGTCGAATTGCCCTACAAATCCAAGGAATCCGCAGATGGCAACGCTACTGGTGCTCCACGGCCCCAACCTCAACCTGCTCGGTACCCGCGAGCCAGGCCACTACGGCGCCGTGACCCTGGCCCAGATCAACCAGGACCTGGAGCAACGTGCCCGCGCCGCAGGCCACCATTTGCAATACCTGCAGAGCAATGCCGAGTACGAACTGATCGATCGTATTCACGCCGCACGCAACGAGGGTGTGGACTTCATCCTGATCAATCCGGCTGCTTTCACCCACACAAGCGTCGCATTACGTGACGCATTGCTTGCGGTGAGCATCCCATTCATCGAAGTGCACCTGTCCAACGTGCACAAACGCGAACCGTTCCGTCACCACTCCTACTTTTCCGATGTTGCCGTAGGGGTGATCTGCGGCCTGGGCGCCAGCGGTTATCGCCTGGCCCTGGAGTCCGCGCTGGAACAACTGGCTGCCAACGCACAGCCCAAATGATGAAAACCCTGGCCTCAGAGGGCCAGGGTTCTAGAGAAACGTTCAGTTACGTTTTTTTGTATTTCGCCCCCTGACCGAACCTTTGGGAGTTGATGATTAATGGATATCCGTAAAGTCAAGAAACTGATCGAGCTGCTGGAAGAGTCTGGCATCGACGAACTGGAGATCAAGGAAGGCGAAGAGTCGGTCCGTATCAGCCGTCACAGCAAAACCCCGGCTGCCCAACAGTACTTCGCACCGGCTCCGGTAGCCGCTGCTGCACCTGTTGCCGCCCCGGTTGCCGCTGCCGCTCCAGCCGCCGAAGCCGCTGCCGCCGCCCCGGCCCTGAAAGGCACCGTGATCCGCTCGCCAATGGTAGGTACCTTCTACCGCAAGCCTTCGCCGACCTCGCCGAACTTCGCTGAAGTGGGCCAGACCGTGAAGAAAGGCGACACCCTGTGCATCGTCGAAGCCATGAAGATGATGAACCACATCGAAGCCGATGTTGGCGGTGTCATCGACGCCATCCTGGTAGAAGACGGCCAGCCGGTTGAGTTCGACCAGCCGCTGTTCACCGTCGTTTGAGTCGCGGAGAGCCAACGATGTCTGGGAAGCTCGAAAAAGTCCTGATCGCCAACCGTGGGGAAATTGCCCTGCGGATCCTGCGTGCCTGCAAAGAGCTGGGCATCAAAACCGTCGCTGTGCACTCCACCGCCGACCGTGAACTGATGCACCTGGGCCTGGCAGACGAGTCGGTCTGCATCGGCCCTGCATCGTCCAAGGATTCCTACCTGCATATCCCGGCAATCATCGCTGCCGCCGAAGTCACCGGCGCCACCGCGATTCACCCGGGCTACGGCTTCCTGGCAGAAAACGCCGACTTCGCCGAGCAGGTTGAAAAATCCGGTTTCGCCTTCATCGGCCCGAAAGCCGACACCATTCGCCTGATGGGCGACAAGGTTTCGGCCAAGGACGCGATGATCAAGTCGGGCGTACCGACCGTACCGGGCTCCGATGGCCCGCTGCCGGAAGACGAAGAAGTCGCCCTGGCGATTGCCCGTGACGTCGGTTACCCGGTGATCATCAAGGCCGCCGGTGGTGGTGGTGGTCGCGGCATGCGCGTGGTGCACAAGGAAGAGGACCTGATTGCCTCGGCCAAGCTCACCCGTACCGAAGCCGGTGCAGCCTTCGGCAACCCGATGGTGTACCTGGAGAAGTTCCTGACCAACCCACGCCACGTGGAAGTGCAGGTACTGTCCGACGGCCAGGGCAACGCCATTCACCTGGGCGACCGTGACTGCTCGCTGCAGCGCCGTCACCAGAAGGTGCTGGAAGAAGCACCAGCCCCGGGCATCGACGAGAAAGCCCGCCAGGAAGTGTTCAAGCGTTGCGTCGATGCGTGCATCGAGATCGGCTACCGTGGTGCGGGTACGTTCGAGTTCCTGTACGAAAACGGCCGCTTCTACTTCATCGAGATGAACACCCGTGTGCAGGTTGAGCACCCGGTGTCCGAGATGGTGACCGGTATCGACATCGTCAAGGAGATGCTGAGCATCGCCGCTGGCAACAAGCTGTCGTACCGCCAGGAAGACGTGGTGATTCGTGGCCACTCGCTGGAATGCCGTATCAACGCCGAAGACCCGAAGAAGTTCATCCCGAGCCCAGGCAAGGTGAAGCACTTCCACGCACCAGGCGGCAACGGCGTACGCGTCGATTCGCACCTGTACAGCGGTTATTCGGTTCCGCCGAACTACGACTCGCTGATCGGCAAGCTGATCACCTACGGCAAGGACCGCGACGAAGCCATGGCACGCATGCGCAATGCACTGGACGAGATCGTCGTCGACGGCATCAAGACCAACATCCCACTGCACCGCGACCTGGTGCGTGATGAAGGTTTCTGCAAAGGCGGCGTCAACATTCATTACCTCGAACACAAGCTGGCCAACGAGCATTGATCGAGTAGTGTGATGCACCAAAAACCCCGGCCTTGTGCCGGGGTTTTTTATTGCCTGCCAGGGCCTGAGGGCCTATCCCTTCATGCGCGGCATTTCGATGCGGTGCTCATGCACCCGCCGATACAGCGTCGCCCGCGATATCCCCAGCGCCCGCGCCGCATCGGCCGGTTTCCAGCGATGGCGGATCAGTGCATCCAGCAACAACTGCCGGGCCGGGCAAGACACGCTGCTTTCAGGCGAAGCAACCGCTTCACCGCGCACCTCTTGCGGCAAGTCCTGCAATTGCACCTGCCCGCCTTCACTCACCGCGCAGGCATAGCGCAACACCTGCCGCAGCTGGCGCAAGTTTCCCGGCCAACGGTAAACCAGCAATGCTTGCAGCGCATCATCGGCCAACACCACCTCGACAGCACACGCATCGGCCTCCTCGGCCAGCAGCTGATGAATCAACCCCAACCGATCCTCACGTTCCCGCAGCGGCGGCAACTCGAAGCGGGCATTGGCCAGGCGGAAGTACAGGTCTTCACGAAAACGCCCGTCCTCAACCATCGCGGCCAGGTCGCGATGAGTGGCGCAGATCACCTGGATGTCCACACGCTCACGCCGCGCGGCGCCCAACGGCGCCACTTCACCCTCGGCCAGCACCCGCAGCAGGCGCGTTTGCAGGTTCAGCGGCATGTCGCCGATTTCATCGAGGAACAGCGTGCCGCCATCGGCCTGCTGCAACAGCCCTTGCATGCCTTTGCTGGAGGCCCCGGTAAAGGCTCCAGCCACGTAGCCAAACAGCTCGCTCTCGATCAGGCTTTCCGGAATGGCCGCACAGTTCAGCGTGACGAACGGGCCATCCCGGCGCTGGCTTTGCTGGTGCAGTTGGCGGGCGAACACTTCTTTGCCAGCCCCGGTCTCACCTTGCACCAGTACCGCCAGATTGCAGTCCTTGACCCGCGTGGCCAGGCGCAGGTGCTGTTCGATGCGTGCGTCCTGGGCCTGGCGCAACGGCTGCGCGCGCTGGCGTTGCCGTGGGGCGCTGACCCGACCATACAGCCCCCCCAGACCCGGCAGGCGCTGGGCCGACGACGCGCTCACCCGGCGTAGCTGGTCAATGTCGAACAGCTCACCAATATGCTCGGGCAAGCGCCCCAGGCGCTCCACCAGCCGTTGCCGCGCCAGGCTGTTGATCGCCTGCAGGCGGCCATCGGCATCCCAGGCCAGCAGGTAGTCCGGCTGGCTTTCCACATAACCCGGCGTGCCGTGGGCGCGCATCACCCAGTGGCCTTGGGCACTGTGCATGAAAAAGGCGTTTTCGATCTCGCGGGCGGTCTGCTCCACCAGTTGGCGGATCAGATGCTGGCTACGGCGGTCATCTGGCGACTGCAAGGCTGACACATCCACCACGCCCAACAACTCGCCAAGCGGGTCGAACACCGGTGCCGCCGTGCAGGTCAGGCCGATGAACGCAGCGCGAAAGTGGTCTCGCTTGTGCACGGTGACCGGGGCCTTGGCGGTCAACACCGCCGCCACGCCGCAGGTACCCTCCTCGCCTTCCGACCAGCAGGTGCCCAGGTACAACCCGGCCTTGCGGCAGTCGTTGCGGATGGCCGACTCGACCCGGTAATCGATGGTGCGCCCCTGGGCATCGGTCAGCAGTACGCAGTAGTCGGCACCGCGTACCCGCTCGTGCAGGCGTGCCACAGCATCGCTGGCGATGCGCAGGAACAGTTCGGCGCGTTCGCGGCACTCGTTGAGCAGGCTTTGAGAAAGGATACGCGGCCCCTGCTGGGACCCGGGGTCGAGGCGGTACAGCTCCATGGAACGGCGCCAGGAGTCGAGGATCAGCGGTGGCACAGGCGCCTGTGGCAGGCGGTCGGCATTCTTCAACACCCTGCTGACGCAGTCGACATGGGCTCGGGAGTTCGCGGCAAGCATTCAGGCCCTCCGGTTCTCGTTGCTGTTTTTATCGTTGTCTGGCCATTAAGCGCCTCTGGGCATGCCCCGACAAGCACTGTGTGATTACCGGCTGGCTTGAGACGCCGCGTCTCAGCGTCTCGGCAATGCCGGCCTGGCGCTGGCACCCGGCGTCTCGCCAGCACCGTGGCAAAGGCATGCCAGAACGCAATCAAAGCCCTCTAGCCCGGCCATTTCAGCCAAATCAAAGAAAGCTGGCACCGCGCTTGCTCCTGCCTTGGCAAACAAAAATACGAGGTGCGCCATGCCGCAACCCGCCCCGATTGTCGGGATTATTGCCAACCCTGCCTCTGGCCGCGACCTGCGCCGCCTGACCGCCAACGCCGGGCTCTATTCCAGCACCGACAAGGCCTCGGCCATCCAGCGCCTGCTGGCGTCCTTCGGTGCCACCGGCATCGGCCAGGTGCTGTTGCCCAGCGACATGACCGGCATCGCCGCGGCCGTGCTCAAGGCCAGCCAGGGCCCGGGCGCCCGTGACCAGCACTGGCCGGCCCTCGAAATACTCGACCTGCCGCTGACCCAGACCGTTGCCGACACCCGCCTGGCCACCCGGTGCATGGTCGAGCGCGGCGTGGCGATGATCGCCGTGCTCGGTGGCGATGGCACCCACAAGGCAGTCGCTGCCGAGGCCGGTGACGTACCGCTGCTGACGTTGTCCACCGGCACCAACAATGCGTTCCCCGAACTGCGCGAAGCCACCAGCGCTGGCCTTGCCGGTGGCCTGTTCGCCAGCGGCCTGGTGCCCGCCAGCATCGGCCTGCGCCGTAACAAGCGCCTGCTGGTAAGAGTGCCCGAGCAACAGTTGGCCGAATGGGCCTTGGTCGAAGTGGCCGTGTCGCCACAGCGCTTCATCGGCGCCCGTGCGCTCAGCCGCAGCGAGGACCTGTGCGAAGTCTTCGCCTGCTTTGCCGAACCCCATGCCATCGGCCTGTCGGCCCTCTGCGGCCTCTGGTGCCCAGTGTCACGCCAAGACCTGCACGGTGCCTGGGTACGCCTGAACCCCGGCGCCGAACAAGCATTGTTCGCGCCGCTGGCGCCCGGCCTGCTGCAAGCCTGCGGCATCACCGCCAGCGGCCCGCTGACACCTGGCGTTGCCCATCGCCTGAGCCTGACCAGCGGCACCCTGGCCCTGGACGGCGAACGCGAAATCGAATTCGCCGAGCACGACACGCCCACCATCACCCTCGACCACCAAGGCCCGCTAAGCGTGGATGTCGAGGCCGTACTGGCGCACGCCGCCCGCCACCACCTGCTGGCCGTCCCGCGCGGCCACCGGCTGCACCCTGCATCCCCGCGTTGAGACAACCCTGGAGAACAACAAGATGTCCAATCAACTGAGTACCGAACAACTGCTGCATGCCTATGAAGTGATGCGCACCATCCGTGCGTTCGAAGAACGCCTGCATGTGGAATTCGCCACGGGCGAGATCCCCGGTTTCGTCCACCTGTACGCTGGCGAAGAGGCCTCGGCCGCCGGGGTCATGGCCCACTTGCGCGACAGCGACTGCATCGCGTCAACCCACCGGGGTCATGGCCACTGCATCGCCAAGGGCGTGGACGTGTACGGCATGATGGCCGAGATCTACGGCAAGAAGACCGGCGTATGTGGCGGCAAGGGCGGCTCGATGCACATTGCCGACCTGGAGAAAGGCATGCTCGGCGCCAACGGCATCGTCGGCGCTGGCGCCCCGCTGGTAGCCGGGGCAGCGCTGGCGGCCAAGATCAAAGGCAAGGACGATGTGTCAGTGGCCTTCTTCGGCGATGGCGCCTCCAACGAAGGTGCGGTGTTCGAGGCCATGAACATGGCGTCAATCATGAACCTGCCCTGCATCTTCGTGGCCGAGAACAACGGCTACGCCGAAGCCACCGCCTCCAATTGGTCCGTTGCCTGCGACCATATTGCCGACCGCGCCGCCGGGTTCGGCATGCCGGGTGTCACCATCGACGGCTTCGACTTCTTTGCGGTGTACGAGGCCGCCGGCGCAGCCATCGAGCGCGCTCGCTCCGGGCAAGGCCCGTCGCTGATCGAGGTCAAGCTCAGCCGCTACTACGGCCACTTCGAAGGCGATGCACAAACCTACCGCGCCCCGGATGAAGTGAAGAACCTGCGCGAATCCCGCGATTGCCTGATGCAGTTCCGCAACAAGACCACCCGTGCCGGCCTGCTCACTGCCGAGCAACTGGACGCCATCGACGCCCGCATCGAAGACCTGATCGAGGACGCCGTGCGCCGCGCCAAGTCCGATCCCAAGCCACAGCCCGCCGACCTGCTCACCGACGTCTACGTCGCCTACCCCTGAGCTGCGGATTACAAGAACAACAGGAGAACCACCATGGCAAGAAAGATCAGCTACCAGCAGGCCATCAACGAAGCCCTGGCGCAGGAAATGCGCCGCGACAACACCGTGTTCATCATTGGCGAAGACGTGGCCGGCGGTGCCGGCGCCCCCGGCGAGGATGACGCCTGGGGTGGCGTGCTGGGCGTGACCAAAGGCCTGTACCACCAGTTTCCCGGCCGCGTGCTGGACGCGCCGCTGTCGGAAATCGGCTACGTCGGGGCCGCCGTCGGGGCCGCCACCCAGGGCCTGCGCCCGGTGTGCGAGCTGATGTTCGTCGACTTCGCCGGCTGCTGCCTGGACCAGATCCTCAACCAGGCCGCCAAGTTCCGCTACATGTTTGGCGGCAAGGCAGTCACGCCGCTGGTGATGCGCACCATGTATGGCGCCGGCCTGCGTGCGGCGGCCCAGCACTCGCAGATGCTCACCTCGCTGTGGACGCACATCCCCGGCCTGAAAGTGGTGTGCCCGTCCTCGCCTTACGATGCCAAAGGCCTGTTGATCCAGGCGATCCGCGACAACGACCCGGTGATCTTCTGCGAGCACAAGCTGCTGTACAGCATGCAGGGCGAGGTGCCGGAAGAGGTGTACACCGTACCGTTCGGCGAGGCCAACTTCCTGCGCGATGGTGACGATGTGACCCTGGTCACTTACGGGCGCATGGTGCATGTGGCGCTGGAGGCTGCCAACAACCTGGCCCGCCAGGGCATCGACTGCGAAGTGCTGGACCTGCGCACCACCAGCCCGCTGGACGAAGACAGCATTCTCGAAAGCGTGGAAAAAACCGGCCGCCTGGTGGTGATCGACGAAGCCAACCCGCGTTGCTCCATGGCCACCGACATCAGCGCGCTGGTGGCGCAGAAGGCATTCGGCGCGCTCAAGGGCCCGATCGAAATGGTCACCGCACCGCACACTCCGGTGCCGTTCTCCGACGCCCTGGAAGACCTGTACATCCCTGACGCGGCGAAGATCGAGGCTGCCGTGCGCAAGGTGATCGAAGCTGCAAGGAGTGCCGCATGAGCCAGATCCATACCCTGACCATGCCCAAGTGGGGCCTTTCGATGACCGAGGGCCGGGTGGACGCCTGGCTCAAGCAGGAAGGCGACGAAATCAACAAAGGCGACGAGGTGCTGGACGTCGAGACCGACAAGATCAGCAGCAGCGTCGAAGCCCCGTTCAGTGGTGTATTGCGCCGCCAGGTGGCCAAACCGGATGAAACCCTGCCGGTTGGCGCGCTGCTGGCGGTGGTGGTGGAAGGCGAAGCCGAGGAATCCGAGATCGATGCGGTGGTACAGCGCTTCCAGGCCGAGTTCGTCGCCGAAGGGGGCGCCGACCAGGCACAAGGGCCGGCCCCGCAGAAGGCTGAAGTGGGCGGCCGCCTGTTGCGCTGGTTCGAACTGGGCGAAGGCGGTACGCCGCTGGTACTGGTACACGGCTTTGGCGGCGACCTCAACAACTGGCTGTTCAACCACCCGGCGCTGGCGGCCGAGCGCCGGGTGATCGCCCTCGACCTGCCGGGGCACGGCGAGTCGGCCAAGGCCCTGCAACGGGGCGACCTGGATGAACTGAGCGAAACCGTGCTGGCCCTGCTCGACCACCTGGACATCGCCAAGGCCCACCTGGCCGGACACTCCATGGGGGGCGCGGTCAGCCTGAACGTGGCGCGCCTGGCGCCGCAGCGGGTGGCCAGCCTGAGCCTGATCGCCAGTGCCGGTCTGGGTGAGGCAATCAATGGGCAGTACCTGCAAGGCTTTGTTGCCGCCGCGAACCGCAACGCCCTCAAACCGCAGATGGTGCAGCTGTTCGCCGACCCGGCACTGGTCACCCGGCAGATGCTGGAAGACATGCTCAAGTTCAAGCGCCTGGAAGGTGTCGATGAGGCCTTGCGCCAGCTGGCATTAGCCATTGCCGACGGTGACAGGCAGCGCCACGACCTGCGCAGTGTGCTGGGGCAGCATCCGGCACTGGTGGTGTGGGGTGGCAAGGACGCGATTATCCCGGCCAGCCACGCAGAGGGCCTGGAGGCCGAAGTGCTGGTGCTGCCAGAGGCTGGGCATATGGTGCAGATGGAGGCGGCCGAACAGGTCAACCAGCAAATGCTCGCATTCCTGCGCAAGCACTAAGCCCTTTCCCGTGAGCCTGGAGAACAACAATGAATGACCTGAGCCACACCCACATGCGCGCCGCCGTCTGGCATGGCCGTAATGATATTCGCGTCGAACAGGTCCCCCTGCCAGCCGACCCGGCACCCGGCTGGGTGCAGATCAAGGTGGACTGGTGCGGCATCTGCGGCTCCGACCTGCACGAATACGTCGCCGGCCCGGTGTTCATCCCGGTGGAGGCACCACACCCGCTGACCGGCATCCAGGGCCAGTGCATCCTCGGCCACGAATTTTGCGGCCAGATCGCCAAGCTTGGCGAAGGCGTGGAGGGCTTTGCGGTAGGTGACCCGGTGGCGGCGGACGCCTGCCAGCATTGTGGTACTTGCTATTACTGCACCCACGGCCTGTACAACATCTGCGAGCGCCTGGCGTTCACCGGCCTGATGAACAATGGCGCCTTTGCCGAGTTGGTCAACGTACCCGCCAACCTGCTGTACCGCTTGCCGCAAGGTTTCCCGCCAGAGGCCGGGGCACTGATCGAACCGCTGGCGGTGGGTATGCACGCGGTGAAAAAGGCCGGCAGCCTGCTTGGGCAGACCGTTGTGGTGGTGGGTGCCGGCACCATCGGTCTGTGCACCATCATGTGCGCCAAGGCTGCGGGCGCGGCGCAAGTGATTGCGCTGGAAATGTCCTCGGCGCGCAAGGCCAAGGCCAAAGAGGTAGGCGCCACCGTGGTGCTGGACCCCAGCCAGTGCGACGCGCTGGCGCAAATCCGCGCACTGACCTTTGGGTTGGGGGCCGATGTGAGCTTTGAGTGCATCGGCAACAAGCACACGGCCCAGCTGGCCATCGACACCATCCGCAAGGCGGGTAAGTGCGTGCTGGTAGGTATTTTTGAAGAGCCTAGCGAGTTCAACTTCTTCGAATTGGTATCCACCGAGAAGCAGGTACTGGGAGCGTTGGCGTACAACGGCGAGTTTGCCGATGTGATTGCCTTCATCGCTGACGGCAGGCTGGATATTCGCCCGCTGGTGACCGGCCGGATCGGGTTGGAGCAGATTGTCGAACTGGGCTTCGAGGAACTGGTGAACAACAAAGAGGAGAACGTGAAGATCATCGTTTCCCCGGGTGTGCGCTGATTAAACCCTCAAAGGCTGCGCAGATCCTGTAGGAGCGGCCTTGTGTCGCGAAAGGGGTGCGCAGCGCCCCCAGGATCTGTGCATCACAGGTAATATTGCCGGGGCCGCGTTGCGGCCCTTTCGCGACAAAAGGCCGCTCCTACACCAGGTGATGCGCCAGCATCTGCCCTCGCTGTCTCAGGATCCCATTCTGCGTCATACTCGGCAGACCTATTGCCCGGTCTTCGCCATGCGTCCACTGCTCCCCATCACCTTGGTCTTGCTGCTCGCCGCCTGTGGCGATGGCGAATCGCTGCTTCCGCCGGACGCACGCTTGCCTGACGGCGGGCGTTACCGGGGGCAGGTGGTCGATGGCCTGCTGCAGGGCGAGGGCCGTATCGACTACCCCAACGGCAGCTGGTACGCCGGCGGCTTCAAGGACGGCCAGTGGCACGGCCAGGGAGAATGGCACGGCCAGAACGGCGAGGTGTACCGTGGCCAGTTCGCCGGGGGGCTGTTCCAGGGACTGGGCGACCTGACCACGCCGGGCAGCCACTATGCCGGCACCTTCAAGCATGGCCGCCGCGATGGCGAAGGCACGCTCAAGCAAGCCGACCAGACCTACCGTGGCCAGTTCAAGGACGACCTCTACGACGGCGCGGGCGAACTGGAACTGGCCGACGGTAGCCGCTACCAGGGCCTGTTCGCCAAGGGCAAACCCAACGGCGCCGGCGTACGCAGCGATGCCAGCGGTAACCAGTTCAGTGGCCGCTTCGTCAACGGCGAGCTGCAAGGCAGCGGCACCTACGACAGCGTTGACGGTGAGCAGTACATCGGCGAGTTCAAGGACAACCGCCTGGAAGGTCGCGGCCGTTACGAAAACGCCGATGGCGATGTGTGGATTGGCGAATTCAAGGATGGCTCATTGATCGGCGAAGGCGAACTGCTGGGCAGCGATGGCAGCCATTACAAAGGCGAGTTCGCCGACTGGCGCCTGTCGGGCCAGGGCAGCCTGCAGCTGGCCGATGGCAGCAAGTACATCGGCGGCTTCCTGAACGATGCCTACCACGGGCATGGGCGATTGATCCTGGCCAGCGGCAAGGTCGAAAGCGGCGTCTGGGTCAATGGCGTGCGGGTACGCGACCAGAACGGCCAGTTGCTACCCGATCCGCTGGACCTGGCCCTGCTCAATCAGGGCCGCCTGCTGGACGAGGCGCTGGCCCGTGTCCCGCGCTCAGCCCCATCGATCCAGCTGTACAGCCTGGTGGTGGCCGGGGATGGCCAGCAGAGCGTGTTCCTGCGCGAAGCCGACTACGTCAGCAACATGCTCAAGGTGCGCTTTGGTGCCCGTGGCCAGATGACCTTGGTCAACCACCGCGACCACATGGCCACCCGCCCCATGGCCACTCGCGAAAACCTTACCCGTGCCGCCCGCACCCTGGCCGAGCGCAGCGGCCCTGAAGACCTGGTGTTCATCTACCTTACCAGCCATGGCAGCCAGGACCATCAACTGGTGCTCGACCAGCCGCGCCTGCAATTGGCTGACCTTTCCGCCGACGAACTGGCCACTGCCCTGGCGCCGCTCAAGAATCGAGACAAGGTAATCGTCATCTCGGCCTGCTATTCAGGGGGCTACATCGCCCCGCTCAAGGATGAGCGCACGCTGATCATGACGGCGGCCCGGGCCGACCGCGTGTCTTTCGGTTGCTCGGAAGAAGCCGACTTCACCTACTTTGGCGATGCCCTGTTCGCCGAAGCGCTGAACCAGACCGACGACCTCAAACAGGCATTTGAACTGGCACGTACCAGCGTTGCCGAAAGAGAACAAAGGGAAGGCTTCGAGGCCTCCGAGCCGCAGCTGTGGGCGCCGCCCGCCGTGCTTGAGCACTGGCAGCAGCTGCGCCGGCAACAGGCCGAAGAAGCGTTGCGTAACGCCACACAAGCCAGCGCGGAGCGACGAGCGGAAACGCCCGGCAACCACTAGAATTGTGTGTAACAAGGGAGAGACATCATGTATTTGACGCCTCAGCATGTCCTGCTTGCCGGTGCCACAGGTCTGACGGGTGAACACCTGCTCGACCGCCTGCTCAACGAGCCCACCATCACCCGCGTACTGGCGCCCACTCGCCGGCCGCTGGCCGAGCATCCGCACCTGGAAAACCCGGTGGGCGACCCAGCGGTATTCCTTCCTCAGTTGGCCGGGCGGGTCGATATCGCCTATTGCTGCCTGGGCACCACGCTGAAGCAGGCCGGCTCCGAATCGGCGTTCCGTGCGGTGGACCTGGACATGGTGGTGGCGTTCAGCAAACGTGCCCGGGAAATGGGCGCGCGGCATCTGTTAGTGGTCAGCGCGCTGGGGGCCGACCCGAAATCGTCGATTTTCTACAACCGGGTCAAAGGTGAGATGGAAGAGGCGCTGAAGGCTCAGGACTGGCCGCAGTTGACCATCGTGCGGCCGTCGTTGCTGCTGGGCGAACGCATTCAGCCACGCCTCAGTGAGCAGTTGGTTTCGCCGTTTTCCAAGCTGATACCGGGTAAATACCGAGGGATCGAGGCTTGCACCCTGGCACGAGCGCTGTGGCGCCTGGCGCTGGAGGAAGAGGACGGGATACGGGTTGTGGAGTCGGATGAGTTGCGCAGGTTGGGCAAGAAATAGGCGTTACCTATGACGGCCTCTTCGCGGGTAGCCCGCGAAAGGGCCGTTACAGGCCACCGGTGGCCTGGAAGCCTACACCGGCTGCTGTCAGCAACGACAACGGCAACAACAGGGTATCGAGCAACATGCTCCCCGGCAGGTCCAGCCCAGGATAGGCTGGTGCATCAGCCCCGTAGTGGTCTCGCGGGCAGCACCCACCATTGATCACGTACAAATCCAGCCGGGTGCCGGCATACACCACCGGCGCCCCGGGCTTGGCGGCATCCAGCGTGCGTACCGTGGCGCAGCCCCCCAGCATCACCAGCGCCAGCCCCCCCACCAACGCTCGCTTCAATCATCCACCCCAAAGTGGTGTTCACCCCAGCGCGGCAACATGTCCTGGGGAATGTTCAGCAGGTTGAGAATACGCGCCACGACAAAGTCGACCAGGTCGTCGATGGTCTGCGGCTGATGGTAGAAGCCCGGTGCCGCCGGCAGGATCACCGCGCCCATCTGCGACAGCTTGAGCATGTTTTCCAGGTGGATGGTGGAAAACGGCGCTTCGCGTGGCACCAGGATCAGTTGCCGACGCTCCTTGAGGGTAACGTCGGCAGCGCGTTCGATCAGGTTGTTGCAGGCACCGGTGGCAATGGCCGACAAGGTGCCGGTGGAACAAGGCACTACCACCATCGCCGCCGGGGCACCGGAGCCGGAGGCCACCGGCGACATCCAGTCTTCCTTGCCATACACGCGGATCTGCCCGTCGGCGGCGCCGGTGTATTCGGTAAGGAAGGCCTGCATCGCCTGGGGCTTGGCCGGCAACAGCACGTCGGTCTCGGTGGCCATTACCAGTTGCGCGGCCTTGGAGATCAGGAAGTGCACTTCGCGGTCTTCGCGCACCAGGCAATCGAGCAGGCGCAGGCCATACTGGGCGCCCGAGGCGCCCGTCATGGCCAGGGTGATGCGTTCCGGCCCGCTCACTTCAGCGCCTCGGCCAGTTTGCCGTGCAGGCCGCCAAAGCCGCCGTTGCTCATGATCACCACATGAGTGCCCGGGCGGGCCTGGCCCTTGACCCGCTCGATGATCGCGTCAAGGCTGTCGGCTACCACACTCGGGACCTTGCACTGCGCGGCGGTGGCCGCCAGGTCCCAGCCGAGGTTGGCCGGGGCGTACCAGATGACCTGGTCGGCGTCGTTGACGCTCTCTGGCAAACCGTCACGGTGGGCGCCCAGCTTCATCGAATTGGAGCGTGGTTCGATCACGGCAATCACCGGGGCCTCGCCAACACGCTTGCGCAGGCCATCGAGGGTGGTGGCGATGGCAGTCGGGTGGTGGGCGAAATCATCGTAGATGGTCACGCCCTGCACTTCGGCCACCTTTTCCATGCGCCGTTTTACGCTCTTGAACGCGCTGAGGCCTTCGATGCCCATGGCCGGGGCCACGCCGACATGGCGGGCGGCGGCCAGGGTGGCCAGCGCGTTGGCAACGTTGTGCTGGCCCGTCAGTGCCCAGTCCACCACGCCTTGCGCTTCGCCTTCGAACAAGACTTCGAAACGCGAGCCGTCGGGGCTGAGCAGGCGCGCCTGCCACTGGCCACCCACGCCTGTGGTCTGCACCGGGGTCCAGCAGCCCATGCCGATCACCCGCTCCAGCGCTTGCTCGGTGGTAGGGTGAATCACCAGGCCTTCGCTCGGGATGGTGCGTACCAGGTGGTGGAACTGCCGCTCGATCGAGGCCAGGTCCGGGAAGATGTCCGCGTGGTCGAACTCAAGGTTGTTGAGGATCGCGGTACGCGGGTGGTAATGCACGAACTTCGAGCGCTTGTCGAAGAAGGCGCTGTCGTACTCGTCGGCTTCGACGACGAAGAACGGCGTGTCGCCCAGGCGGGCCGATACCGAGAAATTCTGCGGCACACCGCCAATCAGGAAGCCCGGGCTCATGCCGGCGTGCTCCAGCACCCAGGCCAGCATGCTGCTGGTGGTGGTCTTGCCGTGGGTACCGGCAACGGCCAGCACCCAGCGGCCTTGCAGCACATGGTCGGCCAGCCACTGCGGGCCGGAAACATAGGGCAGGCCCTTGTTCAGCACGTATTCCACTGCCGGGTTGCCGCGTGACATGGCGTTGCCGATGACCACCAGGTCGGGTGCCGGGTCCAGCTGGGCCGGGTCATAGCCTTGGGTCAGTTCGATGCCCTGGGCTTCGAGCTGAGTGCTCATCGGGGGATAGACGTTGGCGTCCGAGCCGGTGACGCGATGGCCAAGTTCCTTGGCCAGCACCGCCAGCGAGCCCATGAAAGTGCCGCAAATACCGAGAATGTGAATATGCATGGTCGACCTCGCAAAACATCGAGGCAGGGTAGCCCAGGGCGCGACAAATCGCACCCGCTGTTTCGCTCAGTCGGCCCTCGCAATGCCGTGTTTGCGCAGTTTTCGATACAAGGTATTACGGCTGATGCCCAAATGCTCGGCGACACGGGTCAAGTGCCAGTGTTTTGCCTCCAGGGTCGCCATCAGCGCTTGGCGCTCGGCATCCTCCAACACAACTGGCCCTATCGCCGGCAAGCCAGATCCCACAGGGTTTGCACGCGCCTCAGGCTTGGTGCAGTACCTGTGGGAGCTGGCTTGCCGGCGATCGAGGGCGAAGCCCTCGCGAACAATAGCGGGGAGATCCGAGAACTCGATTCGGGCTTTCTCGCAAAGCGCCACCAAGGTACGCAGCACGTTGCGCATCTGCCGCACATTACCCGGCCAGGCAAAGTCCAGCAGCGCCTGACGCGCCCTGGGCTCCAGTTCGACACGTTGCCCCTGCGCCTCCTGATGCAGCAAAAAGTCCAGCAGCTGTGTTTTGTCACTGCGCTCACGCACCGCCGGCAACGCCACCTCCAGGCCATTCAGGCGGTAATACAGGTCCTCGCGGAAACTGCCCTGCTCCACCCGCTCCAGCAAGTCGCGGTGGGTGGCGCTGACAATACGGACATCCACCGCTTGCGGCTCGCCACCGATGGGCACCACCTGGCGCTCTTCCAGTACCCGCAGCAGGCGGGTTTGCAAGGCCAGCGGCATGTCGCCGATCTCGTCCAGCAGCAAGGTGCCGCCATCGGCCTGCAGCAGCTTGCCGCGCATGCCTTCTTTGCGTGCTCCGGTAAAACTGCCGCCTCGGTAACCGAACAACTCGCTCTCGATCAGGCTTTCCGGGATCGAGGCACAGTTGATGGCGATGAACGGCTTGCCGCGTCGCCCGCTGGCCTGGTGCACGGCCTGGGCAAACGCTTCTTTGCCACAACCGGTTTCACCACGTAGCAACAGCGGCACGTCACGCTCGAACACCCGTACGCTGCGGCGGAATTCGTTCTGCAGAGCCGGGTCGAGCAGGCAGATGGCCGGTTCCATCGGGTGCATGGGCAAGGGTTGCGCAACAGGCACCGACCACACGGGCGCACGGGCCTTGCCGCGCAGGCTGGCAAACACTTGGCGACCGTCCAGCGTATGCAGCGGCCAGACCGTGCTGCCAGCGGGGGTGGCGCGGCTGAACAGTTCGTCGTGGCTACAGGCAAAAAAACGCTCCACGGGTTTGCCCAGCACGCCACCGCGCACGCTGCCCAGCAGGTTCAACGCGCTCTGGTTGGCAGCACAAATCCGCCCATCGCCGTCGAACGCCAGCAGGCCTTCGCTGAACAGGCCGACCGACTCGGCCTGCAGGTGAAAACGCAACAGCCACTGCTGCTCGAAGTGGCGCAGGAAATAGCAGCTTTCAATCATCTTCGCCGACAGGTTCACCAGCGCCATGGTGTGGAACTGGCTCTGGCGCGAAACGTCAGGCCGCGCGGATGACACATCCAGCACCGCCAGCAACTCGCCATGCGGGTCGAACACCGGGCTGGCCGAGCAGGTCAGGCCAGTGTGGCGGCCGCGAAAGTGCTCGTTCTGGTGAATGGTCAATGCCTGGCGCTCGACCAGGCAGGTGCCGATGCCGTTGGTGCCCTCGCGCGCCTCGCTCCAGTCGGCGCCCAACCACAGCCCGGCACGCTCGAAGCTGCGCCGCTCGGTGGCCGCGCTGACGCAGTTGAGGATCACCCCGCGGGCGTCGGTCAGCAGTACCGCATGGCCGGCGCCGGAAAGCTGCTGGTGCAGGCTGTTCATTTCATGATCGGCAATTTGCAGCACCTGGCGCAGGCGCTCGCGGCTTTCCAGCAAACGCCCATGCTCTAGCACCACGGGCGCCTCGATTACCGAAGGGTCGAGGTGGTAGTCCTCCAGGCAGCGCAGCCAGGAACGGGCGATGGACGGGTCACTGCCCCCCTCCCCGGCCCCACCATGGGCAACGGTATGCACTTGCTGGGCATGGCGAATGAAAGGATTGCTCTGCATTTGTTGTAGTTCTCCGCAGATAGAGAGTCCTGCCAGCATCCTCCACCCGGGAAGCCTTTGCAATGCACCCGCCTGGGACGTGTCGTAAATGGCACAAAGTGTCACCCCTGCGCGTATCGGCGCTGGTACAAGGGCTTATCAGCAGGCCTTGGTAGCTGACCCAAGTCATTGATTTGACTGGCGTGCGAAACGCTGGCCCAACCTTTGCTCTACGCTTTCCAACTCCTCAACAAACATAACAGCCAGGAGACACACCATGCGTTACGCACATCCCGGTACCGAGGGCGCGAAGGTTTCCTTCAAGAGCCGCTACGGCAACTACATCGGTGGCGAGTTCGTAGCTCCGGTCAAGGGGCAGTACTTTGAAAACACGTCCCCGGTGAATGGCAAACTGATCGCCGAATTCCCCCGTTCCACTGCCGAAGACATCGATAAAGCGCTCGACGCCGCCCACGCCGCTGCCGACGCCTGGGGCCGCACGTCAGTGCAGGACCGCTCAAACGTGCTGTTGAAGATCGCCGACCGCATCGAGCAAAACCTCGAACTGCTGGCGATTACCGAAACCTGGGACAACGGCAAGCCAGTCCGCGAAACCCTCAACGCCGACATCCCGCTGGCGGTCGACCACTTCCGCTACTTCGCCGGCTGCATCCGCGCCCAAGAGGGCGGTGCTGCAGAAATCAACGAAGGCACCGTGGCCTACCACATTCACGAACCGCTGGGCGTGGTCGGGCAGATCATCCCGTGGAACTTCCCGATCCTGATGGCCGCCTGGAAACTTGCCCCGGCCCTGGCCGCCGGCAACTGCGTGGTGCTCAAACCTGCCGAGCAGACCCCGCTGGGCATCACCGTGCTGGTCGAACTAATTGGCGACCTGCTGCCAAAAGGCGTGCTCAACGTGGTGCAAGGCTTTGGCCGCGAAGCCGGTGAAGCCCTGGCCACCAGCAAGCGCATCGCCAAGATCGCCTTCACCGGGTCCACCCCGGTGGGCTCGCACATCATGAAGTGCGCAGCCGAAAACATCATTCCATCCACCGTGGAACTGGGCGGCAAGTCGCCGAACGTGTACTTCGAAGACATCATGCAAGCCGAGCCGAGCTTCATCGAGAAGGCGGCCGAAGGCATGGTGCTGGCGTTCTTCAACCAGGGCGAAGTGTGCACCTGCCCATCCCGGGCACTGGTACAGGAGTCGATCTACCCGCAGTTCATGGAAGTGGTGATGAAGAAGGTGCTGCAGATCAAACGCGGCGACCCGCTGGACACCGACACCATGGTCGGCGCCCAGGCTTCGCAACAGCAGTTCGAGAAGATCCTCTCGTACCTGCAGATCGCCCAGGACGAAGGTGCCGAGCTGCTGACCGGCGGCAAGGTGGAAAAACTGGAAGGCTCGCTGGCCACCGGTTACTACATCCAGCCGACCCTGCTCAAGGGCAACAACAAGATGCGCGTGTTCCAGGAGGAAATCTTCGGTCCGGTGGTCAGCGTCACCACCTTCAAGGACGAAGCCGAAGCCCTGGCGATTGCCAACGACACCGAGTTCGGCCTGGGTGCCGGCGTGTGGACCCGCGATATCAACCGTGCCTACCGCATGGGCCGCGGGATCAAGGCTGGCCGCGTATGGACCAACTGCTACCACCTGTACCCGGCGCATGCGGCGTTCGGCGGCTACAAGAAGTCCGGTGTTGGCCGTGAGACCCACAAGATGATGCTGGACCACTATCAGCAAACCAAGAACTTGCTGGTGAGCTACGACATTAACCCGCTGGGCTTCTTCTAAGCCCGTCAGCCAGAGCGGTTCGCGTTCACGAACCGCTCTGGCTCGCTTCCTGCAGTACCCATCACCATCGGCCCGGAACCCTTCCGGCCACCAAGAAAAAGAACAGGTGAAACTATGCCAAGCGATCATTCCGCCGGCTCGCCGGCAGGCTCTTCTGTCGACTTCGAAAAAGTCGGCTCGGACTATTTCCAGCAACGTGAACTGAAAAAAGGCGCCGCCGGCTGGGTACTGCTGGTCGGCCTGGGCGTGGCCTACGTCATTTCCGGCGACTATGCCGGCTGGAACTTCGGCCTGGCCCAGGGCGGCTGGGGCGGCATGTTCCTCGCCACCTTGCTGATGGCCACCATGTACCTGTGCATGTGCTTTTCGCTGGCCGAACTGTCGTCGATGATCCCCACCGCAGGCGGCGGCTACGGCTTTGCCCGCAGTGCGTTCGGCCCGTGGGGCGGCTTTCTGACCGGTACGGCGATCCTCATCGAATACGCCATCGCCCCTGCCGCCATTGCCGTGTTCATCGGCGCTTATTGCCAGTCACTGTTCGGCATCGGCGGCTGGATGATCTACCTGGCGTTCTACATCGTGTTCATCGGCATCCACATCTTCGGTGTGGGGGAAGCGCTGAAGCTGATGTTCATCATCACCGCCATCGCCGCCATCGCCCTGGCGGTGTTCCTGGTGAGCATGGTGCCCCATTTTGATGCAGCCAACCTGTTCGACATCGCCAAAACGGACGCGGTGGGCGCCAGCAGCTTCCTGCCGTTCGGTTATGTGGGCGTGTGGGCGGCCATTCCTTATGCCATCTGGTTCTTCCTGGCTGTCGAAGGTGTGCCGCTGGCCGCCGAAGAAACCAAGAACCCCAAGCGTGACCTGCCACGCGGCCTGATCGGTGCCATGCTGGTACTGTTGGCCTTCGCCCTGCTGATTCTGGTAGTCGGCCCCGGCGGTGCAGGCTCCGAAGCACTGAAAGCGTCCGGTAACCCGCTGGTCGAGGCACTGTCCAAAGCCTATGGCGGCAGTACCTGGATGGGCGGTTTCGTCAACCTGGTCGGCCTGGCCGGGCTGATCGCCAGCTTCTTCTCGATCATCTACGCCTATTCCCGGCAGATCTTCGCCCTGTCCCGCGCCGGCTACCTGCCGCGCAAGCTGTCGGAAACCAACAAAAGCAAGGCGCCGGTGCTGGCCTTGATCATCCCCGGCATCATCGGCTTTGCCCTGTCGCTGACCGGCCAGGGTGACCTGCTGATTCTGGTAGCCGTATTCGGCGCTACCCTTTCTTACGTGCTGATGATGGCCGCACACATCACCCTGCGCATCCGCCGGCCGAAGATGGAGCGCCCATACCGCACCCCCGGTGGCATCTTTACCTCGGGCGTCGCGCTGGTGCTGGCCTGCATCGCTGTGGTTGCCGGCTTCCTGGTCGACCCACGGGTGGTGATTGGCGCCGCAGTGATCTATGCGGTATTAATTGCCTACTTTGCTTTCTACAGCCGCCACCACCTGGTTGCGGGCACACCGGAAGAGGAATTCGCCGCGATCCAGAAGGCCGAAGAGGCCCTGCACTGATTGCCGCCACCCGCCGCAGGGCAACCTGCGGCTCTGGAGATTCTGTATGGCAAGTTTCGTACACACGGTCGGCCACCTGGTCTACCGCTTCGACAGCCTCAAGGAAGTGATGGCCAAGGCCAGCCCGGCACGCTCCGGGGACTACCTGGCAGGCGTTGCAGCCAGCAACGACGGCGAACGCGTTGCCGCGCAGATGGCGCTGGCCAATATCCCGCTGACGCACTTTCTCAATGAAGCGCTGATCCCTTACGAAGATGACGAGGTTACCCGCCTTATCGTCGATACCCACGATGCCCAGGCGTTCGCACCGGTCAGCCACCTGACCGTGGGCGGCCTGCGTGACTGGCTGCTGAGCGAAGAGGCCGATGAAGACAGCCTGCGCGCCCTGGCGCCCGGGCTGACACCGGAAATGGCAGCAGCGGTCTCGAAGATCATGCGTGTCCAGGACCTGGTGCTGGTGGCGCAGAAGATCCGCGTTGTTACCCGTTTTCGCGGCACCATGGGCCTGCGCGGGCGCCTGTCGACCCGGCTGCAGCCCAACCACCCGACCGACGAGCCGGCCGGTATCGCCGCCAGCATCCTCGATGGCCTGCTGTACGGCAACGGCGATGCCATGATCGGCATCAACCCGGCCACCGACAGCATCGCCTCGATCTGCGCCCTGCTGGAAATGCTCGACGCCATCATCCAGCGCTACGACATCCCTACCCAGGCCTGTGTGCTGACCCACGTCACCACCTCGATCGAGGCGATCAACCGTGGCGTGCCGCTGGACCTGGTGTTCCAGTCCATCGCCGGTACCGAGGCGGCCAACGCCGGGTTTGGCATCAACCTGAACGTACTGCAGGAAGGCTACGAAGCGGGCCTGTCGCTGAAGCGCGGCACCCTTGGGCAAAACCTGATGTACTTCGAAACCGGCCAGGGCAGCGCGCTGTCGGCCAACGCCCACCACGGCGTCGACCAGCAAACCTGCGAAACCCGCGCCTATGCCGTGGCCCGCCACTTCAAGCCGTTTCTGGTCAACACCGTGGTCGGTTTCATCGGCCCGGAGTACCTGTACAACGGCAAGCAGATCATCCGCGCCGGCCTGGAAGACCACTTCTGCGGCAAGCTGCTGGGCGTGCCGATGGGCTGCGATATCTGCTACACCAACCACGCCGAAGCCGACCAGGACGACATGGACACCCTGCTGACCCTGCTGGGGGTGGCCGGGATCAACTTCATCATGGGTATCCCCGGTTCCGACGACATCATGCTCAACTACCAGACCACCTCGTTCCACGACGCGCTGTACGCGCGCCAGACCCTGGGCCTGAAGCCCGGGCCGGAGTTCGAAGCGTGGCTGGCCCGCACCGGCATCTTCACCCAGGCCGATGGCCGGGTGCGCTTTGGTGACAACCTGCCGCCGGCCTTCCGCCAGGCCTTGGCACAGCTTGCATAGGGATGACCATGGACCCTCGCACACCTACCCCCGACAACCCTTGGCTGGCCCTGCGCAACCTGACCCCGGCACGCATCGCCCTGGGCCGCACCGGCACCAGCCTGCCGACCGGGGCGCAGCTGGACTTCCAGTTCGCCCATGCCCAGGCCCGCGATGCCGTGCACCTGGCCTTCGACCACGCCGGCCTGGCGACCCAACTGAGTGACCGTGGCCGTGACAGCCTGGTGCTGCACAGTGCCGCCAGCGACCGCCACCAGTACCTGCAGCGCCCGGACCTGGGCCGGCGGCTCAACGAAGACTCGATTGCCACCCTGCGCCAGCACGCACAGGCGAACCCCGGCGGCGTCGACCTGGCCATCGTGGTTGCCGATGGCCTGTCGGCGCTGGCTGTTCATCGCCACACCCTACCGTTCCTGAGCCGTTTCGAGGAGCAAGCGGCCGCTGATGGCTGGACCAGCGCCCCTGTGGTGCTGGTACAGCAGGGCCGCGTGGCAGTGGCAGACGAGGTCGGCGAATTGCTGGGCGCACGGATGACCGTGATGCTGATCGGCGAACGCCCAGGGCTCAGCTCGCCCGACAGCCTGGGCCTGTATTTCACCTACGCGCCGAAGGTCGGCCTGACCGATGCCTACCGCAACTGCATTTCCAACATCCGCCTGGAGGGCCTGAGCTATGGCATGGCGGCGCACCGCTTGCTGTACTTGATGCGCGAAGCCTGCAAACGCCAGCTTTCCGGGGTGAATCTGAAGGACGAAGCCGAGGTCCATAGCCTGGAAAGTGAAGACAGCGCCAACCAGAAAGGCAACTTCCTGCTCGGCAAAGGGTAAAAAACATGTCACGGAAGGCGGATTGCACTTGTGACGCGCATTGGGCAGCATGCCCTTGAACGCTGCAGGCATTCCGCTGTTTCCCTAAATGGACTCTGAGGGCCGCACATGCGCATCATCAAGGCAACCCTGGAACACCTCGACCTGCTCACGCCACTGTTCGTCAGATACCGTGAGTTCTATGGGCAGCTGCCCTATCCCGACAGCTCGCGCAGCTTTCTGGAAAAGCGCCTGAAACGGGATGAATCGGTGATCTACCTGGCGCTACCGGATGATGACGACAGCAAGCTGATGGGCTTCTGCCAGTTGTACCCCAGCTATTCGTCGCTATCGCTGAAGCGGGTATGGATACTCAACGACATCTACGTGGCCGAAGACTCGCGGCGCATGCTGGTGGCTGACCACCTGATGCGTGAGGCGAAGAAAATGGCGAAAGAGACCAACGCCGTGCGCATGCGGGTTTCGACCAGCGCGGACAACGAAGTTGCGCACAAGACCTACGAATCCATCGGTTTTCGTGAAGACACCGAGTTCAAGAGCTACATCCTGCCAATCAGCCAGGATTGACAGTCCCGGCCCTTTCGCGGGCGTGCCCGCGAAAAGGCCAGCACAGGAAGCACCTGCCGTAACCCCCCGCTACAAACTCCCCGGGCATGATCCTGACTTAGCCGTATAATGCCCCACCTGTCATGTGTGAAAATTTACCCATCCCCAGGTAACCGAGCCTACGCCCCAGAACACAGGTGCTGTACATGGATTTCAACCCGCTGGACCTTATCCTGCATCTCGATGCCTACCTCGATCTGCTGGTCACCAATTACGGTCCCTGGATCTACGCCATCCTGTTTACCGTCATTTTCTGTGAAACAGGGCTGGTGGTAATGCCTTTCCTGCCAGGCGATTCGCTGCTGTTCATCGCTGGCGCCGTGGCCGCTGGTGGTGGCATGGACCCGGTGCTGCTGGCCGGCCTGCTGATGGCTGCCGCCATCCTGGGGGACAGTACCAACTACGTGATAGGGCGAACGGCCGGCGAGCGGTTGTTCAACAACCCCAACTCGAAGATCTTCCGCCGCGATTACCTGCAGCGTACCCACGACTTCTACGAACGCCACGGCGGCAAGACCGTGACCATGGCGCGCTTCCTGCCCATCCTGCGTACCTTTGCACCGTTCGTCGCCGGCATCGCGCACATGCATTACCCACGCTTCCTCGGTTTCAGCATCGCCGGTTCGCTGCTGTGGGTGGGAGGCCTGGTTACCCTGGGTTACTTCTTCGGTAACGTGCCGTTCATCAAGCAACACCTGTCGCTGATGGTGGTGGGCATCATCATCCTCTCGCTGGTGCCGATGATCCTCGGCCTGCTGCGCGGCCGCCTGGGCCGGGCCGCCAAGGCTCACTGACCGCCGCTCATGTGGTCGTTCAGCGCCTGGCGGCGCAAGCGCACCCTGGCGCGCTACCCTATCTCCCCCCAGCAATGGCAGGCCGTACGCGAGCGCCTGCCGATGCTGGACGGCATCAGTGACGCCGAAGACCACTGGCTGCGCGAAGCCTGCATCCTGTTCCTGCTCGACAAGCACCTCACCTGCCTGCCCGGCGTCGAACTGGACGACGAGCAGCGCCTGCTGCTGGCCGCCCAGGCGCAACTGCCACTGCTGCACCTGGGCGAGCTGAACTGGTACCAGGGTTTCCACGAAATCATCCTGTACCCCGACGACTTCAAAAGCCCCCAGCGCCACCGCGATGCCAGTGGCGTGGAGCACGTCTGGGACGGCGAGCACAGCGGCGAAGCCTGGCAGCAGGGGCCGATCATCCTGGCCTGGAACGGCGTGCTGGCCAGTGGCGGCTGGGAGGCCTACAACCTCGTCATCCATGAGCTGGCGCACAAGCTCGACATGCTCAATGGCGATGCCAACGGCCTGCCCCCGCTGCACAGCGGCATGCCGGTGGATGAGTGGGCAACGGCCATGCAACAAGCCTACGACGACCTCAACCGCCAGCTGGACGCCAACCCCGACGCCGAAACCGCCATCGACCCCTATGCCGCGGAAAACCCGGCGGAGTTCTTTGCGGTCACCAGCGAATACTTCTTTAGTGCCCCCGACCTGCTGCAGCAGGCTTATCCATTGGTCTACCGCCAGTTGTCGCTGTTCTACCGGCAAGACCCGCTGGCGCGCCTGCGCCAGCTACAGGCCGAACACCCCGAATACCGCGAAAGCCACGCCTGACGGGGCCGCACATCAGGCCAGGCGTGGCATGCCCCGGCAGAATGTGCCTATAATCGCCGCCACTTTTTTGGTCAAACACGGGGGCACTGCCCAATGAGCTACAGCAAGATTCCGGCGGGCAAAGACCTGCCGAACGACATCTACGTCGCCATCGAGATCCCGGCCAACCACGCGCCGATCAAATACGAAATCGACAAGGACAGCGACACCCTGTTCGTCGACCGTTTCATGGCTACCCCAATGTTCTACCCAGCCAACTACGGCTTCATTCCGAACACCCTGGCTGACGACGGTGATCCGCTGGACGTGCTGGTTGTTACCCCTTACCCGGTAGCGCCAGGCTCGGTTATCCGCGCCCGTCCGGTTGGCGTGCTGAACATGACCGACGACGGCGGCGGCGACGCCAAGGTCATCGCTGTTCCTCACGACAAGCTGTCGCAGCTGTACGTTGACGTGAAGGAATACACCGACCTGCCAGCCCTGCTGATCCAGCAGATCGAGCACTTCTTTGCCAACTACAAAGATCTCGAGAAGGGCAAGTGGGTCAAGATCGAAGGTTGGGAAGGCGCCGACGCCGCCCGTGCCGCGATCACCAAATCGGTTGCTGCCTACAAGGGCTGATACCGGTTGCAGGAAGAACCCCGCCATGGCGGGGTTTTTTTATGCCTGAATGGGCGATGCTCAGGGTGCTGGTAATGAATCCTACGCAGTCCTACATCAACTCCCTACAAACCACCTCTTTTCGTACAACCCCTGTCAACACCCGGTTCATATCCTTGCTGACACCCCCGCCGCTACACTCGCTACCATGAACACTTCCGGCGACCGCCTCAAAGCCCTGCTCCACGAATGTGGCCTGACCCCTTCCGATTTTGCCGCCCAACGCAGCGTCACACCGCAGCACGTCAACAACTGGTTCAAACGTGGTGTGCCTTTGGCCCGGCTGGACGAACTGGCCGACTTGTTCTGTGTGCACCGCCGTTGGCTACGCACCGGAGAAGGGCCCAAACATCCCAACCCGATCCTGCGCAGCGGCGCGCCCCGGCCGACGCCCGTCAACCCGCCCTCTCCGCTGTCGGTGGAACATGGCCGGGCAGTGAAGGTGCCTTACTACCAGTTGCAACAAGGCCAGCTGTCGCCGGTGGCCAGCAAACACCTGCGCTTGCCGGCAAAAGCCTTGAGGGGGCTGGGTGTGCATGCTGCCAATGCGATCTGCCTGGCAATGCCGGCCAGCAACATGCTGCCCCTGATTCCGCTGAATGCCAGCCTGGCCATCGACCTGGGCATGACCCGAGTGGTCGAGGGTGAAACCTATGCCCTGCTGCACAACGGCATGCTCAGGGTGAACAACCTCAGCCTTGGCCAGCACGGTACGCTGTACCTGCACAGCCATGACCGGCGCAACTACGCAGTCGAACGCTACACCCCCGCACAGTGCCAGGCGCAGGGCCTGGAAATTCTTGGCTGGGTGTTTCACTGGTCGCATTTCCGCCAACAGCGGCCTGGCTGAAACACCCTGTGCCATTTTTTGCTGGGCATCCTGCGCGTGCCCTTGTATGCTACGCGGCACATTCAGCCCCGACCGGCGCAAGCCGCGGTCCAGAGGGCTCTGGCGATATCCCACACGGGCATCTGCCATTTCTTTCAGGCCCTTGATGGCCACTCAGTTAAGGCGATTGCGGCTTACCATAAATTAGTCGGAAGCGTCCCCGAGAAGCCGGCCACAAGCCGGCTTTTTAATGCCTCGCCGAAAGCCATCCCAAGCCCTCTGCGGCCTACCTCCCTCCTTCAAGAAGCTGACGAAAAAGTAATGTCGGACTCAGTTTTCTGACAGCGGCAACTCGCTAGTTTGGTCGTGGGCTGCGACACCCAGCAGCCGGGATATCCGCACCCCACACGACTGGACGCAACGGCATGCAAAGCAAAACCACAAGACGCACCTTCGTCAAAGGCCTGGCCGCTACCGGACTGCTCGGCGGGCTGGGCATGTGGCGCACGCCGGTGTGGGCCTTGACCAGCCCTGGCCAGCCAAACGTGCTGACAGGCAGCGACTTCGACCTGTACATCGGTGAACTGCCGGTCAATATCACCGGCACAAGGCGCACAGCGATGGCCATCAACGGCTCCATACCTGGCCCAACGCTTCGCTGGCGCGAAGGCGATACCGTTACGCTTCGCGTGCGCAACCGTTTGAAGCAGGACACCTCCATCCACTGGCACGGCATCATCCTGCCGGCCAACATGGATGGTGTGCCTGGCCTGAGCTTCCATGGCATCGCCCCGGATGGCCTGTATGAGTACAGGTTCAAAGTCCATCAGAACGGCACCTACTGGTACCACAGCCACTCAGGCTTCCAGGAACAGGTTGGGGTGTACGGCGCGCTGGTCATCGATGCGAAAGAACCCGAGCCGTTCACCTATGACCGGGATTACGTGGTGATGCTCAGCGACTGGACGGATGAAGACCCTGCCCGGGTGCTGTCCAAGCTCAAGAAACAGTCTGACTACTACAATTTCCACAAACGGACGGTGGGTGATTTCGTCAACGACGTGAGCGAAATGGGCTGGTCCGCTGCGGTGGCGGATCGCACGATGTGGGCCGAAATGAACATGAGCCCCACCGATCTCGCGGACGTGAGCGGATACACCTACACCTACCTCATGAATGGCCAGGCCCCGGGCGCCAACTGGACGGGGGTATTCAAGCCTGGCGAAAAAATCCGCCTGCGCTTCATCAACGGCTCCGCCATGACGTATTTCGACGTGCGTATTCCCGGCCTGAAGATGACCGTGGTTGCGGCGGATGGGCAATATGTGAAGCCGGTAGCGGTCGACGAGTTCCGTATCGCGGTTGCTGAAACCTACGATGTGATTGTCGAGCCCGAGGATGAGCAGGCATACACCCTCTTTGCTCAATCCATGGACCGCACCGGTTATGCCAGGGGCACCTTGGCTATCCGCGAAGGCTTGCAAGCGGCTGTTCCAGCTGTTGATCCACGCCCGCTGATTTCCATGAGTGACATGGGTATGGATCACAGCGGCATGTCGGGGATGGACCATGGCAGCATGGCTGGCATGGACCACAGCCAGATGGCCGGCATGGATCACGGCAGCATGGCTGGCATGAGTGGAGCCATGCAGGGCCATCCTGACTCAGAGACCAACAACCCCTTGGTCGACATGCAGACGATGAGCCCCACGCCAAAACTGAGCGACCCGGGCATCGGGCTGCGTAACAACGGCCGACGTGTGCTGACGTATGCGGACCTGCGCAGCACCTTCATTGATCCCGACGGCCGAGAACCTGGCCGCACCATCGAGTTGCACCTCACAGGCCACATGGAAAAGTTCGCCTGGTCGTTCGACGGGGTCAAGTTTTCCGATGCCGAGCCGCTGCGCCTCAAATACGGGGAGCGCCTTCGTATCACCTTGGTCAACGACACCATGATGACTCACCCCATCCACCTGCATGGCATGTGGAGCGACCTGGAGGATGAGAACGGCAACTTCATGGTGCGCAAGCACACCATCGACATGCCGCCTGGCTCGAAACGAAGTTACCGCGTGACTGCGGATGCTTTGGGGCGCTGGGCCTATCACTGCCACCTGCTGTTCCACATGGAAATGGGCATGTTCCGAGAAGTCCGCGTGGACGAATGAACTGGAGATCCGAGATGAACAAACCTATGAAACGAAGCGCGTTTTTCCTCTCTGCTGCGATGGCTGGCCTGCTGGCTGTTTATGCCCCGTCGTCGTGGGCCGGTGACAACCATGAGCAACACACCCAGAAAGCCGCAGATGCAGCAAAAGCCAAGGGCGCTCAAGGCATGGACCACGGTTCCATGAAGGGCATGGATCACAGCGCCATGAAGGGCATGGACCATGGCTCGATGGAAGGTATGGATCACAGCAAGATGATGGAATCGCAGGGCAGCGACAACGCCAAGGCAGGGAAAGATGGCCAATAGCCCGGCGCGACCCTCGCTGCTGGCCCTGGCCGTTTCACTCGGCATGCTGGGTGCTGCACCCAGCTTCGCCGCTGGCGAAATGGACCATTCGGCGATGGGGCACGGCTCCATGTCGGGCATGGACCCTAGCCAGATGAATCATGGCAGCATGCAGGGCATGGATCATGGGGGCATGGATAACTCGAAGATGAACCATGGTACTGCCAGCCCTGCGACGACCAGCCGAACGCCGATTCCCGAATTGACGGATGCAGACCGGCAGGCGGCATTCCCCCCATTGGGCGGGCATCAGGTACACGACAGCGCGCTCAATAGCTTCTTCTTGCTGGACCAGCTTGAGTATCAGGATGCAGACGAAGGCAGCACCCTGGCCTGGGATGCTACCGGGTGGGTCGGCGGCGATATCAACCGGTTGTGGATTCGCTCCGAAGGCGAACGCACCAACGGCGTCACCGAAGATGCCGAGTTGCAGCTGCTCTATGGCCGCGCTATCAGCCCCTGGTGGGATGTAGTTGCCGGGGTGCGCCAGGATTTCAAACCGCAATCACCGCAAACCTGGGCGGCGTTCGGCATCCAGGGCATGGCGCTTTACGGCTTCGAGGCCGAAGCCACCGCGTTCCTGGGTGAGAACGGTCAAACCGCCGCGCGCCTGGAAGGCGACTACGACATTCTGCTGACCAATCGCCTGATCCTTCAGCCCACCGCCGAAGCCAATTTCTATGGCAAGAACGACCCTGAGCGAGGCGTGGGTTCTGGCCTGGCGAATACCGAGGTCGGGCTGCGGCTACGGTATGAAATCGTTCGCCAGTTCGCACCTTACATAGGCATCACCTGGAGCCGCTCCTACGGCAAAACGGCTGATTTCGTCCGCGACGAGGGTGGTGATGTGGATGAAGCGCGTTTCGTTGCCGGCATTCGCATGTGGTTTTGAGAGCCCGACATGAAAAAAACAATTACAACGCTTGTTGCAGCAGGCGCCATCGCCGGTGCGGGCGTATTGGGCGCAGCTTACTTTGGCCTGGTGAACGTCGGGGCTGATGATCCCCATTTCCCGGCCGTGCATGCCTTTCTGGCCATGGCCCGGGATCGGTCCATCGAGGTACGGGCCAGGGATATCGAGGTACCGGACCTCAAGAATGAAAACCTGATTCGCATCGGCGCCGGTAACTACAACGCCATGTGCATTGGTTGCCATCTGGCCCCTGGCGTCGAAAAGACCGAGCTGAGCCAAGCGCTGTACCCGTCGCCTCCTGATCTGAGCAAGCTCGGCGCCAGCGGTGATCCCGCTGTTGCGTTCTGGACCATCAAGCACGGCATCAAGGCTACGGGAATGCCAGCTTGGGGCAAGAGCATGGATGATTCGTATATCTGGGGCATAGTGGCTTTTCTCGACCAACTACCGCAGATGAATGCTCAGCAGTACCAGGCGATGGTCGCAAGCAGTGGCGGCCACCAGCATGGGGGCGGTGAGAGTGACATGCACAACCATGAAGGCCAGCATGGGCAAGACCAAGCCGGCAGTGATCACCACTCGAAGCCGGCGTCGAAGACGCATGCTCATCGTGATGGGTCAGGAAAAATCGGCCCTTGAAATGTTCACCTTGAATGCTGCACAGGGCAGACAGGTGCATGCCGACAGGGTTGCAGCGCCTGGTAGATCGAGGGCCGCGCGGGCGGCGCTCGATTTCATAAACGATGCAAAACCGTCGACGTAGACCTACACGCCACAACACCAATCAGAAGTCATACCGCGCCCCAACCATCATGCTGCGCGACGGCCCGTAGAAGTTGAACGTGGAGGTCGACCCCACCCGCGACAGGTAATCCCGGTCGAACAGGTTGTTGACGTTGAAGGTGGCGGTCAGCTTCGAGGTCAGCGGGTACGACAGCATCGCATCCACCGTGGCATAGCCCGGTGCATCGATGCGCACGCCGCCATTCTCGGAATAGAAGTTGCTCATCGCCGAAATGCCGCCACCAATGGCCAGGCCGTTCAGCGGGCCTTGGCTGATGGTGTACTTGCTCCACAGCGAAGCCTGGTTGCGCGGCATGATGAAGAAGGTAGTTTCTGCATCACCCTTGAGGGTTTCGGTTTCCATCCAGGTGTAGCCGGCCAGCAGCTCCCAGTTTGGCGTCAGCTTGCCGCTTACTTCCACTTCGGCACCTTTGACGCGGGTTTTGCCGGAGGCAACCGAGAAGTTGGTGTCTACGCCATCTTCGTCGTATTCGGTAGTGGCGCGGTTCTTGTCGGTCAGGCGGAACACCGAGAAGCGGGTGTTCAGGTCGCCGCCGAAGTAGCTGCTCTTGAGGCCGAATTCGTATTGCTCGCCTTCACGCGGTTTCAGCACCCGACCGTTGCTGTCGGTGTCGGACTGCGGCTTGAACACCTGCGAGTAGCTGGCGTACAGGGCGTGGTTTTCGGTCAGGTCATAGACCAGGCCGCCATACGGGGTGAAGTGGCCATCCACGCGCTTGCTGTCGTTGGTGGTGGCACCGGTGCTCAGGGTGGTGGTGTAGAAATCACCGCGATACCAGCTGAAGCGGCCACCGGCGATCAACGCCAGGCGTTCGATCGGGCGGAAGGTGACCTTGGAGTACAGGCCGTATTCCTCTTCCTGCATGCCGGTCTCGGTGCTGTAGTTGGGCGACGGTTTGGCGAACTGCTTCGGCGAGTAGGTGTTGACGTTGATGACGCCCAGGTTGGTGGTGCCGTTGAGGTATTCGGTGTCGTAGTTCTTGTAGTCGGTACCGACCACGAATTCGCTGACCTGGCCGAGGGTTTCGAACGGCTGGCTGTAGCTGGCGTCCAGCGAGTAGGTGTCCTGAGTGAAGTCACGGGCGCTGGCGCGCTCGGAGTTGGCACCGGTGGTGGCGTTGGTCGCGGTGAAGGCGTACAGGTAATTGGTGTCGCGGTGCGAGCCACGGGCGGCGACACGGCCATAGCCGCCGTTGTCGAAGCGGTGGGTCAGCTCGGCGACCAGGTCGGTGGTCTTGCCGTCGAAGTAGTTCCAGTCGGCACCCAGGAAACGGGAGTGGCTGAAGTCCGGCACGTCGCCAGACAAGGTTGCCGGATAGCCGTTGTGCGGGGTGATGTTCTTCACTTCGTGCATCAGGCCGAACGACAGCGTGGTGGCATCGTCCAGGTCGACATCCAGCGCGCCGTAGTAACTGTTGCTGGTGTTGGCGTTGTAATCGACTTCGCCATTGGTATCGTCACGGGATGCAATGAAACGCCCGCGCACGCGGCCGGCATCATCCAGCGGCCCGCTCAGGTCGATTTCTTCGTGGTTGGTGTCCCAGGTGCCGTAGCTGCCTTCAATATGGCCCTGGAATTCGGCGGTCGGGCGCTTGCGCACCATGTTGACGATGCCGCCCAGCTCGCTGGTGCTGCTGAACAGCCCGGCCGGGCCACGCATGATTTCGACACGGTCGAACGCCGCCAGCGACGGCACGGTGCCGAAGATGCTGGCCATGGGGGCCGGCAGGCCGTCGATGTTGAACTCGCTGTATTCGTAACCACGGGCGTAGATCGAAGACCGGCCGCTGTCGTTGGTCAGGGTGCGCAGGCCGGCGGTGTACTTGGCCAGGTCATCCAGGTGTACGAATTGGCGGTCCTTGACGTAATCCTGGGTGTAGACGGTGATCGATTGCGGAATGTCCTTGAGCGCCGCAGGGGTCTTGGTGCCCACAGTCGCGGCATCGACGCTGTAGCCGCCGGTTGCTTCCGAGGGCAGCATGTCGTACAGGCGGTTGCCTTCGATGGTCAGTGCCGGCAGGTCAAGCGCGTTGTCCTCTACCGCCGCCTGGGTCGCGACCGTGTCAGCCAGTGCCGACACCGAAAATGGCGCCAGCAAGCCCAGCACCAACAAGCCCCGCACCTGTCGCGAGTTCCCCACACGTTTGAAACTGTTCATGACACACCTTTCGCCCAAATGACAGTAATTCGCAAACGAAACAAGTTGCTTTTTGCGAACGATACCGGAGCGAAAACAGGGGTGCAGCAGGATTAACCTTCTTAACACAACCGGGCGTTGCCCTCCCCCTGCCAGCAATGGGATGATTCGTAACTGATAGAAGTTCTCATTCAAGGCTCAACGTGCCCACCTCACTTCTCCTCGTCGAAGACGATCCACGCCTGCGTCAGGACCTGGAACACCATTTCCTCAACCGTGGTTTCCAGGTGCATGCCTGCGCCAGCGGCACTCAGGCCCTGAATGCCATAGCACGCGCGCAGTTCGAACTGGTGTTGCTGGACATCATGCTGCCGGGCATCGACGGCCTCAGCCTGCTCGACGCATTGCGCCGCCAGCAGGCGGTGCCGGTCATGCTGATGTCGGCGCTGGGGGCGGAACAGGACCGCATCAGTGGCTTCACCCGAGGTGCGGACGACTACCTGCCCAAGCCCTTCAGCCTGGCGGAGCTGGACGCACGGGTCGATGCCCTGTTGCGGCGCGTGGCGTTCGATCGCGGCACGGCGCTGCGGGCCGACGTGGGCGAGGTAATGCTGGACCACCACCGCCAGGACGTTATCCACAACGGTAACGCCGCAGGCCTCACGGCTTCCGAATTCCGCTTGCTGGTGACGCTGCGTGCCCACCCCGGCGAAGCCTTGAGCAAGCCGTTCCTGTACCAGACCGTGCTTCACCGGGCCTATACCCGCCTGGACCGGGGCCTGGATGTGCATGTGTGTAACCTGCGCCGCAAACTGGCCGACATCAATGCCCAGCACCTGCAGATCCAGGCCGTGCGCGGCCAGGGTTACATCCTGGTCGACACGGAACAGCCCTGATGCGCCGCCACCCGTTGCTGTGGAAACTGGCCGTGCTGCAAGTCGGCTTCTGCCTGTTGCTGGTCTGGCTGATCTGGACCTGGGGCCTGTCGGTGGAGCGCAGCACCTATTTCCTGTCCCCGGCCGACCAGGACTACCTGGCGCGCTATGCGCAACAAGCCGAAGACGCCTGGGACCAAGGCGGTGCGGTGGGCGTCGAGAGCTGGCGCAAGCAACTGGAACACGCCGAGAACACCTGGGTGGCAGTGATCGGCCCGCACCTGCAAAGCCTCGGTACCACCCCGCTAAGTGCCGAGCAGGCCAGCCACCTGACCTTCATGCGCAAACTCGATTGGCCGATGAGCCGTCGCCTGCAAGATGAACTGCCCTACGTCAGCATCGAATTTCCACGACACCCCGAGCACGGCCGCTTGGTGCTACAACTGCCTGAGCGACTGCTACCCACCGGCCTTACGCCGTGGACCCACGTGGTCACCCACGGCGTAGCCCCCGCACTGCTCGCCCTGCTGCTGGGCCTGGCGTTGTACCGGCATTTGGTAGTGCCGCTGAACCGCCTGCGCGACCGCGCCGACGCCCTGCGTGCCGATGACCTGGACAGCCCCGCCCTCCCCCTGCAAGAGCGTCGGGATGAGTTGGGTGAACTGGCACAGGCCTTCGAGCACATGGCCGGGCGCTTGCGCCAGAGTCTGGAGCAACAGCGCCTGCTGTTGCGCACGCTGTCGCACGAACTGCGCACGCCGCTGGCACGACTGCGTATCGCCCATGACAGCGACTTGCCGTCGCATCAGTTGCGCGAGCGTCTGGACCGCGAAGTCGCCGACATGCAGAAGTTGCTGGAAGACACCCTGGACCTGGCCTGGATGGACACCGAGCAACCCAGCTTGCCGACCGAACCGGTATTGATGGTTTCAGTGTGGGAAGCCCTGTGCCAGGACGTCTGCTTCGAAAGCGGCTGGGCCCCTGCGCGCCTGCCCTGTTCGCTTGGTATCGACTGCCAGGTACAAGCCCACCTGGACAGCCTTGCACAAGCCTTGGAAAACCTGCTGCGCAATGCCATTCGCCATTCGCCACCCGAAGGCCGGGTCAGCCTGGATGGCTGGCGCGAAGGCGAGGTTTGGCACCTGCGCCTGAGCGATCAGGGCCCCGGCGTGCCGCACGCGGAGCTCGAACGCATCTTCAAACCTTACCAACGCCTTGCCGACAGCGGTGCCGGGTTCGGCCTGGGCCTGGCCATTGCCCGACGCGCCATCGAGCTGCAAGGCGGCCGATTGTGGGCCAGCAATGGCCACCCGGGCCTGTGCCTGCATTTGACCTTGCCGGCCGCCAGCGACTGTTTAGAAAGTTAATGCGCTTTACGCTCAATCAGGACTGATTATCATCTGGGCGCTCCAGCCTCGCGTTCCTCGCCAGGCCCTGACGAGACGCCTGATGAGCAAGATGACCCTGACACTGGCTTTGGCACTGGCCCTTGCGGCGCCTGTTGCCCTGGCACAGCCCGAGCGTAACCAGAAGATGGACACCTCGCTGCTGCAGCGCCAGGACCTGGCCTATCGCTTCACCCAGCTCGACCTGGACTCGGCCGATGGCCAACGCCATTACCGCTTGTGGGTCGGCAAACCAAACCGCCCGGCGCCCGCCTCGGGGTACCCGGTACTGTGGATGCTCGATGGCAATGCCGCGATCGGGGCGCTGCAAAGCCAGCAACTGGACAAGCTCGCCGCCGGCCAGGCGCCTTTGCTGGTGGCCGTGGGTTACCAGACCGAACAACGTATCGAGCGGACCGGGCGTACGTATGACTACACCCCGGCGCTGCCTGGCCAGGCTGAGCAGCGTGACCCGCTGACCGGCGAGCCCAGTGGCGGTGTGGATGCGTTTCTTGATCTGCTGACCGAACGCATGCGGCCGATGGTGGCCGGGCTGGCCCCGATCGACGCGCAACAGCAGACGTTGTGGGGCCATTCCTATGGCGGCCTGGCCGTGCTGCACGCGTTGTTCACACGGCCCGGTGCGTTCAGTGACTATGCGGCGGCCAGCCCTTCGTTGTGGTGGCATGACGGGGCGATCGTGCAGGAGGCGCAGGGGCTTGAGCAGCGCTTGGGCAACAACTCTGCGCGGCTGCTACTGATGCGGGGCAGCGCAGAACCCTCGAACCCCCGGGCACAGCTTAAAGGCGATGCCGAGAAGCCCGCGCGCGAGCTGGCGGCGGACCTGGCCAAGGTAAAAGGCCTTCAGGTGCGCTTTGAACGGTTCGATGGGCTGGATCATGGGCAAATGCTGGAGGCTTCCTTGAACGCGGTGATCGAGCAGCTGGCCAGATAACAGGTAATCCCGTTCCGGCCTGCTGCTCCGTCGCATCGTCAAGGATAGGTGTACTTGAGCACGTACTGGCTCAGTTCACGGAAGGCATCCCCGGAAATCCGGGCTACAAGGTCTGGTGTCCGGCCAAGCGTCTTGCAGCATGCCGCGACCATCTGCTGGCGCACCGGCTCATCGAGCATGCTGGCATGCACAACCTGGAAGAACTGAAGGTAAACGCCAGAACCACTGCCTTCAGGGCTGCGCCGGATTTCAACAGGTGTGTCGTGGTAAGGCGCCCGGAAGAACGGCTGACCCTCGTAGTCCGGCTGTGGGGTCAGCACACCCGGGGCATCACACCGGCTGTGACACAGCACTTTGCTCTGATGATCCGTCTCGAAGCCTCGTTCATAAAGCGTGACTTGCGACCCGGGGGCCTGTAGGCAGGCACTTTCGAATGCGTTCAGGATCTTCCGGGCATTCGCCTGGGAAGCCTGGATCTGCGACAACGCCACGAACCGCTCGATTTCACCCTTGGCGACGCTTTTTACGCCCCGGTCAAGGGTTGCCCAGTGGCTGAATTCTTCTTTGCAGGCAATCATGTGAATCTCGAAGCGGTAACCTGCCTCGACGGCAGCAGGCGGGAAACCGGCGAACGCTTCGTCGTCCAGTGCCGATTCCATGATGATGTTGTAGCGGTTGGCGAAGGCATACTCGAAAACCTTGCCGCTCAGCTCTCTGACGAAGGCTTCGGTGTGTTCGTAAACATGCAACACACCGTGCTCGCTCATCTGTGCGTAGTGCGGGTGCAGTTTGCGGAACTCAGGCAAATAAAGCCGCACATGGTTCTCGTAGCGCTCGCTGGGCAGCAACTGCTTCTCCAGCAAGTAAGTCTTGCCCGACCCTTGCGCCCCCGCAACGATTAGCATGTTCGGGGCGGGGTCACTTTCAGGCCCATCCGCCTCGCGTGCCTTGTCGAACAGCGTGTTGTCGAGCAGGGCAAAGGCATCAGTCACGTCGTTGGCAGTGAACGGGTAAAGCGTGGCCATATCTGCAATCCTCAAGTATCTGCCCCAAGCGGGCTGCCCGGCACTCTAGAAGTTGCGATGGCGTACCGTGTGGTAGATGGCTATGGCATCTCTGGCCAGCCCGCCGAAGGTCGTAGACGCGTGGGTTGCCAGTGGGGTGGCCATGTGCGTTATGCTTGGCCGGTCTTCAGGGCGGGGTGAAAGTCCCCACCGGCGGTAAATCGAAAGATGAGCCCGCGAGCGCCCCGGCCATGCCGGGGGTCAGCAGATCTGGTGCGACTCCAGAGCCGACGGTCATAGTCCGGATGAAAGAAGGCGTCAGGCAGGGGCCATCCGGGCGCCCTTGCGCGCGCATTTTGTTCGCCCCGAGACGTTCATCGATCATTCACGAGGAGCGTTTCATGTCCACCCTTCAACACCCGCAATTCCCCAACGTTTGCGCCGCCATCGCCGCCTTCCAGGCCGGGCGCCCTGTATTGCTGCTCGATGACGACGACCGCGAAGACGAAGCGGACATTATTGCGGCTGCCGAAAACATCACGCTGCAAACCATGGCCATGATGATCCGCGACTGCAGCGGCATCGTCTGCCTGTGCCTGGACGAAGCCACCGTTGACGAGCTGCAACTGGCGCCGATGGTGCAGAACAACCAGGCCCGCCACGGCACCGGTTTCACCGTCACCATCGAAGCGGCAGAAGGCATCACCACCGGGGTTTCTGCCCAGGACCGCATCACCACCATTGGCGCGGCGTTGCGTTCCAGCGCCGAACAACGCCATATCGTCAGCCCAGGGCATGTGTTCCCGCTGCGCGCCCGCAATGGCGGGGTGTTGACCCGCCGTGGGCACACCGAAGGCTCGGTGGACCTGGCACGCCTGGCCGGCCTGCGCCCGGCAGCCGTGCTGTGCGAGCTGATGAACCCCGATGGCAGCATGGCCCGTGGCGAGCAGGTGGCGGTGTACGCGCGGCAGTACAACTTGCCGGTGCTGACCATCGAGGAGCTGGCGCGGTACCGGGAGGCGATGCTGGAGCGGGAAGCCGAGCCTGCCTGATAGGCCACCTTGCGCCCTTTCGCGGGCACGCCCGCGAAAGGGCCCTTGAACTTGCCTCATTGCCCCGGAAGTTTGCTCCCCCCGCCCCGCTCTGCTAGTGTCGCGCCGTTCTGATATGCCACCGAGACAGTCGCCATGGCCCGCAAAAAAGCCTCCCTCGATTTCGAGCAATCCCTCGCAGACCTGCAAGCACTGGTCGAGCGCCTGGAGAACGGCGAGTTGTCGCTGGAAGAGTCGCTGGCCGCCTTCGAGCAAGGCATCGCCCTGACCCGTGACTGCCAGGGTGCCCTGGCCCAGGCCGAACAGAAGGTGCAAATTCTGCTGGAGCGCGATGGCGAGCTGGCTGCACAGCCCTTCGACGCGGAGCCAGAAGCATGATCGGCACCTACCAGGCCAGTTGCCAGGCACGCGTCGACGCAGCCCTCGAACCCCTGTTCGTCGCCCCGACCAAAGAGCTGGAACGCCTTTATGCCGCCATGCGCTACAGCGTGATGAACGGCGGCAAGCGTGTACGGCCATTGCTGGCCTATGCAGCCTGCGAAGCCCTGGGTGCCCCGGCCGAGCAAGCCAACGGCGCAGCCTGCGCGGTCGAACTGATTCACGCTTATTCGCTGGTGCATGACGACCTGCCGGCCATGGACGACGACGACCTGCGTCGCGGCCAGCCAACCACTCACAAAGCCTTCGATGAAGCCTGCGCCATCCTGGCTGGCGACGGCTTGCAGAGCCTGGCGTTCAGCGCCCTGCTCGACCCAGGCCTGAGCCCGCAGGCCGACAGCATTCGCCTGGCCATGGTGCAGGCCCTGGCCAAGGCCGCCGGGCCAGCCGGCATGGTCGGCGGCCAGGCCATCGACCTCGGTTCGGTGGGCCTGAAGCTGGACCAGCAAGCGCTGGAGTTCATGCACCGGCACAAGACCGGCGCACTGATCGAAGCCAGCGTGCGCCTTGGCGCATTGGCCAGTGCCCGTGCCGAACAGGCGCAGCTAGAGGCCCTGCAGACTTATGCACAGGCCATCGGCCTGGCGTTCCAGGTACAGGATGACATCCTCGACGTGGAAAGCGACACCGCCACCCTGGGCAAACGCCAGGGCGCTGACATAGCCCGTGACAAACCGACCTACCCGGCCCTGCTGGGGCTTGAAGCGGCCAAGGCCTATGCGATCGAACTGCGCGACCAAGCGCTGGTCGCACTGGATGGGTTCGGCGACAAGGCCGAGCCACTGCGGGCGTTGGCGCGTTACATCGTCGAACGCCGCAACTGATTTTCGGGGCCGCTGTGCGGCCCATGCAACACCCGTCTGAATGGGCAGCTTTTCCTACAATGGGGTAAACTGCCGCGTCTTCACACACCTATAACGACTCGCCTGATGCCCACGACGTTTCAAGAGATCCCCCGCGAACGCCCGGTCACGCCGTTGCTCGACCGCGCTGACACGCCTGCCGGCCTGCGCCGGCTGGCCGAAGCCGACCTGGAGACCCTGGCCGACGAACTGCGCCAGGAACTGCTCTACACCGTGGGTCAGACCGGTGGGCATTTTGGTGCCGGTCTGGGCGTGATCGAGCTGACCATCGCCCTGCACTACGTATTCGACACCCCGGACGACCGACTGGTGTGGGACGTGGGCCACCAGGCCTACCCGCACAAGATCCTCACCGGGCGCCGTAACCGCATGCTCAGCCTGCGCCAGAAGGACGGTATTGCCGCCTTCCCGCGCCGCAGCGAAAGCGAGTACGACACCTTTGGCGTCGGCCACTCCAGCACCTCGATCAGCGCCGCACTGGGCATGGCCATTGCCGCCCGCCTGCAAAACAGTGCACGCAAGTCGATTGCGGTGATCGGTGATGGCGCGCTGACAGCCGGTATGGCCTTCGAGGCGTTGAACCACGCCCAGGAAGTCAACGCCGACATGCTGGTGATCCTCAACGACAACGACATGTCGATTTCGCGCAATGTCGGTGGCCTGTCCAACTACCTGGCCAAGATTCTCTCCAGCCGCACCTACTCGAGCATGCGTGAAGGCAGCAAGAAAGTGCTGTCGCGCCTGCCCGGCGCCTGGGAAATCGCCCGGCGCACCGAGGAATATGCCAAGGGCATGCTGGCCCCCGGCACCCTGTTCGAAGAGCTGGGCTGGAACTACATCGGCCCGATCGACGGCCACGACCTGCCGACAATGATCGCCACCCTGCGCAACATGCGAGACCTGAAAGGCCCGCAGTTCCTGCATGTGGTGACCAAGAAGGGTAAAGGCTTCGCCCCGGCCGAGGTCGACCCGATCGGCTACCACGCAATCACCAAACTGGAGCCGGCCGACAAGCCTGCCGCGCCGAAAAAAGCCAGCGGGCCGAAATATTCCGCCGTGTTCGGCCAGTGGCTGTGCGACATGGCCGCCGCCGACAACCGCCTGGTGGGTATTACCCCGGCGATGAAGGAAGGCTCGGATCTTGTAGCCTTCAGCGAGCGCTACCCGGAACGTTACTTCGACGTAGCGATTGCCGAGCAGCACGCCGTCACCCTGGCAGCCGGCATGGCCTGCGAGGGCGGCAAGCCGGTGGTGGCGATCTACTCCACCTTCCTGCAGCGCGCCTACGACCAGCTGATCCACGACGTGGCGGTGCAAAACCTCGACGTACTGTTCGCCATCGACCGCGCCGGCCTGGTTGGCGAAGACGGCCCGACTCACGCGGGCAGCTACGACTTGTCGTACCTGCGCTGCATCCCGGGCATGCTGGTGATGACCCCGAGCGACGAGAACGAGCTGCGCAAGATGCTCAGCACCGGCCACCTGTACAACGGCCCGGCGGCTGTTCGCTACCCGCGTGGTACCGGCCCGAATGCGCCGATCAGCGGCGACCTCGAACCGCTGGAAATCGGCAAGGGCGTGGTTCGTCGCCAAGGTGAGAACGTCGCCCTGCTGGTGTTCGGCGTTCAGCTGGCCGAGGCCATGCAAGTGGCCGGGCAGATCAACGCGACTGTGGTCGACATGCGTTTCGTCAAGCCGCTGGACGAAGCCTTGGTGCTGGAACTGGCTGGCAGCCATGAATTGCTGGTGACCATCGAAGAAAACGCCATCATGGGCGGCGCTGGGGCTGCGGTGGGTGAGTTCCTTGCCAACGAAGGCGTGGTCAAGCCATTACTGCACCTTGGGCTGCCGGACATCTATGTCGAGCATGCCAAGCCTGCGCAAATGCTGGCTGAGTGTGGGCTGGATGCAGCCGGGATCGAGGCTTCAGTGAAAGCCCGCATGGCCAAGCTCGGCCTCTAGGGCCTATTCGCGGGCACGCCCGCTCCCACAGGTATATCACCGCCCTTAAGAGCAGTGGATTACCTGTGGGAGCGGGCGTGCCCGCGAATGCTATGGTGCAGAAAATGAGAAACCCAACCTTTGCCCCCCTGCTTTGCCTCCCTCTCACGCTGCTGGCCGCCGAACGCGACGACGCCCTCAAGCTCCCCGACGTACTCATTAGCGCCAGCCGCCAAGTCGAATCACGCACAGCCACCAGCGCCGCCAACACCGTCTTCACCCGCACCGACATCGACCGCCTGCAACCCACCAGCGTCACCGACCTGCTCGCCCGCGCGCCCGGCGTACAAGTGGCCCCGACCGGTGGACGCGGCAGCCTGCCGGGCATCTTCATCCGCGGCACCAAGGCCGCCCAAAGCCTGGTGCTGGTCGATGGTATGCGCATCGCCAACGCCACCTCCGGCGACAGCGGCCTGCAGTTTCTAGACGTCGACCAGATCGAGCGTGTCGAAGTGCTGCGCGGCTCGCGCTCGGCGGTGTATGGCAGCGATGCCATTGGCGGGGTGATCCAGATCTTTACCCGCCGTAGCAATGGCCCCGGCCTACAGCCGCGCCTGCGCATGGCCGCTGGCAGCAACCAGACATTCCAACGCAGCGTGGGCCTTGCTGGTGGTAACGGGGCGACCCGGTTCAACCTTGGCGCTAGCCTGGATGAAACCGCCGGTATCGACTCGACCGGACCGTCTTTCACCAGCGATGGTGACCACGATGCCTACCGCAACAAGTCGCTGAACCTGAGCCTGAGCCACACTTTTGACGAGCGTTTCGAGGCCGGCCTGAACCTGCTCGATAGCCGCGGCCGTAGCGAGTACGACAACCCGTTCGGCGGTTTCGACCCGGTCACCTTTGAAAGCTTCGGGCAAAAGCCCTACACCGATTTCAGCGTCAGCAGCCTGGGCAGTTACTTCGATGCCCAGCTTACCGACACCTGGCATTCACGGCTGGAACTGGCCCACAGCGAAAACCGTGACGACAAACGCGACAAGCTCAGCGCCGAACGCTTTGTGTTCAACACCTACCGGGACCAGGTCACCTGGCAGAACGACCTTGCGCTGGGCGAGCAACACAGCCTGCTGCTCGGCGGCGACTGGTACGAAGACCGCGTGCACGCCAGCACCGATTTCACCGAGGACAGCCGCTGGAACCGTGCCGCCTTCCTCCAACACCGCTACCGGGGCGAGCAGTTTTCCACCGAAGTGGGCGTGCGCCATGACCGTAACCAGCAGTTCGGCGGCCAGACCACCTGGAGCGGCAGCCTGACCGTACCGTTGAATGCGCAGAACGACGTGCTGCTGTCCTACAGCGAAGGCTTTCGGGCGCCAACCTTCAATGACCTGTATTACCCCCAGTTCAGCAACCCGGACCTGGATCCCGAACATTCCAGAAGCTACGAGCTGCAATGGCGCAGCCAGCTGACAACAGACAGCCGCCTGGAAGCCTCGCTGTACCGCACAGATTTGCGCGATGCGATCGTGTTCGGCCAGGACTCGATACCGCGCAATGTCGCCTCGGCGCGCATCAACGGCTTCGAAATGGCCTTGGCGCAACAATGGGGGGCGTGGCGCAGCCAGTTGGGCCTGGCACTGATCGACCCACGTGACCGCGACAGCGGCCACACCCTCGCCCGCCGTGCCCGCCGCACACTGAGCCTGGACCTGGACCGTGAACTGGGCCGTTTCAGCGTGGGGGCAAGCTGGCAAGCGGTCAGCAGCAGCTATGACGATGAAGCCAACCGCAACCGCATCGGCGGCTATGGCCTGCTCGGTTTGCGCGGTAGCTGGGCAGCCACGGATGAAGTGAAACTGGAAGCAAAGCTGGATAACCTGCTGGACCGCGCCTACAACCGTGCCCTTTATAGCTATGAAGGCGCCTACCACCCGTACCGCGAAGAGGGCCGCACACTGCTGTTCAGCGTTACCTGGACGCCGGCGCTTTAGCCGCGAGCAACGCGCACAAGCGGGCGGTGGCTTCGATCATCTGCCCGCTGGGCCGCTCTAGCCCCTTGTCGGGCACCACCAGCAGGCGGCCATCGGCAACCGCACGCAGTTGCGGCCAGGCCTTCCAGCTCGCCAGCTGTACTTGATCGCCCGCCAGGATGACCTGCGGATTACGCAGCAGTACAGACTCCACGTTCACCTGCGGCGCTGGCTGACTGAGGTCGGCGAACACATTGCGCGCCCCGCACACGGCCAAGGCGTCGCTGACCACCTGCCGGCCACCCAAGGTGTACAACGGCCGATCCCACACTTGATAGAACACCTGCAAGGGCTCGTCTCGCCGGTACTGCTGGCGCAACTGCTGCAGCCGATTGCGCAGGGTTTGAGCGTACGCATGGCCTTGCTCGGCACGCCCGATGCGCCCGGCAATGGCCTCGATCTGTTCAATCAGTTGCTCGATGTCATGGGGTTCGGCACTGAAAGTGGCAATGCCCAGGCGCTTGAGCTGGTCGCGCTGGGCGGGCGGCACGCTGCCAGGCCACAGCAGCAACAGGTCGGGGCGCAGGCTGAGCAGGCGCTCCATGTCCAGTTGCCCTTGGCGCCCGACCGAGGGCAGGTCGCGCAGCGCCGCCGGCCGTTCGCCACCGTCGAGCACACCCACCAGCAGGTCGTCGGCCTGCAGCTCGAGCATGATTTCGGTCATCGACGGTGCCAGACTGACGACCCGCATGGGTTCAGCGGCCAGTGCGGTGCAGGCTACCAGCACCAGAAGGCCAGCCAGCAGACGCATTAACCGAGCTGACGCGGAATGCGATAGAGGTACAGCACCACCACGGTGGACAGCGCCAGCAGGATCTGCGGCACCGCTTCGAGGCCGACCAGCACCGACAGCGCGGCAACCCAGGCCGGAAAGCAGGCGTACAGCATGGCCATGCGCCGAACCCGCGCCAGTTCGATCCAGGCGGCGGGCTCTTCGCCCGTGCCAAGTACCTTGGAAGTGGCGATCAGCGCACGCTTGTAAGCCCCGAAACGCGGCAGGCTGAGGAACATGGTCGCCGCGCCGGCAATGAACAGTGGCATGGCCAGCACCGGGATCAGTGCGTCACCGCCACCAAAGGCCCAGGCCATCACCGGCAGCGGCACCAGGCCCACTGCCAGGTACTGCCACCAGGCCAGCGCCAGGCGCTGCTTGACCTCGGCGCGGGTCACGCCTGGGGCGCCTCGCCCTGGTGTTCGTTGCCCAGCATGTGGCCCAGTTTGCCGGCCTTGGTCGCCAGGTAGTAGCGGTTGTGTGGGTTGTGGCCTGTGTGCAGCGGCACACGCTCGGCAACCACGATGTTCATGTCGGTCAGGGCTTTGACCTTGCGCGGGTTATTGGTCATCAGGCGCAGCGACTTCACGCCCAGGTGTTCCAGCATCGGCAGGCACATGGCGTAGTCACGCTGGTCGGCGGCAAAGCCCAGGCGCTCGTTGGCTTCGACGGTGTCGGCGCCGCCATCTTGCAGCTCGTAGGCGCGGATCTTGTTCAGCAAGCCAATGCCACGGCCTTCCTGGCGCAGGTACAGCAGCACGCCACGGCCTTCACGGGCGATGGCCTGCAGTGCGGCTTCCAGCTGCGAACCACAGTCGCAACGCTGGCTGAACAGGGCATCGCCGGTCAGGCACTCGGAGTGCAGGCGCCCCAGCACCGGCTGGCCGTCCGCGATGTCACCCAGGCTGAGCACCACGTGCTCACGGCCAGTGGCTTCGTCGAGAAAGCCATGCATGGTGAAGGTCGCGAAGGGAGTCGGGAGTTTAGAGGCGGCAACAAAGACGACGGGCACGTTGTGCTCCTGGAATAAGTTGAAAATTTCTCGTGGGCCGATTGTATCAGCCAGTTGCAGGCTGTGGGCGGGCTGAATACGGTGGGTTAAGATCGAAAAGTTCGATGCTTAGCAGCGATGATGGGGCCAAAAGCGCCCCTCTCTCAATGGGGGCGACTGTCCGCAGTGAACGGATAGGGCTGCTTCCAATGTTCGAAAATCGGCTTCAGCTCGCCACTGCGCACCAATTCGGCCATGCGCTTGTCGAACAGGTTGCGCAGGGCCTTGGCCTGGTCGCTTCGGGCAAAAGCCAGGTACAGCGGAAGTTCGGCCACATGGGTACGACGGAAGCGCTCGGGCTGCGAAGACTGGCTCAGCACATAATCGACTTCGGTCTGTGCATCGATGTAGAAGTCCACACGGTCATGCTCGAGCATCGGCAAGATGCCTTCGCGGCGCTGAATCTCACGAAACTCATGCACATCCGGCAGGTAGCTGCCGTAGTCATAGCCTCGTACCCAGGCCAGGCGGTATTTGCCAACGTTCTCTGGAGTCGGCACAGGCTTGCTGGCTAGCCCCAGGGCGTAGATATGGTCCATGTCGAAGTGCCAGCGCGGGTACAGATTGTCGTCGTTCTCGTCCTTGTACGAGCCGACCCAGGCATCGGCTTCGCCGCGTTTGACCAGCCCGATTGCCCGGCTGTAGGGCGCGGTCTGGGTCACCACCTTGACCCCGGCCGGCTCGAACACCTTGCGTAGCACGTCCCAGGCGACCCCGCTACCGTCGGCGTTGGTGTAATCAAGCCACTCCTCGCTGACCAGGTGGATCTGCTTCGGCACACCGTCAGCAGCGTTCACCCACGGGGCAACACTCAGCAGCATTGCCAGCAGCACAGTCCTTATGGCCATTCATGCGCTCCCTGTTTCAGGCAACCGCCCACACCAGAACCTGCATGCCCAGCCACGCGAACACGCCGGCCAGGATATCGTCGAGCATGATGCCGACGCCCCCGTGCACATGACGGTCGATCCAGCGGATCGGCCACGGCTTGAGGATGTCGAAGAAGCGGAACATCAGGAACCCTGCCAGCAGCCACTGCCAACCTTCCGGCACCAGCCAGAGGGTGATCCACATGCCGACAATCTCATCCCAGACAATGCCTTCATGGTCGTGTACGCGCAAGTCATTGGCGACTTTGCCGCACAACCAGAAGCCAAACAGCATGCTCACGCCGAGCAGCAGCCAGTACCCCCAGTCGGGTAGCATCTGCCACAACGGGATGAACGGTATGGCCACCAGCGAACCCCAGGTGCCCGGGGCCTTGGGCAAGGTGCCGGACCCGAAGCCGAAAGCGATGAAGTGCCACGGGTTGCGCCAGACCGAAGGCGGAACGAACTCCGCAGGCACCTGGTTGGGGTGATCGGTCACGGTGTCTCCCTAAAGTGTTGATAGCCCCGCTGAACGGGGGTAATGTCCCGGCCCTGCGCGTCGCGCAAGGTTACGCCCTGCCCTTCGAGCACGCGGCCAATGGTGTGCACCTCGACGAAACCGAGGTTGGCCAAGGGCGGCAGCGCCTCAGGTGGCAGCGTGAAGGCCAGCACGTAATCGTCGCCACCCGCAAGCGCAGCCTGCACTGCCGCCTCGCGGCCGAGGAACGCCTCTACAGCAGGAGACACTGGCACCTGGGCCAGGTTCACCTCCAGCGCCACGCCGGACGCCTTGGCGATATGCCCACAATCTGCGAGCAGGCCATCGGAGATGTCCAGGGCAGCGGTAGCCTGGCCGCGCAGGAGCGTGCCCAGGGTGAGCTGCGGCATCGGCGACCAGTAATGGGCAAGCAGCGGCTCAGCCAGTTCGGCGGGTGCCTCGCGCTCACCCAGCACCAGCGGCAATGCACCGGCGGCCTTGCCCAGCACACCGCCGACGCACAGCAAGTCGCCTGGCCGTGCACCGCTGCGGCGCAACGCCTGGCCAGCCGGCACGCGGCCGAACACGGTAACGGTGATGCTCAGCGGCCCCCGGGTGGTATCCCCTCCGATCAGGCTCATGCGGCAGCGATGGGCCATGCGGCTTATGCCGTCCGCATAGGCGGCCAGCCAGTCTGGGCCAACATCCGGCAGGGTCAGGGCGAGGGTGAAGCCGATTGCGGTCGCGCCCATGGCCGCCAGGTCACTGGCCGCCACGGCCAACGAGCGCTGGCCCAGCAGAAGCGGATCGCAGACCGCAGGAAAGTGCACCCCGGCGACCAGGGTATCGGTCGACACCGCCAGTTGCTCGCCTGGGGGAAGCTGCAGCAGGGCGCAGTCGTCACCGATCCCCAGTGCCACGCCCTCGCCGCCCTGCGCACAGGGCGCGGCGGCGAAGTAATGGTTGATCAGCTCGAACTCACCCATGGGCAGGCAGCGCCGGAATCAGCGCTTGTTCGCCTTGACTTCTGCTTCACGCAGGGCCGGAGCGAGCTTGTCCAGCACGCCGTTGACGAACTTGTGGCCATCGGTGGCACCGAAAACCTTGGCCAGCTCGACACCTTCGTTGATCACGACGCGATAAGGCACATCGACGCGCTTGATCAGTTCCCAGGTGGACAGACGCAGCACGGCCAGTTCGACCGGGTCGAGCTCTTCCAGTGCGATGGTCATGCAAGGCACCAGCGCCTTGTCGATTTCGCCCTTGATTGCCGGGACCCCATGCAGGATCTCGCGGAAATAGGCACCGTCGACATCGGTGAAATCGTTATCCACCCGGAACTGCGCTTCGATCTCGTTCAGCGAATGCTGGGCCATGTGCCACTGGTAGAGGGCCTGGGTCGCGAGCTTGCGGGCTTCGCGGCGCTTGGCGCTCTTCGAGGGCTTGCCGGCATCCGCAGGTTTTGGATCGCGCGGGTTGAAACGATCGCTTTCGTCGCTAATCACTTGGCCTCCAACTGCGCCAGCAGGCTGACCATTTCCAGAGCGGACAGGGCAGCTTCAGCACCTTTGTTGCCGGCCTTGGTGCCGGAACGCTCGATGGCTTGCTCGATGGAGTCGACGGTCAGTACGCCGAAGGCCACCGGAACACCGAACTCCATGGACACCTGGGCCAGGCCCTTGGTGCATTCGCCCGCCACGTATTCGAAGTGCGGGGTACCACCACGGATCACGGCGCCCAGGGCAATGATCGCGTCGTAGGCGCCTTGCTGGGCGACCTTCTGTGCCACTAGCGGGATTTCGAATGCACCCGGGGCACGGATGATGGTGATGTCGCTTTCGCTGACACCGTGGCGTACCAGGGCATCAACGGCACCGCTTACCAGGCTTTCGACGACGAAGCTGTTGAAGCGGCCAACCACCAAAGCATAGCGACCTTTGGGGGCGATGAAGGTACCTTCGATGGTCTTCAGGGTCATTCCGATATTCTCATCTTCAAGAGCGAGGCCGCATGCTGGCGGCCTCGACAGGGGTATGGACTCGAGCTGGAGGGCGTCACTGCCGCCTCAAGTCACTCGGAGGGCACGTATTCTACAACTTCCAGATCGAATCCGGATATCGCATTGAACTTCATCGGCGAACTCATCAGGCGCATCTTGCGCACACCGAGGTCCCGCAGGATCTGCGAACCGGCACCCACGGTGCTGTAGGTGGTCGGTGCCTTGGCCGGCGCATCGCCCGCGCTTTCGCGGATGTGCGCCAGCAGCACGTCGCCGTCCAGCGGGTGGCCCAGCAGCAGCACCACGCCGCTGCCGGCCTCGGCCACGGCAGCCATGGCCGCACGCAGGCTCCAGCGGCCCGGTTGCTTGACCAGCAGCAGGTCGCGCAGCGGGTCCATGTTGTGCACGCGCACCAGGGTCGGCTCTTCAGCGCAGATCTTGCCCAGGGTCAGGGCCATGTGCACGTCGCCTTCCACCGCGTCGCGGTAGGTGACCAGGTTGAACTCACCCAGCTCGCTTTCCACCGGCTGCTCGGAGACGCGCTGCACAGTGCGTTCGTGGATCATGCGGTAGTGAATGAGGTCGGCGATGGTGCCGATCTTCAGGCCGTGCTCGGCGGCGAACACTTCCAGTTCCGCGCGGCGCGACATGGTGCCGTCGTCGTTCATCACTTCGCAGATGACGCCGCTTGGCTCGAAACCGGCCATGCGCGCCAGGTCGCAGGCGGCTTCGGTGTGGCCGGCGCGGGCCAGGGTACCGCCAGGCTGGGCCATCAACGGGAAGATGTGGCCTGGGCTGACAATGTCTTCGGCCTTGGCATCCTTGGCGGCGGCAGCCTGCACGGTGCGGGCGCGGTCAGCGGCGGAAATGCCGGTGGTGACGCCTTCGGCGGCTTCGATCGACACGGTGAACTTGGTGCCGAAGCCCGAGCCGTTGCGCGGCGCCATCAGCGGCAGCTTCAGCGTTTCGCAACGCTCGCGGGTCATCGGCATGCAGATCAGGCCACGGGCGTGCTTGGCCATGAAGTTGATGTGCTCGGGCAGGCAGCACTCGGCTGCCATGATGATGTCGCCTTCGTTTTCGCGGTCTTCGTCATCCATGAGGATGACCATTTTGCCCTGGCGGATGTCTTCGACCAGTTCTTCGATGCTGTTGAGCGCCACGCGGCACCCCCTTCTCAATCAGGATTTCAAGAAGCCGTTGGCGGCCAGGAAGCTTTCGGTAATGCCACTGCCCTTGCTCGGTTCAGCGGCCTTGTCACCCAGCAGCAAGCGCTCCAGGTAACGGGCCAGCAGGTCGACCTCAAGGTTTACCCGACGCCCTGCGCGGTAGTCGGCCATGATGGTTTCGGACAGGGTGTGCGGGACAATGGTCAGCTCGAACTCGGCGCCATTGACCTCATTGACCGTCAGGCTGGTGCCGTCGACGGTGATCGAACCCTTGTGGGCGATGTACTTGGCCAGTTCCTTGGGTGCACGCACGCGGAACTGGATGGCGCGGGCGTTATCGCTGCGCGAGATGATTTCACCAACCCCGTCGACGTGGCCGCTGACCAGGTGCCCGCCCAGGCGGGTGGTGGGGGTCAGGGCCTTTTCCAGGTTGACCTTGCTGCCACTCTTGAGGTCGATGAACGCGGTGCGCTTGAGGGTTTCGACGCTGACGTCGGCCCAGAAGCCGTCACCCGGCAGTTCGACAGCGGTCAGGCACACACCGTTGACGGCGATGCTGTCGCCGAGCTTGACGTCACCCAGGTCGAGCTTGCCGGTTTCGACGTAGACGCGCACGTCGCCACCCTTGGGGGTGAGGCTGCGGATGGTGCCGATGGATTCGATGATGCCGGTGAACATGGGGTCTTCCTCAAAAACGGTTTGCACGGGGCAAGCCCGGCATTATACGCCGGGCGCCGGCAGGGGGATGGCCGTGACCCGCCAGTCATCGCCCACTGCGCGCATTTCGGTAATTTTCAGCCGCGGTGCTTCGCTCATCTTGTCCAGCGGCCAGTCCAGCAACGGGCGGGCGTTGGAGCCGAGGAAAGTGCCGGCGACGAACAGCTGGAACTCGTCGACCAGGCCTTGCCGGGCAAAAGCACCCACCAGGCCCGCACCGGCTTCCAGCAGGATTTCGTTGACGCCACGGGCCGCCAGGGCTTGCAGCAGCGCAGGCAGATCGACCTGGCCATTGTCACCCGGCAGGCTGAGCAACTCGTGGCCGGCAGCGGCATAGCGCGGGTCATCTGCGACAGCCGTCACCACCAGCACCGGGCCGGCCTGGAAGAACGGTGCATCCAGTGGCAGGCGCAGGCGGCCATCGACCAGCACGCGCAGCGGTGGGCGGCTGAGCGCCAGGGCGGTGGTTTCGGGGTCGAGGCCCAGCTCGTCACCGCGCACGGTCATGCGGGCGTTGTCGGCCAGCACACTGGCAGCGCTGGTCAGCACCACGCTGGAACGGGCGCGCAGGCGCTGCACCGCAGAGCGGGCAGCCGAGCCGGTGATCCACTGGCTTTCGCCACTGGCCATGGCGGTGCGGCCATCCAGGCTCATGGCCAGTTTGGCGCGCACGAACGGCAGGCCATGTTCCATGCGTTTGAGAAAGCCCGGGTTGAGTGCGCGGGCATCGGCTTCGAGCACGCCGCTGGCCACTTCGATTCCCGCCTCCGCCAAACGCCGCAGGCCTTGCCCCGCCACTTGCGGGTTAGGGTCCTGCATGGCGGCCACCACCCGCGCCACACCGGCCTTGACCAGCGCTTCGGCACAGGGCGGCGTGCGGCCATGGTGGCTGCACGGCTCCAGGGTGACGTAGGCGCAGGCACCGCGGGCACGCTCACCCGCCTGGCGCAGGGCATGCACTTCGGCATGCGGCTCGCCGGCGCGCACGTGCCAGCCTTCGCCGACCACTTCGCCGTCGCGCACGATCACGCAGCCTACACGCGGGTTCGGGTGGGTGGTGTACAGGCCTTTGCGCGCCAGCTCCAGCGCGCGGGCCATATAGTGGGCGTCAAGGATGGCGGCTTGGCTGGGCATGTTCACTCTTTAGCTGGCTCACGGGCCAGGCGGTCGATTTCTTCGCGGAACTCGTCCAGGTCCTGGAAGCGCCGGTACACCGAGGCAAAGCGGATATAGGCCACTTCGTCGAGCTTGCGCAGCTCGGCCATGACCATTTCACCCACCACCAGCGATTTAACTTCGCGCTCGCCAGTGGCGCGCAGCCGGCTCTTGATGTGCGCCAGGGCTGCTTCCAGGCGCTCGACGCTGACCGGGCGCTTCTCCAGGGCCCGTTGCATGCCGGCACGCAGCTTGTCTTCGTCGAAGGGCTGGCGTGTGCCGTCCTGCTTGATCAGCCGGGGCAGCACCAGCTCGGCGGTTTCGAAGGTGGTGAAACGCTCGCCACAGGCCACGCATTCGCGGCGGCGGCGCACCTGCTCGCCCTCGGCGACGAGGCGAGAGTCGATGACCTTGGTGTCGTTGGCACCGCAAAAGGGACAGTGCATGGTGGCAGGCAACAAAAAAAGGGAGGGCCATGGTAGCGCATTGCACTGGCAAGACAAGCCAAAGGGGTTAACATCCATGGGAATTCTGCCCGCGAAGGACTACCCCATGCACTACCGAGCGCTCGTCGTGCTGTGCTGCGCCGCCCTGCTCGCCGCTTGCGGCAGCGACAGGCCCAAAACCGATACACCTGCGGCGCCCACGCCAGCCCGCGCGGCCAAACAGGCCGAAGTACTCGGCCCGTTGCCGGCCTACCAGCGCGAACTGAGTGGCACCTTGCTGGAAATCCCGGCCGGTGCCGACGTGGAGCTTGCCTTGCTGGTCATCGACGAACGCGACCGCCCGCAACGCCTGCTGGCCAGCAGCAACCTGACCGGTACCGGCCAGGCCCTGCCCTACCACCTGCGCTTCAACCCCGAGGCCTTCCCGGCCGGTGCGCGGGTCGAGCTGCGTGGCCGGGCCAGCAGCTCCGGCCAGCTGATCATGCACCTGCCACCGGTGCGCATTACCCAAGCCCAGACCCAGGCCACCGGCCCGCTACGTTTCGAGAAGGCGCCGTAAGTGGCTCCGCTGGCCCTGCAACAGGCCCTCAGTGGCCTGATCGGCGAAGCGCGCCTGGTGGTCAGCGAGCTGCCCGGCTGCGACCTGAATCTGTGGCTGATCGACCACCAGAACATGGACCGCGCCTTCAGCAGCGAAGAAACCCGGCGCATTCTTGAAGAGCCGCCCTACTGGAGCTTTTGCTGGGCCAGCGGCCTGGCCATGGCCCGCTACCTGGCCGAACGCCCTGAATGGGTGGCAGGCAAGCGCGTGCTGGACTTTGGCGCCGGCTCCGGAATCGCCGGCATTGCCGCCGCACGCGCGGGTGCGCGGGAAGTGGTGGCCTGCGACCTCGACCCGCTGGCCCTCGATGCCTGCCGCGCCAATGCCGCGCTGAACGGGATTGAGCTGAACTACAGCAGCGACTTCTTTGCCGAAGACGACCGTTTCGACCTGATCCTGGTTGCCGATGTGTTGTACGACCGCGCCAACCTGCCGCTGCTGGATGCCTTCCTCTGTCGCGGCCGCCAGGCGTTGGTGGCCGACTCGCGGGTACGCGACTTCAGCCACCCGCTGTACCAGCAGTTGGGCGTGCTCGAAGCGCTGACCCTGCCAGACCTGGCCGAGCCACACGAATTCCGCAGGGTCAGCCTGTACCACGCCAGCCGCGACACCTTATAGTGGTGCCATACACGAGTTTGCGAGAGTCGCGATGACCCAAGATACGCCTTACATTTTCGACGCTACAGATGCCACCTTCCAGCAACTGGTGATCGAGAACTCCTTCCACAAGCCGGTGCTGGTGGACTTCTGGGCCGAGTGGTGTGCGCCGTGCAAGGCGCTGATGCCATTGCTGGCCAAGATCGCCGAGGGTTACCAGGGCGAGTTGCTGCTGGCCAAGATCAACTGCGACGTGGAGCAACAGGTGGTTGCCCAGTTCGGCATCCGCAGCCTGCCGACCGTGGTGCTGTTCAAGGACGGCCAGCCGGTTGACGGCTTTGCCGGTGCCCAGCCGGAATCGGCGATTCGCGCCATGCTCGAACCGCATGTGCAGATGCCTGCCGCACCTGCAGCTTCGCCACTGGAACAGGCCAAGGCGCTGTTCGCCGAAAGCCGCTTTGCCGAAGCCGAAGCGCTGTTGCAGGCGCTGCTGGGTGAGGACAACAGCAATGCCGAGGCGCTGATCCTGTACGCCCGCTGCCTGGCCGAGCGTGGTGAACTGGGCGAGGCCCAAGTGGTGCTGGATGCGGTCAAGACTGATGAGCACAAGGCTGCACTGGCCGGTGCCAAGGCCCAGCTGACCTTCCTGCGCCAGGCAGCCAGCCTGCCAGAAGTGGCGGACCTGAAAAGCCGCCTGGCACAGAACCCACAGGATGACGAAGCGGCTTACCAGCTGAGCATTCAGCAGCTGGCGCGTCAGCAGTATGAGGCGGCACTGGAGGGGTTGCTGAAGCTGTTCCAGCGTAACCGTGGCTATGAGAACGGGCTGCCGCAGAAGGCGTTGCTGCAGGTGTTCGAGTTGCTCGGCGGCGATCACCCGCTGGTTGGCGTGTATCGCCGCAAGCTGTCGGCGGCGATGTTCTGAGAATGCCGGGGGCCGCTTTGCGGCCCCAAAATTCTGACCCTTTTACCCCACCCAGTGATAAACCGGCGCATCCACGCCACTTTCCACTTTCACTTCACTGCTGTGCCGCAAGCGCACCAGCAGCCGCTTGCCCGCCGCCGCACTCCCCGCCAGTCCCTCCAGCCTGTCCAACAATTCCGGCCCGCTCATCTGCCCCGCCAGGCGCAACACCTCACGTGCGGCAGTCCATTGCCCATCATCCTGTCTCGATGCCGCCACGGTTTGCGTTGCTGCGGCCTGCGCCACCACTGGCACCTCAACCTGCCGCCCCAACTGCGCCCACTCCTCAGGCGCCAACTCGATGGTCAGGTCCACCGGCCAGTTACCAATCTGTCCACGAATTCTCATGATGCATTCCTTGAACCCAGGTCAATGCACCCATGCTACCGCAACATGAAACCTGTGCCACGCAGGCTGGCGGCGCGCAGAAAAGTTGTTATAACATAACTCATTCCTTCAGCCCGCCCCGGAGCCGTCCATGCGTCGCCTGCTGCTTGCCCTGCCCTTCGCCTTGCTGCCACTGGCCGTGGCCCATGCCCACGATGACCATGATCACGACCACGCCCATGGCACCCTCGGCGCCCACGAGCATGGCGTCGCCAAGCTCAACGCCGTGCTCGATGGCAATACCCTGGAGCTGGAACTGGACAGCCCGGCAATGAACCTGGTCGGCTTCGAACATGCCGCCAACAGCGACGCCGACAAGACCAAGGTCGCCGCCGTGCGCCAGCAGCTCGAACAACCCCTGAAGCTGTTCGGCCTTTCTGCTGCCGCTGGCTGCAAAGAGGATCAGCGAGAACTGGAAAGCCCGCTGTTCGGTGACGCCCCGAAAGCCGACGAAGATGGCGACGAACATGAGCACGGCCACCAGCACAGCGACATCGGCGCCCACTACCAGCTGACCTGCGCCAACCCCGACAAACTGGCGCAAGTGGACCTCGCGCCGCTGTTCAAGGCCTTCCCGGCCACCCAGAAGATCAACGTGCAACTGATCGGCCCGAATGGCCAGAAAGGTGTGGAAGCCACGCCGGCCAAGGCAGCGGTCGCTTTCTGAATGAGCCAGTCGCTGATCGAACTGCACGACCTGGTATACGCCTGGCCAGGTCAGCCGCCGCTGCTGGATATTCCGGCCTTCCACCTGGACACGGGTGAAGCCCTGTTCCTCAAGGGCCCCAGCGGCAGTGGCAAGACCACCTTGCTGGGCCTGCTGGGCGGCGTGAACGTACCGGCTCAGGGCCGCATCCAGTTGCTTGGCCAGGACCTTGGCAGCCTGGGCCAAGGGGCGCGTGACCGCTTCCGCGTCGACCACACGGGTTATATCTTCCAGCAGTTCAACCTGCTGCCGTTCCTGTCGGTACGCGAAAACGTCGAACTGCCCTGCCGCTTCTCAAGCAGCCGCAAGGCCCGCGCCGAGCAGCGCCATGGCAGTGTCGACCAGGCAGCCAGCACGCTGCTGGCCCACCTGGGGCTGGATGACTCCGGCCTGCTCGCCCGCCGCGCCGACAGCCTGTCGATCGGCCAGCAGCAACGGGTGGCCGCCGCCCGCGCACTGATCGGCCAGCCCGAGTTGGTGATCGCCGACGAACCGACCTCGGCGCTGGACGCCGATACCCGTGAAGCGTTCATCCGCCTGCTGTTCGAAGAATGCCGCGCCGCCGGTGCCAGCCTGCTGTTCGTCAGCCACGACCAGAGCCTGGCGCCACTGTTCGACCGCCACCTTTCCCTGGCCGACCTCAACCGCGCCGCCAAGCCCCGGGAGGCCTGATGTACCTGCTCCGCCTTGCCTTGGCCAGCCTGGCCAACCGCCGTTTCACCGCCTTCCTCACCGCGTTTGCCATCGCCCTGTCGGTGTGCCTGCTGCTGGCCGTGGAGCGCGTTCGCACCGAGGCCCGCGCCAGCTTCGCCAGCACCATCAGCGGTACCGACCTGATTGTCGGCGCCCGCTCCGGCTCGGTGAACCTGCTGCTGTATTCGGTATTCCGCATTGGCAACGCGACCAACAACATCCGCTGGGACAGCTTCCAGCACTATGCGCAGGACCCGCGGGTGAAGTGGGCGATCCCTATCTCGCTGGGCGACTCGCATCGCGGCTACAGGGTGATGGGCACCACGACGGATTACTTCGAGCATTACCAATACGGCCGCCGTCAGCACCTGGAATTGAGCCAGGGGCGTGAGTTCGCCAGCGACCCGTTCGAGGTGGTACTTGGTGCCGAAGTCGCCGAGGCATTGCACTACAAGCTGGGCGACAAGCTGGTGCTGGCCCATGGCGTGGCAGCGATCAGCCTGGTCAAGCATGACGACAAGCCGTTCACCGTGGTTGGCGTGCTCAAGCGCACCGGCACACCGGTCGACCGCACACTGCATATCAGCCTGGGCGGCATGGAAGCCATCCATATCGACTGGCACAACGGCGTACCGGCCCGTGGCGCCGGGCGCATCAGTGCAGAGCAGGCACGCACGATGGACCTGCAACCTGCCGCCATAACCGCGTTCATGCTGGGCCTGAACAACAAGATCGCGACGTTCAGCCTACAGCGGGAAATCAACGAATATCGCAGCGAGCCGCTGCTGGCGATCCTGCCTGGGGTGGCCCTGCAAGAGTTGTGGAGCCTGATGGGCACGGCGGAACAGGCGTTGTTCGTGGTGTCGCTGTTCGTGGTGCTGACCGGCCTGATCGGCATGCTCACGGCCATTCTCACCAGCCTCAACGAGCGCCGGCGAGAAATGGCAATCTTGCGTTCGGTCGGGGCCAGGCCGTGGCATATCGCGGGGCTGCTGGTGCTGGAGGCACTGTCACTGGCGGCGGTCGGGATCGTGGCCGGACTGGGCTTGCTGTATGCGGGTATCGCCGTGGCACAGGGGTATGTGCAGGCCAACTATGGGTTGTATTTGCCGCTGGCCCTACCGAGTGCCCATGAGTGGACGCTGCTGGCTATCATCCTGGGGGCGGCGTTGCTGATGGGGAGCGTGCCAGCTTGGCGGGCCTACAGGCAGTCGCTGGCCGACGGCCTGTCCATTCATCTTTAAGAGCCTGTAATGATCAGAAACCTCACTGCCGTCTTCGCGGGCAAGCCCGCGAAAAGGCCGGCAATGCACATGCTGCTGACCCTGTTGTTGCTGGTAGCGATGCCTCTATGGGCCGCCGAGCCCAAAGAGCTGGACTGGCCCGCCCTGATCCCCGAAGGCGCCCCGGTCATCCCGCCGCAATTGGCGCCGTTGCATGACATGTCACAGCTCAGCAACGCCCTGTCTGCCGAATCCGCCCCACCCGCGCGCCAGCAGGCCCCCGACGCGCCGGTGGTAAAAAGCCTTGATGGCCAGCAGATCAAGTTGCCCGGCTACATCGTGCCCCTGGAGGTCAGCGAGGAAGGCCGCACCACCGAATTCCTGCTGGTGCCTTACTACGGCGCGTGCATCCATGTGCCCCCACCACCGTCTAACCAGATCGTGCATATTTTCAGCGAAATGGGCGTGCGCATCGAAGACCTCTACCAGCCCTACTGGATCGAGGGAAAGATGCAGGTTAGAGCCTCCAGCAGCGAACTGGCCGATGCCGGTTACCAGATGGAGGCCGAGAAAATCTACGCATATGAGCTGAGATGAGAACTGTTTCGAATTCATGAAGACGCTTCTTTGAGCTGGGTCAAACTTTCTGTTTAACCAGCTCCGTACCATTGGACTACTCGATTAATAACGTCCTTTGGGAGCTTCCATGAACAAGTCCTTGCTCGGCGCCTCGCTTGTGGCCCTTGCGCTCGCCGCCCCTGCCGCCCACGCCTACCAGGCAGGGGACATGATTTTGCGCGCAGGCGCCATTACCACTGCCCCGAACGAGAGCAGCGGCGACCTGAAGTTCGACGGCAACAAGGTGTCGGGCACCAAGGCGACCCTGGACAGCGATACCCAGCTGGGCCTGACCTTTGCCTACATGCTCACCGACCACATCGGCCTGGAGCTGCTGGCAGCCACCCCGTTCAAGCACACCGTGGGCGTAAAAGGCCTGGGCGGCGGGCTGGACGGCAAGCTGGCAGACATCAAGCAACTGCCACCGACCCTGTCGCTGCAGTACTACCCAATGGAGCCGAACTCGCGCTTCCAGCCGTACGCCGGCGTGGGCATCAACTACACCCTGTTCTTTGACGAAGACTTGAGCAGCGCACGCAAGCAACAAGGCTTCAGCAACCTCAAGCTGCAAGACTCGGTCGGTATTGCCGGCCAGCTGGGCATGGACTACATGCTCACCGACAACCTGCTGGTCAACGCCTCGGTCTGGTATGTCGACATCGACACCAAGGCGAGCGTCAACGGCCCGACCGCACTGGGCTACAGCAAGACCAAGGTCGACGTAGACGTCGACCCGTGGGTGTACATGGTCGGCCTTGGCTACAAGTTCTGACCGGAACACGGCAGGGCGGCTTCGGCCGCCCTTTCTCGTTGCAGCCACAGCCAGTACCCCAGCGCGACCGCACTGATGGCCATGCCAAGCCCACACACCGCAGGCCACCCCCATCGGGCATACACGCCGCTCGCCAGCACCGCACCCAAGCCGCTACCGACCGAGTAGCAGCACATATAAGCACCAATCAATCGGCTAGCCATCGCACCACGCCCTGCCAGCAACACGCTCTGGTTGGTGACATGCACTGCCTGCACGGCGAAGTCCAGCATCAACACACCTAGCACGAAGACCATCAGCGACTGCCCGACAAAGGCGGTGGGCAACCACGACAGCGTCAGCAACGCCAGCGCCAGCCCGGTGGTGCGCGCTCCCAGCCCCAGGTCGGCCAAGCGTCCAGCGCGCGCTGCCGCCAACGTACCCGCCACGCCTGCCAGACCGAACAGGCCAATCTCGGTATGGCTCAACGCCAATGGCGCAGCGCTGAGAGGCATGACCATGGCGCTCCACAGCACGCTGAACGCGGCGAAGATCAATACGCCGAACACACCGCGCTGGCGCAACAGCCTGTCGTGCCGAAACAAGCGGAATTGGGACACGATCAGCGCCCGGTAACCGGGACGCTGCACCAACGGCTGCCCGCTTGGCAAACAGCACCACAGCACCAACGCCAGTATCAGCAACAGCACTGCGGCCACTAGATAAACACTGCGCCAGCCGGCCAGGTCAGCCACCCCACCCGCCACCAGGCGCGCCAACAGAATGCCCAGCACCACGCCGCTCGTGACGGTGCCTACCGCTTGCCCTTGCTCACCAGGCGAGGCCAGGCTGGCGGCATGCGCCACCATCACCTGCACCATCACGGCCATCAGCCCGGTGATGGCCAGTGCCAGCAGCAGCATAGCCCAGTTTGCCGCCATGCCGACGCCGACCAGCGCCAAGGCCGAGAATAGCAACTGGCCGAGCAACAGGCGTTTGCGGTCGATCAGGTCCCCAAGCGGCACAATCAGCAACAGCCCCAGGGCATAGCCCGCCTGGGTTGCACCCACTACCCAGCCAATCTGCTGCTGTGCCACACCCAGTTCGGCGGCCATCGATTCGAGCAAAGGTTGGGCGAAGTACACCGTCGCCACCGCCATGGCGCTGGTGATGGCAAGCAGCAGGGTTATCCAGCGTGTCATCGGGATGGCCTCAACAATGTAGTTTCGAATTGAAACCACTTATGGCTATTTAGCAAAAGTGGTTTTAATCTGCAACCAGACATTCAGGACAGGCCTGCAACATGCTCGATGAAAACAATGCGCAATGCCCGGTAGCCCGTGCCCTGGAGGTACTGGGTGACCGCTGGGCACTGATGATCCTGCGCGATGCCTTCGATGGCCTGCGGCGTTTCAGCGAATTTCAGAAGAACCTGGGGCTGGCGAAGAACATCCTCGCCTCACGGCTCAAGCTGCTGGTGGAAAGTGGGTTGCTGATGACGCAGCCCGCTTCGGATGGCAGTGCCTACAAGGAATATGTGCTGACCGAGAAAGGGCGCTCGGTGTTTCCTGTGGTGGTGGGCCTGAGGCAGTGGGGGGAGCGGTTTTTGTTTGAAGCGGGTGAGGTGCGTTCGGAGCTGGTCGATGCTGTCAAAGGGCAAGCTATCGAGAACTTGCAGGTACGAGCTTTGGACGGGCGGGTACTGAAGGCCGAAGATTGCCTGCGCCGAGTGGTGCGGCATGGATGATTCTGGGGCCGCTTAGCGGCCCCAGCGTTTTCAGCTTTTACCCAGAAGCCGCGCCAGCCCTTCAACCATTGGCGTCGCCTGCGGGAAATCGAACCGCGCCAGCAAGCGCTGGTTATCCGCCCGCGAATGGCGAATGTCACCCGAACGCGCCGCCACATAGCTAATCGCCGGCAAGCTCCCCACCACCTTCTCCAGCGCCGCCAGCAACTGGTTCAGCGAAGTGGCCTGGTTGAGGCCGATGTTCACCGCGCCCTCCTCCACCTGCGGCTGTTCCAGCGCCTGTACCATCACCTGCACCAGGTCACCCACGTAAAGAAAGTCGCGGGTCTGTTCGCCATCACCGAAGACGGTGATCGGCAAGCCCTGCACCGCGCGCTCGCAGAAGATGCTGATTACCCCGGAATACGGCGAAGACGGGTCCTGGCGTGGCCCGAAGATATTGAAGAAGCGGAACACCACCGGCTCCAGGCCATGCTGACGACGGTAGAAGTCCAGGTATTGCTCACTGGCCAGTTTGTCCACGGCGTAGGGGGTCAGCGGCGCCTTGGGCGTGTCTTCGGCAATCGACTCGCCCTCGCCATTGTTGCCGTACACCGCTGCACTTGAAGCAAACAGCACCCGGCGCAGGCCATGCACGCGCATCGCTTCGCACACGTTAAGGGTGCCGATGAAATTGCTCTGGTGTGTGCGCACCGGGTCTTCGACCGAGGCCTGCACCGAGGCCACTGCCGCCAGGTGCACCACGGCACTGCAGCCGGCTGCGGCCTGGGTGACCAACCCGGCATCGGCAACATCGCCTTCGATCAGCTCCAGCCGTGGGTGGTCGACCTGCAGGTTACTGCGCCGGCCAGTGGAAAAGTCATCGAGAATGCGTACGGCGTAGCCTTTGTCCAACAACGCATCGCACAGGTGGGAGCCAATGAAGCCGGCACCGCCGGTGATCAGGATGGGGGCGTCAGCCATGGCGGTAGAACCGGTCCAGTAGAGGCGGCAGGCCGGCGCGCCAGGCACGCGGCTTGATGCCGAAGGTATGAAGGATTTTCTTGCAGGCCAGTACCGCGTGCTGCGGCTCTTCGCTGGCATCCGGCCGTGCGGCATGAGCCTGCGGCGTTGGCGCCTGAACCGCGAGCTGGCGGTACTGGCCCGCTTCGGCAAGGATCGCCTGGCCTAGCGCCAGCGGCGTGGTCGCCTCGTTGCCGGCGTAATGGTAGGTGCCCCACAGCGGCGCACTGCAATCGAGCTGCTTGAGCACCGACAGGATCACCCGCGCAGCATCGTCGACAGGTGTCGGGTTACCACGCCGGTCATCGGCCAGCAGCAGCTCTTGCGGTTGCTCGGCACGGGTCAGGAAGCGGCCCAGCGACCCGTCGATGCTTTCGTCGAGCAACCAGCCAAAGCGCAGTAGCACATGCTGCGGGCAGGCCGCACGCACGCTCTGTTCGATGCGCCACAACGCCTGGCCACGCAGGCCCAGCGGCACTGGCTCGTCCTTTTCGCTGTAGGCCGTGGCCCGCGAACCGTCGAACACGCGGTAGCTGGAAGGCTGTACCAGGGTGATCTGGTGGTGCTGGCACAGCTCTGCGAGCCGCTCTACTGCCCGCTCCTGTTGAGCCAGGCGCTGTTCGCTGACCGACTCGGCCTGGAACCAGTCGAAGTAATAGGCCAGGTTGACCACGGCGTCGGGGCGGTGATCGTCGAGCAACTGGGTGAGGCTGGCCGGCGTCCAGCCGTTTTCGGGCGGGCGCGGCGCCAGGAATGCGATGTCCTCCTCGGCCCCAAGACGAATCAGCGCTTGCCCGAGGGCATTGCCACCACCCAACAGCATTAGGCGCATACGCATAGAGTCAGCAGATCCGGAGAGGTTGATGAAGGAAAGGGGTCATTTTGCGGTTTCCTCTGCGGGAAGTCCAACCACAGGCCTTATTCAGTTGCCTGCATGGCCTCTGTGGGAGCGGGTTTACCCACGAAGAGGCCAGTACAGGCGCTACATCTATTCAATCTCAAACAAACTGTTGCGCAGTGGCCCAACGCTCAAACGCTCACGCACATCGTCATCTATACGTGGATCATCCGGCCGGTACAGTTTTACCTGCCGATAGGCATTGATGCGATTGATCTCTTCCCCCAGATACTCCCACACCACCCGGGTACAGGCCGGGTTGCGTCGGTCGCCGCTGGACACTCCAGCCTTCAGGCCATTCAGGCGGGTGATGCGGCTTTTGAAGCTGGGGATGAGGATGGTCTGGCTCATTTCGTTGTACGTGAGCGACTCGTAGTCGATCAGGAACAGCCGGTCCTGCAACTGGAACGCAGCCCCCAGGTAGCGGCAGCGTACCTCGGCGTGCTGGTCGGTGGTGCTGGAGCGTTCCTGGCGTTCCTGGCGCTCGAACAGGAAGCGGCCGCGCTCCTCCCACAGGTGCACCAGCGACACCAGGATGGTGCCCGGCACCGACATGCAGTTGGAATACTCGAAGTAGTAACCGCAATAACGCGACAGGTTGCCGGCGTGGTCGTGCAGCGGACGGAACAGTTCGCTGATCGGGTCGCTGGGCTGGTCGGCCAGCGTCGACACCCGTGCGCCGATGAGCCTGGCGAACTGCTCGGCCGGCAAATTCAGTTCGTAATCCTCGACGCCGAAGAAGTCACCGATGCGCTTGAGGTTGTAAGCCGTCGGACGGCTCTGCCCGCTCAGGTACTTGTTGAACTGTGCCCGGTTGATCGACAGCTGTCGGCAAACTTCGGAAATAGAGCGGTAGTGGCTGCAAGCCAGCTTGAGGTTGGTAGCGAAATGATCGCTCATGTGCGGGACCCAGGTGACGCGAATGACGCCATTGTAGCATCAAGTCGCGCCAACTGAGACCAACCCGCGAAATTGTAACCACTCTTGTCATGGCCAACCATGCGCCCCAACGAATAGCGGTGCGCCTGCCGTCCGCTGGTCTTTCCACACGAAGAATAAGAATCGAGGTCATTCTCCAATGCTCGAAGTACTCAACGATTTCCTCTCGGGGAAACTCCTCATCGTGCTGATCGTAGGGCTGGGTAGCTACTTCACCATCCGCTCCCGATTCGTTCAGTTCCGCCATTTCGGCCACATGTTCGCCGTGTTCAAGGAATCGCTGCGTGGCCAGGCAGGCCAGCTGAGCTCCTTCCAGGCCCTGATGCTGAGCCTCGCCGGCCGCGTTGGCGCAGGTAACATTGCCGGTGTCGGTATTGCCGTGACCCTGGGTGGCCCAGGTGCCGTGTTCTGGATGTGGGTCACCGCATTGGTGGGCATGTCCAGCAGCTTCTTCGAATGTACCCTGGCCCAGGTGTACAAGCGCGCCGATGGTGACGGCCTGTACCGTGGCGGCCCGGCCTACTACATCCAGCATGGCCTGAACCGCAAAGGCATGGCCATCGTGTTCTCGATCCTGCTGCTGGTCACCTACGGCTTCGCCTTCATCGGCCTGCAGTCGTACACCGTGACCCACTCGCTGCAGAACGCCTTCAACTTTGCCCCGAGCCAAACCGGTATTGTCCTGGCCGTGCTGCTGGCAATCACCTTCATCGGCGGCATCAAGCGCATCGCTGCGGTGTCGGACCTGCTGGTACCGGTCAAGACCCTGGCCTACATCGGGGTGACCCTGTACGTGATCGGCACCCAGATCGAACACGTGCCAGCCATGCTGGAAACCATCTTCAAGAGCGCCTTCGGCCTCGACCCAGCCTTCGGCGGCCTGCTCGGCAGCGCCATCGTCATGGGCGTGAAGCGTGGCGTGTTCGCCAACGAAGCGGGCCTTGGCAGTGCGCCAAACGTCGCTGCCGTGGCTGCGGTGAAACACCCGGGCGCCCAGGGCGTGGTCCAGGCCTTCAGCGTGTTCCTCGACACCTTCGTGATCTGCACCTGCACCGCGCTGCTGATCCTGCTGTCGGGCTTCTATACCCCGGGCTTCGAGGGTGACGGCATTGTCCTGACCCAGAACTCGCTGGCCGCCGTGGTCGGTGACTGGGGCCGTGTGTTCGTCAGCGTGGCACTGTCGCTGTTCGTGTTCACCTGCATCCTCTACAACTACTACCTGGGCGAGAATAGCCTGCAGTTCCTCACCCGTAACCGCGTGGTACTGATGGTGTTCCGTGGCCTGGTGCTGGCACTGGTGGTCTGGGGCTCGATGCAAGACCTGTCGACCGTGTTCGCCTTCGCCGACATCACCATGACCTGCCTGGCCTTCGTCAACCTGGTGGCCCTGGCCCTGCTGTTCAAGGTCGGCCTGCGTGTGATGCGCGACTACGACGAGCAGCGCAAGGCGGGTATCCAGCAGCCGGTGTTCGATTCGACCAAGTTCGCCGACCTGGACCTGGACCGCAATGCCTGGCCTGCCAATCCGCAGGCGGAAACAGCCACTGACAAAACAGTCGGCCAAGCGCAGCCTCAGCGCTGATACGCTGCCCTGCCCAGCCGCCCCTTCTGCGGGCGGCTTTTCTTTCTCCGCTCACCGCTACGGATGTTCTCCATGCGTGCCGTAAAGAATCTTCTCGTTCTCTATACCGGTGGCACCATCGGTATGCTCGAAACCCCGGAAGGCCTGGCGCCAGCCGGTGGTTTTGAAGCACGGATGCGCGAGCACTTCGCGCACATGGCCGATGCGCCCCAGCTGCAATGGACCCTGCAGGAACTGAACCCGCTGCTCGACAGCGCCAACATGCAACAGAACAACTGGCTGGCGATGCGCGATGCCATTGTCGATGCGGTGGATGTGGCGGGCCATGACGGCGTGCTGGTGCTGCACGGCACCGACAGCATGGCGTACAGCGCTGCGGCATTGTCGTTCCTGCTGCTGGGGCTGCCGGTTCCGGTACTGCTGACCGGCTCGATGCTGCCGGCGGGTGCCGCTGACAGCGATGCGTGGGCCAACCTGTGTGGTGCGCTGCGCCAGTTCGAACATGGCCTGGAAGATGGCGTGCGGCTCTACTTCCATGGCCAATTGCTGCATGGCTGCCGGGCCTCGAAGCTGCGCAGCGAGGCGTTCGATGCCTTTGCGGCGCTGCCGCGCCATCGTGATGGTGAGCATGCCGACATGATCCCTGCCGAGCTGGGCTACAAGCAGCCGCGCAAGCCGGTCAACCTGGCGGTCGTGCCGGTGTTCCCGGGGCTGCAGGCCGGGCACTTGCAAGGCTTGATCGACAGTGGTGTGCAGGGGTTGCTACTGGAATGCTACGGCAGCGGTACCGGCCCATCGGATGACCAGGCATTGCTGAATGTACTGAGCGCGGCGCGCCAGCGCGGTGTGATGCTGGCGGCTATCAGCCAGTGTCCTGAAGGTTCGGTGGTGTTCGACACCTATGCGGCGGGCAACCGCTTGCGCGGTGCCGGATTGGTCAGTGGTGGCGGCATGACCCGTGAGGCAGCGCTGGGCAAGATGGTTGCGCTGTTGGGGGCGGGTTTGGATGTGGATGCTGCAGAGCAGTGGTTTGCTCTGGACCTGTGCGGGGAACGGGCCTGAACAGGCGAAAGAAAATGGCGGAAGGCAGCGGGAGTCGAACCTGCCCGGGAACGGCTGCCGTCCCCAACCGGGTTTGAAGCCCGGCCGCGCCACCGGGCGCGATTGCCTTCCTTGAACTCAGTGCCTGGCCTGCTGCTGGGCCAGGGCGCTGTCGGCGCGGATGTGACGCTGGTCGGCCACCCTCCGGGTCAGGCCGATGCGGTCGAAGTATTCCAGAATCTGCACACTGCGCTTGCGACCGATACCCAACATATCGCGAAACGCGGCAACCTGCACTATCGGCGTCTCACTGGCCTGCCCCAGCAGCAGCGCTGCCATGCGCTGTAGCGTCACCTCAGGGTAGAACAGGTCACGCACCACCTGGTGCACCAGGCCCAGCCGTGCAAGCTTGCGCAACAACAGGCGCACATCAGCTTCGGCGCAGTTCTCTTCACTTGCCAGCGTCCTGACCCAGGGCGGGTCGTATTGCCCCGCCAGCAACCTCGGCTCCAGGCGCGCCCACAACTCACTGTCGGCTTCGCTCAATTGCACCTTATGATCGGGCAAATGCAGCCAAGGCCCGCTGCTGGCGATGCTGCCGTCTTCAAGCAACTCATCCAGCAGGCTGACGAAGGCCGGTCGCTCCAGGGGCAGGGCTGCAAAACGGCGCAGGCGATCACGGTCCGGGCCGAGCTGGTCGGGCTCTTGTTCGTGGAACCGTGCCAACTGCTCCATCACCTGCTGCTTCAGCACGTGCCACTTGGCAGTGGCGAACAGCAGTTGGCCCTGCCGCGTGGCCACCACCGAAACTTCTTCCGGCAACTGCCAGGTTTCTCGCAGGCGATTGAACTGCCGCTCAAGCCGCTGGGGGTCGATACCGCCCGGTGCACTGGCAAGCAGCGCCGGCAGCGCCTGCTCCAGTTCTTCGGTATCGCGCAGCACCTGCAACTGGCGCAGGCGCTCATCGCTGCGGCGTTGGCGGCTTGGCGCGAACGGGTCCAGCACCTTGCCACCGCCCAAGGTGCGCTGGGCACGCTGGTCGCGCAGCACCAAACGGTCGCCATGCACCGCCTGCAGCGGCGCATTGAGCAACAACTGGGCAAACATGCGCTGGCCGGCCGCCAGGCTTTCACCTTCAAGCAAGGCGACCCGGGCCGTCACATCCTGAGTCCCCAGGTGTACGTGCACCGCGCTGAAATGTTCGAACGTACGTGTCTCTCCCGGTAACAGGCTCAGCTCGATATCCACCCGTACGCCAGGCGCATGCAGCCACTCAGGCACCAGCCAGTCACCCCGGTGTACCTGCTCCAATGCCAGTCGCTCGGCAGCGATGTTCAGCGCCACCCGCTGGCCCGCTTCTGCCACCAACGAGGCCTTGTTCTGTGCATGCAGGCCACGCACGCGCACCGCTTTGCCGGCCTTGCCCAGCAACAAGGTATCGCCGGCACTGACCCGCCCGGCCAGCGCCGTGCCGGTGACCACGACGCCAGCGCCGCTAACCGCGAAAGCGCGGTCGACGGCCAGACGAAAACCACCGCGCACAGCGCGTGCCCGTACATTGGCCTCAGCCTCCAGCAGGGCTTGACGCAGCGCGTCCACGCCTTCCCCGCTGATGCTCGACAATGGGAACTGCCGCGCACCGGCATACGGCCCTGGCGCCAGCAGTTCACTGACTTGCGCCTGCACATCGGCCAGCCGGGCCGGCTCGACCCGGTCGCATTTGCTGATCGCCACCAGGGCCTGGGGAATGCCCAGCAGCTCGATGATCGCCAGGTGCTCGCGCGTCTGCGGCATGACCCCGTCGTCAGCAGCCACCACCAATAGCACCAGGTCGATGCCATGGGCACCGGCCAGCATGTTGTGGATAAATCGCTCGTGGCCCGGCACATCGATGAAGCCCGTCAGCGGCGCGCCTTCGCTCAGTGCCGCATAGCGGTAGCCAAGGTCGATGGTCATGCCGCGGGCGCGCTCTTCCTGCCGCTGGTCGCCGGCCTGGCCAGTCAGCGCTTGCAGCAGTGCGGTCTTGCCGTGGTCGATGTGCCCGGCGGTACCAACGATCACTGCACAGCCCCCAGTTGCAGGGCGGGCAACTGGGCCAGCCACTGGGCTTCGTCATCCAGTTGGCGCAGGTCCAGCCACAGGGCATCGTCATCGATGCGGCCCAGCACCGGCACAGGCAGATCACGCAGGGCCCGCTCCAGTACATGCAAGCTGCGCCCGCGCAGCTTCTTCGACACTTGCGGGCGCAGGCACAGCGCGGCACTGGGCAGGCGCGCCACCGGCTGGCTGCCACTGCCAATCATGCCCAGGGCAGGTTCGACGCTGACGGCCCATTGCTCGCCGAGGCGCGCCTTGAGTTCAGGCGACAGGCGCTCGGCCTGAGCCTGGATCTCGGCCTGGCTGCGGGTCAGCAGGCGCAGGCTGGGCAGGCGTTCGGCCAGGCGGTCGGGGTTGCGGTACAGTGCCAGCACCGCTTCAAGGGCTGCGAGGGTGATCTTGTCGACGCGCAAGGCTCGCTTGAGCGGGTTTTTCTTGATCCTGGCGATCAGGTCCTTGCGGCCAACGATGACCCCTGCCTGAGGCCCGCCCAGCAGTTTGTCGCCGCTGAAGGTGACGATATCGGCGCCATCAGCCAGGGCCTGACGCACCGTAGGTTCGGCGGGCAAGCCCCAGCGGGTAAGGTCGAGCAGGCTGCCGCTGCCGAGGTCTTCGAGTAGCGGCAGTTCATGTTGGCGGGCGATCCGCGCCAGCTCGGCAGTGGGCACCTGTGTGGTGAAGCCCTGAATGCTGTAGTTGCTGCAATGCACGCGCATCAGCAGGCCCGTGCGCGGGCCGATGGCGGCCTCATAGTCGCGGGCGTGGGTGCGGTTGGTGGTACCGATTTCGTGCAGCTTCACGCCGGCCCGGGCCATGATGTCGGGAATGCGGAAGGCACCGCCGATCTCGATCAGCTCACCACGCGAGATGATGCCCTCCTTGCGTGCGCCCAGGCTATTGAGCGCCAGCAGCACGGCAGCGGCGTTGTTGTTGACTACGGTGACGGCTTCGGCGCCGGTCAGTTCGCGGATCAGGCCTTCGATCAGGTCATCGCGGTCGCCACGTTTGCCGGTGGCCAGGTCGAACTCCAGGTTGAGCGGATAGCGGGCGGCAGTCTGCATGGCCTCGATGGCTTCTTCGGGCAGCAGGGCGCGGCCGAGGTTGGTGTGCAGCACGGTGCCAGTGAGGTTGAACACACGGCGGACCTGGCTGCGCTGTTGCGCGGCAAGGCGTTCACCGGTACGGCCCAGCAGCACTTCGGCGGCCAGTTCGGCGGCGCTGAGCTCACCGTTGCGGGCAGGGTCACGCAGGTCGTCGAGCAGTTGGCGCAAGGTAGCCAACACTGCATCGCGGCCGTGACGGTCGATCAGCGGGAGGCAGGCCGGGTGGCGCAGAAGGGTGTCGATGGATGGGAGGCGTGGGGTGTCGCTGGCTAGGCTTGAAGACATGCGGTACTACCTTGGGTTATCCGGTGTCTGTACTGGCCTCTTCGCGGGCACGCCCTCTCCCACAGTGTCCGCGCTGTATTTGAGGCTTGCGCAGTCCTTGTGGGAGCGGGCGTGCCCGCGAAGAAGGCAACTCGGTCTTTCAGTGTAGACACTCACCCACTAACCGGGCGCAAGCATCAGGTTGGGCGCCAGGCGATGAAAGCCCTCTTCGTCCAGGCGCATATCCAGCGCCAGGCTGGCCAGGTCGTCGGCCAAAGGCTCGGCCGCCGCATCGTTCTCCAGATAGTTCTGCTTCAGGTAGCTTTCGCACCCCGGGCAGCACTCGGCACGCAATGGCGCCTTGCCCGGCGCATGGCGATCATCCTCAAGGCTGGTATAGCGCAAGTCCTTGCTCGACTCGCAATACACGCACTTCACCCGCACCACATGCCATTCACAGGCACACAACGAGCAGGCCAGGTAACGCAGGCCATTGTGCTTGCCACGGTTGCGCACCACCCCGGCCATTGCCGGCGAACCGCAGGCCGGGCACTGGGCCAGGCTGCCAGCAGGTTTCAGCTCCGGCGTTGGCAACGCCAGCAGCCAGCTGGACCAGGCCGCCTGCAACGCAGCCCCGAGGAACGGCACCAATGCCGCTGGCACCGCGTCATACTGCCCTGCCAGCAAAGCGATGCCCCAGCCTTTGCGCTGGTTTTCATCACTGCCACGCAGCACCTGCAAGGCCTCACCCAGCGGGCCACTGTTTTCACCGTTGAAGTGCTCAAGGAGGGCCTGTAACCAAACCAGCCAAGGCCCTTCGCGCACCAGGCTGTCCGCCGCCAGCGGCGGTAAACCATGACTTATGCACAGGCGCTGACGTTCCTCGGCCACCGGCACGCCAGCGGGCGGGTTATCCACAAGCTGCTGCTGGACACGGCACAACCGCGCCACCAGCCTCAGGTAGTCGCCAAGTGCGTTGCCCTCGGCCAGCTGATCCAGACGTGCAGCGCGCACGTCAAACAGGTTGGCGGGCGGCAGGTGCAGAAACGGCGGCATCACCGCCGACGCTTCGATCTGCCCGGGTTCGAGTATCGTGCTCAAGCGCTCATCCTTCTTTTCGTCCGTGATTGCCCGGCGTCTTGTCGCCGGTCACTTCGCGGTACCACAACTCATGGTGCTTGCGTGCCCAGGCGCGGCTGACCCAGCCATGCAGCATGGCGCCGATCGAGCCCTTGATCCAGATGCCGGCATAGATGTGCACGATGATGCTGAGGATCAGCACGAACGCCGCCAGCGCGTGCAGCAGCGCAGACAAGCGAATGGTATAGATGCCGAACCAGTGGCTGAAGTACGCTCGCCAGATCACCACCCCACTCACCAGCAGCACCAGCATGCACGCCAGCAAGGTCCAGAACAGCAGCTTCTGTCCGGCGTTGTACTTGCCGATGGGCGGCACGCCATCCTCTCGATTGACCATCACCCGATCGATGCGACGTAGCCACAGGCGGTCGTTGGCGGTGATGAAGTTGGCGCGCCAGAAACGGAACACCAGGCCGAGGAAGAACGCGAACATCGCCACCCCGATGAAGGGGTGCAGGATGCGTGTCCACGGCCCGCCGCCAAACAGGTGGCTGAGCCAGAACAGCGCCGGATGAAACAGCGCCAGCCCCGACAGCCCCGCCAGGATGAACAGGATTGCCACAATCCAGTGGTTTGTCCGCTCATTGGCGTTGTAGCGCAGGATGGGTTTGTTGTCGTTCATGGCCGCTGCTCCCCTTGCCCACCGGGCTTGGTCGGGTCGTAGACATGGACCGCAGGATCCACCTGATGCACATTGTCATCCGCCGGCGTGGGGTGCTCCTCCTCTTCGACCCGCTGGGGGCCAACCCGCACATAATGGAAGAACCCGGCCAATACCGCCGCGCCCATGGCCAGCAGCGCCAGCGGCTTGGTGAAGCCCTTCCACAACCCCACCAACGGGCTGATCACCGGCTGGTCCGGCAGGCCGGCGTAGAGCTTCGGCGTGTCGGCATGGTGCAGCACATACATCACATGGGTGCCGCCGACGCCATCCGGGTCGTACAACCCGGCCTTGTCGTAGCCCCGCGACTTCAGGTCGACAATGCGCTCGGCGGCATGCACTTTCATCTCGTCCTTGCTGCCGAACACGATCGCCCCGGTCGGGCAGGTTTTCACGCAGGCGGGCTCCAGGCCCACGGTCACGCGGTCGGAACACAGGGTGCACTTGTACGCCTTGTGGTCCTTCTGCGAGATACGCGGGATGTTGAACGGGCAGCCGGTGATGCAGTACCCGCAGCCGATGCAGTGGTCCTGGTTGAAGTCGACGATGCCGTTGGCGTGCTTGATGATCGCCCCCGGGCTCGGGCAAGCCTTCAGGCAACCCGGTTCGGCACAGTGCATGCAGCCATCCTTGCGGATCAGCCACTCCAGGTTGCCGTCATCGCGCTCGTGCTCGGTGAAGCGCATCAGGGTCCAGGTTTCGGCGGTGAGGTCCTGGGGGTTGTCGTAGGTGCCGTGGTTGTGGCCGACCTCGTCACGCAGTTCGTTCCATTCCGAGCACGCCACCTGGCAGGCCTTGCAGCCGATGCACTTGGTGGTGTCGATCAGCTTGGCGACTTCCTGCTGCTGGCGTACCGAAGGCGGTACGGTGGTGGTGGCCGAGCGGGCGATGATGTCTTGGCTGGCCATCAGAGTTTCTCCACTTTGACGAGGAACGACTTGGACTCTGGCGTCTGGGTGTTGCCGTCACCGAGGAATGGCACCAGGGTGTTGGTCAGGTAGCCATGCCGGGTAGCGCCGGTGAAACCCCAGTGCAACGGAATGCCGATCTGGTGCACGGTCTGGTTGTTGACCTGGAGTGGGCGAATCCGCTTGGTCACCACCGCCACCGCATCGATATGCCCGCGCTTGCTCGACACCCGCACCCGGTCGCCGGCCTTGATGCCTTTCTCGTTGGCCAGCACCTCGCCGATTTCGACGAACTGCTCGGGCTGGGCGATGGCGTTGAGCCGGCAATGCTTGCTCCAGAAGTGGAAGTGCTCGGTCAGCCGATAGGTGGTCGCCGCGTAGGGGAACTCGTCATGCGTGCCGAGCGTGTCCCACACCGAGTCGAAGATGCGGCCAGCCGGGTTGCTGACCACCTTCTTGTTCTGCGGGTGCAGCGGGTTGATACCGATCGGCGTTTCGAACGGCTCGTAGTGCTCGGGGAACGGCCCCTCTGCCATCTTGTCGATGGCAAAAAAGCGGGCCACGCCTTCGGGGTTCATGATGAACGGGTTCATCCCGGCCTCGGGCGGCGAGTCGGCCTTGAAGTCCGGCACATCGGTACCGGTCCAGGCCTTGCCGTTCCACCATACCAAGCGCTTCTTCTCCGGGTCCCACGGCTTGCCTTGCGGGTCGCTGGAGGCACGGTTGTAGAGGATGCGGCGGTTGGCCGGCCAGGCCCAGGCCCAGTTCTGCACTTGGTGCATGCCGTACGGGTCGCTGTTGTCACGGCGAGCCATCTGGTTACCCTGCTCGGTCCAGCTGCCGGAGAAGATCCAGCAACCGGACGCAGTGCTGCCGTCGTCCTTGAGCTGGCCAAAGCCCGCCAGTTGCTGGCCGGCCTTGAGCACTGCGCCAGTCGGATCGGTGACGTCCGTCACCGCCCAGCCGTTCATTTCCTTGGCCAGCTCCTCCGGGGATGGCTCTTCAGGGACCTTGTATGGCCAGTTGATGTTCATCAGCGCGTCAGGATAGGCGCCACCTTCGGCCTGGTAGCGTCGGCGCAGGCGCAGGAACAACTCGCTCATGATGTGAACGTCGGTGCGGGTCTCGCCCGGGCCGTCGGCGCCCTTCCAGTGCCACTGCAGCCAGCGGCTGCTGTTGACCAGCGAGCCGTCTTCCTCGGCAAAGCAGGTAGTGGGCAGGCGGATCACTTCGGTCTGGATGTTGGCCGTGTCGACATCGTTGAACGGCCCGGCGTTGCGCCAGAACTCCGAGGTCTCGGTGGCTAGCGGGTCCATGATCACCAGCCACTTGAGTTTGCTCAGGGCGGCAGTGACACGGTTCTTGTCCGGTAGCGCGGCAATCGGGTTGAACCCCTGGCACATGTAGCCGTTGACCTTGCCCTGGCCCATCATCTCGAACATGCGCAGCACGTCGTAGGCCGGTACATCGAGCTTGGGCAGCCAGTCGTAGCCCCAGTTGTTCTCCGCCGTGGCATTGGCGCCGTACCAGGCCTTCATCAGGCTGACATGGAACTTGCCGTAGTTCTGCCAGTACGACAGTTGGCCAGGACGCAGTGGCTTGGAGGCGCGCTTGTCGATATAGGCGGCATAGTCCTGCTCGGCATCACCGGCCAGGGTCAGGTAGCCCGGCAACGAGTTGGACAGCAGGCCCAGGTCGGTCAGACCCTGGATATTGGAGTGCCCGCGCAAGGCGTTGACCCCACCACCGGGCATGCCGACGTTGCCCAGCAGCAGCTGGACCATGGCCGCACTGCGGATGATCTGTGCGCCGATCGAGTGCTGCGTCCAGCCAAGCGCATAGAGGATCGTCATGGTCTTGCCCGGTACCGAGCAGGTGGCGATCTCTTCCCAGATCTTCAACATGGCGTCCTGCGGCATGCCACAGGTCATGCTTGCCAGTTCCGGTGTATAGCGGCTGTAGTGCTGCTTCATCAGCTGGAACACGCAGCGCGGGTGCTGCAGCGTCGGGTCGACCTTGGCAAAGCCGTCTTCACCCAGCTCGTAACCCCAGCCGGACTTATCGGAATACACGCGCTTGGCCTCGTCGTACCCGCTGAACAGGCCATCCTCGAAGCCATAGTTCTCTTTGACGATGAACGACACATCGGTGTAGTTGCGCACATACTCGTGCTGGATCTTGTCATTGCTCAGCAAGTAATTGATCAACCCGCCCATGAAGGCGATGTCGGTACCGGTACGAATCGGTGCGTAGTAGTCGGCCACCGAAGCGGTACGGGTAAACCGCGGGTCGACCACGATCAGCCGCGCCTTGTTATGCGCCTTGGCCTCGGTCACCCATTTGAAGCCGCACGGATGCGCTTCTGCTGCGTTGCCACCCATCACCAGGACCAGATTCGCGTTGGCGATATCGGACCAGTGGTTGGTCATGGCGCCACGGCCGTACGTCGGGGCAAGACTTGCCACCGTCGGGCCATGTCAGACACGTGCCTGGTTATCGAACCCCAGCATGCCTGTTGCGCGGACGACCTTGTGGGTCAGGTAGCCTGCCTCGCTGGAGGCGGCGGAGGCAGCCAGAAAACCGGTGGTGAGCCAGCGGTTTACGGTTTGCCCCTGGGCGTTCTTCTCGATGAAGTTAGCGTCTCGGTCCTGTTTCATCAGGTCGGCGACGCGGTCGAGCGCCTCGTCCCAGCTGACCCGCGTCCATTCTTTGCTACCCGGCTTGCGCACCTCGGGGTACTGCAGGCGGCTCGGGCTGTGGATGAAGTCCAGCAGGCCAGCGCCTTTCGGGCAGAGGGTGCCGCGGTTGACCGGGTGGTCGGCGTCACCTTCGATATGGATGATGTTCTGTTTGACGTTCTTGCCCGCATCGCCCTGGCTGTACAGGATCAGGCCGCAGCCGACCGAGCAGTAAGGGCAGGTGTTACGGGTTTCCTTGGTATGCGCCAGCTTGAAGTGACGCACCTGCTCGGCGAATGCGGGTGTCGGGGCCATGCCCAACGCCGCAAGGCTCGAGCCTCCAAGGCCGACGGCGGCGACCTTGAAGAACTGCCGACGGTTCAGGTCCATCGTGCACTCCTGATCAGGTGGTGGACGCGCGGAACATGGCCGGCGCCTCTTGGTAGTCACGGTGGCGGCCAATTGATGGCCGCCAATGGTTAAGACTAGTCAAGAATCCGGAAGGTGCGATGACATGGGTCAGTGTTAAGGCCCGGGTCAGGCACGCGGCAGGTTGCGCACCACATTCAGGGCCGCGCTGCTCTGCGCCACCGGCATGATCTCGACGGTATTGATGTTCACGTGCGCCGGCTGCTCGGCAATCCAGGCTACCGTAGCCGCGATATCCTCCGGCAGGATGGCCTCGACATCCCGATACAACGCCTGCACCGCATCCAGGTCGCCATTCAGACGTACCACCGAGAAGTCAGTGCCCGAGCACAGCCCCGGCTCGATGTTGCTCACCCGTACTCGGGTGCCCGCCAGGTCGGCACGCAAGTTGAGGCTGAACTGTCGGACGAAGGCCTTGCTGGCGCCATACACATTGCCGCCCGGGTAGGGGTAAGTGCCGGCGATAGAGCCAATGTTGATGATCATGCCGCTGTCGGCTTCCACCATTTGCGGCAGAATCTTGTGGGTAACCATGGCCAGGCCGGTGATGTTGGTGTCGATCATCCGCTGCCAGTTTTCGGCGCTGCTGGCCTGGGCTCGGTCCACGCCCAACGCCAGCCCGGCGTTGTTGACCAGCAGGTCGATCTGCAGCGATGCATCCCGAATGTGCTCGATCGCCGTCTCCAGCGACACCGGGTCGGTGACATCCAGCGCCAGCGTAATGAAATTGACGCCCAACTCGGCCTCCAGCGCTTTCAGTTTGTCCATGCGCCGGGCGCCACCGATCACGCGGTATCCTTTGCCGATCAGCGTGCAGCAGATGGCACGGCCAAAACCCGAGGAGGCGCCAGTTACGAATGCGGTTTTCATCAGTTTTCTCCTATCAGTAGGTCAGGCCAGGTACTTCACGCCCAGGCTGGTGAACAGGCAAAGCATCGAGAACACCAGCGCCTTGCGTACCACTCCGTTGCCTTTGCGCAGCGCCAGGGCACTGCCCAGGTGGTTACCCAGGATGTTGCAGGCCACCAGCGGCAATGCCAGCAGGTAGACGACCTTCCCGGCGATGACGAAGGCGACCAAGGCGCCGATGTTGGAAGCGAAGTTGAAGGTTTTGGAGTTGGCCGAGCTGGAGACCAGGTCCATGCGCAGCAGGTAATGGAAGGCGATGATGAACATGCTGCCTGTGCCGGGGCCGAAGAAGCCGTCATAGAAGCCGATGGCCAAGCAGGTCAACGGAACCACGGTGTAGAGCATGCGAGAAGACAGCTCTCGCTCCGCTACCGGGCGGTCCTTGGGGGTGAGGAAGATGAGGATCCCGAACGGGATCAGCGCCAGGATGATCTTGCCTACAGTCTCTTGCGAGATCGACACGATCAAGTGCGCCCCCAGGTAAGCACCCAGCAGTGAGAACGGCACCCCGACCAACGCCACCTGCCAGACCATCTTGCTGTTGGCCAGGAAGTTGCGAATGGCCGCCAGCGTGCCAAGGGTACTGACCAGTTTTTCCTGGCCCAGTGCCACCTGCGGCGGCATGCCAACCAGCAAAAAGCCCGGTACCAGAAACAGACCGCCACCACCGGCAATACTGTCGACGAAGCCTGCAACGAAGGCGATCGCGCCGAGCATGAGGATTGCCAGCAACCAGTGTTCCGCCCAGTAAGCACCCAGAATTTCCATAGCAAAGCCCATCCAATGGCGTGTTTTGCCAAGGCCGACGTGAGTGAGCCTGCCCTGATTGATGCGATGATTGTAATTACGAAAATTGAATCGGTGCAATCATCAATTTATTCGACTCAATTCTCACGATTACCATCATTACCTGCATCTGAGCTTTCATGCTAGGCTGCGCGCTCTTGCAGAATCTGGTGCGTTTTCCATGTGGGTCCCTCATTACGGCGATCAAACCCAGCCGGTTTACCTGATGATCGCTAATGCCCTTGAACAGGACATCGAAAGTGGTCGGCTTGCAGCAGGTGATCGCTTACCCACCCTCAAGGACCTTGCCGAGGCACTGAATGTGACGCCCGGCACTGTCGGCAGGGCCTACGACGAGGCGGCCAAGCGTGGCCTGGTGGTTGGCGAAGTCGGGCGTGGCACATTTGTGAAACAGCAGCGACAGCCATTGCCTATCCCGTCGGCGCCCGCCCCCCTTGCCGGCGAAAGCAGCCAGATCGATCTCTCGATCATCAAACCCAACGACGCTCACATGAGCGAGTGGCTAGGCACGGCCATCGTCGAACTGGCCGCTTCTTCGGACTTGGGGCAAGTACTCGATTACGTGACCGAGGGGGGCCACACCTCACACAAGCAAGCCGGTGCGGCCTGGATTCAGCGCTGGCTGCCAGATGCACGCTGGCAACAGGTTGTACTGACCTCTGGCGCGCAGCATGGGCTGCTGGTGGCCATCAGCAGCCTGTCGAAGAACGACGATGTGGTGCTGTGCGAGTCGCTGTGCTACCCGGGCATCATCTCCCTCGCCCACAGCATGGGCCGCCGTCTGCATGGTGTGGCCATGGACGAGCACGGCATTATTCCTGATGCATTGCGCGCGGCCTGCCTGGAGCACCGCCCTTCCCTGCTGATATGCGTCACCACGCACCAGAACCCGACCAACTCGATCATGCCCCACGCACGGCGCCAGGCCATCGCCGAGATCGCTCGCGAGTTCGACCTGTTCATCGTCGATGACGACATCTACGGCTTCCTTGAACCCGCCCCGGATTACCAGCCACTGGCAGCGTATGCGCCAGAACGTTCGGTGTATCTCACCAGCCTGTCCAAAAGTGTGCTGCCGGCGCTGCGTATCGGTTACCTGTACGCACCACCGCAAACCCTCTCGCGGCTATCGTCGATGGTACGCAGCAGCGTCTGGATGCCATCGCCGTTGATGGCACAACTGGCCAGCAACCTGATCAACAGCGGCATGGCCGACCAGTTGGTGCGAGAACAACAGGAAGAGGCTACCGCGCGCCAGCAAATGGCCCATGAGATCCTTGGCAAGTACAAGATCCGCAGCCAGCCCAACAGCTTCCACATCTGGCTGGAGTTGCCCGAGCCGTGGACCAGCGACGAATTCGCCAACCTGGCGCGTAACAACGGCGTCACGGTAGTTAGTGGCAGCCAGTTCCTGCCAGAGCGCAGCCACGCCAGCTGCGGCGTGCGCATCGCCCTGATGGCCCCCAGCCGCCAGGAACTGGGCTTTGCCCTGACCAAGCTGGTCAGCTTGCTGGACTCGCCGGAGCCGCGGTTGTTTTATTGAACTGGACTGGTATTGGTGTAGTCGTGCCATTGGGGCACGATGCGCCCGTTTCGCGACGCGAGACCACTCCAACAGGCACTCGGTTTCACAGGGCTCGATTTGTAGCCGTCAACCAAACAGGTACAGCAGAACGGCACCAGCCAAAAGATCTGAGGGCAGACTGTCAAGTAAGAGGCATAACTTGAATCAATGTCGAATGTGACGCTAACAAGGCCCGAACATACTCGCTCGACTACAAGTCGATGAATACACTGAAATTATCTCCTTCCAGATATCGGACAGAAACCTGACCGCTAACATCTTGCCCATCTTCCGTTACAAACTTGTAATGGGACAGGAGAAAATCCTCCCGATAAACAATGCCTTCATCCCGCTGCTTCCCGCCCCACGCCATTATCAACCCGCCGGCCATTGCAACGAGGCCGGAGTTCGCTTGTATGTGTTGAATCAGAGTTGGGCCTGAAAACCGGTCATAATAAATAACCTCAGGCCCAAACAGGAAGATGCCAAGGCCCAGTGCGGAAATTGCGAAACCAATGCCTATTAGTACTCGACCGTAAAACGCAGCGTCCCCAGCAGGCCCCTCAAGATGAGCCGCATACATCTCGGAAAAACCGGAGACATCGTAGTTTCGCGCATCTGATTTCAGGTTTATTTGACCTAACAGGCATTCCTTCTCAGCACTTTGCATGATCCACTCCTTTAAAAAATGAATACTAAGCGATCAGAATAGAAAAAAGTGCGCTCCACTAAAACTTCAGAAGTCTCTGACATTTACGATCAGCGTTTCCTATAACCATATAAAATTGGCAATATCTTATAGGCATTTTTCCTACTCAATGGGCTGCCGAGATTCCCGCAATATCGCGAAGCTGGCGCCTATCCTCGCCGCTTTCTTTTTAGAGGAAAGCCCGCACAGCACTACCACTGTTTGCTCATAAAAAAACCCAAGACATCTGCCTTGGGTTTTTGGTTTTTTGCCAGCTGCTTAACGGCTTGGATCAGAACGGAATATCGTCATCAAAGCTGTCAAAGTCAGCCGCCGGCTGTGGCGCTGGCTGCTGCGGCGCCGGGCGCTGAGGGGCCTGTTGCGGGCGCTGGGCCTGCTGGCGCGGCGGGGCCTGGTTGTACTGTTGCTGCTGACCACCTTGGTTGTAGTTGCCGCCACCCTGGTTGTACGGGTCACCGCCCTGCTGGCCCTGCGGACGACCGCCCAGCAGCTGCATGGTGCCGTTGATGTCGACGATGATCTCGGTGGTGTAGCGCTTGATACCGTCTTTTTCCCACTCACGGGTCTGCAGTTTGCCTTCGATGTAGCACTGCGAACCTTTGCGCAGGTACTCGCCGGCGATCTCGGCAACCTTGCCGAACAGCGACACACGGTGCCACTCGGTACGCTCTACCTTCTGGCCCGACTGCTTGTCGGTCCACTGCTCGCTGGTAGCCAGGCTCAGGTTGGTCACGGCGTTACCGTTGGGCAGGTAGCGGACTTCGGGATCCTGGCCACAGGTGCCGACCAGAATGACTTTGTTAACCCCACGGGCCATAACGTTCTCCTAGGCTTCGCACGCCGAAGAGGCTGGGTTCACCAGTCGCTCGAGGGTCGCACGGTCCAAAATTTTCGTATCCAGTTTGATATAGATAGCGGCTTCTTCAGCCACCACCACAGCGTCGGTCACACCCGGCACGGCCATCAGGCGCTCTGTCAGGCCGGCTTCCCGGACTGCCTCAGGCGTCAGCGGCATGCGCAGGCTGGTCACATAAGGCGGCTCGTTCATGCGCAAGGCGACGACCAGCCAGATGGCACACAGCACCGCGCAACCGAGGAACACCGTGTCCAGCCCACCGTGCTGGAACAACCAGCCACCAAGGATCCCGCCCAGCGCCGCACCGAGGAACTGGCTGGTGGAATACACCCCCATCGCCGTCCCCTTGCCACCGGCAGGCGACACCTTGCTCACCAGCGAAGGCAGCGATGCCTCCAGCAGGTTGAATGCGGTAAAGAATACCACGGTGCCAATCACCAGTCCGCGCAAACCGTCAGCCCACTCCCAGAAGTATATCTCTGTCAGCAGCAGGACACTGACAGCGCCGGCCAACACGCGTTTCATCTTGCGCTTTTTTTCGCCGTAGATGATGAACGGGACCATTGCAAAAAATGAGATGAACAATGCGGTCAGGTATACCCACCAGTGTTCCTCCTTGGGCAGCCCACCGCGCTCGACGAAGGCCAGCGGCAGCGCGACGAAGCTGGCCATGAGAATGGCATGGAGGACGAAGATGCTTACGTCCAGGCGCAGAAGGTCCGGATGACGCAGGGTTGGGCCGAGTGCCTGGCGCGCCACGCCCGATTCGCGGTGCTGCAGGATGCTATGCGTGTTGGGCACGACAACGGCAATCAGCAAGATGCCTACCAGGGCGAGCCCTGCCGTGGTCAGGAACAATCCTGACAAGCCAAAGGCACTTGTCAGCAAGGGGCCGACGACCATGGCGACGGCAAACGACAGGCCGATACTCATGCCGATCATGGCCATGGCCTTGGTCCGGTGTTGCTCGCGGGTGAGGTCGGACAGCAGCGCCATGACGGCGGCAGAAATCGCACCGGAGCCCTGCAAAACACGCCCGGCGATCACCCCCCAGATGGAGTCGGCCTGGGCCGCCAGCACACTGCCCAGGGCGAAAATCACCAGCCCCAGGTAAATCACCGGCCGGCGGCCGATGCGGTCGGAAATCATCCCGAACGGGATCTGCAATACCGCCTGGGTCAGGCCATAGGCGCCAATGGCCAGGCCGATCAGCGCAGGGGTGGCACCGGCCAGGTCCATGCCGTAGGTGGCCAGTACCGGCAAGACCATGAACATGCCCAGCATACGAAAGGCAAAGACCAGGGCAAGGCCGCCAGCGGCGCGGGTTTCGCCGCCACTCATGCGCTCGTTGTGGGTGTCGTGCATGGATTAACCTCGTGTGAACCGGCGGCGATTCTATCAGTCCGACAGCGTAACGGCATCTACGCGACGCTTTGCCGCGTCATACTGGCGCGCCGTATACTTCCTTGTTTATGCCCGCCAAGCGAGGCCGCAGTGGACAAGATCCTGATTCGTGGGGCACGTACCCACAACCTGAAGAACATCGACCTGACCCTGCCCCGGGACAAGCTGATCGTGATCACCGGCCTGTCCGGTTCCGGCAAGTCGTCCCTGGCGTTCGACACCCTCTACGCTGAAGGCCAGCGCCGCTACGTGGAATCGCTGTCGGCCTACGCCCGGCAGTTCCTGTCGATGATGGAAAAGCCTGACGTCGACACCATCGAAGGCCTGTCGCCGGCCATTTCCATCGAGCAGAAGTCGACCTCGCACAACCCACGCTCCACGGTCGGCACCATCACTGAAATCTACGACTACCTGCGCCTACTGTATGCCCGCGTGGGTACGCCACGCTGCCCGGACCACGATATCCCGCTAGAGGCGCAAACGATCAGCCAGATGGTCGACCTGGTGCTGGAGCGCCCGGAAGGCAGCAAGCTGATGCTGCTGGCGCCGGTGGTGCGCGAGCGCAAAGGTGAGCACCTGGCGGTGTTCGACGAACTGCGTGCCCAGGGCTTTGTACGTGCCCGGGTCAACGGCAAGCTCTACGAGCTGGACGAACTGCCCAAGCTCGACAAGCAGAAAAAGCACAGCATCGATGTCGTGGTGGACCGCTTCAAAGTGCGCGCCGACCTGCAACAGCGCCTGGCCGAATCGTTCGAGACCGCGCTCAAGCTGGCCGACGGTATCGCCCTGGTGGCACCGATGGACGACGAGCCAGGCGAAGAGATGATCTTCTCCGCGCGCTTCGCCTGCCCGGTCTGCGGCCATGCCATCAGTGAACTGGAGCCGAAGCTTTTCTCCTTCAACAACCCTGCCGGTGCGTGCCCGACATGCGATGGCCTGGGCGTGAAGCAGTTCTTCGACACCAAGCGCCTGGTCAATGCCGAACTTACCCTGGCCGAAGGCGCAATCCGCGGCTGGGACCGGCGCAATGTGTACTACTTCCAGATGCTCGGTTCGCTGGCCGCGCATTACGGGTTCAGCCTGGAGGAGCCGTTCGGCGAGCTGTCGGCCGAACACCAGAAGGTGATCCTGCAAGGCAGTGGCAAGCAGAGTGTCGACTTCAAGTACCTCAACGACCGTGGCGATATCGTCAAGCGCTCACACCCGTTCGAAGGCATCGTGCCGAACCTGGAGCGCCGCTACCGCGAGACCGAATCGGCCACCGTGCGTGAAGAACTGGCCAAGTTCCTCGGCACACAGCCCTGCCCGGATTGCCGTGGTACCCGCCTGCGCCGCGAAGCACGCCATGTGTGGGTGGGCGAAAAAACGCTGCCGGCGGTCACCAACCTTCCGATCGGTGAAGCCAGCAGCTACTTCGGCGAGCTGACCCTGACTGGCCGCCGTGGCGAGATTGCCGCCAAGATCCTCAAGGAAATCTGCGAGCGCTTGCAGTTCCTGGTCAACGTCGGCCTCGACTACCTCACCCTCGACCGTAGCGCCGACACCCTGTCCGGTGGTGAAGCGCAGCGTATCCGCCTGGCCAGCCAGATTGGCGCCGGCCTGGTCGGAGTGATGTACATCCTCGATGAACCGTCCATCGGCCTTCATCAACGCGACAACGACCGCCTGCTGGCCACCCTCAACCACCTGCGTGATTTGGGCAACACGGTTATCGTGGTGGAGCACGACGAGGACGCCATTCGCTTGGCCGACTACGTGGTCGATATCGGCCCAGGGGCCGGCGTGCATGGTGGACAGATCGTCGCCGAGGGCTCGCCACAGGAGGTCATGGACCACCCTGATTCGTTAACCGGCAAGTACTTGTCCGGGCGCAAGAAGATCGTCGTGCCAGCCAAGCGCACGCCGCGCAACAAGAAGCTGCAACTTAAGCTCAAGGGTGCGCGTGGCAACAACCTGCAGAACGTCGACCTCGAAGTCCCCATCGGCCTGCTGACCTGCGTGACGGGGGTATCCGGCTCGGGCAAATCGACGCTGATCAACAACACCCTGTTCCCTTTGGCCGCTACGGCCCTCAATGGCGCAAGCAGCCTGGAAGCCGCACCGCACAGCAGCATGGATGGCCTGCAGCACCTGGATAAGGTGGTGGATATCGACCAGAGCCCGATCGGCCGCACTCCGCGCTCGAACCCGGCAACGTATACCGGTATTTTCACCCCTATCCGCGAGCTGTTCTCCGGGGTACCGGAGTCGCGCTCACGCGGCTATGGCCCGGGACGTTTCTCGTTCAACGTCAAGGGTGGCCGTTGCGAGGCCTGCCAAGGCGATGGCCTGATCAAGGTCGAGATGCACTTCCTGCCAGACATCTACGTGCCGTGCGACGTGTGCAAGAGCAAGCGCTACAACCGCGAAACACTGGAGATCAAGTACAAGGGCAAGAATATCCACGAGGTGCTGGAAATGACCATCGAGGATGCCCGCGAGTTCTTCGATGCGGTGCCAGCGCTGGCGCGCAAGCTGCAAACGCTGATGGATGTGGGCCTGTCGTACATCAAGCTGGGCCAGTCGGCGACCACCTTGTCTGGCGGCGAGGCGCAGCGCGTGAAGCTGTCTCGCGAGTTGTCCAAGCGCGATACCGGCAAAACCCTGTATATCCTGGATGAGCCAACCACGGGCCTGCACTTTGCCGATATTCAGCAGTTGCTGGACGTGCTGCATCGCCTGCGCGATCACGGCAATACCGTGGTGGTGATCGAGCACAACCTGGATGTGATCAAGACTGCTGACTGGCTGGTGGACCTGGGACCGGAAGGTGGTTCCAAAGGTGGGCAGATCATTGCCTGCGGTACCCCGGAAGAGCTGAGCGAGATGAAGCAGTCGTATACCGGGCATTACCTGAAACCGCTGCTAGAGCGGGACCGGGCCTAAGTGCCGCTGCAATGAAAAAGCCCCTGGTACCGTTGGTACCAGGGGCTTTTTCTTGAGTGTGTGGATAACTTACATCTGCGACTGCAGGTAGTTCTCCAGGCCAATGGCCTTGATCAGGCCCTGCTGCTTCTCTAGCCAGTAGGTGTGATCTTCTTCGGTATCCGCCAGCTGCGCACGCAGGATGTCACGGCTGATGTAGTCCTTGTGCAGCTCGCACAGCTCGATCCCTTTGCACAGCGCACCGCGCACCTTGTACTCAAGCTTGAGGTCGGCCTCGATCATTTCCGGCACGGTGCTGCCGACTTCCAGGTCGTCTGCACGCATGTCAGGGGTACCTTCGAGCATCAGGATGCGACGCATCAGGGCATCCGCGTGCTGCGTCTCTTCTTCCATCTCGTGGTTGATACGCTCGTAGAGCTTGGTCAGTCCCCAGTCTTCGTACATGCGCGAATGAATGAAGTACTGGTCGCGTGCCGCCAATTCGCCCTTCAGCAACGTGACAAGGTAGTTGATTACGTCCGGGTGGCCTTGCATCGCCCTGCTTCTCCATATGAAAACGTCTATGGCACATAGTGTGAACCAGCTTTTGCCTGCGGTCACTGAAAAACGCGCAATAAGAAGCAAAAAATCGGTTAAACAGTAGTGATATTCATTGAAAAACCGCCCAAATGAGGGCGGTTCTTCTTATCACTTCGACTTAGGCGAGATTGATGCCCAGGGCCTTGGCGATGCCTTCTCCGTAGGCTGGGTCGGCCTTGAAGAAGTACTGCAACTGCCGTTGGATGACGTCTTCGCTGACACCCGCCATGGTTCCAGCGATGTTGCTGATCAGCAGGGCCTTCTGCTCATCACTCATCAGGCGGAACAGCGCGCCGGCGTGGCTGTAGTAGTCAGCGTCCTCGCGGTGATCGTAACGGTCGGCCGAACCATTCAGGGCCAATGCGGGCTCTGCGTGACGTGGCGACTGCTTCGGTGCCGCGGCGTAGCTGTTGGGTTCGTAGTTCGGCGCACTGCCATAGCTGCCAGTGGCCATGGAGCCGTCGCGCTGGTAGCTGTTGACCGGGCAGCGTGGCGCATTCACCGGCAACTGTTGGTGGTTGGTACCCACACGGTAGCGGTGTGCGTCCGCGTAGGCGAATACGCGACCCTGGAGCATGCGGTCTGGCGACAGGCCGACCCCCGGCACCATGTTGCTTGGCCCGAAGGCAGCCTGCTCGACTTCGGCGAAGTAGTTGAGCGGGTTACGGTTAAGCTCAAGCACGCCCACTTCGATCAACGGGTAGTCCTTTTGTGACCAGGTTTTGGTCACGTCGAACGGGTTCTCGTCGCGGCTCGCGGCCTCGGCTTCGCTCATCACCTGGATGCAGACAGTCCAGCGTGGGTAATCACCTCGCTCAATGGCTTCGAACAGGTCGCGCTGGGCGTAGTCCGGGTCAGTACCTGCCAAACGTGCGGCATCTGCCGGAGCAAGGTTCTTGATGCCCTGCTGGGTCTTGAAGTGCCATTTGACCCAAGTGCGCTCACCCTGGGCATTGATCAGGCTGTAGGTGTGGCTGCCAAAGCCGTGCATGTGGCGGTAGCCGTCCGGAATGCCACGATCAGAGAACAGGATGGTGACTTGGTGCAGCGCCTCGGGCGAGTGCGACCAGAAATCCCACATCATCTGGGCGTTTTTCAGGTTGGACTGCGGGTGCCGTTTCTGGGTGTGGATAAAGTCCGGGAACTTGAGCGGATCACGAATGAAGAACACTGGCGTGTTGTTACCCACGATGTCCCAGTTACCTTCCTCGGTGTAGAACTTAACGGCAAATCCGCGAGGGTCTCGCTCTGTGTCCGCAGAACCACGTTCGCCACCCACGGTAGAGAAGCGCAGAAATGTCTCGGTCTGCTTGCCAACCTGCTCGAACAGTTTGGCGCTGGTGTAACCGGTGATGTCGCGGGTTACGGTAAAAGTGCCATAGGCGCCCGAACCCTTCGCGTGTACCCGGCGCTCGGGGATGTTCTCACGGTTGAAATGGGCGAGCTTCTCGATCAGGTGGAAGTCGTCGAGCAGCAGCGGGCCGCGTGGGCCGGCGGAGCGGGAGTTCTGGTTGTCGGCTACAGGTGCACCGCTGGCGGTGGTGAGAATCTTGCTCATGGGCTCTCCTTATCGGTCTTGAAGCGCCGGCTAATCGGCTATGGAGAGAGTATTGACGAGCAAGGCTATAGGGACAAATTCATTAACTGACTTACATCAATAGAAATTAACAATACCATCAGCAACAAAAAACCGGGCACTAGGCCCGGTTTTTTGTAGCAGACAGAACGTCTTACTCAGCAGCTTCTACAGCACCGCCGACCGGACGATCAACCAGCTCGACGTACGCCATAGGGGCGTTGTCGCCAGCGCGGAAACCGCACTTCAGGATGCGCAGGTAGCCGCCCTGACGGGTGGCGTAACGCTTGCCCAGGTCGTTGAACAGTTTGCCAACAGCGGACTTCGAACGGGTACGGTCGAAGGCCAGACGACGGTTAGCAACGCTGTCTTCCTTGGCCAGGGTGATCAGCGGCTCGGCAACGCGGCGCAGTTCCTTGGCTTTCGGCAGGGTGGTTTTGATCAGCTCGTGCTCGATCAACGACACTGCCATGTTCTGGAACATAGCCTTGCGGTGAGAGCTGGTACGGCTCAGGTGACGTCCACTTTTACGATGACGCATGATTCATTCCTTACCAAACACTACGTTCGGTGATTACGACGATCAGGCGGTCGCCTTGTCGTCTTTCTTAAGACTTGCAGGCGGCCAGTTGTCGAGGCGCATGCCGAGAGACAGACCACGAGAGGCCAGGACGTCCTTGATTTCAGTCAGGGACTTCTTGCCCAGGTTAGGAGTCTTCAACAGCTCTACTTCGGTACGCTGAATCAGGTCGCCGATGTAGTAGATGTTCTCCGCCTTGAGGCAGTTGGCCGAACGTACAGTCAGTTCCAGGTCGTCAACCGGACGCAGCAGGATCGGATCGATCTCGTCTTCCTGCTCGACTACGACAGGCTCGCTGTCACCTTTGAGGTCGACGAACGCGGCCAACTGCTGTTGCAGGATGGTCGCAGCGCGGCGGATTGCCTCTTCAGGGTCCAGGGTGCCGTTGGTTTCCAGATCAATGACCAGTTTGTCCAGGTTGGTACGCTGCTCAACACGGGCGTTCTCGACCACATAGGCGATACGACGCACCGGGCTGAACGAAGCGTCCAACTGCAGACGGCCAATGCTACGGCTTTCGTCTTCGTCGGTTTGACGGGAGTCGGCCGGCTCGTAACCACGACCACGAGCTACAGTGAGCTTCATGTTCAGGGCGCCGTTCGACGCCAGGTTCGCGATTACGTGATCGGGGTTGACGATCTCGACATCGTGATCCAGCTGAATATCGGCAGCGGTAACCACCCCCGAACCCTTTTTCGACAAGGTCAGCGTAACTTCGTCACGACCGTGCAGTTTGATAGCCAGGCCTTTCAGGTTCAACAGGATTTCAATGACGTCTTCCTGAACACCTTCGATCGCGGAGTACTCGTGGAGTACGCCATCGATCTCGGCCTCGACTACTGCACAGCCAGGCATGGAGGACAACAGGATGCGGCGCAGCGCGTTGCCCAGGGTATGGCCGAAACCACGCTCGAGAGGCTCGAGCGTGATCTTGGCGCGGGTCGGACTGACTACCTGCACATCAATGTGGCGGGGAGTCAGGAACTCATTTACCGAAATCTGCATGGATGCACCTATTTTCTAGCCCTTACTTGGAGTAGAGCTCGACAATCAGGTTCTCGTTGATGTCGGCAGACAGGTCGCTGCGAGCAGGAACGTTCTTGAAAACGCCCGACTTTTTAGCAGCATCCACGTCAACCCACTCAACGCGGCCACGCTGGGCGCACAGTTCAAGGGCTTGAACAATGCGCAGCTGGCTCAGCGATTTCTCGCGAACCGCGACCACGTCACCCGGACGAACTTGGTAGGATGGAATGTTTACAGTCTTACCGTTGACGCTGATCGCTTTGTGCGAAACCAGCTGACGCGACTCGGAACGAGTCGAGCCGAAGCCCATACGGTAAACGACGTTATCCAGACGGCACTCGAGCAGTTGCAGCAGGTTCTCACCGGTTGCGCCTTTTTTCGAGGCAGCAGCTTGGTAGTAACCGCGGAACTGACGCTCCAGAACACCGTAGATACGACGGACTTTTTGTTTCTCACGCAGCTGGGTGCCGTAGTCAGACTGACGGCCACGGCGCTGGCCGTGGATACCTGGGGCTGCTTCGATGTTGCACTTCGATTCCAGAGCGCGAACGCCGCTCTTCAGGAACAGGTCAGTGCCTTCACGACGAGACAGTTTGCATTTTGGACCAATGTAACGTGCCATTCTTCTGTCTCCTGATTACACGCGACGCTTCTTCGGCGGACGGCACCCGTTGTGCGGGATTGGCGTCACGTCGGTGATGCTGGCGATCTTGTAGCCGCAGCTGTTCAATGCACGAACGGCGGACTCACGACCTGGACCTGGACCCTTGACGTTAACGTCGAGGTTCTTCAGACCGTATTCCAGCGCAGCTTGACCAGCACGCTCAGCAGCGATCTGAGCTGCGAACGGGGTGGATTTGCGCGAACCACGGAAACCCGAACCACCGGAGGTCGCCCAGGACAAAGCATTGCCCTGACGGTCGGTGATGGTCACGATGGTGTTGTTGAAAGAGGCATGGATGTGGGCGATGCCATCAACCACTGTCTTTTTGACTTTCTTACGAGGACGAGCAGCAGGTTTTGCCATGTCTATATTCCTGGGCGATTACTTGCGGATCGGCTTACGCGGGCCCTTACGGGTGCGTGCGTTGGTCTTGGTGCGCTGACCGCGAACCGGCAGACCTTTACGATGACGCAGGCCGCGGTAGCAACCCAGGTCCATCAAGCGCTTGATCTTCATGTTGATGTCACGACGCAGGTCACCTTCGGTGGTGAACTTCGCGACTTCGCCACGCAGGGTTTCGATTTGCTCGTCGCTCAGATCCTTGATCTTAGCGGCTGGGTTTACACCAGCGTCTGCACAGATCTTCTGTGCAGTTGTGCGACCGACACCATAGATGTAGGTCAGCGAGATAACAGTATGCTTGTTATCTGGAATGTTGACGCCTGCAATACGGGCCATTCAGTGGGACTCCAATTGACAGCTACCTACGCCCCGGAAGCCAAGAAATAGGGCGCGAGATAATATCGCTGTAGAAACGAATAATCAACCCAGCAGCACACTAGCTGCTGGGTTTGAAGCGCAGATCACACTCAGCCTTGGCGCTGTTTGTGACGCGGTTCCGCGCTGCAGATCACTCGTACGACGCCTTCGCGACGGATGATCTTGCAGTTACGGCACAGCTTTTTCACCGATGCACGAACTTTCATTACCGACTCCTCGAACCTTAGGGGCGTATCAGCGCAGCAGACCGCTGCCACCGTAGCCTTTCAGGTTGGCTTTCTTCATCAGGGATTCGTACTGGTGCGAAACGAGGTGCGATTGTACTTGGGACATGAAGTCCATCACAACCACTACCACAATCAGCAACGAGGTCCCGCCAAGGTAGAACGGCACATTTGCTGCCACCACCAGGAACTGGGGCAGAAGGCAGACGGCCATCATGTAAAGAGCACCGAACATGGTCAGACGAGTCAGAACGCCATCAATGTAGCGTGCCGACTGCTCACCAGGACGGATACCCGGAATAAAGGCACCGGACTTCTTCAGGTTTTCCGCTACGTCTTTCGGGTTGAACATCAACGCTGTGTAGAAGAAGCAGAAGAAAATGATCCCTGCACTAAACAGCAGAATGTTCAACGGCTGACCAGGAGCGATCGACTGCGAGATGTCCTGCAGCCAGCCCATACCTTCGGACTGACCGAACCAGGCACCCAGCGAAGCCGGGAACAGCAAAATGCTGCTCGCGAAAATGGCCGGTATAACCCCCGCCATGTTCACTTTCAACGGCAAGTGGCTGGTCTGCGCAGCGAAGACCTTGCGGCCCTGCTGACGCTTGGCGTAGTGAACGGCGATACGACGCTGACCACGCTCAATGAACACCACGAAACCGATAATCGCTACTGCCAGCAAACCGATAGCGACCAGGGCGAAAATGTTGATATCGCCTGTGCGTGCAGACTCGAAAGACTGCCCGATTGCTCTCGGAAGACCGGCAACGATACCTGCGAAGATCAACATCGAGATACCGTTGCCCACACCGCGCTCGGTGATCTGCTCGCCCAGCCACATCATGAACATCGCGCCCGCCACGAAGGTGGAGACGGCAACGACATGGAAGCCCAGGCCTACAGAAAACGCCACGCCCTGGTTGGCCAGGCCAATGGACATGCCAATGGCTTGAACCAGTGCCAGGATAACGGTGCCGTAGCGGGTGTACTGGCTGATCTTGCGACGGCCAGCTTCACCTTCCTTCTTCAACTGCTCCAGTTGCGGGCTGACCGCCGTCATCAGCTGCATGATGATCGATGCCGAGATGTACGGCATGATCCCCAGTGCAAAGATGCTCATGCGCTCAAGCGCGCCACCGGAAAACATGTTGAACAAGCTAAGAATGGTCCCCTCATTCTGCCGAAACAGATCCGCCAGACGGTCCGGATTGATGCCGGGAACCGGGATATGCGCACCTATCCGATAGACGATGATCGCCATGAACAGAAAGCGCAGACGAGCCCAGAGTTCCGACATCCCGCCCTTACCGAGCGAAGAGAGAGCACCTTGCTTAGCCATTTATTCCTCGAATTTGCCGCCAGCTGCTTCGATAGCCGCACGCGCACCCTTGGTGGCTGCGATGCCCTTGATGGTGACTGCGCGAGTAACTTCGCCAGACAGCATGATTTTCACACGCTGAATGTGCTGGTTGATCACGTTGGCATCCTTCAGGGATTGCACGGAGATCACGTCGCCTTCCACTTTGGCCAGCTCGGACAGACGCACTTCGGCGCGGTCCATGGCTTTCAGGGAAACGAAGCCGAACTTCGGCAGACGACGGTGCAGCGGCTGTTGACCGCCTTCGAAGCCAGGAGCGATCGAACCACCCGAACGGGAAGTCTGACCTTTGTGGCCACGGCCGCCGGTCTTACCCAGACCGCTACCGATACCACGACCTGGACGATGCTTCTCGCGACGGGAACCCGGCGCTGGACTCAGATCATTGAGTTTCATCGATTAACCCTCGACCTTCAGCATGTAGTAAGCCTTGTTGATCATCCCGCGGTTCTCGGGAGTATCCTGGACTTCTACAGTGTGACCGATGCGACGCAGACCCAGGCCTTTAACGCACAGCTTGTGGTTAGGCAGACGGCCCGAGACGCTCTTGATCAGCGTTACTTTTACGGTTGCCATGATCAGAAGATCTCCTCGACGCTCTTGCCGCGCTTGGCAGCAATGGATTCAGGAGATTGCATGGCTTTCAGACCCTTGAAGGTGGCGTAAACCACGTTCACTGGGTTGGTCGAACCGTAGCACTTGGCCAGAACGTTCTGAACACCAGCAACTTCCAGGACAGCACGCATTGCGCCACCGGCGATGATACCGGTACCTTCCGAGGCAGGCTGCATGTAAACCTTCGAGGCGCCGTGGGCAGCCTTGGTGGCGTACTGCAGGGTGGTGCCCTTCAGGTCAACCTGGATCATGTTGCGGCGAGCAGCTTCCATGGCTTTCTGGATCGCGGCTGGTACTTCGCGCGATTTGCCACGGCCGAAGCCAACACGACCTTTACCATCACCTACCACGGTCAGCGCGGTGAAGGTGAAGATACGGCCGCCTTTTACGGTTTTGGCAACGCGGTTAACTTGAACCAGCTTCTCGATGTAGCCTTCGTCGCGCTTTTGATCGTTATTTGCCATAACTTAGAACTCCAGCCCGCCTTCACGAGCAGCATCAGCCAGCGCTTTGACGCGGCCGTGGTACTTGAAGCCGGAACGGTCAAAGGCAACTTGAGATACACCGGCGGCTTTCGCACGCTCAGCTACCAGCTTGCCAACCTTAGTGGCCGCGTCGATGTTGCCAGTGGCGCCATCACGCAGTTCTTTGTCCAAGGTCGAGGCGCTTGCCAGAACCTTGCTGCCGTCGGCCGAAATGACCTGGGCGTAGATGTGCTGCGAGGAGCGGAACACGCACAGGCGCACGACTTCGAGTTCGTGCATCTTGAGACGTGCTTTGCGAGCGCGACGCAGTCGGATAACTTTTTTGTCGGTCATTTGCTAGGCCCTACTTCTTCTTGGCTTCTTTACGACGGACTACTTCGTCCGCGTAACGCACACCTTTACCTTTGTAAGGCTCTGGTGGACGGAAGTCGCGGATTTCAGCGGCCACCTGACCCACCAGCTGCTTGTCGATACCCTTGATCAGGATGTCGGTCTGGCTTGGGGTTTCAGCGGTGATACCGGCTGGCAGTTCGTAGTCCACTGGATGCGAGAAGCCCAGAGCCAGGTTCAGGACGGTGCCTTTAGCCTGTGCCTTGTAACCAACACCGACCAGCTGGAGCTTACGCTCGAAGCCTTGGCTTACGCCTTGGACCATGTTGTTCACCAGAGCGCGGGTGGTACCGGCCATGGCGCGAGCTTGCTGGTCACCGTTGCGAGCGACGAAACGCAGCTCGCCAGACTCTTCGGTAACTTCAACAGACGAGTGAACGTTCAGTTCGAGAGTGCCTTTGGCACCCTTCACCGAAAGCTGCTGGCCGGCGAATTTGACTTCGACGCCTGCTGGCAGCTTAACGGGGTTCTTAGCGACGCGAGACATGCCTATCTCCCCTTAGAACACTGTGCACAGAACTTCGCCGCCGACACCGGCAGCGCGCGCAGCGCGATCAGTCATCACACCTTTGTTGGTGGAGACGATAGACACGCCCAGACCGCCACGTACTTTCGGCAGTTCTGTGACGGACTTGTACTGGCGCAGGCCAGGACGGCTGGAACGCTTCAGTTCCTCGATGACCGGACGGCCTTCGAAGTACTTGAGCTCGATCGACAGGGAAGGCTTGGCCTCACCAGTAACCTGGTAGCCAGCGATGTAACCTTCGTCTTTCAGAACTTTGGCAACCGCGACCTTCAGGGTGGAGGAAGGCATGCTTACGACGGACTTTTCAGCCATCTGGGCATTACGGATGCGAGTTAGCATGTCCGCTAACGGGTCCTGCATACTCATGGGCTAGATGCTCCTGATACAAGAATTATTAGCCTTGCGGCTATCACAACCACCCGAGCAGGCAGGGTAAAAAACCCAGGCTCAGGTGAGCCGGTCATTCTAGACACAAGGCAGAAACGAAACAAGCCCCATATAGGGGCTTGTTTGTTGGCAAGGTCACCGGCGGTCGGAAGATTGCTCCCCTTGCGCCGGGATACAGCCTGCAGCGATTACCAGGAGGCCTTGACCAGACCTGGTACGTCGCCGCGCATTGCAGCTTGACGCAGCATGTTACGGCCCAGGCCGAACTTACGGTATACACCGTGAGGACGACCGGTCAGGCGGCAACGGTTGCGCAGGCGCGAGGCGCTAGCATCACGTGGCTGCTTCTGCAGAGCGACAACGGCAGCGAAACGCTCTTCTGGAGAGGCGTTAACGTTGACGATGGTCGCTTTCAGCTCAGCACGCTTCTTAGCGAACTTGGCTACCGTGAGCTGACGCTTCAGCTCGCGGTTTTTCATGCTCTTCTTGGCCATTTTCCTACTCCAATCAGTTGCGGAACGGGAACTTGAAAGCACGCAGCAGAGCGCGGCCTTCGTCGTCCGAACGAGCAGTGGTGGTCAGGGTGATGTCCAAACCGCGCAGAGCATCGATCTTGTCGTAGTCGATTTCCGGGAAGATGATCTGCTCTTTCACGCCCATGCTGTAGTTGCCACGGCCATCGAAGGACTTGGCATTCAGGCCGCGGAAGTCGCGAACCCGAGGCAGGGAGATCGCCAGCAGGCGGTCCAGGAATTCGTACATCTTGTCGCTACGCAGGGTCACCTTGACGCCGATCGGCCAGCCTTCGCGGACTTTGAAGCCAGCGATGGATTTGCGAGCGAAAGTCACAACCGGCTTTTGACCGGTGATCTTTTCCAGGTCGGCAACAGCGTGCTCGATGACTTTCTTGTCGCCGATCGCTTCGCCCAGACCCATGTTCAGGGTGATTTTGGTAACGCGCGGAACTTCCATCACGTTCGACAGCTTAAGTTCTTCCTTAAGCTTAGGAGCGATTTCGTTCCGGTAAATCTCTTTCAGTCGTGCCATGGTCTTCTACCTAGCAGTGTTCAAGCATCAACCGCTTTTTGGGTCGACTTGAAGACACGAATTTTTTTACCGTCTTCTACTTTGAAACCAACGCGGTCAGCCTTGTTGGTTTCGCCGTTGAAGATGGCAACGTTGGAAGCGTGCAGAGGCGCTTCTTTCTCGACGATACCGCCCTGTACGCCCGCCATCGGGTTAGGCTTGGTATGACGCTTGACCAGGTTCACACCACCAACAACCAGACGGTCGTCAGCCAGAACCTTCAGCACCTTACCGCGCTTACCTTTGTCTTTGCCGGCGATCACGATGATCTCGTCGTCACGACGAATCTTTTGCATGTCGGATCTCCTTACAGCACTTCAGGGGCGAGCGAGACGATCTTCATGAACTTCTCAGTACGAAGTTCACGGGTCACTGGCCCGAAGATGCGAGTGCCGATCGGCTCTTGCTTGTTGTTCAGCAGAACAGCAGCGTTGCCGTCGAAACGAATGATGGAACCGTCAGCGCGACGAACACCGTGACGGGTGCGCACGACAACAGCAGTCATCACTTGGCCTTTTTTGACCTTACCGCGCGGAATTGCTTCCTTGACGGTAACCTTGATGATGTCACCGATGCCGGCGTAACGACGGTGCGAACCGCCGAGCACCTTGATGCACATGACGCGACGAGCGCCGCTGTTATCGGCCACATCGAGCATGGATTGAGTCTGAATCATAAAATTTCTCCGACCCCTAGCCCTTAGACTTCAACAGCGCGTTCGAGGACTTCAACCAGTGCCCAGGACTTGGTCTTGGCCAGCGGACGGGTTTCACGGATGGAAACCTTGTCGCCGATCTTGCACTGGTTGGCTTCGTCGTGCGCGTGCAGCTTAGTCGAACGCTTAACGTATTTACCGTAGATCGGGTGCTTTACGCGACGCTCGATCAGAACGGTGATGGTCTTGTCCATTTTGTCGCTGACGACACGGCCAGTCAGCGTACGGACGGTTTTTTCAGCTTCAGCCATGATCACTTACCTGCCTGCTGGTTGAGCACAGTTTTCACGCGAGCGATGTCACGCTTAACTTGCGAGAGCAGGTGCGACTGCCCCAACTGGCCAGTTGCTTTCTGCATACGCAGATTGAACTGGTCGCGCAGCAAGCCGAGCAGTTGCTCGTTCAGTTGCTGTGCCGATTTTTCACGAAGTTCATTCGCTTTCATCACATCACCGTCCGCTTAACAAAGGAGGTGGCGAGAGGCAGCTTTGCAGCAGCCAGGGCGAATGCTTCGCGCGCCAGCTCTTCAGAAACACCCTCGATCTCGTACAGGACTTTACCTGGCTGGATCTGGGCAACCCAGTACTCCACGGAACCCTTACCTTTACCCATACGAACCTCGAGAGGTTTCTTGGAGATCGGCTTGTCCGGGAACACACGGATCCAGATCTTGCCGCCACGTTTAACGTGACGGGTCAGCGCACGACGTGCGGACTCGATCTGGCGAGCGGTGAGGCGACCGCGAGCAACAGCTTTCAGGGCGAATTCGCCGAAGCTGACTTTGCTACCGCGCAGTGCCAGACCACGGTTGTGGCCGGTCATCTGCTTGCGGAATTTTGTACGCTTTGGTTGCAACATTTGGCGTACCCCTTACTTAGCAGCTTTTTTACGAGGCGCTGGTGCTTGTGGTTTAAGTTCTTCTTGGCGACCACCAATAACTTCGCCTTTGAAGATCCAAACCTTCACACCGATCACACCGTAAGTGGTGTGAGCTTCGTAGGTGTTGTAGTCGATATCGGCACGCAGGGTGTGCAGCGGCACACGACCTTCGCGATACCACTCGGTACGAGCAATCTCAGCACCGCCGAGACGACCGCTCACCTGGATCTTGATGCCCTTGGCACCAATACGCATGGCGTTCTGTACGGCGCGCTTCATGGCGCGACGGAACATTACGCGGCGTTCCAGCTGCTGAGCTACGCTCTGCGCAACCAGCATAGCGTCGAGTTCCGGCTTGCGGATCTCTTCGATGTTGATGTGCACAGGCACACCCATCTGCTTGGTCAGGTCCTGACGCAGCTTCTCGACATCTTCACCTTTCTTCCCGATAACGATACCTGGACGAGCGGTGTGGATGGTGATGCGTGCAGTTTGAGCCGGACGATGAATATCGATACGGCTTACGGACGCGCTTTTTAGTTTGTCTTGGAGGTACTCACGCGTTTTCAGATCCTTCAACAGGTAATCTGCGTAAGTAGCACCGTCTGCGTACCAGACGGAGGTGTGCTCCTTGACGATTCCCAGGCGAATGCCAGTGGGATGTACTTTCTGACCCATCTGATCGACTCCGTTACTTGTCCGCAACCTTGACAGTGATATGGCAAGACCGCTTGACGATGCGATCAGCACGGCCTTTGGCACGTGGCATGATGCGCTTCAGCGAACGCCCTTCGTTGACGAAGACGGTGGAGACCTTCAGGTCATCAACGTCTGCGCCTTCGTTGTGTTCGGCGTTGGCTACGGCCGACTCGAGGACTTTCTTCATGATTTCAGCGGCTTTTTTGCTGCTGAAGGCCAACAGGTTGAGCGCTTCGCCCACCTTCTTCCCGCGGATCTGGTCGGCGACCAAGCGGGCTTTCTGGGCGGAGATTCGAGCGCCCGACAACTTAGCGGCTACTTCCATTTCCTTACCCCTTAACGCTTGGCTTTCTTGTCAGCCACGTGCCCGCGATAGGTGCGGGTACCGGCGAACTCGCCCAGTTTGTGGCCGACCATGTCTTCGTTCACCAGAACTGGGACATGTTGACGACCGTTGTGTACCGCGATGGTCAGACCGACCATTTGTGGCAGGATCATCGAACGGCGCGACCAGGTTTTAACTGGTTTGCGATCGTTCTTCTCCACCGCCACTTCGACCTTCTTCAGCAGGTGAAGATCGATAAAAGGACCTTTTTTCAGAGAACGTGGCACTGTCGTATCCCTCTAGTTACTTGCGACGACGGACGATCATGTTGTCGGTACGCTTATTACCACGGGTTTTAGCACCCTTGGTTGGGAAGCCCCATGGCGATACCGGATGACGACCACCGGAGGTACGACCTTCACCACCACCGTGTGGGTGGTCAACCGGGTTCATGGCAACACCACGAACGGTTGGGCGAACGCCGCGCCAGCGTTTGGCACCAGCTTTACCCAGCGAACGCAGGCTGTGCTCGGAGTTCGAGACTTCGCCCAGGGTCGCACGGCACTCAGCCAGGACTTTACGCATTTCACCAGAGCGCAGACGCAGGGTCACGTAGACACCTTCGCGAGCGATCAGCTGAGCCGAAGCACCAGCGGAACGAGCGATCTGAGCACCTTTACCCGGCTTCAGTTCGATGCCGTGAATGGTGGAACCTACTGGAATGTTGCGCAGCTGCAGGGAGTTACCGGCCTTGATTGGGGCCAGGGCACCTGCGATCAGCTGGTCGCCAGCACTCACGCCTTTAGGGGCGATGATGTAGCGACGCTCACCGTCTGCGTAGCACAGCAGGGCGATGTGAGCAGTACGGTTCGGGTCGTATTCGATACGCTCGACAGTGGCTGGGATGCCATCTTTGTCGTTGCGACGGAAGTCGACCAGACGGTAATGCTGCTTATGACCACCACCAACGTGACGAGTGGTAATGCGGCCATTGTTGTTACGACCACCAGACTTCGATTTTTTCTCGATCAGCGGTGCGTGAGGAGCGCCTTTGTGCAGCTCCTTGTTGACCACCTTGACCACGAAACGGCGGCCAGGGGAAGTCGGTTTGCATTTAACGATTGCCATGATGCACCCCTTCCTTACTCAGCACTGCTGCTGAAATCGAGATCTTGGCCTGGCTGAAGGGAGACGATCGCCTTCTTCCAGTCATTACGCTTGCCCAGACCACGTGCGGTACGCTTGGTTTTACCCAGAACGTTAACAGTCGACACGTTTTCAACTTTTACGTTGAACAGGCCTTCGACAGCTTTCTTGATTTCCAGCTTGGTTGCGTCAGTAGCAACCTTGAATACGAACTGGCCTTTTTTCTCAGCCAGAACGGTAGCCTTCTCGGAAACGTGCGGGCCAAGGAGGACTTTGAATACGCGTTCCTGGTTCATCCCAGCAGCTCCTCGAATTTCTTCACGGCCGAGACAGTGATCAACACTTTCTCGTATGCGATCAGACTGACCGGGTCGGAACCTTGAACGTCACGTACGTCGACGTGCGGCAGGTTGCGAGCAGCCAGGTACAGGTTCTGATCAACAGCGTCGGAAACGATCAATACATCGCTCAGACCCATGCCGTTCAGCTTGTTCAGCAGATCTTTGGTTTTCGGTGCTTCGACAGCGAAGTCCTGAACCACGACCAGACGGTCGCTACGCACCAGCTCAGCGAGGATGGAGCGCAGGGCTGCGCGGTACATCTTCTTGTTGAGCTTCTGCGAGTGATCTTGAGGGCGAGCTGCGAAGGTTACACCACCGCCACGCCAGATCGGACCACGAGTGGTACCAGCACGAGCACGGCCAGTACCCTTCTGACGCCATGGGCGCTTACCGCCACCAGCTACGTCGGAACGGGTCTTTTGCTGCTTGGTGCCCTGACGGCCGCCGGCCATGTAGGCCACGACTGCTTGGTGTACCAGCGTCTCGTTGAATTCGCCACCGAAAGTCAGTTCGGAAACTTCGATCGCCTGAGCGTCATTTACATTGAGTTGCATGTCAGTTTCCCCTTAACCGCGAGCCTTGACAGCTGGACGTACAACCACGTCGCCGCCAGTAGCGCCAGGAACGGCACCCTTGACCAGCAGCAGGTTGCGTTCAGCGTCTACGCGAACTACTTCCAGGGACTGAACAGTCACGCGCTCGGCGCCCATGTGACCGGACATTTTCTTGCCCTTGAACACACGACCAGGAGTCTGGCACTGGCCGATGGAACCAGGAACACGGTGCGACACGGAGTTACCGTGGGTGTTGTCCTGACCACGGAAGTTCCAGCGCTTGATGGTACCGGCGAAGCCTTTACCTTTGGACTGACCAGTAACGTCTACCAGCTGGCCTGCAGTGAAGAGTTCAGCTTTGATCAGATCGCCAGCCTGGAAATCGCCTTCTTCAAGACGGAACTCCCAGACACCGCGACCAGCGGCAACGTTAGCCTTGGCGAAGTGACCTGCCTGAGCGGCAGTCACACGCGAAGCACGACGCTCGCCGACAGTGACTTGCACTGCACGGTAGCCATCGGTTTCTTCAGTTTTGAACTGGGTGACACGATTCGGCTCGATCTCAATGACCGTGACCGGAATGGAGACACCTTCTTCGGTGAAAATGCGGGTCATACCGCACTTGCGACCGATTACACCAATAGTCATGTTGTAAACCTCATGAGTGTACGGGGCTTTCACCCGCTATGGCCGCCCATTTCAGAGCGTTACACGACTAGACCGAAGTCTTAGCCGAGGCTGATCTGTACTTCCACACCTGCCGCCAGATCAAGCTTCATCAGCGCGTCAACGGTTTTATCCGTTGGCTGGACGATGTCCAGAACACGCTTATGAGTGCGAATCTCGTACTGGTCACGCGCGTCTTTGTTGACGTGCGGGGAGACCAGAACGGTGAAACGCTCTTTGCGGGTAGGCAGTGGAATTGGACCACGCACTTGTGCACCAGTACGTTTCGCGGTTTCCACGATTTCCTGGGTGGATTGGTCGATCAGGCGATGGTCGAAAGCCTTCAACCTGATACGGATTTGCTGATTTTGCATTGGATTTCAGACTCCAGGCTGTTCCCAACGGACGCACTACGCCCGCTAAAAGGAGGCGTGATTCTATAGACGCCCCAATTTAGTGTCAACCCAATAAAAAAAACCCCCGCTGAGCGGGGGTTTTTTCAATCGGTCGAGTGATTACTCGATGATTTTGGCCACGACGCCGGCGCCGACGGTACGACCGCCTTCACGGATAGCGAAGCGCAGACCGTCTTCCATTGCGATGGTCTTGATCAGGGTAACAGTCATCTGAATGTTGTCACCTGGCATTACCATTTCAACGCCTTCCGGCAGTTCGCAGTTACCGGTCACGTCAGTGGTACGGAAGTAGAACTGAGGACGGTAGCCTTTGAAGAACGGAGTGTGACGACCGCCTTCTTCCTTCGACAGAACGTAAACTTCTGCGGTGAACTTGGTGTGCGGCTTGACCGAACCTGGCTTGACCAGAACCTGACCACGCTCAACGTCGTCACGCTTGGTGCCACGCAGCAGAACGCCGCAGTTCTCGCCAGCACGGCCTTCGTCCAGCAGCTTGCGGAACATCTCAACACCGGTGCAAGTGGTGGTGGTGGTGTCACGCAGACCAACGATTTCCAGTGGGTCTTGAACGCGAACGATACCACGCTCGATACGACCGGTAACAACGGTACCACGACCCGAGATCGAGAATACGTCTTCGATCGGCATCAGGAACGGCTGATCAACGGCACGAACTGGCTCAGGGATGTAGGCATCCAGAGTTTCTACCAGCTTCTTGACAGCGGTAGTGCCCATTTCGTTGTCGTCTTTGCCTTCCAGGGCCATACGAGCGGAACCGATGATGATCGGAGTGTCGTCGCCTGGGAAGTCGTAGGTGGACAGCAGGTCGCGAACTTCCATCTCGACCAG
>NZ_FWXQ01000015.1:0-71008 GCF_900176445.1 Pseudomonas sp. URIL14HWK12:I5
GGACTGGTGTGTCAGGTCGTTGCCCTGGGCACGCTGCTCCAGGCGGTACGCCGGGTGGATGAAGGTGTAGTCGCGCTGCACCTGGCGGGCGGTTCGCACTTGTTCGCTGTAGCGCAGGCGGCGCAGGCAAGGCCCGGCCTGATTGCCGCCGCTGGTGGCGTGGTAAAGCACCTGGTTGGGGTCGATGTCGTCCGGCTCGAAGAAACCTTCGTCATCATCGTCGGCCTGAATGGCGCCTCGGCTGATCTGCCCCAGCGCCAGCAACCGGTCGGTGATGATCAGCGTGTGGCCTTTTACCGTGTGTTCGAAGCGGTAGACGAAGCCCTCTTCAGCGGCCAGGCGGGCAATGAAGTCGAGGTCGGTTTCACCGGCTTGCACGCAGAACTCGCGCACCTCGTGTTTGTCGATGCTCTTCAGCGTGTAGCCGGTGATGCCCTGGCGCTCGAGCATGATCTGCAGAATCTGTGGCACGGTTTTCTGCTGGAAGATGCGCCAGTTCGAACGCAGCCCCGCGCGGGCCAGCACGGGCTCGACCAGAGCGCGGTAACGGGTGCGGTGGAACCCCGTTTCGCCCTGGCTGAAGGTGCTGACCAGCCCGTGCACGTAGCGCAACGGGCGCTCACCACGCCAGATCGTGAACAGCACCGGCTTGTCGAGCAGCTGGCCGAAGTCGACATCGTCTTCGAAGCTGATCAGTTCCAGGTGCAACTGGAACGGCGTGCTGATGGCCTCGTCCAGCTCGAACGACACCACCTCGAACTCGCTGCGGCCAACCAGCGGCTGGAAGGTAAAATGCAAATCGGTTTGGCTAGGCATGTGGCGTCCCCGCTACTGCTGCAAGATGGCGTCGAGCGATTGCAGGACTTCGGCGGTGATCAGGTCGAGGCGGTAGCTGTAGTAGCTGTAGGCGCAGACCATGGCGATGGCCGAGAGCACCAGTGGGCTCCACCAGGGCCACTCCCAACGCCGCCCGCGGTAGGGGCGATGGACGACGTTGGTGTAGGGGTCGCATACGTCTTCGGGGATGGGGCCGCGCAGTTCGCGGATGACCTTGTGCATGCGCGAGATCAGGGCCTTGATGATGTCGTCGCACCTGGGGTCGAGGGCGTGCTTGCCGCGCAGGCCCAGGCAAATGCTGAAGTACAGGAACTCCAGTACATCCTGGAATTCCTTGGGCGACTGCATGACGCGCTCGAGCAGCACGAAGATTTTTTCACCGCCCTGGGATTCGTCATGGAAGATGCTGAGCAGCGGTTCGTGGCTCCAGCACGAATTGTTGCCCCACGGGCGGCTCATGACGGCCTCGTCCAGGAACAGGCACAGGGCGTAGGAGTAGGCTTCCTGCTGGGCAACGGGGTAGCCGTGCTGCCGGATTTCTTCGCGGATGTTACTGACCTGGTTTTGCACGGCCTTGTGCACGTAGGCGATGTTGGGCAGGTCATCCAGCGTACGCAGGCGAATGACCAGGCCGAACAGCGGGGTTGCCGCATCGAGCATCAGGTTTTTGAAGCCGCCACGTAGCTGGAACTGCGGGTCGGCGGGGTAACCTTCGTAATCCGGGTGATCGGCTCGCCTTCCCTCGTCGGCCGGGTAAGGCGAACCGCTTTCCTGCGGGCCATCGAGCATCCCGTGCAGGGTGTTTTCGGTTACATCACGGGCATCGGCAGCGCCCCCAGGTTGTACCGGAGGAATATCGAGTGGGCCGGGCATGAAGTGGTCCTTGTCTTCCAGCAGGCTGAAGACAGGCACACTATCGGGGAATCAATTCTTCAAGGAGTCTGGGGCTTCCTAAACGGTTGTAGGATCCTTCTCTGCGTCTAGTTTCTAAACATTTCCGAAGAGCCTGGCCAGGCAAGCCAGCTTCTTCTTGTACGAACGCCGCGCCTCCAGCGCCTGGTCCAAGGTCACCGCCAAGAACCGTGCCTGCTGGTTGGGCTGCATCTGGCCGATCAGGTCCAGGTCGGCGCTGATCACTGTTCCGATCATGGCGTAGCCGCCACCCGACACGGCATCGCGGTGCAGGATGATCGGTTCCAACCCTGCCGGCACCTGGATCGAGCCGATCGGGTAGCAGCTGTCGACGATGTTCGACGGATCCGACCCCGCACCGAACGGTTGTTCCCGTGGCTGAAAGCTCAAGGCACTGCCGCCTTTGTAGCGATAGCCGATACGGTCCGCTTCGGAGCCGACGGTCCAGGCTTCAGTGAAGAAGCTCTGCGCTGCTGCTTCGGTAAGGCGGTGAAAGTACAGCCCCGGCACCACACGCAACACCACTTCGCCGCCCAAGGCCTGGCGCAGGGCCATGGGCAGGCTTGCACCCGCGCGGGTCTTGCCGCTGGGCATGCCGACCGGCAGCAGGTCGCCCGCCATCAGTTTGCGCCCCTGGAAGCCGCCCAACGCTCCCAACGCGTAGGTGGAACGGCTACCCAGTACCTCGGGCACATCGATGCCACCGGCCACCGCCAGGTAAGCCCGCGCGCCTGCGGTGGGAAAGCCGAAACGCAACACTTGCCCGGCACGTACGGCAAACGCCGTGTCCGGGCGCTGCTCGCGGCCATCAAGCAACGCTGGCATCTGCGCACCGCATACGGCCACCAGTGCGTCCTGCTGGAACGCCAGTTCCGGCCCCACCAGCGCGCACTCCAGGCCTGCGGCGCCGGCCGGGTTGCCCACCAGGTGGTTGGCCGCACTCAGGGCGTACTGGTCGAGGGCGCCTGACGGCGGGATACCCAAGTGGTAGTAGCCTTCGCGCCCCAAGTCCTGCACAGACGTCGCCAAGCCCGGTTTGAGGACCTTGATCATGCCAATACCTCCTGCAGCGATTTGGGGTAGCCGACCGGGTCGGCGAGGAAGGCGTCCAGGGAAAACGCCACAGGGCGAATGCGCAGGTCGAAGCGGCCTTCTTCAACATCCGCCACGGCCTGGTCATAGGCACGGCGGTCGATGGGTTTGAATTGCACGATGTCACCCGGACGGAAGAACACCATGTGCGCTTTCAGGTAGTTCAAGGTCTGCTGCGGGTCGTAGATCGGTGCCGGGGTAACGCCGAACATCTGGTAGCCCCCTGCTCCGCGCACCGAGTAGATGCAGCCGAAACAGCCGCCATGGCCCAGGGTGAGCTTGGGTGTGTCGGTACGCGGGCGCAGGTACTTGGGCACCTGCAACTGCCGGTCGCGCTCGACCATCTGGAACATGAAAGGCAAGCCGGCAACGAAGCCGACCATCGACACGAACCACGGCGCGCCGCTGTGCGCGGCGATGAATGCCTCGACATCGGCCAGGCCGTTGATACGTGCCGCGTACTCCAGGTCGGTGCTGGCCGGGTCTTGATGACGGTCACGAAAGCGCATCAGGGTTTCGTGGGTCCAGGGGTCGTTGTACAGCACCGGGATCTCGATGATTCGCGTCTGCAACGAACGCTCGGCCACGGCCTGCGCTTCGGCACCGCGCACGGCTTCAAGCAGTGCATCGGGGGCGATACGGTCCGGGTCGAAGCGGATCTGGAACGAGGCGTTGGCCAGGCACACGTCCAGCACGCCCTCCAGGGCCAGGCGCTCTACGGCGCGGGTGACGGCCATGCCCTTGAAGAAGGCTTCCAGCGACATGCTGTCGCTGACTTCGGCAAACAGGTGCTCGTCGGCGCCGAAACTGTAGCGGATCGGGGTTGTAGCAAGCGATTCGGCCATGACTGTTCCTTTTTTGGAATCTTTATAGAAAGGCAGGCGAAAACAACCTATACGGGCTCCGGCTTGTGCCTGCCGGATGCCTCATGGGCTCAACGTGGCGCACGCACCACGATACCGGCTGCGTCCAGCGCCTTGCGCGTGGCTTCTACCAGGTCGAGCGCGCCGGGGGTATCGCTGTGCAGGCAGATGGAGTCGAACGCGATGGCCAGGTCCTGGCCTTCTACCGTACGTACCACGCCTTGCTGGCAAGCACGCAGTACCCGCTCTGCAACCGCCGTGGGGTCGTAGCCACGCACATTGCGGGTAAAGACGATAGAGCCGCTCAGGTCGTACTCGCGGTCGGCGTAGAACTCGCGGACCACCGGTTGGCCAAGGTCCTGGGCAATACGGCAGATCACCGAGTCCGGCATGCAGTACAGCAACAGCTCCGGCTCGATCACCCGCAGGTTTTCCACCAACAGGCGGGCGGCTTCTTCGTCACGCGCCAGGTGCATGTACAGCGCACCGTGCGGCTTGATGTGCTGCAGGCGCACACCTTGTGCACGGGCAATTTCTCGCAGTGCACCCAGTTGGTAAAGCATGTCGTCGACCAGCTCCTGGGCCGGGGCATTGATATGCCGGCGGCCAAAGCCCACCAGGTCTCGGAAACCCGGGTGGGCGCCCACTGCAACGCCCAACGCCTTGGCCCGCTCTACGGTGCGGCGCATGGTGCCAGGGTCGCCGGCATGGAAACCCGTGGCGACGTTCGCCGTGCTGATATGGCCCATCAGCTCGTTGTCGACGCCATCGCCAATGGTCCACGGGCCAAACCCCTCACCCATGTCCGAGTTGAAATCCACCACCTGCATGACTGTTTCTCCTGGCGCTTGTGACTGCATGCAAGCCACGTTAGATTCTCCACACCCCCTTGGGAAGATCTATAAACAGATAGGGTGTCTTCTGAAAATCAGATACCACAGGAGCCAACCGTGTCACTGACCCTGCGCCAGGTCCGCTATTTTGTCGCAACCGCCGAAATCGGCCAGATTTCCCAGGCAGCGATCCACCTGAATATCTCCCAGTCGGCGGTAACCACGGCCATCAAGGAACTGGAAGCCATGCTTGGCGTGCTGCTGTTCCAGCGCTCGGCTCAGGGCATGAACCTGACCGAGGCTGGCCGGCACTTTCTGAACCGCGCCTATGTGATTCTGCGCAGTGTCGATGACGCGTTGAACAGCCCGCTGCCGAACGTGCGTGCAAGCGGCCTGCTGCGCCTGGCGGCAAGCTACACCGTGATTGGCTACTTCCTGCCTCACCACCTGCAGCGCCTTGAACACTGGCACCCGGACGTTACCCTGGAGCTGTACGAGCAAGAGCGCAGTGCCATCGAGCAAGGCTTGCTGGAGGGGCGTTTCGACATGGCGGTAGTGCTCACCGCCAACCTCACCCACCCCGATATCGTCTCCGAGACGCTGTTCAACTCCGAGCGCCGGCTATGGCTGCCCGGCCACCATCCGCTGTGCGAGCGCTCGTCGGTAAGCCTGGCCGACGTGGCCTGTGAGCCGTTCATTCTGCTGACCGTGGACGAAGCCGAGCAAAGCGCCATGCGCTACTGGGAACACGCCGGGCAGCGCCCAAGCGTGCGTGTGCGGACCAGTTCGGTGGAAGCTGTGCGCAGCATGGTTGCCAATGGCAGTGGCGTGGCGATCCTGTCAGACCTGGTACACCGGCCCTGGTCGCTGGAGGGCAAACGCATCGAGACAGTGACCATCAGCGACCCGGTTACACCGATGAGCGTGGGGTTGGCCTGGCACCGGGAGCGGGCGTTCAGCCCGGCGATGCAGGCCGTGCGTAACTACTTTCATGATGCATTTCTGGCGCCGCAGCAGTTGTCGGCGCGGCGTTGATCGTCAGCTGCAGCGGCACCTGAAACAGCTCCCAGCCGAACGATCAGGCAACGATGCCGTCATAACCTGAGCCGGTGCCGACACGCAAAGAGGACGCGAAATGACCCAGCCCGACCCGTCATACGTCAAATGGCTCGAAGACCGCGCCATGCTCAAGGCCTCCCAAGCGCGCGCCAGCCTGTATTCAGGCCAGTCCCGGTTATGGCAGCAGCCGTACGCCGAAGCCCAGCCCCGCCGCGCCACCGAAATCGCCTCGGTGTGGCTGACGGTATACCCCGACGCCATCATCGCCCCGCCAGGCTGCTCGGTGCTCGGCGCCCTGGCCCACGAAGCGTTGTGGAAGCGCTTGTCGGATATCGGCATCCAGGGCCTGCACACCGGTCCGATCAAGTTGTCCGGCGGTATTCGCGGTCGCGAACTCACCCCCAGCGTGGACGGCAACTTCGACCGCATCAGCTTCGACATCGACCCTCTGTACGGCAGTGAGCAGGAACTGATCCAGATGAGCCGCATGGCCGCGGCGCACAACGCAGTGACCATCGACGACCTGATCCCCTCACACACCGGCAAGGGTGCTGACTTCCGCTTGGCAGAACTGGCACATGGGCCGTACCCGGGGCTGTACCACATGGTCGAAATACGCGAGGAAGACTGGCCGCTGTTGCCGCAAGTGCCCGCCGGCCGTGACGCGGTCAACCTGCTGCCGGCCCAGTGCGATGAGCTCAAGGCCCGCCATTACATCGTCGGCCAGCTGCAACGTGTCATCTTCTTCGAGCCAGGTGTGAAGGAAACCGACTGGAGCGCTACACCACCGGTTACCGGCGTGGACGGCAAGACGCGGCGCTGGGTATACCTGCACTATTTCAAGGAAGGCCAGCCGTCTCTGAACTGGCTGGACCCGACCTTCGCCGCCCAGCAAATGATCATTGGCGATGCCCTGCACGCCCTGGACTGCCTGGGCGCCCGTGGCCTGCGCCTGGACGCCAACGGCTTTCTCGGCGTGGAAACACGGGCCAGCGACACCGCCTGGTCGGAAAGCCACCCCCTGTCGATTGTCGGCAATCAGCTGATCGGCGGTATGATCCGCAAAGCCGGCGGTTTCAGCTTCCAGGAGCTTAACCTCACCCTGGACGACATCGCACAGATGTCCAAGGGCGGCGCCGACCTGTCCTACGATTTCATTACCCGGCCGGCCTACCAGCATGCACTGCTGACCGGCGACACTGCATTCCTGCGCCTGATGCTCAAGGAAATGCACGCCTTCGGCATCGACCCGGCTTCGCTGATCCATGCCCTGCAAAACCATGACGAGCTGACCGTGGAACTGGTGCATTTCTGGACCCTGCACGCCCATGACATGTACCTGTACAAGGGCCAGACGCTGCCCGGCAGCATCCTGCGCGAACACATCCGTGAAGAGATTTACGAACGACTATCGGGCGAGCACGCGCCGTACAACCTGCGCTTCGTCACCAACGGCATCGCCTGCACCACGGCCAGCCTGATCGCCGCAGCACTGGGCCTGCGCGACCTGGAGCAGATCGGCACGGCAGAAATCGAACAGATCCAGAAGGTGCACCTGCTACTGGTCATGTACAACGCCATGCAGCCGGGGGTGGTCGCGTTGTCTGGCTGGGACCTGGTCGGTGCCCTGCCCTTGCCTGCCGACGCGGTGGCCGAGCGCATGCTCGATGGCGACACCCGCTGGATTCACCGGGGCGGTTACGACCTGGCCGGGCTGGACACGCAGGCCGAGCAATCGGTGCGCGGCATGCCCCGTGCACGCGCCCTGTACGGAAGCCTGGACAGCCAGCTGGAAAACAGCGACTCGTTTGCCTGCAAGGTGAAGAAACTGCTGGCCGTACGCCAGGCCTATGGCATCGCCAACAGCCGCCAGGTGCTGGTGCCTGAAGTCAGCAGCCCGGGGTTGCTGGTGATGGTGCACGAACTGCCGGCCGGGCGGGGTATCCAGATCAGCGCGTTGAACTTCTGCCAGGACGTGATTACGGAAGAACTGCAACTGACCGGGTTCACGCCGGGGCCGGTGGTGGACATGATCAACGAGACGGTTGAAGGCGACCTGACCGAGGATGGGCGCCTGATGGTGAACCTGGACCCGTACGAGGCACTGTGCCTGCGGATCGTCAACAGCAGCGGGCATTTGTAAACCCGCGCAGAGGCCGACCTTGATTTTGCAGCACCAGAGGCATAGCGTTCGGGTGATTTCTTTTTGTGCCCAGGAGCAACTCCATGTACACCGGCATCGTCCAGGCCGTCCGCCCTCTGCTTGATGTGACCACCTACCCGGGCCACAACCAGTTCACCATCGACCTCACCCCGGAACTGCTCGACGAACTGAAGATCGGCGCCAGCGTCAGTGTCGAGGGCACTTGCCTGTCGGTCACCGAAATTCACGGTACGCAGGTCAGGTTCGACGCCATGAACGCCACCCTGGAACGTACCAACCTACGCAATTTCAAGGCCGGCCAAGGCGTCAACATCGAACGCTCGGCAAAAATGAACGCCGAAGTCGGCGGCCACCTGATGGCCGGCCACATCGCCACCACTGCGGAAATCGTCGAGCTGTCCATCAAGGAAACCGGTGCATTCATCACGTTTCGCATGCCGCCGGAATGGGGCAAGTATGTGTTCCCGCGTGGCTTCATCGGGGTCAACGGCTGCAGCCTGACCGTTGCCGATGTCGACGACAATGTCATCACCATCAACCTGATCCCGGAAACCCTGCGCCAGACCACCTTCGCCCGCTACAAGGCCGGCGAGCTGCTCAATATCGAGGTCGATCACCAGACCATGGTGCTGGTCGACGTGGTGGAGCGCACCATCAAAGGCACCCTGGCCCGCGAAAAACTGCTGCCCTGAGGTCTGCGCATGCTGCCCAATACCCTTCCCGCGCGCACGGCCAGGCGGCTGCGGCTGCAAACCCTGCGTGGTCGTGTCGGCCTCGGCCTGGTCGCCGCCCTGTCGGTGCTGGCTGGCATGACCGATGCCATTGGCCTGCTGGCGCTGGGTGACTTCGTGTCGTTCATGAGCGGCAACACCACGCGCCTGGCGGTGGCCATCAGTGAAGCCGACCTGGCCCTGGTGCTGCGCCTGAGTGGCGCGGTATTGGGCTTTGTCGCCGGCAACGCGCTGGGCGTACTGCTGGCGCGCGGCTTTCACCGCCGGGCCTGGCCCGTGTTGCTGGTGGTCGCCGCACTGCTGGCGTTCGCGGCCGTGTGGCCGTTGGCAGCCACCTTCCCGGCATTACTGGCCGCCACACTGGCGATGGGCATGATCAATGCCGTGGTCGAACAGGTGAACGGCCTGCCCATCGGCCTGACCTACGTTACTGGCGCCCTGTCCCGTTTCGGCCGTGGCCTGGGGCGCTGGCTGCTGGGCGAGCGGCGTAACGGCTGGCGGGTGCAACTGGTGCCTTGGGCCGGCATGCTGTCGGGGGCCGCGCTCGGCGCTTGGTTGCAACAACACCTGGGCCTGCAGGCACTGGCCGGCAGCTGCGCGCTGGCGTGTGTGCTGGCCCTGGTATCGCGGTTCATCCCGCGCGCCTGGCAGCGCGGCTACATGCCACGCTGATCAGTCGATGCGCGGGTGCTGCTGAGCCAGCACCTTGCGTTTCGCTTCCAGCTCGGCGATCTGCGCGTCGATGTCTTCGATTTTCTGCTCGATGTTGTCGTGGTGCTCCTGCAGCAATTCACGCGCTTCCTCGATGTCCGATGCCGCCGGTGCCGCACCGCGCAGCGGCTTGTTGGCGGTTTCCTTCATGGTCAGGCCAGTGACAAGGCCCACGGCGGCAATCGCCATCAGGTAATAAGCCGGCATGTACAGGTTGCCGGTGCTCTCTACCAGCCAGGCAGTGAGCGTCGGGGTAAGGCCGGCGATCAGTACCGATATGTTGAAGGCACTGGCCAGAGCGCTGTAGCGGATGTGCGTGGGGAACATCGCCGGCAGCGTCGAGGCCATTACGCCGATGAAGAAGTTGAGCATGACGGCGATGATCAGCAACCCGGCGAAAATCACCGCCAGCTCACCGCTGTTGATCAGCATGAACGCCGGAATGGCCAAAGCGAACAGGCCGACGCTGCCGACGATGATGAATGGCCGGCGGCCAAACTTGTCGCTGAGCAGGCCGATCATCGGTTGCACGAACAGCATGCCGACCATGATCGCGATGATGATCAGCACGCCGTGGTCTTCGCTGTAATGCAGGTTGTGCGACAGGTAGCTGGGCATGTAGGTGAGCAGCATGTAGTAGGTGACGTTGGTGGCAATCACCACACCAATGCACGTCACCAGGCTGCGCCAATGCTGGGTGGCCACTTCCTTGAACGACACCTTGGGCCCGGAGGCCAGCCCTTCGCGGTCGCCCTGCTCCAGCTTGTCGACATGCTGCTGGAACGCGGGTGTTTCTTCCAGCGCATGGCGCAGGTACAGGCCGATGATTCCCAACGGCAGGGCCAGGAAGAACGGCAGGCGCCAGCCCCACTCCAGAAACTTTTCCTCGCCGAGAACGGTAGAAATCAGCACCACCACGCCTGCACCTAGCACAAAACCGGCAATGGAGCCGAAGTCCAGCCAGCTACCGAGAAAGCCCCGCTTGCGGTCGGGAGCGTATTCGGCGACGAAAATCGACGCCCCCGTGTACTCGCCGCCCACCGAGAACCCTTGGGCCATCTTGGCCAGCAGCAACAGAATCGGCGCCCAGATGCCGATGCTGGCATAGGACGGTATCAGGCCGATAGCGAAGGTGCTGAGCGACATGATCACGATGGTCGCGGCGAGGATTTTCTGCCGGCCGAAGCGGTCGCCCAAGGCGCCGAAAAAAAGCCCGCCCAGTGGCCGGATCAGGAACGGCACCGAGAAGGTGGCCAGCGCCGCGATCATCTGCACGCCGGGGTCGGCGTTGGGGAAAAACACCTTGCCCAATGCGTAGGCGACGAAGCCATAAACGCCGAAGTCGAACCACTCCATGGCATTGCCCAGTGCCGCCGCAGTGATCGCCTTTTTCATCTTGGCGTCGTCGACGATGGTGATGTCCTTGAGGCCGATTGGCTGGACGCTTTTCTTGCGAGGTTTCATGCCCGTATCCCTGTCGATGAATGCTCTAAGGGTTCAGATACAACGGGACACTAAATAATTCAGCGCTTACCGATTTTTTGTGAATCGGCTTGCTGGCCTCTTCGCGGCTGAAGCCGCTCCCACAGGGGTATTACACAGCTTCAGGGCACAGGTGAACAGAGGCGCCGCAAAGCGGCGCCCTATCAATCAGATACCTTCGCGGGCCAGGTCCATGGCGAAGTAGGTCAGGATCAGGTCGGCACCGGCACGCTTGATGGCGCCAATGCTTTCACGCACCACCCGGCCTTCATCGATGGCACCGGCCAGGCCGCCGAACTTGATCATCGCGTACTCGCCGCTCACCTGATACGCCGCCAGCGGCAGGCGCGACGCGGCGCGGATGTCGGCGATCACGTCCAGGTAGGCGCCAGCCGGCTTGACCATCAGCACGTCTGCCCCTTCCTGCTCATCCAGCAGCGACTCGCGCACCGCTTCGCGGCGGTTCATCGGGTTCATCTGGTAGCTCTTGCGGTCGCCCTTCAGCGCGGTACCACCGGCTTCACGGAACGGGCCATACAGCGACGAGGCGAACTTGGTCGAATAGGCCATGATCGCCGTGTCATGGAAACCGGCGCCATCCAGCGCGCTGCGGATAGCCTGTACCTGGCCGTCCATTGCCGCCGACGGGGCGATGAAGTCGGCACCGGCAGCGGCAGCGATGACCGCCTGCTTGCCCAGATTGGCCAGGGTGGCGTCGTTGTCCACACCGTGGTCGTGCAGCACGCCGCAGTGGCCGTGACTGGTGTATTCGCAGAAGCAGGTGTCGGACATCACCACCATTTCCGGCACGGTGTCTTTGCAGATGCGCGACATGCGCGCAACCAGGCCGTTTTCGTTCCAGGTGTCGCTGCCAACAGCGTCCAGGTTGTGCGATACGCCAAAGGTCATCACCGACTTGATGCCGGCACGGGCGTAGCGCTCGATTTCCTGGGCCAGCAGCTTTTCGGGGATGCGATTGACACCGGGCATGCTGGTGATCGGCACGAAGTCATCGATGCCCTCTTCGACGAAGATCGGCAGGATCAGGTCTTCCAGGCGGAATTCGGTTTCCTGGAAGATCGTGCGCAGGGACTCGTTCTGGCGCAGGCGGCGGGGACGAACGGACGGGAATTGGTTGGACATGACAGCTCCAGGGCATTTTGAACGGCGTATACCTTATGCCTGTGGCGCGCCAGTGAAAAGGACAAATGACGAGATATTGTCTTGCGTCAAAAGCAATGGCTGTTTTGCGCCCTGGTTATCCTGTACCGGCCTCTTCGCGGGCACGCCCGCGAAGAGGCCGGTACAGGCAACCTATTACTGAAGCCAGGGCGGCGTCGGCTCTTCTGCCTTGGCCGGCCCATGCTCGGCCTCAGCGCGCGCGGCACGGCGGCGGGCGTCATCCATGCGGGCTGAATCGATCTCGCGCATGACCCCCGTCACGTCAGCTTCATGTTCGTCATCCTCGAACACCCCAGACAAAGGGCTGTCGGGAAGCAAGTCACCGGCCTCGTACAGCGCCCACATTTCCTGCGCATACCGGGTGCTTTTCAGCTCCGGCGCAAAACGCCCGAAATAGTGGGCCATGTTGTCAACATCGCGCTGCAGCATGTTGAAGGCATGGTTGTTGGCCGCCGCATCCACCGCCTGCGGCAAGTCGATAATCACCGGCCCGTCCGGGCCCAGCAACACGTTGAACTCCGACAGGTCGCCATGCACCAGCCCGGCACACAGCATCAACACGATCTGACGAATGACAAAGGCATGGAACGTGCGGGCATCCTCGGCTTCAAGGTGCACGTCGTTCAACCTTGGTGCGGCGTCGCCATCGGCATCGGTTACCAACTCCATCAACAGCACGCCGTCCTGGAAGTCGTAGGGCTTGGGCACCCTCACGCCCGCGCTGGCAAGGCGGAACAACGCCGCCACTTCGGCGTTCTGCCAAGCGTCTTCGGCTTCCTTGCGGCCGTACTTGCTGCCCTTGGCCATGGCCCGGGCCTGACGGCTGTTGCGCACTTTGCGGCCTTCCTGGTACTCGGCGGCCTGGCGGAAGCTGCGCTTGTTGGCTTCTTTATAGACTTTGGCGCAACGTACCTGGCTGCCACAGCGCACCACGTACACGGCGGCCTCCTTGCCACTCATCAACGGCCGCAGTACTTCGTCGACCAGGCCGTCTTCGATCAGGGGTTCGATTCTTTTGGGTGTCTTCATCAGGCTGTGTTCGGGGTCCTGGCTGCAATGGCGGACATCCTCTCACAGCCTGATGCGACTTGCTCGTCTGTCTTCAGACCAGACGTGTCAGGCGCCCTGCCCTACGCTGTTCACCGGCACTGCGCGTGCCCGGCGCCGCGTGACCAGCAGGCCGGAACACACCACAAGCACCGCCAGCACCATGGTCGACACCACTTCAAGGCGGTGATCCGGCCGGAACAGCATCAGCACCAGTACGCCGCTGATGAACAGGATCACGCCCCAGGTCAGCCACGGGAACAGCCACATGCGGTAACCCAACGTCTTGCCCTGTGCAGTCAAGCGTTGGCGCAGGCGCAGCTGGGAAACGGCGATCACCAGGTACACCAGCAGGGCAATGGCGCCAGAGCTTGCCATGAGGAAGCCGAACACCTTGGCCGGCACCAGGTAATTGGCAATCACCGCCAGGAACGCAGCGCCGGTAGACAGCAGCACCGCTACCACCGGTGTGCCGCTGCGGCTGGTCACCTGGGCGCAAGCCGGTGCATCACCGCGACGGCTCAGCGAATAGACCATGCGTGAGGCGGTGTACAACGACGAGTTAAGGCAGCTGGTCACCGATGTCAGTACCACGAAGTCGATGATGGCCTTGGCATTTGGCACACCCAGGGTATCCAGCACCGTAACGTATGAGCCTTCGGTGGCCAGGCGCGGGTCGGTCCACGGTACCAGTGCAATCACGATGAAGATCGACAGGATGTAGAACAGCGTGATCCGCCAGATCACCGAATTGGTGGCCTTGGAAATGTGCTTGCCCGCCTCGTCAGACTCGGCTGCCGCAATCGTCACCACCTCGGCGCCGAGGAACGAGAACATGGTGATCAGCATGGCGCTGAGCACTGCGCCGAAGCCATTTGGCATGAAGCCGCCGGTGTCCCACAGGCGCGAGACGCCGCTGACGCCGGAACCCGGCAACAAACCGAAAATGGCGCATACGCCAAGCGCAATGAAGCTGACGATAGCCACCACCTTGACCAGTGCAAGCCAGAACTCGAATTCGCCGTAGTTCTTCACGCTGAACAGGTTGGTAGCGGTCAGCAGCAACGTGATGACCAGCGACAATACCCAGATCTCCATTTGCGGGACCCAGGAATTGATGATGGTGGCGGCGATGTTGGCTTCGATCGGGATGATCAGCACCCAGAACCACCAATACAGCCAACCGATGGTGTAGCCGGCCCATTTGCCGATGGCGAGGTCGGCATAGGTGGAAAACGACCCGGTATCCGGCGAGGCAACCGCCATTTCGGCCAGCATGCGCATCACCAGCACGACCAGGCCACCGGCCAGAATATAGGCCAGGATGGTGGCCGGCCCGGCTTCAGCAATGGCACGGCCAGAGCCGACAAACAGGCCTGCGCCGATCACGCCGGCAATGGACAGCATGGTGACATGCCGTGATTTCAATCCATGACTCAAATTGTTCTTGTGGGTTTGCATGGCGCTACCTTGTTGTTTTTGTCATGCCCGCGAAGGGGCCGTCGGCTGGCACGATCACCGACGCAGGCGCGAAAAAGCCCGCCCTGCCCCAAATGGTGAGTAGGGCAGTTCGGGTTGAGTAAGAGGAGACCGCAAAACGTATTACGGGTGTGTCAGCTGGCAGCCCGCTGGCTGGCTGCACGATCAGCCTTGGGGAAGTGCCCCCCTTGCAGGCTGACCTGCTCGCACACCTTTTCGACAATGTAGGCGCCGATCGGAATGGCCGAGGTGGCGGCCGGCGACGGCGCATTGCACACGTTGACGCTGCGCGCGGTGTTGACGAACAGGAAGTCGTCGATCAGCTTGCCGTCGCGCGACACCGCCTGGGCGCGTACGCCGGCCGGGTACGGCGTGAGGTCGGCTTTGGTGATGCTCGGGCAGTACTTCTGCACCTGCTTGAGGTAGCCGCCCTTGAACAGCGAGTTTTTCATCTCGATCAGGCCCGGGCGGAAGTTCTTCGCCAGTACCTTGAGAATGCCGGGGGTCGTCAGGGTCTGGAACAGGTCACCAGGGCTGACGTCCGTCTTGCGGTAGCCCTCGCGCTTCATCGCCAGTACGGCGTTGGGGCCGACGGTGACGGTGCCATCGATCATGCGGGTCAGGTGCACGCCCAGGAACGGCATCGAAGGATCAGGAATCGGGTAGATCAGGTGGTTGACGATCTGGTTATGCTGCTTGGGCAGCAAGTAGTACTCGCCACGGAACGGGCAAATCACAAACTCGGTGCGCAGGCCCAGCATGCTCACCACGCGGTCGGCCATCAGGCCCGAGCACGTTACCAGGAAACGGCTGCGGAACTCGTCGCGCTGCGTGCGTACGATCACTTCGCTGGCCTGCTCCTGCAAGCCGACCACCTCGGCGCCATAGCGGATTTCACCACCGGCACGCTGAAACTCAGCCCCCATGGCAGCTGTCACTTGCGCGTAATTGACGATGCCACTGGACGGCACGAAGATGCCACCCATGCCGACGATATTGGGCTCGCGCTCGCGCAGTTCGTCCGCCGACAGCCAATAGCGCTCCAGGCCATTGGCCGCAGTGCGCTCCCACAGCGCCTTCATGCGCTGCATTTCCAGGTCGTTGGTGGCCACCAGCAATTTGCCACACTCATCGAAGCGGATGCCGTGCTGGGTGCAGAAGGCCTTGGTGGCCTTGTTGCCTTCCAGGCAGAAACGCGCCTTGAGGCTGCCGGGGGTGTAATACACGCCGGCATGAATCACACCGCTGTTGTGGCCGGTCTGATGGCGGGCCGGGCCGGACTCCTTCTCCAGCAGGAGAATCTTCGCGTCCGGGTAGACCTTGATCAGGTGCATGGCCGTGGACATACCCACAATGCCACCGCCAATAATGATGAAATCGTACACAGCCTTACCTCACACGCAGGCATTGCCTGGCTGGCTCACCAAGGCCCGCGCGGGCCTTGGTGGCATCGTTTTTTTGCAAAAGCGCATGGGCGGGCGCCCGCCCGGCACCCTTGATTATTGCCCGCGCTGGTACAGCGGTTTTGGGAAGGCGACGTAACCACGCTGACGCATCAGTTCACGGCGCAGGCCCTCGTGCGGGGTGAAGCGATCGCGGCCATGCAGCCAGAACAGGTTGTTGATCAGCAGGAAGCTCCCTACACCTACCGGTACCGACACCTTCTTCTCGCTGCCTTCCAGCGAGTCGGACAAGGCGTTCAGCCAGATACCTTCCTCGTAGTTTTCCGGCTGCACGAACTGATCAATGTAGCGCATGGTCGGGCGGCCTTCGCCATCGGTGTCGAACACCGAGTGGAACACATCCTCGGCAACCTTTTTGCTGGGTGGCGCGGTCCAGCGCATTTCGCGGCGTGCCATGGGGTGGCGGAAGAATTCCTCGCACTGCTCCCAGTCGTCCAGGTGCAGCAGCAGCGAGTTGCCACCTTCCATGTTCTTTTCGTCGATCTTCAGCATCAGCACGTAGTCGGTGATCTGGTTCACGAAGGTGCCGTCGTTGTGCAGCTCCATGACCCGGTGCGGCTGGCGCAGGTAGCTGTCGGAGTTGTCGCTGTTGACCACCACGAAGCGCGCATAGAACTGCCCACTCATGGCGTCGTAGTTGGAACGGCCGATCAGGTGTGCACAGGCGGTGGTGAACTTGACCATGTCCTCGGCCTGGCTCACGTCATCCAGGCCGATCGGGGTGATCAGCATGCCGCCGGTCGTGCGGTCGAGGATGGTGTTGAGCAGCACCGGACGCAAAGTGCCCTGACACAGCTCATCAAGAATTTCACCTACCCGGAAGCGCAGGAACGACTTGTACTCCAGCGCCTGCACTGGCCATTGGGCGACGGCCTGGACGAACGCTTCGACGGTTTCGCGGGCAAAGGTCAGTTCCAGCAGGCGCGGCGACTGTTTCGAGGGGGCGATGGTGTAACCACGCGGTTCGAGCGGCAGCGGCATCACAAGTTCGTCGATCTGCGTAAAGGCGTTCATGGCAGTGTCCTGGCAAAAAGGTGGTTGGCGCTATCCAGTGATGACCTGGATCAGTGCGGGCGAGCTAAAAATATCGCCACTCAATCAAAATGTCTACATTTTTATTTTTCATAGCTATTAGTCGTTATTGTCCATTGTTTTTCGTCCGCAGACGGTTTCGGTATGATCGCCAAAACGTTTTGAGGAACAGGATCTTGGAAGCGCTCGCCCCCCGACAAAACTCAGCATTCAGCGGGTATGAGAGGCTCAAGAAGGACATCATCCGTGGTGTATTCAAGCCCGGTGAAAAACTGTTGATGAGCGCCCTGAAGGAACGCTACGACCTGGGCGTGGGCCCGCTGCGCGAAGCGCTTTCGCAACTGGTGGCCGAACACCTGGTCAACGCCATCAGCCAGAAAGGCTACCGGGTGGCGCCCATGTCGCTGGACGAGATGAACGACATCTACGATGCCCGCGCCAACCTGGAGGCGATGATCATTGCCTTGGCCATCGAGCGCGGTGATGACGCCTGGGAGGCGTCAGTGCTGGCCCATTCGCATACACTGGCCAAGGTCGTGGAAGTAAAAACCCGCGAACAGCGCCTGGATGTGTGGGACGAACGGCACAAGGCGTTTCACACCGCCATTGCCTCGGGCTGCGGTTCCAAGCACCTGCTGCAGGCGCGCACCTACCTGTTCGACCAGGCCGAGCGTTATCGCCACCTGTGGCTGACGCAGACGGTGTTTTCCGAACAGGCGCTGGAGCTCAAGCGCCAGGAGCATGCAGCACTGGTGGAGGTGATTCTCGCCCGCGACGCCAAGCGCGCCAGCGCCATGATGCGCTCGCACCTGATGACTCCGGTGCCGATCATTGCGCAGATCATGCATGCCGAGGGTATCGGCGCACGCTAGATGAATTTTTCTTAAATCGCCGGTTGTCTATTCTTTGGCACAATCAAATCTCTACTAGATGCCCAGGAACCAGCATGCCTCGCGTACTGACCATCGAAGACGACGCCGTCACCGGCCAGGAAATCGTCGCCGAACTTACCAGCCACGGCCTGGACGTGGATTGGGCCGACAATGGCCGTGAAGGCCTGGCCAAAGCCATCGCCGGCGGCTACGACCTGATCACCCTCGACCGCATGCTGCCCGAGGTCGACGGCCTGACCATCGTTACCACCCTGCGCAGCCTCAAGATCGCCACGCCGATCCTGATGATCAGCGCCCTCTCCGACGTCGATGAGCGGGTGCGCGGCCTGCGTGCCGGCGGTGACGACTACCTGACCAAGCCGTTTGCCTCCGACGAGATGGCAGCGCGGGTCGAGGTATTGCTGCGCCGCAACAGCGTGCCCATGACCCAGACCCGCCTGCAGGTCGCCGACCTGCAGCTGGACCTGATCAGCCACGAGGCGCGCCGCGGAGACAACACCCTTAACCTGCTGCCCACCGAGTACAAGCTGCTGGAGTACCTGATGCGCCACAGCGGCCAGGTGATCACGCGGATGATGATTTTCGAGGAAGTCTGGGGCTACCACTTCGACCCAGGCACCAACCTGATCGACGTGCACATCGGCCGCCTGCGCAAGAAAATCGACTCCCCCGGCCAGTCGCCGCTGATCCGTACGGTGCGGGGCTCCGGCTATGCCATTGCTGAACCCGTCTAAAGGCTGGAGTTCTTCGACCAGCCGCCTGCTGGCGCTGTACAGCTTTTTGTTCGTGGCCTGGAGCAGCATCCTCATGGGGGTGCTGTATTTCGAGGTATCCAGCTACCTGAACAAACTTACCCGCCACTCCATGCTGCAACGCCAACACCTGTTCGCGCACATGAGCGGCAAGCAGCTGGATGACGCCCTGATCGCCAGCCAGGCCTTCGAAGAGCGCAGCTTCGACGCCTACGGCCTGTTTGACGCCCAGCTCAACCCGATGGGCGGCAGTGTGCGTACCCTGCCCCCCGAGCTCAGGCTGGACGGCAAGATCCATGAGTTGAAACGCTGCCTGGATGCCGACGACCCACACCTGCCCCGCGACAGCTGCGATGCAGTGGCGATCAAAGTGCAAGATGGCCGCTGGCTGGTACTGTTCCGCGATAACGGCTCACTCTTCGTGGTGACCCGGATCATTCTCGATGCCCTGCTCTGGGGTATCTCCTTGACGCTGATTCCAGGCTTTGCAGGCTGGTATTTGTTGCGCCGTCGGCCGCTAAAGCGTATCCGCGCGATCCAGGCCCAGGCCGAGCTTATCGTCGCGGGTGACCTGACTCACCGCCTGCCCTTGTCGGCCAGGCGCGACGAACTGGACATGCTGGCCGCCATCGTCAACGCCATGCTCGACCGTATCGAGCGGTTGATGCATGAGGTGAAGGGTGTGTGCGACAACATTGCCCATGACCTGCGCACCCCTCTGACTCGCCTGCGCGCCCAGCTGTACCGCATTCGCCAGCAGAGCGATGTGGACTCTGCGCAAGCCGAGGCGCTGGACCAGGCCATTGGCGAAACCGACACCCTGATGGCACGTTTTCGCGGGTTGTTACGCATCAGCGAACTGGAAGACCGCCAGCGCCGGGCCGGGTTCGTTCAGCTGGACCCGCATGACTTGCTGGTCGAACTGCACGACTTTTACCTGCCGTTGGCCGAAGATGGTGGTATCCATCTGGAATTGCACCAGCCCGCGCAGCTGCCGGCTCTGCACGGTGACCGCGAACTGCTGTTCGAGGCACTGGCCAACCTGGTGGGCAATGCTATCAAGTTCACGCCCGAAAGTGGGCAAGTGCGGATTTGCGCGACACAGGACGATAACGGCGTGCACCTGGCCATCGAGGACAGCGGGCCGGGTATTCCCGAGCAAGAGCGTACTGCGGTGTTGAAGCGGTTCTATCGCAGCGATGAAGGCCATCGCCATGCCGGGTTCGGACTGGGGTTGTCGATCGTTGCGGCGATCCTCGACCTGCATGGGTTCGGGCTGGAGATTGGGGAAAGTGAGCTGGGTGGGGCGAAATTGGTATTGCACTGCCCGCTTGCGGGGCTTGGCAAGTGAAAGCCGGGGCCGCTTTGCGGCCCCAGTACGCCGATCAGTCAGCCAGACGCCAGGTAGTGGTGCCCTTGCTGTCCTCCAGCACCACACCCATCGCGGTAAGCTGGTCGCGAATACGGTCCGATTCGGCCCAGTTCTTGTCCGTACGCGCTTGTAGCCGCGCCTGAATCAGGCTTTCAACCTCGGCCGCATCGACCTTGCCTTCGGCCCCCGCTCGCAGGAAGTCATCGGCTTCCAGCTGCAGCACACCCAGCACATCACCCAGCTCGCGCAGGCGACCCGCCAGGCCGGCAGCGGCCTGCGGGTCGCTGTCGCGCAGGCGGTTGATCTCACGCACCAGGTCGAACAGCACGGCGCACGCTTCAGGGGTACCGAAGTCGTCGTTCATCGCCACGCTGAAGCGCTCGACGAACGCTTCGCCACCCTTGGCTGCCACGCGTGGCAAGCCGCGAAGGGCGTGATAGAAGCGCTCCAACGCGCCCTTGGCGTCACGCAGGCTGTCTTCGGAGTAGTTGATCGCGCTGCGGTAGTGGCTGGCCACCAGCAGGTAACGCACCACTTCCGGGTGGTACTTTTCCAGCACGTCACGGATGGTGAAGAAGTTGTTCAACGACTTGGACATCTTCTCGCCATTGATACGGATCATGCCGCAGTGCATCCAGGCGTTGGCGTACTGCTTGCCAGTGGCCGCTTCGCTCTGGGCAATCTCGTTCTCGTGGTGCGGGAACTCCAGGTCGCTGCCACCGCCGTGAATGTCGAAGCTCTCGCCCAGGCAGCACGTGGACATCACCGAGCACTCGATGTGCCAGCCCGGACGGCCCGGGCCCCATGGCGACTCCCAGCTCGGCTCGCCCGGCTTCACGCCCTTCCACAGCACGAAGTCCAGCGGGTCTTGCTTGGCTTCGTCGACCTCGATGCGCGCGCCGATGCGCAGGTCTTCGATTTTCTTGCGCGACAGCTTGCCGTAACCGACGAACTTGCCGACGCGGTAGTACACGTCGCCATTGCCCGGGGCGTAGGCGTAACCCTTGTCGATCAGGGTCTGGATCATCGCGTGCATGCCGGCGATGTGGTCGGTGGCACGCGGTTCCTGGTCTGGCGGCAGGATGTTCAGGCGACGCTCGTCTTCGTGCATCGCATCGATCATGCGGGCGGTCAAGGCGTCGAAGGTTTCGCCGTTCTCGTTGGCCCGGTTGATGATCTTGTCATCGATGTCGGTGATGTTGCGCACGTAGGTCAGGTCGTAACCGCTCTTGCGCAGCCAGCGGGTGACCAGGTCGAAGGCCACCATGCTGCGGCCATGGCCCAGGTGGCAGTAGTCGTACACGGTCATGCCGCACACGTACATGCGCACCTTGTTGCCATCCAGCGGCTTGAAGGTTTCCTTCGCTTTGCTCAGGGTGTTGTAGATGGTAAGCACGGCGTTTCCTCAGCTGCCCCAGGAGTCACGCAGGGTGACAGTGCGGTTGAACACCGGGCGGCCCGGCTGGCTGTCTTTCAGGTCGGCGCAGAAGTAGCCTTCGCGCTCGAACTGGAAGCGGTCCTCGGGCTGGGCCTTGGCCAGCGCAGGCTCGGCACGGCAGCCGCTGAGCACTTGCAGCGAATCCGGGTTGATGTTGTCCAGGAAGCTGCCGCCCTCCTCGGTCTTTTCCGGGTTCGGCGAGCGGAACAGACGGTCGTAGAGGCGCACTTCGCACTCGACGCTGCCTTCGGCCGGCACCCAGTGGATCACGCCCTTGACCTTGCGGCCTTCAGGGTTCTTGCCCAGGGTGTCGGGGTCGTACGAGCAGCGCAGCTCGACGATGTTGCCGTCGGCGTCCTTGATGGCCTCGTCGGCGCGGATCACGTAGCTGCCACGCAGGCGCACTTCGCCGGCCGGCTCCAGGCGCTTGTAGCCCTTCGGCGGCTCTTCCATGAAGTCGTCGCGATCGATGTACAGCTCACGGGAGAACGGCAGTACGCGCATGCCCATGTCTTCTTTCGGGTGGCGCGGCAGTTCAAGCTGCTCGACCTGGCCTTCCGGGTAGTTGGTGATGACCACTTTCAGTGGGCGCAGCACGCACATGGCGCGCGGCGCGGTGCGGTCGAGGTCGTCACGGATGCTGAATTCGAGCATCGACATGTCGACCACGCCGTCGGAACGGTTGGTGCCGATCATTTCGCAGAAGTTGCGGATCGAAGCCGGGGTGTAGCCACGGCGACGGAAGCCGGACAGGGTCGACATGCGCGGGTCGTCCCAGGCGTCGACGTGCTTCTCGTCAACCAGCTGCTTCAGCTTGCGCTTGGACGTGATGGTGTAGTTCAGGTTCAGGCGGCTGAATTCGTACTGACGCGGGTGCGCCGGCACCGGCAGGTTGTCGAGGAACCAGTCGTACAGCGGACGATGCCCTTCGAACTCCAGGGTGCAGATCGAGTGGGTAATGCCCTCGATGGCATCCGACTGGCCGTGGGTAAAGTCGTAGTTGGGGTAGATGCACCACTTGTCACCGGTCTGGTGGTGGTGGGCATGGCGAATGCGGTACAGGATCGGGTCGCGCAGGTTCATGTTTGGCGAGGCCATGTCGATCTTGGCCCGCAACACGCGCTCACCGTCCTTGAACTCGCCAGCCTTCATGCGGGCGAACAGGTCGAGGTTGTCTTCCACGCTGCGCTCGCGGAACGGGCTGTTCTTGCCCGGCTCCTTGAGGTTGCCACGGTACTCCTTGGCTTGCTCGGGGGTAAGGTCGCAAACGTAAGCCTTGCCCTGCTTGATCAGCTCGACTGCCCAGTCGTGCAACTGGTCGAAGTAGTCGGAGGCGTAGCGCACGTCGCCCGCCCAATCGAAGCCCAGCCACTTCACATCACTCTGGATGGCGTCGATGTACTCCTGGTCTTCCTTGGCCGGGTTGGTGTCGTCGAAGCGCAAGTGGCAGACACCGCCGAATTCCTTGGCCAGGCCGAAGTTGACACAAATCGACTTGGCGTGGCCGATGTGCAGGTAGCCGTTAGGCTCCGGCGGGAAACGGGTGACGATGCTGCTGTGCTTGCCCGAGTCCAGGTCGGCCTGGATGATCGGCCGCAGGAAGTTCGCAGGGACAGCGGGGGCGCCTTTGGCAGCGGCGTTGGGCGCGTTGTCGGCAGTGGGCTTGCTCATAGGATCCTTGAATGCACGTGTCCGGCCTGGGTAGGCCGATTGAATCAAAGGGCCTATCATAGCCGAAGCAGTCAAGCTGCTGACAGTCGGGCCCGGACAAACTGGCGTGATTTATCACGGCTTTTTGCCGCAGCCTGGCAAAATGGCCAGTGCGCGCCATGTGTCGCGATCACCTGATCCTGCGTCAGGTAATAACCCGCGCCCTGCGCACCCTAATTTCTGATTGCCTTGAAAAAGCGAGTTTCAGCATGTCCAAAGTCAAACTGAGCACCAACCACGGCGACATCGTCCTGCAACTGGACGCCGAGAAAGCGCCGCAGACCACCGAAAACTTCGTTCAGTACGTCAAGGACGGCCACTACAATGGCACCGTGTTCCACCGCGTGATCAAGGGCTTCATGATCCAGGGTGGCGGCTTCGACACCAACATGAGCCAGAAAAAAACCCGCGCCACCATCCAGAACGAAGCCGACAACGGCCTGAAGAACAAGAAGTACAGCATCGCCATGGCCCGTACCATGGAGCCGCACTCCGCCTCGGCGCAGTTCTTCATCAACTCGTCCGACAACGACTTCCTCAACCACAGCGGCAAGAACGTGCAGGGCTGGGGCTACGCCGTGTTCGGCGAAGTGATCGAAGGCCGTGAAATCGTCGACGCCATCGAAAAGGTCGCCACCGGCTCCAAAGCTGGCCACCAGGACGTTCCGAAAGACGACGTGATCATCGAGAAAGCCGAGATCATTGAGTGATCCTGCTGATCTCCGATCTGCATTTGCAAGAAGAACGCCCGGATATTTCCCGGGCGTTTCTTGATCTGCTCGATGGCCGCGCCCGCCACGCCAAGGCGCTGTACATCCTGGGTGATTTTTTCGAAGCGTGGATTGGCGACGATGCCATGACGCCCTTCCAGCAGTCGATCTGCCAGGCCATGCGCCGGCTGAGCGACAGCGGCACGGCCATCTACCTGATGCACGGCAATCGTGACTTCCTGATTGGCCAGGCCTTTTGCGACGCTGCTGGCTGCACGCTGTTGAGTGACCCCAGCGTGATCGAACTGGGCGGCGAACAGGTGCTGCTGATGCATGGCGACACCCTGTGCACCCGCGACCTGGGCTACATGAAGATGCGCCGGTTACTGCGCAATCCGTTGAGTTTGTGGATCTTGCGTCACCTGCCGCTGTCGGCCCGCTACAAGCTGGCGCGCAAGCTGCGCAGCGAAAGCCGCACGCAAACGCGGATGAAGTCTACCGAGATTGTCGACGTCACGCCGGAGGAAGTGCCCAAGGTGATGGCGGAACATGGCGTGCGCACGCTGGTGCATGGCCATACCCACCGGCCGGCGATACACAAGCTGGTGGTCGATGGGGAGCCGGCACGGCGTATCGTGCTGGGGGACTGGGACCGCCGGGGCTGGGCCTTGCAGGTGGACGAGCAAGGGTTTCAGCTGGCGCCTTTCGAGTTTTCCTGAGATTGCAGGGTTGCCCGGGCCGGCCCTTTCGCGGGTAAACCCGCTCCTACAACGGACGCGTAAATCCTGTAGGAGCGGGTTTACCCGCGAAGAGGCGGCATGCCTTACTGCAGAACCACGTCCCCATTGTCCCTTTCACTGATCACCACTTCCCGATATTCCGGATCAGCCGTGATCTGCGCCTCGGTAAACGGAATCACCGCCAGCTGCTTGGCCGCAAACGCCTTGGTCTGGTCGCTGGCATGCGCTGAAGCCGCTTCGCTCGACTGCGAAAATGCCAATATTCCACGGGCCTCTGGCCCTTTGTCGGTAAAGCTGACCAGTTGCAGGTAGCTGGTACCACTCACCACCAGCCGCTTGCCCTGCCCGTGCGGCACACTGTACATCGCGTTGTACACGCCCAGCGCCTGCGGGCCACCCGGCACCGGCGTGCCATCGAGCGCCTGCTGTAATTGCCCCCAGCGCGCCTCACCCGCCACGCCGCTTTCATTCACCTCCTTGAGCGAAGCCAGCGCAGCCTCGTGCACCAGCCTGCTCACGGCCGCTTGCTCTACTGCCAAGCCTCGCGGGGTGTGCTGCGGATCGGCCGGGTTGAAGGCCACCCGCCAGCTTTCCGGGTGTTCGGCCAAGGCATTGAACAGGTTCTGGAAGTGCACCAGGCCAATGCCGCTGTCCAGGTCAGCCTTCCCATTCCAGGCCGCCAGGCTGCTGCAGACGGCTTGCACATCCACGGCTGCGCCCTTGCACCACTGCAGCAGGTCTGGCAGCACCAGGCTGGCCAGGTAAACCTCGTCGTCGGTCACCATGCGCTGCAGGTCATTCACGCCCAGCTTTGCCGTGCCCTGCAGGCGTTGCAGGGCAAAGCGCCCGCGCATGCCCAACGGCTGGTCATTGCGGCTGACCAACGGTGAATAACCGGTCAACGGCTGGGCCGGGTTGGCCATCCAGGCCGGGTCGTTGGAGTTCTGCACGAAGTCCTCGCGCTCAAGGCTCGGCAGCAGTCGCGCCGGGAAAATACCCGGTTGCGCGGCCTGCGCATCGACCTTCCACTGGCATGCGCTGCGCGAACCATCCAGCACCACCAGGCGTCCCTGCCCTTTCGGGTTACTGCAGGCGTCCAGCAGTGGCTGATCCACGTATGGCACCACCGACTGGTTCAGGTACAACGCACGGCCGCCTTGGTCCACCGCCAGGGTATTGACCCATGGGATGCCCTGCAGTTGCTCGACCGAGCCTTTCAACGCGGCCAGGCTGTCGGCACGGTTGATCTGGTACCACTGCTGCAGCACCCGGGTGTTGTCCAGATTGGCATCACGCAAGCTGTAGGCCGCCTGTGCATCCCAATCCAGGCGCCCAGGCCACTGCACCACCGGGCCGAATTGCGAGCTGTAGACCTGCCGCTCTACCTGGCTCAGGCTGCCATCCTCGGCCTTGACCGCAACGCTGATGGTTTGTCTCGCCAGTGGCAGCGATTTGCCATCCAGCAGGTACCGGGTCGGGTCCTTGGGATCGAGCTGCAAACGGTACAAGGTGAAGTGATTCGACGTATCGACGGTGTGCGTCCAGGCCAGGTGCCGGTTGAACCCGATGTTGACTACCGGCAGGCCAGGCAATGCGGCCCCCATGACATCAAGCTGGCCGGGGATGGTCAGTTGCATCTGGTAAAAGCGCATGCCGCCCATCCAAGGGAAGTGCGGGTTGGCCAACAGCAAGCCACGGCCATTGGCCGAACGCTGCGCGCCTACAGCCACCGCGTTGCTGCCGCGCTCCGTGGCAAAGCGCTCTTGCCTCGCCAGTGCGGCGCCGAAGCCAGCCGGTGCCTGCTGGCTGGTCTGTGCTGGAGGTTGCGCCCCCGCCAGCGCCTCGACGAACTGCCCGACACCGCCTTCGGCCAGCAGCCGGCGGGTCAACTTGACCAGGTCCTCGCTACTGATGGGCCTCACCCACTCGCCATTGCCGCACTCGGCAGGCAAGCCTTGCCTGCGGCGCTCAGCCAACGCCCGGTTGTAGCCGGTGGCATAGCCCTCCAGCAGTGCTTTCACCGGCGCGGGCTGCGCCTGCAAGTACGCGCGGACCGCCGCCGAGCTGTTGAGCCAGGTGAAGAACAGGTCACTGGCCAGGTTGTCACGCTCTTCCAGGGTCTTGCCTTCGGCACCGAAATGGCGTGACCGCTCGCCGCTTACGGTCAGTACCTCGTTGGCCAGCAGGCACAAGTTGTCCTGCGCGTAGGCGTAGCCGACACCATAGCCCAGACCACGCTCATCCTTGGCCACGATATGCGGCACCCCGTAACTGGTACGTCGGATCTGCGCACTGGTATCAAGGTCGGGCTGCGCCTGAACGGTAACGCTGAAGGCCACCAGCGCGGCGGCCAGGCCAGCGCAAGTCATGGGGCGGGAAAGTGGAAACACGGGCACTCCTCGGGTTCGGGGGTCATCCCGATCAGACGAATGGCCAGATGAAAATTTTACGTATTACAAGGCGATGGAACGTCTTGATGAGAAAGCGGCATTTTTTTCACGAGTGGGTTGCAGTTTTTGCGTTCTCATTCGTCCTAGTAAGTGAGGCAACCACATTTCGGGTTCGTCCACGAAAAGGAGCATTCACATGTACAACCCGCAACCCTCGATCCAGGCTGGGCGCGTCCCAGGCAAAGCGCCCAAGGGACAGGGCATTTTTGCTGAGGAACGCACCGGCAACGAACAGATCCGCGAACTGCTGCGCACCTTTGGCCTGCGTACCAGCCTGATTCGCCTCAAGGTGATCGACGCCTTGCACGCCGCCGACCGCAATGGCCGCAGCATTGGCGTGCGCGGTGTGCACGCCCAACTGGAACAGTTGGATATCCCGCTGTCGTTCCTCAGCGTGCGCGAAGTACTCAAGCGCCTGTGCGCCGAAGGCGTCATTCAGCTGGGCAGCGACAAGTGCTATAGCCTGAACCCTCAGGCCCGCGCCGTGCTGGAGCAAACACCGCTGCGCTGAGCGTATGGCCGGCCAGACCTGGCCGGCCCGCACAGGTCAGGGCTTTACCTTGCGCCGCAGGATGCCATTGATCACCACGACCACCACCGCAATGGCAATGGCCAGCATCTGGAAGGTCTGCTCACTGATCGTGCCCTGCTTCTGCAGGTGGGACAGGCCCAGCATCAGGCCCAGTACAACCAGGATGATCAAAAGGGAATATTTCAGGCGCTGCACGTGTGTCATCGAAGGTTCCTTGCAACATCAGGGGCAAAAGGCTCGCAACGAGCCGCGGCAATGATACAACGGCCACCGCCCCCGGCGCTGCATTTCCTGCTGGGTGGGGCGGGGTCAGCCTGAAAGCATGAGGCTCCCAAGCACCCAGGCCGGAGTCACCATGTACAAACCACTGCTGTTCACTTCGCTGTTTCTGACCCCCTTTTCCCTTCATGCGCTGGACACCCGGCAAACACCCGCCGAGCACCTGCTCGAACTGGGGCGCGAGCTGGCTGCCCATGCCGGCAGCAGCCAATGGCAACAACTGTGGCAACGCGTGCGCCAGGCCGGGTACCTGCAGGCCAATGCGGCGCCGGTCCATTTCAGCGTGCCTGCGGCCCGGCTACCCGACCTGGCCCGGCAAACCCTGGCCCAGGCCGATCAGGTCCAGGCTCAGCGCCAGACCCAGGCCCTGTACCGCCGCCACTTTGCGGGCCAGGTCATCGGCCAGCGCAACGGCCAGCCCCTGCATGCGCTGTGCCTGCTGGTTGACTGGCGCACATTGCCCCAGGGCATGCGCGCCACCCCTCAAGCCTACCTGGGTAGCGCCAGCTTGCTGAGCAGCTATCCGTGCGAGTGAAGGTTACCGGCCCCATCCCACAACCATTGCCATGATCAGATGAGAAATCACCAGTCCCCGCCAAATGTCGATGCCATTTCCTACAGCACCGGATATCGCTGCCTGCAAAACCTGTTCACCGAAGCTACAACTCCAAACCCATATGCCGCCTAGCGACGCGCCTTGGCAGTCGCACAGAATTTGCTCACACCTTCGACATACCGCCGCGGGTGATCGGGTCGCACATCCCACCCATCCCGAAGGAGCGCCATATGCAAACGCCAGACTTGAGCCAGATCGATATCAGCCAACTGCCCCACTCGCTACAGGCCCTGATCGACTGCATCGGCATCGAAAACGCCTACCAGCTGACCTGCGCCTTTGGCGGCAGGCCCAAGTACATCCCCAAGCACCGCGAGCGTACCAAGCTTGCCGACGTGCTGCCGGCCGATGCGCTCGATGCGCTGATCAAGCGCTTTGCCGGGGTCGCCCTGGAGATCCCCAAGGCTGACCACTTCCTGCGCCAACTGCGCAACCAGCAAATCCAGAAGGAGAGCGCCAACGGCTTGTCCCGCAGCCTGTTGGCCAACAAGTACGGCCTGAGCCTGCGCCAGATCGGCAACATTCGGCGCCAGGAGCCTTGCGCTCGCTGATGCCACTGCACCGTGGCCGCCATTGGCGGCTTCCTTACCCCACTAGAAAGAGCATCCCGATATGTCGATAGACAACAGCCTTATTGGCTCGGTCATCAACGCCCTGCCGATGGACCGCATGATCGCCGGCCCTCTGCAGGCCATGGTCCAGGCGCAGGTAACCGCCAGCAAATCGTACGCCGACTTCCTGATGCAGGTGTGCGTCCAGGATGGCAAGGCGGTCGCCATCCAGTTCGACTACGACGAAACCATCGTCGATGAACAGGGCGAATACAAAGGTGTGGTCAGCAAGACCATGAAAGTGCCGCTGCTGGCTGCCATTACGCACCCGAACATTTCGATTGAAGAGGGCAACGTAGAGTTCGAACTGGTGATCAACCAGATGTCGGAGGATACATCCAGCAAGGACATGAACGCAGAAGCGACCGGCTCACTGGGCTGGGGGCCGTTCAAGCTGAACGTGAAAGGCAGCGTCAGCCACAAGTCCACGCAAACCCGCAAGACGGATACACGCGCCCGCTATGCCTTCAACACCACCCTGAAGCGCCAGGAGCCGCCCGAAGCGATGATGAGGGTGATCGAGTTCCTGACTGACGCGGCGACAAAGCCAACCGTTGTCAGAACCGCCGCACTGGAAAGCCCGGACGAGATTTCCCAGGCAGATACCCTGAAAGGGCCAAAACCGGAAGGCCCACCGGTGCCGTGAGACGTTTGAGTGCCCCATCCACCCCTCCTGCCCGCATCGGGAGGGGCACCACCTGGCTTGAGGAGTCGAATCGTTGCAAAAGCCCCCCGCCCCCATGACCTCCATCGACCTGCGCGAAATCACCCGTGGCCTGCAAGAAGCCGCCAGCGCCACCAACAGCTTGATTGCACAGCAATACATCAACCTGTTCGACCAGTTTTTCGAGTGCGACACCGAGGCGTTGGGCGCTCCCATGAAGGCCAAGATGGTCGAAGTGGCAATGGACGGCCAGCACATCATGCGCGTTCCCCTGTTTGCGTTGGTGTCGCCCAAAGGCCTGGCCCTGGAGCGTATGCAGGTCGACTTGTCGGTGCGGGTCAAAGGTACTGAAGCGCAGCAGGCCCTGCTGACGGCAGGCGAGAACAAGGCCGCCAGCTTCAAGGTCACCATCGGCGGCCAGGGCCGTCAGGGTGACAGCCGTGACCCTGACGAAGTGCAGATACGCATGCAGTTCCAGGCCAGCGAACCACCCGAAGCCCTGAACCGGCTGATCGAGGAATACACCAGCCTGATTGTCCCGGTACGTGCTCCCGCTGCCCCACCCTCGTCCGACACCAATGAGTTCATCGAGGCAGCCACCGTCCGCTGACGACCGCCCCGTCCCCCTTCAGAAGTCGCGTTTGTAGAAGATGTCCAAAGAGCTGGCCAACCCGCTGGCGGCTTCCAGGTACACCTTTTTGCTCAGTTTGTAGCGCAACGCAATGGTGTTTGCAGGCTCGAACACGCCCACGCCGTAACGCAGGCTCAACTTCTCGGTCAGATTGCCGCTGGCAACCACGCTGGTTGTGTTGCCAGAACCCTCGGTATCCAGCTGGAAATCGTCAATCCCAAGGCTCGAAGCCAGGCTGCCGGTAATGCCGGCGCTACCGGCCAGGCCCAAGCCCAAGGCCGCTTCGGCGAGCATGTTGTTGTCTTCGCCGGACGTGCCCAACGGTCGGCCCAACACCAGGTATGAAAGCGCTTGCTCCTGGCTCATGGCCGGTTCCGAGAACACTTTGGTGGTCGGCTGCTCGGCACTGCCGCTCAGGCGGATACCGGCAATGACATCGTCAACCTTGCGGATGGCTTCGATATCCAGATACGGCTGGTCAATCGGGCCGGCGAACAACAGCCGCGCCCGGCGGATGGTCAAGCGCTGGCCGTAGGCACGGTAGCGTCCATCTGCCAGGCTCAGCTCACCACGGGTATCGAGGTTATCGCCGATGTGTACATGGCCAAGCAGGTTGGCGGTGAGGCCAAAGCCGCTGAACGACAGCTTGTCGCGGCCCACTTCGACGTCAATGTCCATGGCCATCGCCAAGGGCGGTTTGCCCTCTTCTGTCTGGTGGCCGACGATGACTGTGTCATCCGACACTTTGACGGTAGACGGGGGTAACTCGCGAACAGTGATCTTGCCCTTGGGCACCTGTACCTTGCCGGTAACCGCCAGCTTGTCGTCGATCAGGCGCAGGGTCAGGTCCGGGGCAACTTCCAGCGTGGCATAAGGCTCGACCGTGACCGGCAGTTGCTGGCCTTGCAAGCGCACGTCCATGCCCAGTGCCTGGCCCCAGGTGAGGTTGCCGCTCAACTGGCCACGCCCTGCCTCGCCACTGCGCCAGTTGCCGTCAAGCTGCACGCGCTCGCCGGCAATCAGCGCCTGCAATGACAGGTCCTGAAGGCTGGCCGGAAGTTCGGCGCCGCTGACTTCGCCACCACTGAGCATCAGGTTGCCGTTGACCTGCGGCGCCAGCAACGTACCGGAAAGCCGGCCACTGCCATTGAGCTGCCCGGCCAGCCGCTCGACCATCGGCACGAACGGCCGGGCTACCGACAGGTCCAGCCCGGCCAGGCGGAAATCACCCGACAACGGCTTGTTCTTGCCCAGCGGGTCGAGCCGGGCCGTGACGTTCAACTCACCCAGGCGCTCGCCGCGAAACGCCAGGCGCGTATCGATACGCCGTGGTGCCAGTGTGCTGTCCAGGCGCAGGGCCTGATAAGGGAAGTCGATCCAGCGATCTTTATCCTTCACACGCAGAGTGCCGCCACTGGCATCGACCACGACCGTACCCTTGGGGCCACTGGCCGGGATGTCCAGGTTGACATCAGCATTGAGCAGGCCTTGCCAGGCGAAGTCCTTCGGCAGCCATTGGGCCAGGCTGTCCAGCGGGAACTGCTTGAGGTGGTAGCGCAGACGCGGCTCGGGGGCCAGGCGCTGGTCATCACCACACAGGCTGGCCTGGCCGGAGCGCCAGCAATGGGCACCGAAATCCAGCTGCCCACTGGCCAGGCGCTGAAGCCGTGCCGGCGCCTGCAACTGCCAGTCCTGGCCACCGGCCTGAATACGCCCACTGGCCAGGCGCCCTCGCCAGTCACCCTTGCTCAACTGGCCATCCAGCCCAAGGTCGAGCTTGAGTTGCGGGCCGTCCAGCGCCAGGGTCAAGGCTTGCTGGCGAATGTCACCTTTGCCGTTGGCCTGCAGCGTGCCCAAGGCGGTGTCGCCCAGCTGGATGCCTGTGGCCTTGAGTTCGATTACACCGCGCTGGGCGTTGTCCAGCCGGGCCTCCAGGCCCAGCTGCTGCAGGCGGTTTTCGGCCTGGGCCAACCGTTGGCCCTGCAGAGTCAGCGTACCTTGCGGGGCCTGCAAGGTGCCGGCGACATCAAGCCGGCCCTTGACCTGGCCTTGCAGCCTTGGCCACAACTGGCCCAGGCGCGGCAAATCGAGGTCGATTCGCCCGGCCAGGCGCTGCTGCAGGCTGCCACTGCCGTTGATACGGTTGTCACCCAGCTGGATAGCCAGTACACCGAGCGTCCAGCTCTGCCCTGCCCCCTGCGCCTCGGCCTTGAGCACTGCCGGCTGGCCACGCAGACGGCCTTTCAGGTCAAGTTGCGCGTCAAGGGTGAGCGCCTCGCCTTTCAGCTCGCCTTTGCTGCGTAGGGGCCCTGCCAGCGTGCCCGGCAGTTCGGCCAGCCAGTAGGCAGGGTCGAGCGCCGAAAGCTGCAAGTCGACATCCCAGGCCAGTGTGTCGGCAAAACGCACGGCGACACGCCCGGCAGCCTTGCCCTGCCCGGCGGTCAGCGCCAGCTGCGGCAACTTCACCTGGCTCAGGTCGCCTTCGAACGGGCTGGCCACGCTGAATGCACCCGCAGGGCCGTCAAGGTCGCCCTTGAAGCTACCCTTATAGTTGCCATCGCGATAATGCACTTGGGTATTGAAGGCCTTGAGCGTAACCTGGGGCGGCGTCTCCAATGGATACAGGCGCAACCACGGGAAGTCCTGCCAGTCCAGTTGCGCATCGGCGCTCAAACCTTGCTGCCAGTCGGCCGTGGCTTGCAGCTTGAGCCGTTGGGTGTCGCTGGCGGTCAGATCCAGGGCATCGACCCTGGCACCTTTACTGTCGACCAGGCCGGACAAGGCCAAGGCGATCGGCGACTGTTCAGCCGGCAGGCTGGCCGTACCCGACAGCAGATACCCCTTGAGCAAGTCGCCTTTTGCATCGAGCTTGAGCTGGTTCAACTGCAAAGTGTCAGGCAACGCGCCCGCTGGTTTGAATGCCTCGGAACGGATCTGCAAGGTCGCTGGCAGGTGCTCGGCCAACGCCTGCAACTGCCCGTTCAACGTGGCGTCGAGGTAACCGCTGCTGGTGCCTGCCAGCTTCAGGGTCTTCTGCAAATCACCCGTGGCGGTCAGCGCCAGCTGCCAGGGTTTGCCCTCTACGGCCGGTAATTGCAGTTGAGCCTGCAGTTGCAGCGGCCAGTCACCCTCGGGCTGCAGGTCACCCTGCACGGTCAGTTTCAGGTCATCGCGCTGCAGGTGCAGGCTGTCGATGCGCATGCCGGTGCTGGTCCAGTGCGCCGCCAGTTGCAAGTCGCCCAGCAGGTCACTGCCGTCCAGCCGCAGTTGGCCGACCTTGACCTCACCCAGTTCGATGGCCAACGGCAAGCGCAGCGCAGGCAGCTGCAGCGGGCCGCTGTTGGCCGGCTCGGCACTGGGTGCAAAGGCCATGTCGATACGCTGCGCCTGCAACTGGTCAATGCACAAGGTGGAACGCATCAGGCACGCAGGCGACCAGGCCAACAGCGGTGCCTGTACCTCTACTGTGCTGCCACCATCGGCCCAGCGCAGCCTGCTGGCCTGCCAACTGCCCGCCAGGCGCCCCTGAAAATCGTTCACTTCAAGCCCGGGCACCTTGCCCAGCACCCAGCGGCTGCCAGCCTCGGTGCCCACCAGCAGACCCAGTGCCAGGCCCAGGCTCGCGACGACCCCGAACAGGCCCAGCAGAATGTATTTGGTCACACGTTTCAAAGCTCAGGCCCCATGGAAAAGTGCAGGCGAATACCCCCTTCATCATCCAGCGCCTTGGCCAGGTCCAGGCGCAGCGGCCCGACCGGCGACACCCAGCGCACACCAAAGCCCACCCCGGTCTTGAGGCTGGGCAACTCCAGGTTGTTGAACGAGTTGCCTTGGTCAACGAACGTTGCAAGCCGCCACTTCTCGGTCAGCGAATATTGGTACTCGACACTGCCGGCCACCAGGTAGCGCCCGCCAATACGGTCACCGTCGCTGTTCTTGGGCGACAGGGTCTGGTAGTCGTAGCCACGCACGCTCTGGTCACCACCGGCGAAGAAGCGCAACGATGGCGGGATGTTGTTCTTGAAGCCATTGGTCGCACTGCCGCCGAACTGTACGCGACCGAGCAAGCGGTGGTTGTGGCCGAGCGTGGTCAGGCCCTTGAGCAGCACGTTGCCGTGCAACAGGTTGGTATCGGAAACCAGCCCTTCCTTGGCCGCCTGTACATCGAACTGCAGGCGGTAGCCGTTATGCGGGTCGATACGGTTGTCACTGCGCAGGAAGGAATAGCTGACGCCCGGCATCAGCAAGTTGCTCAGCCCGGAGTCGTCACCCAGCCGATACTCCTCGCGCTGGTACTTGAGCGATATCACCCGCTGCCAGCCACTGGGCAGCTTGCTGTGCCACTCGGGGCCGACCGTCAACAGTTTGCTGAGGGTGTCGGTACCGGCAATTTCCTCGTTCTGGTAGCCACCGGCGAAGCGCAGCTTGTCGGTCAGGGGCGGGTCGAGGGGAATGTCGTACCACAGGCCGACGTTCTGCCGCGGCGCCGACAGCTCGGTTTCCCAGCCGTAGCTGTGGCCCTGTGGGTTAACCCAGTGGCGAGTCCAGTTGGCCTTGCCGCGTGGCCCGACGTCGGTCGAGAAGCCCAAACCCAGGCCCATGGTGCGGGGTTTGCGGGTTTCCAGGCGCACATCCACAGGGACTTCTTCGCCCACCGCGGCGGTGGGTGCTGCATCCACGCGCACACCTTCAAAATAGCCGCTCGACTGCAAGTCATTGTTCAGTTCGGCGATCAGCTCAGAATCGTAGGGAGTCCCCGGTTTGAACGACACCATGCGGTGCAGCAGGTCGTCGTCCAGTGGCGTGTCGCCACCGAAGGTGACGGCCCCCAGGCGATAACGCGGGCCACTTTGGTAGACCAGTTCGATATCGGCCACGCCGGCCTGCGGGTCGACCGCCAGGCGCTGGCGGGTAAAGCGGCCGCTGAAGAAGCCGTAGCGTGATGCCTGGTTCTGGATCAGGCGCTTGGCATCCTCGTAGTGGCCATGGTTGAGTTGTTCCCCGGCACGCAACGCCTTGCTGTCGGGAACGCGGAAGGCCTTCATTTCGCTGGCCGGGCCGTCGATGCGCACGGTTACGTTACGCAGGCGAATCGGCTCGCCGGGGCTAATGCGGATGATCAGTTGTGGGGAATGGTCAGCGTCACTGGCGGGCTTGACCTCGGTATCGATCTGCGCCTGATAGTAGCCAAGTGCCTGCGCCGCTTTGCGCGCCTGCTCCTCTGCCCCGCGACTGAAGCGTAAAAGCGCTTCTTCATCGCGGTCACCCAAAGTGCCTATATAGCCTTCGACATTGGCCTTGAGCGCCTTGTTGGCCGGTTTTACCTTCACCAGCAACTCGCTCTGGCCCCATGCTGCGAAACTGGCGGCCCAGAAAACCAGGCCCCAGGTCAATCTTCCTGAATACGTCATGCGGCGAATGCTACCAGAGCCAGGCGCTCAAGTGAGCCGCCTGGCAGCCTGTTCAGGCAAAAGCGGAATTTGAAGAGACCGGATTCGGATGGAAGAACACCCTTTCCCGGATGGGGCCTACAGCCACCTCGCCAATTTCCTCATAACCCTGACGCTGGTAAAACGCCAGGTAATGCTCGTTGCCGGTGTCCAGCACCACACCCTGGGTGCCAGGGTCGTCCGCGCACCAGTCGTGCACAGCTTGTAATAATTGCTCACCGTAGTGCTTGCCCTGGAACTGCGGGTGTACGCCCAACAACGGCAGTACATGCACCTGGTCAGTGGGCAGGCAGGTAGCCAGCGCGGCCTGATAGTCCATGTAGCGCCGGGTGCAGCGCGGGCCCGTACCCAGGATCATGCGCAGGCGCCAGGCCCAGCTGTCGGCCACGCCCAGCCGGCGCAGCGGCGGCACGATCAGTGCCAGGGCGATCAGGCGGTCCTCCACCAGCAGGCCGATGGCAGGCAGTTGCAGGTAGAAATGCTGGCGCACCCATTCGCGCACCATCACCCGAAGACGCCGCTCATACCCTGGGCGCTGGGCCTCGAAAATATAGGCAAAGGTGGGTTCATGGCGGTAGGCGTTGTACAGCAGCGAACGCGCCTCGCGGCTGTAACCATCATCGAGCAGGCAGACACGGGCCGGGGCGGCGTTGGTATCGGGCATTGCGGGCAGACCTCCTGGAATGGGCATACTGTGCCTTGGAGGTGCCCCTGCGCGCTTCGTTCACCCCCACCAGCACGTTAGCAGCAGGTTCGCCTGGCCGCCACGCTGGTGATGACGGGCGATGTCGGCTAGCATCGCGCCTTTTACCGGGATTATCTTTCCATGAAGATCGTCTGTTTCAACATCAACGGCCTGCGGGCCCGCCCGCACCAGCTGGCGGCGCTGATCGAAAAGCACCAGCCGGACGTGATCGGCCTGCAGGAAACCAAGGTCAGCGACGATCAGTTCCCGCTGGCCGACGTGCAGGCACTGGGTTACCACGTGCACTACCATGGCCAGAAAGGCCACTACGGCGTGGCCCTGCTGTCGCGCCAGGCACCGCTTAGCGTGCACAAAGGCTTTTCAACCGATGAAGAAGACGCCCAGCGCCGCTTTATCTGGGGCACCTTCACCGATGCCGATGGCAACCCGATCACCATCATGAATGGCTATTTCCCCCAGGGCGAAAGCCGCGACCACCCCACCAAGTTCCCGGCCAAGCAGCGCTTCTACAGCGACCTGCAGGCACTGCTGGAGGGCCAGTTCCGCAACGACCAGCCGCTACTGGTGATGGGCGACATGAACATTTCGCCGCAGGACTGCGATATCGGCATCGGCCCGGACAACGCCAAGCGCTGGCTGAAGACCGGCAAGTGCAGCTTCCTGCCGGAAGAGCGTGAGTGGATGGAGCGGTTGAAAGGCTGGGGGCTGGTCGACAGCTTCCGTCACCTTTACCCGGATGTCACCGACCGCTTCAGCTGGTTCGACTACCGCAGCCGTGGTTTCGAGGACGATCCCAAGCGTGGGCTGCGCATCGACCTGATCATGGCCTCGCAGCAGCTGGTGCCACGAATCAAGGCAGCGGGCGTGGACTATGAACTGCGCGGGATGGAAAAGCCGTCGGACCATGCGCCGATCTGGCTGGAGCTGGGCTGATCGTCGGGACTATTGTGAGCTTGCCTTGAGGTTCGCGGTGCTTGCGATATCGAGCGCCGCGCGGGCGGCGCTCGATCTCACAAACACTACAAGACCCAGTTCTCACCACTCACAACCCCAGCCGCAACACCTCCCCCACCCCCGCCCCGCGCACATCGTCCGCCGCGCTGACCAGGGCAAAGTTGTAAGCCCCATGCGACCAATACCTCGCCTCCAGCTGCCCATCGACCCGCTGCCCGTCCGGCATGCGCCGATAAAGCTCGCCCGGTGAACGCAGGAACAGGCTGATGCGCTGGCCTTTGCCATCTTCAAACACCAGCAGTGCCGCCGGCCCTTGCTCGTTGCTGAGCAAGCGAGCGCCTACCGGTTTGAAGCCATAGCCCGCCAGATCCGGCAATTGACCCACGCGGCTGAAGTGCCGACCCAGCCAGTCGCGCAACTGCCCCGGGTCGCTGGCCTGGATATCCAGCGCCTGGCTGCCGGCAAACAAGCGGTGTGCCTGGACGGCATCGGCCATGGGCAGGTCGACCCGCGCCAGGGTGGCATCGCGCACTTGCCAGCCGCCCAGCCCTCCCACACCCAATGCCAGCATCACCACCGCCGCCGTCGCCCAACGCCGATGACGACGCTGGCGCAATTGCCGCCGCAACTGCCCAACGTCCAGTTGCGCGGCCCCGGGCATTTCGCCAAACCCGGCCAACGCGGTACGCAACCGACGGGCATCGGCACGCCAGCCCTCCACCCGCTCAGCAGCCTGTGGGTTGGCCGCCAGCCAGGCGTGCACCTCGGCCCGGCGCACAGGCCCAAGGCGCTCATCGACGTAAGCGTGCAATTCGTCTTCGCTGGGGATCAGGCGCGTCATTTCAGTCTCCGCAAGGCCGGGGGCTGCGGGTTGCCCTCGGTCAGTTCGCGCAAGGCATTGCGCGCGCGCGACAGGCGCGACATCACAGTGCCGATGGGGATGCCCAAGGCCTGGGCGGCCTCCTTGTAACTCAAACCTTCGATGCTGACCAGCAACAACAGGGCGCGCTGCTCTGCCGACAGCCGGGCAAACGCCTGCAGGTCGGCCTGGGCCAGGACGATGGCTTCGAGGTTGTCGCCAACCGGCTCGTCGTCACGCTCGGCGCGGCCGAACCAGGACAACCAGCGCGCATGCAGGCGCTCGCGGCGCTTACCGTCGAGAAACTGCCGATAAAGAATGGTGAACAGCCAGGCGCGCAGCGCATCAGCATCGCGTTGCTGGTCACGCCGGCTCAAGGCCCGCTCGACCGTGGCCTGCACCAGGTCGTCGGCGCTGCCCGGCTCGCGGGTCAGCCACACGGCAAAGCGGCGCAGGCGGGCCAGCAGCTCGCGCCACTGGTGGTCGTCCAGATTGTGCATGGCAAAGTCCCGGCCTTTGAAGTTGTCAGTGTAAAAGGCAGACGCCTGGCAGCAAATTCTATTCCCGCCGATGGAATAAGTTTTTCCCTGAGCCGTCGTACCGGCACATTCCCCCAACCGGACGATGACCATGAACTCACCCTTGCACGGCCCGGCCAAAGCGTTGCGCCTGGCTGCCATCGGCGCCGTGATGCTGGCCACAGGCGCCGGCTTTGCCTATGCCGCCGGCTGGCTCGGCGAAAGCCGGCTGACGCCGCAGCGCATCATCGACACCTTCGAAGCCCAGGCCGGGCATTACCCAGGCTACCGCAAGAACCACGCAAAAGGCCTGTGCGTCAGCGGCTACTTCCAGGCCAGCGGGCAAGCCGCCAAGCTGTCCACGGCGCGAGCATTCAGTCAGTCCCGGGTGCCGGTGATCGGCCGTTTCGCCATCGGCGGCGCCAATCCGTTTGCCCCGGACACCGGCATTCCGGTACGTAGCCTGGCGATTCAGCTGAGCACCGACGACGGCCAGGTCTGGCGCACCGGCATGAATAACCCGCCAGTGCTGGCGGTCAGCACCCCACAAGCGTTCTACGAGCAAGTGCTGGCAAGCGCACCAGACCCGACCACCCACAAGCCGGACCCCGCCAGGCTACAGGCGTTCTTCGCTGCCCACCCGGAAAGCGCGGCGTTTCGCCGATGGGCGGCCAGCTACAAGCCCAGCGACAGCTTCGCCAACACGCAATACCACAGCATCAATGCCTTCCGCCTGATCGACTCGGCCGGGGTGGCCCACCCGGTGCGCTGGCAGCTCGAGCCACAAGCCGCGTTTGCCGCGTTGCCTGCCCAAGTAGATGACAAGCAGTTCCTGCAACACGACCTGCAGCAGCGCTTGGCGCAAGCCCCGCTGCGCTGGACGCTGCGCCTGGTGCTGGCCGACCCGGGCGATGCAGTGGACGATCCTGCCCGCCCCTGGCCCACCGAGCGGCGCAGCGTAGACGCCGGCACCCTGGTGCTGGAGCACGTCGATGCCCCGGAACAAGGGGCCTGCCGTGATCTCAACTTCGACCCGCTGATTTTGCCGCACGGCATCGAGGCGTCAGGCGACCCGATTCTCGCCGCCCGCTCCGCCGCCTATTCGGAATCGTTCAATCGCCGCAGCCGTGAATCGCTCAGCACCGGAGCCCAGCCATGAGACCCAAAGCCTTCCACCCGTTCGCCCGTTTGCTGCACTGGTTGATGGCCGTGCTGATCCTGGCCATGTTGTTCATCGGCGTAAGCATGGTCGCCGACCTGTCACCGCACCACCCCGTACTGATCAGCCTGCACAAGGCCACCGGCCTGGCCCTGCTGGTACTGGTCGTGCTGCGCATCGCTGTACGCCTGGCCGTGCCTCACCCGCCGCTGCCGCAGGCGCTGCCGACACTGCAGCGCCGGGCCGCCGGGGCCTCGCACCTGTTGCTCTATGCCCTGATGCTGGCCATGCCGTTGCTGGGCTGGGCCATGCTGTCGGCCGGCGACTACCCTCGCCCGTTGGGCTTGCCCGCCATCGCCCCGCACAACCTGCAGTTGTATGCCGTGCTGCGCCAGGCCCATGGCTGGGCTGGCTACCTGCTGTTCGCCACGGTGCTGGTGCATGTGGCGGCGGCTTTGATGCACGCATGGGTGCGCCGCGACGGCGTGTTGCGTAGCATGTGGCCTGGCCCCCTGCGTCGCAGCGACTGACCGGCAGCAGCCCAGGGGTTCGACAAACGATAACCGTTCTTAATAAGATCGGCTTCACTTGCCGCACTACCCTGGACTACCCATGAACGTCGCAAAGGATTCTGCAACCTTTCTACCTGCCAGCACGCTGGACTTGCGTCCACTGCTGCTGGCCAACATGGCCTGTACCATGTCGATGATGGCCTTCGTCGCCCTGATCGGCCCGATCGCCCGCCAACTCGGCATGGCCACCTGGCAGGCCGGCGCCGCCGTAACGGTGGCCGGCGTGGTCTGGGTGCTGCTGGCCCGGCCCTGGGGCCGGGCTTCAGACCGCCTGGGCCGCCGGCGCATTCTGTTGCTGGGCACTGCCGGGTTCACCCTGGCGTACTGGCTGTTGTGCCTGTTCGTCGAAGGCGCACTGCGCTTCATGCCGGGGGCAACCCTGGCCTTCTTCGGCCTGATGGTCGCGCGCGGCTGTATCGGCGCTTTCTATGCCGCCATCCCGGTAGGCTGCAACGCACTGATCGCCGACCATGTCGAGCCGCAGCGGCGCGCGCGCGCCATGGCCTCGCTAGGGGCGGCCAACGCCGTCGGCCTGGTGGTGGGGCCAGCGCTGGCTGCGCTACTGGCGCGGCATAGCCTTAGCCTGCCATTCCATATCATGTCACTGCTGCCGGCCAGCGCCTTCCTTGTGCTGCTGTTCGCCCTCAAGCCGCAGGCCCTGCCCCACAGCCACGCCCCCAGCCCGGTGCGGTTAGGCGACCCGCGCCTGCGCCGGCCCTTGCTGGTGGCGTTCAGCGCCATGCTCAGTGTCACCGTGTCGCAGATCGTCGTCGGTTTCTTCGCCCTCGACCGCCTGCACCTGGTCCCGGCAGAAGCGGCCCAGGCCGCCGGCATCGCGCTGACTACCGTAGGCGTGGCGCTGATGCTGTCGCAGATACTGCTGCGCAAGCTGGAATGGCCGCCGCTGAAAATGATCCGGGTAGGCGCCACGGTTTCGGCCATAGGCTTTGCCTGCGGCTCGCTCGCGGCTACCGCACCTTGGCTATGGGCGTGCTACTTCGTCGCGGCAGCCGGCATGGGCTTTGTCTTCCCGTCGTTCTCAGCGCTGGCGGCCAATGCCATGCAGGCGTCTGAACAAGGTGCTACAGCCGGCTCCATTGGCGCGGCACAAGGCATGGGCGCCGTGATCGGGCCGCTGGCCGGTACCTTGGTGTATGCGCTCGATCCGCGCTTGCCATTCCTGGCCGTGGCCGTGCTGTTGTTGCTGGTCGGGTTGTGGCCGATGCCGCGTGAACAGCGGCTTTGACAAGCACAGCGCGCAAGCGAGCAGAGTGTGTTTTAATGCGCATCGCTCATTATTATTGACACCTCTGATTACAAGGCGGCTATGGACACGGGGACGCGACTCAAACTGGTGCGTGAACGCAACAACCTCTCCCAACGGGAACTGGCCCGTCGCAGCGGGCTGACCAATTCGACGATCTCGCAGATCGAGCAGAATCGCGTCAGCCCTTCGGTCAGCTCCCTGAAAAAACTGCTTGAAGGCATTCCCATGAGCCTGGCGGAGTTTTTCAGCTTTGACGAGCCGGTGCGTGAAGAGCGCTACGTGTTCCGGGGTGGCGAACAGCCCGACCTGGGCCGCAACGGCCTGCGCATGTTGCTGGTCGGTGCAAGTGTCGAAGGCCGACAGATGCGCATGCTGCGCGAACTGTATGCCCCCGGCGCCGACTCGGGCGAGCCGATCGTGCATGCCGAGGGCGAAGAATGTGGCCTGGTCACTCGTGGCACCGTGGAGCTGTGGGTCGATGGCCAGGTCAGCGTCCTCAACTCGGGCGATGGCTACTACATTCCCACTACCCTGCCGCACAGTTTCAAGAACATTGGCCCGGACGAGGCCGAGATCATCAGCGCAAACACCCCGGCGAATTTCTGACCTTGCCGCAACGGGCCTCGCTGAACACGCGCGACATTTATCAATGCCTGCGCAACGCAGCCTTGGGCGTGCACACACTTGAAGTGTGTGCACGCCACGCTGATAGCCTGGTCGATGTGAGCATTCAAGGTTGGCGATTGATGTTGGCCCTGGATGCCGAAGGCCTTGCACACTGCGTCCACTGCCATACCCCGGGCGGCCAGCAATCCGGGCTAGAAGATTGGCAGCGCTACGGCACCAACCTGGTCGACCTGCTCAGCCTCCGGGAGCTGACTTGCCTGCAATAGGGCCGGCGATCTCACGCAAAACCTTGCTCTCGCAGCCAGTGCCGCACCATCACTCGCTGTTCATCCAGAAGACCTGGCAACACTACCTCAAGTGCTTGCCCGCCATGTAGCCTCTGCACGATAGGCGCCAACTCCACCCCCTGCAAATGCCAAACCCCCAACGGCTGATCCGCCGTCACTACCACCTCAGCCTCATCCACCCACCCGTCACGCAATACAGGCCGCCGCTCGACCCGCACTGCGCTCCAATCTGCAGGCGCATGCAACGGCTGCGCATCCGGCCAACCTTGCCGCCGAGCCCAGAACGGCTGCCCTGCACGCCCCTGCTCCTGCCCATAGAAATCCCGCCCGATCCGGGCAAAGCGCAAGAACAGCTGCTCGACCCGCTGCTGGTGAAACTGCCGCGCCAATGCAGCCCGCTCGGGTTTGCGCAACAAGGTGTTGATCACGACCGGCGCCTGTAACGCCGAAGACAGTGACTGGAAAATCCCGTTCCCCGACAGCGGGTCAACGGCCATCGCCGCATCGCCGACCCGAATCCAGTCCTGCCCGACACATTCGCCGGCCAGAATTGCAGTGCTGCTGCGTGCATGCACCTGTGCCGGAACCCGCGCCCGGGCATCGAACAACTCGGCAACCAGCGCGCTGCAGGCTCGCCGCGCCACGCAGTAATCCCCCAAGGCAGCCTTGCCCGGCAGCCCGGCCGCGTCAAGGGTGACTTGCCAGTAACAGCGGCCATCCTCCAACCGCGCCATCCACGCCCAGCCATCCTCCAGGCTTTCCACCGCCGACGCAGGCGCCCCCGGGCTACCCTGCCACACATTGAGCAGGCTGACCGTTTCCGGTCCACGCAGCCGGTCCGGTGCCAGTGGTGCCTGACGGCCTCGGGCTTCGACGAGGAAGTCAGCCATCAGCACCTGCCCATCATCCAGGCGTACGTGATGACTGCCCTCGTGCACAACCTCGCGCACCCGCCCTTCGACCACACTCACGCCGGCACGCTGAAGGTCGTCGCGTAGCGCCCGGTCAAAACGCTGTCGATCCAGCAAGAACTCCTGGTTCATTTGCAGGTGCTGGCCATTCCAGTGCACCTGCCGGGTAGCCGGCATGGCCGCCCGGCTCAAGGCCCCGCCAAGGCCTGCATGGCGCAAGCCCTCCAGCACCCGCTGCGAAACCCCTTCAACTGCCGCGAAACGGCGCCACTCCGACACCACCGTCACTGAGTAGCCCAGCCGGCGCAGGCCGATGGCCGTGGCAGCACCCGCTGGGCCAGCACCCAGCACCACAATCCGCGGTTCAGGCATGGCCAACACCTCGTCGCTCGGGGCCGGTATACGCCGCATTGCTGCGCAGCCTGTCATAAACCTGCTGGCGATCCATGCCCGGTTCGTCACGCAACAACGCTGCAATCCTCCCGCTCAAGGCCGCGCAGCCCAGGCTCGCGCCCGCCCTGCCGCCCATGCCCACGTAACCGCCAAAGTCCGCCTGCCGGGTACCCAGCCACGACCACTCGCCCGGAGCGCAGCGGGCATCGCCGGTCACCCGAATCACCCCGCTGTAGCTGGCCGGATACACCGCCCCGCCTTGCGCCGGGCTGGATGCGCACAACAGCACACCCGCTGCCAACGCTTCGGCGCAAGCCTGGTGCAGCACAGGGCGGTCCTGCTGCAGGCCAAGGCTAAGGTTGACCAAGGTAGCCCCCGACTCCACCAGCCACAGCAGCGCGGCCGCCACCTGCAAGGCACTGGTACTGGCCTGGGCACTGAACACCTGGGCCACCAACAGCGGCACCGGCCCAGCCTCACGCTGCACACCGGCAAGCACCGCGCTGCCATGCCCCAACTGGTCGGGCAGCACCTCTCCTTCACGCAACTGGCCGTCTTCCAGCCAGAAACGGCGCGCAGCCAGCAAACCGTTGGCCTGCTCCGGGGAGCAGCCGCTGTCGATGATGCCAACACGCACGTCAGTGCCCATGTTTGATTGCCTCCTGCGCCAGCACTTGCAACTGGCCATCATGCAGTTGCAAGTGCAGGTCGGCATCGGCCAGTGTCGAAGCTCGGTGGCTGATCAGGATGCGCGTGCGGCCAGCGAAAAGCTGGTCGATGGCCGCGATCACTTCGCGCTCGGTGGCTTCGTCCACTGCTGACGTTGCTTCGTCCAGTACCAATATCGCCGGGGCCTGCAACACTGCGCGGGCGATGGCGATGCGTTGTTTCTGCCCGCCGGACAACTGCTGGCCACGTTCGCCCAGCAGGCCGTCCAAGCCCAGTGGCAGGCTTTCGACCAGGCTGTCCAGCCGCGCCAGGCGCACGACCCGTTCCAGCTCTGCACGGCTGGCTTCAGGTACGCCGTAGGCCAGGTTCTGCGCCAAGGTGCCACGGAACAGCACGATGTCCTGGCTGACCACCGCAATGCGCCGGCGCAGCGCGGCCAGGTCCAGGTCACGCAGGTCAGTCCCATCCAGCAGGATACGCCCGGCGTCCGGGTCGTAGAAGCGCTGCAACAGGTCGATCAGGGTCGACTTCCCCACCCCCGAGGCACCGCTGATGGCCACCTTCAGCCCGCCCGGCACACACACCTGCACGTTCTTCAATACCGCACCTTGGCGCCCTTCATGAGCAAAATTCAGGCCTTCAAGGCGCAGCTCACCGGGGCCATCGGGCATCGGTTTCGGGTTGCTCGCCGGGCGCACGGCCACAACCTCCTGCTTCAGTTCCATCACCCGCCCCAGGCTCACGGCCATGCGCTGGACCGCTACGTACAGGCCCAGCAGGCTCTGCACCGGCCCTACTGCCATGCCCATGTAGGTGGAAAAAGCGATCAGCGCGCCCAACTGCCAAGTACCCTGGATCACCCACCAGCCGCCGACCAGGAACGCACAAGCGCGGCACCAGGAGGTGAGCGTACCGGGGATGGCCTGGGTGAAGAACTCGGTCACCTGCACGTTCAGCAACTGGCGCATGTAGCCTTGCCCAAGCTGGTCCAGGCGCCCTGCCTCGCGGCCTTGCTGCCCGGACGCCTGAATGAACTTCATCGCCGGCAAGGTCTCGACCAGGAACGACGACACATCCGCCGAACGCTCACGCAGGTTGCGCACTTCGCGCTCCACCTTGCGCCGCATCCAGCGCAGCCACAGCACTTCGATCGGTACCAACAGCGCCAACAGCAACGACAGTTGCCACGACAGCATCAGCATCAGCGCCACCGCGCCCACCAGGCCGATTACCGCCGACACCGCCGAGAACAGTGAGTCCACGGCAAAGCGCTGGATCTCCGCCACGTCGCCGTCCAGCCGCGAAAGAATGTCGCCCATGCGCCGCCGCCCGTAGAACGTTGGCGACAATTGTTGCAGGTGGCGGTAAAGGTCATCGCGCAGGGCGAACAGAATGCGCCCCGACAGGCGCGTGTGCAGGTAGCGGTTGACCCCGGCCAGCACCGTGCCCAGCAGGCCTGCGCCGATCATGATCGCCGCCATGTGCCAGAGGGTCTGGTAATTCTTGGCCAGCAGCCCCTCGTCGATCAGCGTCTTGACCAGCCAGGGCTGCGCCAACGCCAGCAGCGAGGCGCCCAGCGACAGGCCCAGCAACAGGCCGATGGCGCGCCGGTGCGGGCGCACGAAACCATACAGCCAGGCCAATGCCTGGCGCATGAGTACAGGGTCGCTGGACTCCACCAGCCTTGCGAACAGGGGGCCCATGGTTCAGCCGCGCAACTGTTTGAGCTTGCGGTACAGCGTCGCCCGGCTGATCCCCAGCGCCTCGGCCGCAGCCGAAACGTTGCCTTGGTGGCGCGCCAGCGCGCTGCGGATCTGCTCCAGCTCGTTGTCCTTGAGGCTACCAGAGGGCGCGGTGCTGCTGGCCAGTTCGTCCAGCAGGCAATCGGTAAGGTGATCCAGGGTCAGTACCTGCTCGCCGTTCTCGCGCATGGCCAACGCCGTGCGCACCACCATCTCCAGCTGGCGGATGTTGCCCGGCCAGTCGAAGCCTTCCAGCAAGGCAGCCAATGCCGGGTCCAGCGTAACGCCACGGGCATCGGACTTGTCCAGCAACCCCTGAATGATCGCGGCCAGGTCATCCCGCTCGCGCAGGGCCGGTAAGCGCAGCGACACGCCGTTAACCCGGTAGTACAGGTCTTCGCGGAAGTGTTGCTCTTGTACCAGGCGCTTGAGATCACGGTGAGTGGCGCAGATCAGCGCCACATCGATGTCCTGTTCGTCGCCCGCCCCCAACGGCGCCACCCGGCGCTCCTGCAATACCCGTAACAGGCGCGCTTGCAAGGCCAGCGGCATGTCGCCGATTTCGTCCAGGAACAGCGTCCCGCCATGGGCCTGCATCAACCGCCCGACCATGCCGCCACGGCGGGAACCGGTGAAGGCGCCCTCGCGGTAGCCGAACAGTTCTGACTCGATCAAGCCTTCGGGGATGGCTGCGCAGTTGACGGCCACAAACGGTTTGTCGGCGCGCGGGCTGGCCTGGTGCAAGGCCCGGGCGACCACTTCCTTGCCGGTACCGGTCTCGCCCAGCAGCAGCACTGGCAGGCCATTGCCCAGCCCCTGTCGGGCCATGCGCAGGTTGCGCGCCAGGCGCGGGTCGCCACCCGCCAATGCGTCGAGTGCGGGCGACTGCTTGCCCAGCGTCGGTTTGCTTGCAGGCGCGCTGCCATTGACCCGGCCATGCCGTGGCAGCTGCAAGGCGCGGAAGTAGAACTCGCCCTTGGCCGTCTGCACACTGCTCACCCCGCCCTGCCACAGGCGTGCAATAAACGCAGGTGAACGCTCGCCCAGCAGGTCTGCGCTGCGCCGGCCGATCAGTTCATGGCGTGGCACCTGCAACAGCTGGCAGGCACTGTCGTTGGCTGCCAGTACTTCACCGTCCAGGCTCAGTGCCAGCAGGCCGTGCCAGGCGCTGTTGAGGTATTGCGGGCGACTGTGGAAGGCCAGCACCAGTTGCTCGGGGTGGCACAGACCGAACATGCGGCTTTCGATGTTGCCGGCGGCCAGCATCAGCGTTGTCAGGCTGTCCTGTGGCTGCGCCATTACCCCTTCGCGGGTGATGTCGAGCACACCGATCACCTCGCCACGCGGGTCGCGCAGGGGCACCGATGTGCAGGAGAACGGGCTCAGGCGGTCGAGGTAGTGCTCGCCGCAGTTGATCAGCGTTGGCCGGCCTTCAACCACGGCCGTGCCGATGGCATTGGTGCCACGCAGCGATTCGCTCCAGCAACTGCCCGGGTGCAGATCACGCAGGCCCTCGCGGCCGAGCACGTGGGTCTGGCCTTCGATGGCCAGCACATTGGCCTTGGCATCGCCAAGGATGACGATGCCAGACTTGCCCTGGCGTGCGACCAGGTAGTCCAGTTCGGGGGTAACAGCGTCGACCAGCAACCGGTTGCGCTCCAGCAGCATGCGCAGGTCATGGCCCTGCTCCAGGCCCAGGCCGACTTGCTCGCCTTGCAGGCAATCCAGGCCATGGCCCAGGCTGCGGCGCCAGGACGCGTCAATCTCGTCGCGCAGCATACCCAGCGGCAGCTCGCCCTCGCTGGCCAGCTTCAGGCGTGCCTGTCGGGATTCGTGCAGCGGGTCTTGGGCGTTTGTTATGAGTTGTCGCGCCATTTTCTACTCCGGCTGTACCCCGCGAAGGTGGCGGGGAACGGGCTTGGGAATTTTCCGCAGTGTGCGGGAGAAATCCCTGGCCGTCATCAGGCTGCGGTAGAAGGTGGCATATGGTGACGTTTACGTAAAGGGATGAAGCCGCGTGGGCTATTACGTTGCCTGCACCGGCCTCTTCGCGGGTAAACCCGCTCAGTAGGAGCGGGTTTACCCGCGAAGAGGCCTCCAAACCCGATCACGGCTGCTGATTCTGGCTCAGGTACTTGTCCACCGTCGCCTTACCCTCCCCCACATCCCCCGCCACCTGCCACAACCGCCGCTCGATCCCCTGTGCCAGCAAATGCCCCACCGCCGCCTCGATCGCCGACAGCACGCACAGCTGCGCCGGTTCGTTGGTGGTGTACCCCACCTCGGCCTCCAGCAGCTTCTTGAACTCGATGAACTTGAACACCCCGGCACTGCGGCCAACCGAGTAGATGGTCTTGCTGGTCATCACATTGGCCAGCACCTGCCCGGTGCGCACGTCCACCGCACGCAGGTTGACGGTTACCTGGTCCACCCGGTATTCGCGTGAGATGTCTATCCCCAGGTAGCGGGCGCCCTCGCCGCCGCTGCGCACGTTGGTGTCGTAGGCGATGATGCCGCCCTCCAGCATCAGGTTGGCGGCCTGCAGCGGTGGCAGCTCGCCCATGATGTTTTCCGGTACATCCGGTTTTTTCTGCGAAGCACGGATGATCTTGCGCTCGGTCAGCAGGTTCTGCAGCCCTTCACGCTCCAGCACCACGAACCAGCCGCTGGCGCTCAGGGCGTCCATCAGCATGCTGGCTGCGCCCTGGGTGACACTGGTGGAGAACGAGCTGGCCGGGGTGGGCTTGTACTGGCCGGTCTGGTCGCGGAAGCCGTACACCACGGCCATCAGCCGGCCTTTGGGCCGTGGCATGTTGATCAGGTCGTAGTAGGTCGAGGCGCGCGGCGTCAGGGTCGGGGTTTCCGAGTCCTGTTCAGCCGACATCGGTTCGCGCAGGCTGCAACCACTTTGCAGGCCCAGGGCGGTGAGGATCAGCAGCGTGCTCAGCAGACGTTTCATGGTGTTCTCTCCCCAACATAAAAGCCCTTCCCTCTCAGGGGTTCAGGCCGCTGACCTCAATGATCGAAATTTCTCCTGTGGCGCGATCGGTGACCTTGATACTCAAGGCCCCGGAATCGTCGATGACGTCGATGAGAAACGCATCGGTCGCCATGCTGCCGGTGCTGCCATTGCTGATGTTGTCCAGCAACTGCGACAACATCCGCGACTCCAGCTGGTTGCTGAAACGCTCCAGGGCCGTGGTGCCGGTAAAGGCCGAGGCACGGTCCTTGAGGTCGGGGTCGTCGTAGTCGTTCTGCGCCTGGGCGTTGTTCAGCAGCCAGGTGCCGTTGAGCGGGTTACCGCCAAAGGCCGGGTTGACTGGGGTGTACACCAGCTCGGTGGCCTGGGCAGCACAGGCGCTGGCCAGCAGGCAGGCGGCGATGCAGCGGGGTATGCGGTGGTTCATAGCTCGTCCCTCTCCAAGTCGGTGGTGTCCTGTAGCAGGCGTTGCAGCTTGCGTTGAATGATCTGCTGCTTGACCAGGTCGGCGGCTGCAACGGCCTCGTCTTTGAGCTCGGTGGTGTTCGGGGGCAGGAAGCGGCGGTACATGACCTCACGTTCGAACTCCACGGTGACCAGGCTGCCCCAGCGCGCATCCGGGCGTTCGCGTACCACCAGGTTGAAGTCCAGGCGGCTGGTGGCCCGCAGGCGGTCGGCGAAGTAGTAGTAAAAGTCGTGGCCGATGTGCGAGATGGTGTTGTCGACGATGAAGCCCTGCATCTCGTCCTCGCTCGAGGCCTTGGCCGAAGTGGCCAACACCAGCAGCATGCTCAGGCAGAGTGCGGCCAGGGTATTCATGGCGTGTCTCCCGGGCCGCTGTGGGTTTGCACACCATCGGCGCCTTCGCTGAAGGCCTGCTCGGCGACGAACTGCCAGTCGCTGTAGTGTTCCAGCCCTTCGAAACCGGTCCACTCGGCGCTGAAGCCACTGCGCTTGAACGGGGTGGCGTCCGAGCGGCTGTGCACTCCCGTGATGCGGCCGTCGATCGAGCGCAGCAGGCCCCACTCGTCGCTGTTGGTAATGGGGTCGGGGTACAGCCTGCGAATGTGCCGCTTGGCCTGCGGAAAGCGGTTGTCCTGCAGCAAGTCGACCAGGTCTTGCGGGTACTGGGCCAGGCCCGGCGAGGCGCGGTAGTAGCTGCGCAGGGCCTGGGCGTACTGGCTGCCCACCCACAGCAGTTGGCGTTCACGGTCGCGCTGGGCGGCGCTGGCCCAGAGCGTGCCGGTGGCGGCCAAGGCCACGCTGCTGACTGCAATCAGCAAGAGCACGCCCAGGTAGGTAAAGCCGCCGTTGGCCTTACCATTCAGCGAAGAGGCTGCCATCGCGCGCCCTCCCTGTGGCACCGCTCTTGATATCGCCCACGCCGCCAGCCACGCCTTCAGGCGGTGGCACCAGCTGCCAGGCGTCGCTGCGCTCGGTGATCGGGTCGACCGGGGTGTTGCGCAGGTAGCGCTGTTCTACCAACTGCTCCAGCGAATCCGGGTAATGGCCGGTGTCGCCGTAGTAGTGGTCCAGCGCCTCGCGCAGCACCGCCAGGCTCTGGCGCAGGGTGGCCTCGCGGGAGCTTTCCAGGCTGTTGAAGTAGCGCGGCATGGCGATGGTCAGCAGCGTGGCGATGATTGCCATCACCACCAGCAGCTCGATCAGGGTGAAGCCTTTGCTGCGTTTCATGGCTGTCACCATTGCCCGTAAGGGATGTTGTTGAGGCCTTTGCCGCGGGCCTTGGAGTACACATCGAACACATCTTCGCCTTCGCGGGGGTTGTCGGGGCTGCTGTCGTATGCGCGCAGCCCCCAAGCGCCTTCGTCCCTGTCCTTGGCCGCCACCAGCGGGTCGTGCGGGATGCGCCGCAGGAAGTAGAACTTCGCGCCCTTGGCACTGCGCACGTCACGCACGCCGTCAACCAGCACCTGCAGGTTTGGCGGGTAACCACTGGCGTCCAGGCGCTTCTCGATGTAGCCCGCGTCAAAAGCCCGCTTGTACGCGTCGATGGCATCGCGAATCTGGTACAGCGCTTCACGCAGTTGCTGCTCCTTGCCGCGGCGCACCACGGTTTCGGTCAGCGGCGCGGCCATGCTGGCCAGCAGCCCGAGCAGTGCCAGGGTCAGCACCACCTCGATCAGGCTGAAACCCTGCATGCGGCGCTGCGCTTTCATGGGCGTGGGCTCCCGTTGGCCGGGACGACCGCCATCTGGCTGTCCACCACTGGCGCGTCGGTGGTCGGCGCATTGCCGGGTACGTCCATGGGTGGCAGCGGTGCCATCTGGCGTACCTGCATGGCCGACTCGGTACCGGTGGAAAATTCCATGTCCGACGGGCTCTGGTAGGGCAGGTTGCGCACGATGCGGGGGGTAATGGCCAGCACCAGCTCGCTTTTGCTCATGTCGTCCTTGTTGCTGCCGAACAGCCGGCCCAGGCCCGGGATATCGCCGAGCCCCGGGATCTTGTTGCCGCTGGCGTTGTGGTCGTTGCGCACCAGGCCGGCCAGTACCTGGGTCTCGCCATCGTGCAGGCGCAGGCTGGTCTGGGCGTTACGGGTGTCGACCTGGACCGGGATGGTGCCTTGGCGGGTGGCCTCCAGCGGGGTAGCGTTGCTCACTTCCAGCGCCACCTTGATCGCCACCTCGTTGTTCAGGTGCACGGTGGGCTGTACTTCGAGCTTCAGGCCGACGTCCAGGTAGGTGACGCTTTCGGTGATCACCGGGCCCTGAGTGGACGGTACCGAGGTGGCGCTGATGATCGGTACGCGCTGGCCAATGTGGATACGTGCCTGCTCGCGGTTGCTGACGCGGATCACCGGGCTGGCCAGGGTGTTGATGTCCTTGTCCTGGGCGTTGATCTTGGCCTGCGGCGCCGGCGAAATGCTGATGCGGCTGGAATCGATGCCACGCAACTGGTCGAGCACGCTCACCGGCTTGCCATCGTTGCTCAACACGCCGAAGGTATTGGGCCATTGCAGGCCGAGGTCGAGGATGCGCGAGGTGGCCACTTCCATCACCTCCACTTCCAGCACCACCTCGGGGTTGGACTGGTCCTGCGACTGCAGCAGCTTCTCGGCCATGCGCACGGCGTCCGGGGTGTCGCGCATGGTCAGGGTGTTGAGGCGCTCGTCAACGAACACGTCGCGGGTCTTGAGCATGGTCTTGACCATGTTCAGCGCGGTGTTGGCATCGATACTGGTCAGGTAGAAGGTGCGCATGACCAGTTCCTGGTAGTCCTTGGTCTTTTGCGGCGAGTCGGGGTACACCATCACGGTGTTGTCGTTGACGATCTTCTGGCGCAGCTGGTTCTGCTCCAGCAGCAGCGCCACGGCATCCTCGATGCGCACCTCACGCACGAAGATGGTGGCCTTCATGTCCGGGCGCATGTCCTTGTCGAAGATGAAGTTGATGCCAGCGACCTGGGACAGCACTTCGAAGATGGTCTTCAGGTTGGCATCGCGAAATTCCAGGGTGACCGGCCGCTCCAGCTTGCTGCGCAGCTGCGGGTACGGCTGTGCGGTGCGCGCCTGGACGTTCTCGATGTCGCTGCGCAGGGTAATGCCCTTCTGGTTTTGCGGGTCCAGGCGCAGCACTTCACGCATGTAGCGCTCGGCGCCAAACAGGTCGCCCTGGCGCAACGCCGCCTGGCCCAAGGCCACGCGCTCGTCGAGGGTGCGGATCAGCTCCAGCTGGCGGATGCCTTCCTGGGCGCGGCGGTTGTTCGGTTCCAGGGTCAGCACCCGACCGTAGCCCATGCGGGCATTGGCAAAGTCATGGCGGATACGGTCGGCATCGGCCTGGGTGATCAGCGCCTCGACTGCGGCCTGCCGGCTATGGGCCAAGGCGATGTTCAGCTCGGTGTCGCGCGGGTCATCGCGCAAGGCCTCTTCCAGGCGGGCGATGCCGGCTTCGTACTGGCCCTCCTTCATCAACTGGTCGCTGTCCTTGCGTACCGCACTGGAACCGCAACCGGCTATGGCCACGCACAACGCCAAAAGCAGGAACGGAGCAGGCTTGCACAGCTTTGACGACTTCATGGTGCGCTCCCTACAGACAAAGTCTGCGACTGATGCAAAGGCAGGTAGACCAGGCTCAGCTCTTCGGCCGATACCCGATCGAGGCGGTAGGTGTCTTCGATCACGTCGCCCTGGCGCACGACGTAGAGTTTTTCGCCGCTCTGCAAAAAGATTTGCAGGTCGTCGTTGGTCCCCATGCGGCCGATGAACTGGAACGGCAGCTCAGGGGCGGTCGGGGCTGCCGCCACGACCGGCGCGGCGACCACAGGTTGTTCGGTGACGGTGGCCACGGCCTGGGGTTTGGTCCACTGCTGCTTGGGGAACAGGTCTCTGGAGGCCTGTTCCGGCCCTTTCGCGGCTAAAGCCGCGCCCACAGGTTCGGCGGTGCCCACAGTCCCTGTGGGAGCGGGTTTACCCGAGAAGGCCGCGACGCCGTCGTCCTGGCCAAACCAGTGTCCCGGTGCCCAGGCCAACGCCGCGCTCACCCCGAGGAAGCCGGCCCAGATGACTGCACGTAGTGTGTTCATCACGACCTCGACAGATAAAGGGTCATGCGCAGGCGGGCATTCAGCTCGCTATCGCCGATACGTTTGCGTTGCAGCTCGAGGTCTTCCAGCACCAGGGTCGGCAGTTGCTTGAGCAGGCCCTTGAGAAAACCACGAATCTGCGGGTAGCTACCACGCACCGGCAGCACGATCTGGTAGCGCGCCAGCTGGGTCTTGGGGTCGATGCCCAAGGCATACTCGCCACGGGCCAGGCTGATGTGCTCGGCACTGGCCAGGTGGTAGAGGCGCTCGATCAGCTCGCTGGCCTGGGGCTGGCCCGGCAGCTGCTGGCGCAGGCTGTCGAGCGCCTGCTGCTCGGGCTTGACGGCGATTTTCAGCTCGCCACGCTTGACCCGCTCCACCTGTACGCTGGCATCCGCCTCGGTTGCACGCAGCTCGCGCACGTTCTGCCACTGCGGCAGCACCCCGGCGCACCCCACGCCCAAGGCCAGCAGGCCTACCGCCACCGCCGCCAAGCCGACCGGGCCAACGCGACGCAGACGCTCCTGGAGGATCAGGCTGTTCAGCTCAAGGGCGCGCATGGCCGGTCTCCCAGGTGGCGGTGAGGGTGAAGCGCACCGGGTGCTCAGGCTGCGCGGCCAACACCTCGTGGTTGAGCAGCGACACATCGCTGAGCTCGTCGCTGGCTTCCAGGCGCTGGTGGTACTGCAGCATCGCCTCAAGGTTGCGTGCCTCGGCGGCAATGCGGACCTGGCCCTTGCGCGCGTCCGGGGTCAGGCCCAGTAGTGCGACATCGTCCTGCGGCATGGCTTCGAGCATGGCGAACAACTGCTGCCACGGGCGTTGCAATTGCTGCGACACACTGCGCATCTGCGCCAGGCGCTCGGCCTGCTCACGGCTGGCAGCCGTGCTTTGCGCAGCGGCAGTGGCCGGGCGGCGCCCCAGTTGCAGCTCCAGGCTGTGCACGCTGTCTTCCAGCTCGACCTGCTCGTTCTGCAAGGTGTACTGAAGCAGTACCAGGCCTGCGACCAGGGCACTGCCCAAGGCCAGCAGCGACCAGGCCAACGGGCCGCTGCGCCGGGGTTGGAATTCCAGTTCGAGGCGGCGCATGTCAGGCCACCGCCCGCCACATGGCGCACAACGGGTCGGCTTCGCTGGCCGGCTGGCACAGCTGCACCGCCGCCAGTTGCGGCACGTCGCCCCGGCCTGGGGCATGCAGGTACACCCGGGGCAGGTGCTCGCCATACAGCTCGCAGGTGCGCTCGATCAGCGCTTGCAGGGCTTGGTCACTGTCAGCGCAACCTTGCGCCAGCACTTGCTGCCAGGCGCCACCCGCAGCCAGCAGCAGCACGCTGCGGCGCGGCTCGGCCAGCACGAACAGGAAGTCACCCTGCGCCAGTTGTGACGAGCAGCGGTTGTAGGCGGCCATCAGGTACGGTTGCACCGAGCGCAGGCTCAGGCGACTTTCCCGGCCCAGCCCCTGCAACCGTTGCAGCAGGGCATCAGGCAGCGCCGTGGCGATGCGGGCGGCACCGGCAGGCTCGGGCGACAACACGATGCGCCAGTCGTCCAGCGGCTGCCCGTAGAGGTTTTCGAAGCAGGCCCGGGCATAGGCGTCCAGCTCGCGTGGATGGCCGATGGCGTCACTCCAGGGCACCAAGCAGAAGCGGCTGTAGCGGGCCGACAGCAGCACCCGCAGTTGAGCGCCACGTACAGCATGCTCGGCCAGCAGCGCGGCCAATGCGTCGACGGCAGCTTCCCAGGCCGGTTGGGCGCCGTCGCAGCTGAACTCGCGGCTGCCCAGCCACTGGTGTTGGTGTTTGTGCCAGCAACCCAAGCCGACACCCTCGGCGCCGAGCACGGCGCAGAAACGATCAGATGAATGTGACACGGTTGATCTCCTCGAGGGTGGTGCGGCCATCGCGGACCAGGTCCAGGGCCGAAGCGCGCAGCAGGCGCAGGCCGCGCTGGCAGGCGAGTGTCTTGATTTGCGACAGGGGGCGGCGCTCGACGATCATCTGGCGCAGGTCGTCGTCCAGGTGCAGCAGTTCGGCGATGGCGCTGCGGCCGCGGTAGCCACTGCCACGGCACTGGCCACAGCCCTGCACGCGGACGAACTTCCAGCCGGCCACGCCTTCGCGGTTCAGGCCCGAGCCATACAGGGTATCGTCATCGTGTTCGCAGGGCGTGGCGCAGTGCGGGCAGGCCAGGCGGATCAGGCGCTGGGCCAGCACGGCGTTCAGCGCGGAAACGAAGCTGTAGGGGTCGACCTGCATCTGGCTGAAGCGGCCAATCACATCGAACACGTTGTTGGCGTGGATGGTGGTGAAAACCAGGTGGCCGGTGAGTGCCGACTGCACAGCGATCTGGGCAGTGTCCGGGTCGCGGATTTCACCCACCAGTATCTTGTCCGGGTCGTGGCGCAGGATCGAGCGCAGGCCACGGGCGAAGGTCAGGCCCTTCTTTTCGTTCACCGGAATCTGCAACACGCCGGGCAACTGGTACTCGACCGGGTCTTCGATGGTGATGATCTTGTCCACACCGTGGTTGATCTCGCTGATCATGGCGTACAGGGTGGTGGTCTTGCCGCTGCCGGTGGGGCCGGTGACCAGGATCATGCCGTAGGGTTCGGCGGCCAGCCGGCGCAGGGCGCGCAGGGTCTCGTCGGCAAAGCCCAGGGCCTGCAACTGCACGCCGCTGACCCGGTCGGACAAGTCCTGCTTGTCGAGCACCCGCAGCACGGCGTCTTCGCCAAAGATGCTGGGCATGATCGATACGCGGAAGTCGATTTGCCGGTCACCCACGGCGACCTTGAAGCGGCCGTCCTGGGGGACGCGCTTTTCACCGATGTCCAGTTCGGCCATGACCTTGATGCGCGAGATCACCTGGTCGGCAAACGCGCTGCCACTGGCCTTGCCAGCGCCGTTGAGCACACCGTCGATGCGGTACTTGATGGTCAGGCCCTGGCCGGTCATGCTCAGGTGGATGTCGCTGGCGTGCAGCTTCAGGGCGTCGTACAGGGTGGAGTTGACCAGCTTGACCACGCGGCTCTGGTCTTCGCTGATGCTGGCCAGCGACAGGCGTTGCAGCGGGTCGCCTTCGCTGCTGGCCTCGGCGTCATGGTCGAGGGCATCGACGGCGTGGAAGCTTTCTTCGTGGCGGGCCAGGAAGGTGGCCAGTTCGGCGGCGTGGGCCAGGTAGAGTGGCGCGCCTTGCAGCACATCGTCGATCCAGGCCAGGCGGGCGGGGTCGAAGGGGTCGGCGAACACGCCCAGCAGTTGGCCGCCCTGCTCGATCAGCACGAATTCGCGTTTCAGGCACTGGGCCAGGGCCACCTTGTCGAAGCGCGGGGTGCTGGCCAGCAGGCTGTGACTGTCCAGCACCGGGTAGTGCAGGGTCAGGCCGAGGCGCTGGGTGAAGGTGGCCGGGGTGTCGCAGGCCATGCGTTCCAGGCAGTTGAGCAGGCGCTCGTCGCTGGCTTGCAGGCGGGCCTGGGCCAGCAGGTCGCGGGGGTAGGCTGAGACTGTTGCATCATGTGCTTGCGGCATGGCCTGCGACTCCGCTCAGGGGCGCGTCGCAGGCTGGCTCGGCCAGGGGTGCGGGCGCCGCTATTCCCCTGCGAGCAGTTGTTCGTCGTCGGGCCCTGGGGGCTTGGCGCCATTACGGCGGCGGTCGGCCAACACCCAGCTTCCATCGTACAACTGCAGGGGGAACGATTCGTTCCTGTTCTGGCGTCGTTCGACGAACCCTTCAGCCGGGTTGTCCGTGGCCCTGCGCCGGCGCTCGATGCCCATCAGGTCGAAGATCGCACGCGCCAGCTCCACCAATGGGAACGGCTTGAACAGGACATGGCTCACACCGAGTTCGGCGGCCCGCTCACGCACTTCGACAGTGGGGTGGGCGGTGATCAGCACGAAGTGGCACTGCCTGTTCTTGCGTACGGCCTCCAGAACCTGAAAACCCTCCATATCGGGCAAGCGGTAATCCAGCACGATCACTTGCGGTGCCAGGCTTGCAGCCTGTTGGATACCACTGGCACCGTCGTGGGCAACATGAGCTTCCAGGCCTTGCGCCTGCAGGTACGCTTGCAGGTTTTGCGCAAGGGTCTGTTCGTCATCGACTACCAATACTCTGTTCACCAAGGTCGACTCCCAAGTACTGCCCGGTTACCCGGTCTGCGAAGTGCGCCCTTGTACAGGCTTGAGCAGGCTTCGTGCCAGGCGTGAATAGTCATGTTGCACCGCTGTAAGTGTCTGATTTGCCAAGGGTGCCGGCCAACACCCGAAACGCGCCGGGCAGGCACACCCACCCGGTTCCCCACATGCGGGGGAACTGATAGCACATTGCCAAACCTTAATTCCCCAGCATTGGGGGAAACGCCATCAGGGGCCTCAGTCTGCAACCTCCACGTTGGCGGCGTCGCGCAAACGTTGGCGCACGGACCGACGCGCATCGGTCTCTCGCTTGCCGATAAGCGCCGCCCTGGCCAAGACCAGGCCCTGTTCACGTATGACCGAAGGGTTATCACTTTGGTTCTGCGCTCCTTGCAGTGTTTCCCGGTTGGCAGCATAGAAAGCCTCCACTTCGACCTGGCTCGGCGCGTCGACTGCACTGAGCTGGGCATACACCTGCTGGGCCGCCATGTCTTGCCGGGTGTACTCAGTGTACTGTGCCCTATCGAAACCCGCCTCCGCCAGACGCCGCTCGAAAATTGCCGGGCTGCCGAACGCCGCTTCGACCTCGCCCACATGCGCCGACACCTGCGCGTCACTGATGGCGATGCCTTGGCGCCGGGCTTCCTGCCATAGCAGCTCTTTGTCGATCAGCTCGTCCAGCGCTTGATCGCGCAGGCGCTTGTACAGGCCCGGGTTGCGAATGCTGGTCAACGCACGGCCCTGGGCGGTCAGGTATTCGCTGAAGTAACGCTCCAGGCGCGTCACGCCGATTTCCACGCCATTGACCCGCGCCGCAGGCACATCGGCCCAGCTCGCCTTGGCCAGCACCAACAGCAGGCACAGCAACACGATACGCATGGCAGCCTCCGCTCAAGGGGTATCCGGCACCGGCCGGTACGGGGTAACCGAGGTGAAACGCGGCCCAGGTAGCGCCACTGCTACCACATGGGCGCCCGCCATGCCCTGGCGGCGGCCTGGGCCAAAGCCCAAGGCGGGGGTCAGGCCGGTGGCCACATCGTGCAGGCCTTCCAGCACGGCAATCAGTTGCTCGCGGCTGGCGTCACGGCCTATCTGCTTCAGCGCCTCGCTCAGCAACCGTAGCGCGCACAGGGTGTTGACCTGCAACGATGCCTGGCGTGGGTCGAGGCCCTGGCGCTGCTGCAGGCCGGCCAAGGTCGCCAACCCCTGCTCGGTCCAGTCTTCCGGCACATAGGGATAGGCCAGGAACACCCGTTGCGACCACTGCTCGGGCAAGCGCGCCATCGCACCGGCCACCTGGCTGGAGGCGGCGAACAGGTAGGGCTGACGGCCTGCCGCCTGCAACGCGGCGGCCAATTCGGCAAAGGCCTGGGCACGGCCAAGGAAGACGATGCCCCGCCCGTCCACGGCCTGGCCGTCGAAGGCTTGGATGGCAGGCGTCCAGCCTTGCTGCTGCAGGCGCTCGCGAACCTGTTCAGCCAATACGGCCTGCTCGTTGCCGGCATACACCACACGCAGGTCACCCGGGGCCAGGCCCAGCGCAGCACGGGCATGGGCGGCCAGGCTAAGCAATTGCACGGGCAGGCCGGGCAGCGGGTCGAAGATCTGTGGGCTGCCGCCGCTGCGTGGGGTGCTGCCGATCAGGGGCACATTCTGTGGCGCCAGCAAGGTTGCCAGGCGTTGGTCGAGCATGGGTGCCAGGGGCGAGATCAACGCGAACACGCGCGCCTGCTGCAGCAACTGCTGCAAGGCTTGCTCGGCGCTGGCGGGGTCTAAGCCCGGATCAAGCACGACCAGCTCCAGGCGGCGCCCGTGTATGCCGCCTTGCTGGTTGAGTTGAGCCATGCCGTCTTCCAGCACCGCACGCACCACCTGCCCGGCTTCGGCCAAGGGGCCGCTCGCGGGCAGCAAGGTGCCCAAGCGCAACACGCCCTCCTCTACACCGGGGTCGCGTTCCTCGGCCAGGCGCTTGAGGTAGGCGGTGAGGTTGCGCTGGTCGGCCAGGGTCAGCTCGAAGCGTGGCATGGCCGGGTCCAGGCGGTTGCCGGCCGGGTCCACGCCATGCTGAATGGCCCGGGCCAGGCTGCTGTCGGTATAAGCCGGGTAGCTGCGGCCGTTGGCCTCGCGCGTGCCTTGGCCGAGTGCCAGGCGTTGCCAGTCGAGGCTGGGCGGGCGCACCCCACCTTCCGCGCGACCACGGCCGTCGTTGCCGTGGCAACTGGCACAGGGCAACACGCTGGCGGGCACCGTCATGTCGCTGGCTCCAACCCGGGCTTGCAGTTGGGCGTCACTGCTGGAGACGCCCTCGCGGAAGAGGCGTTTGCCAGCAAGCTGGTGGTCGGTCAGGTCCAGCGCAAAGGCCGAAGTACCGCATGCCAAACCAATAAGCAAAACCGCCCAGGTCTTCATCATGCTCACCGGCCTGCCAGTGGCTGGGTCAGCAGCTGCATGCGCTGGGCAATGGCCATGGCTGGCGCATCCGGGCGAATCTTGCTCCAGCGTTTGCCCGCTACATCACCGGCAATCAACTGCGTCGAATGCTGCTCGGGGCTGGGCAGGAACTGGCCGATACGCCCGAGCACCAGGTCGACATTGGCCTTGTCACCAGTCAGGAACAACCAGTTCGGCCCATCCACCCCCTGTTTCTCGGCAAACGCCTTGAGCGCCTGCGGGGTATCGTTCAGCGGGTCGCTGCTGATCGAGACGAAGGTCACCTGGCTGGCCAGCTGCGGCCCCATGGCTTCGCGCACTTCACGCAGTTTGCGGGTGATCAGCGGGCAGGCGTCGGTACAGTGGGTGAAGATCACGTTGAGCATCACTACCTTGTCCTTGAGCACATCGCTGTAAAAGCGCAGTTGGCGGCCGTTCTGGTCCTTCAGCACGGTGTCGGTGAACCAGGCCTGGGCATCGCGGGTGCCGCCGCCGCTGGTCATCGCCTGGGGCGCCGGCTGTGGCGCTGGCGCCCCAGGCGCATGGCCCTCGTGGGCGAACGCCACCGAGGCGAGGATCCACAGGCAGCCGCACAGTGCCAGCCAGTCGAACGCGCGCATGCCAGCGCGGCGGGAAGTGACAGTGCTCATGGTTGCACCTCGTGATGGTCGGCGATGGCCGTGCTCTTGGCATGCACCCGGCGGGCGCTGAGGCGGTTGATTTCTTCGATCAGTACCGCCGGGTCGGTGAAGCCGTAATAACGCGTCCAGTGCCCGCTACGCCCGTCACCGACCAGAATCAGCGGCGGATGCTGGCTGAGGTCGGCGCTGAAGCTGCCCAGGCCCTTGAGGGTTTCGGTGATGGCGTACGGGGTGCCGGTCAGCCAGCTCCAGCCTGGCCCCTTCTGGAAGGCCTTGGCGTAATCTTGCAGGCGCTTGGCGTCGTCACGCTGCGGGTCCACGCTGATCGACACCATGTGGATTTCCTCGCCTATCCGGCCACCCAGTTGTTGCTGGACCTTGCCCATGATCGACGACACCACCGGGCACACCGTGGTGCAGCTGGTGTAGATGAAGCCCATGACCACCAGGTGGTCGCCTACCAGGTCTTTCTCCAGCCGTACCGGCATGCCGTCCTGGTTCAGCAGCGAAACGTCGGCAAAGCGCACGCTGGTCTTTTCCTGGCTCGCCGCCGGAGGCTGCTCGGCATGGCCTTTGTGATCGTGTCCGGCGTGGGCCAGGGCCAGGTTGCTGGCCAGTGCCAGGCTCAGGGCCAACAGTGTGAAAGCATGCTGGGTGTTCATCGCACATTCCTCACATCAGTCTGGGAAGCGTTGGTCGCTGCAGCCGGCAGGACGCGCAGGCTGGTGTAGTTTTCTTCGGCAAACTTGCGCCCCAGCGAGGGCGACTGCACATGCAGGTACCAAGCGCCAGCCTCGGGCAGGGCCAGGGCCGCCTGGTACACGCCCTCGCCCACCTCCTGCAGTTGCAGGTTGCGTGGCATCGACGACGGTGCCAGGAAGTAGCGCAAGCTCAAGTCGTTCAGGCCCAGGCGTGGCTGGCCGTCGTCACCGACGATGCGCACGCGCGCGTTGATGGCGCTGTGCTGCGACATCGGCTGGTCCAGGCCAATGAACTCGGCGTGCGCGCCCTTGCGCTTGCGGGTATTGGGGGCTTCGGCCACATCGGTACTGAAGCAGTGGATGATTTGCGGCTGGTTGAGCAGGAAGGCCACGTCGAACTTGCCGGCGGCGGGCAACTTCACCGTCGAGCCGTACACCCCAGGCGCCACCTCACGCAGGCTGCGGTCGACGACGAGGGCGGCGCGGGCCTGGTGGCCACGGTTGTTGTAACCGGACATCGGCGCGTTCATGCCTTCGGCGTAGAAGTAGGTGGTGTTGTCCACCGGGTTGACCACGAACACCGAATTGTCGTCACGCGATACCGACAACCCCTGGGCCAGCGGCAGGTCACCGGCCTGGCGCGGCGCCGCCGGGCCGGCCTCGAAGCTCTGGACAATGGGCGAGCGCCCCTCACCGAGGCTGGACAGGTTGATCATGGTCACCTTCGGCGAAGCCAGGCCACGGACGTAGGCATAGCCCTTGGTGAAGGTGAGCTGGTACGGTTCGGCCGCCACCGGGATGTGGTGGATCAGCTTGTCGGTACTGGCGTCGATCACCAGCGCCTGGTTTTCCAGGGTGTTGAGCACGATGCCGTAACGGCCATCGCTGCTGAAGCGCATGGGGCCCAGGCCCTGCTCGGCCTTGACCGTATGGCGCAACTGGTGGCTACGGGCATCGAACACCCGCACACTGCCCTCCTCGCCATCGACCACGTACACCGCCTGGGACAGCGCCGAATAGCTGACCGACAGCGGGTGCGGGCCCACCTTGATGGTTGTGGCCAGGCGCATTTCCGGGATATCGATCACGCTCAGGGTGCCACTGTCACGGTTGCTGACGTAGGCAAAGCGCGAGTCGGCGCTGAAGGCGATTTCATGGTGCCCGGTGCCGGTGTTGAAGCTTTTCAGGGTGGTGCGCCCCGGTACGTCGATCACCGTAACCCCACCCTTGGCCGGGTCACGGCTGTTGTTGCCCACCCACAGCCGGTGCTGATCGGGTTGCAGGGCCACACGCAACGGCTGGTCCCCAGCGTCCAGATCGGCCACGCGGGTAAAGGTCTCGGTATCGATCACCGCCACCTTGCCGCGCTCGGGGATCGACACGAATACCTGCTTATCGTCGCTGGTGGCCGCCCAGTCCATGGGGCGCCCGGGCAGGTCGATGCGCGCCATGGTGCTGGTCACGCCGCCCACCGAGACGGTGGGGTCGATCACCGTCAGGCTGGCGTCGTTGTTCAGCATCAACAGGAAGTAGCTGTTCAGGTCGAGCAGCGGTCGGGCACCGATGCTGCTCTTGAGAAACAGCGCAACCCGCGCCTTGCAGCTCTGGTCACGGTCGCCCACCGGGGCCGACTGCGCCGGGTCGATCCACGCCCCCGGCGCCATGCCCGATAGCGGTTGGCCACTGGCCTGGTCGCTGAGTTTGAAGCGGATGTTGGCGAAGCCGCCTTCCTTCAGCTCGCCCCCGGCCAGCGACCGGGCCTCGAACTCAACGGTTACGCCATCACGAATGAGCCGGTGCGGCGCCTGCGGTTCGGCAGTTTCCTGCAACAGCTCGCGGGGATCGCACCAGAGCTTTTCATACGCCACGCCCAGGCCGATCAGCACCACGCCCAGCACTACCCCCAAGTAAGCAGGGCGAGTCTTCTTGTTCATGCTCGCGCTCCCCTTCCGTCACTGCGCCGGGGCCATAGCCGGCGGCGCTTCGTTGGTCACTCGCAAAATCCCCCACAGCCCCGAGAGGTTGCCGTAGGCGGCGTAGTCGCGGAACAGGTAGTCACCCGCCACCGCGTTGGCACCGCCGGCACTGGGCAGCATGAAGCTGAAGTGTGCCGCTGGCAGTACGCTTTCCTGGGCGCCGATGTACATGGCCATCGGGTTGTAGCCGAAACGCACCGAGCCGATGCCGGGCAGGCTCATCGGGTAGCCATCCGCGTCACTCTTTTCGGCCTGGTAGTTGTGCAACGGCCACAGGTGCCCATCGAGCTGGTAGGTGATACCGCGGCTGCCACCACTGGGCATCAGCACATGGCTGCGCACAGGCTGGCCGGGCTTGGCATACAGCACCGGGGTTTGCGGGTCACCGCCGACCAGGGCGTTGCTGTAGGCCATGTGCGCGTTCGACACATCGGCGAAGCCAAAGCCATCGGCATGGCCGAAGGGGGCATCCGGTGCCAGGCCAAAGCGCAGCCACAGCGGTTCGGTCTTGTAGTTCATGGCCATGTTGCCGTTGTCTTTCGGGTCGCCCGGCACGCCATTGCCTTCGGTGGCGATGCCTTCGACCGGGCGGCCGTCAGCCCAGCGCATGTTCATCGAGCGCTGCCACACCGTGACCAGGTCGCGGTAGTCGGGCTGGCCGGTGACCTTGACCGTGGCCTGGGCCCGGCTGGCGGTGTCCTCGGTCCAGGTTGCGGTTTGCGGCAGGATGCTCATGGCGCCCACCAGGCCTTTCTGCGGCTGCTTGATGAAGTCTGACGGCGCCAGGTTCAGGCCACCGAACTCGATGGCGGTGGTGTTGATGTTGTCCACCGTGCGGCCCAGTTGCAGCACCGGCTTGCCTTCGCGCTCCAGGTGCCCGGCGTAGTACTGGTACACCCGGCTTGGGTAGGCCCCACTGTTGCCCGCCCGGGGTGGCACGGTTTGCACCGGGTTGGCGCCCACGTTGACACCGTCGGACTTGGTGATGTCGTAGGCCAGCAACTGGGCATGCAGGCCCACATGGCTGGAAGGCCGCATCAGGTTGTTGTTGAAAGCGGTGGAGCCTTCGCTGTCGAAGCGGTCACGCTTGACCACGTTCTGCATCACGGCAGTACTGGGCAGGTCTGGCATGACCGACGGCAGGCGGTTCTCAAGGGTGATGCTGATGCAGTCGCCAGCGTTGGCGCGCAGCACCAGCGGCTCCACTGGCACACCAGCCTTGAGCTTGCCGGTGGTGGCGTCCAGGTCGGCCTTGCGCACGTACAGCACGGCGGTCGGGTCATGCAGCGGTGCGCTGTGGCCGCCGACGGTGAAGGTGGTGCCATCCTCTTCGTCCACCACCGTGACCTGCGGGATGCTGGTCTTGCGGCTGTTGAACACCAGGGTGCCGCCATTGGCTTTTAGTGGCCCGCCGACATGCTGGCCCGCGCCGGCCGGGTCGTTGATGCTGACACCGTTGCGGTTTTCGAGGATGTCGTTGGCCAGGGCCGCGACAATCTCGTAGCTGCGTTTGACCGTGGTGCGGGTACCGATGCCGTTGGGGTTGGCTGTGGTTTTCGGGCAAATGCCCTCAAAGTTCACGGTATTGCGCATGGCCACTGGCTGGGTGTTGTTCGGCAGCGGGAACAGGTCGGCGCGTTGAGCGGTGTAGTTGCGCATCACCCCCCAGATACCGTTCCAGTAGCCTTCCAGGGCGGCGTCCATGGAGTACAGGTAATCACCATTGGTAGCGGCGGAACTGGAAATCATCGACACCGGTGCCATGAAGCCCATCTGTTCGGAGATACCGATCATCTGCGAGGCCTTCCAGCCCGAGTTGGAACTGTTACCGAAGCCCGAGCCATTCTGCAGCCACTTCACACCGTGCAGGGTGACGTTGTGCTCCTCTTCATGGCCACCGGCGTGCAGGCGCAGGCGCACGTTGTCGCCAGAGTAGGTGCGCAGCATGGGTGTGAACGGGTCGCCCGGCTCGCTGCCGGCCTTGTTGATGTGCGGTGGGAACAGCGTGGTCCCGCCGGTTGGGCCAACGGCCGAGGTGATTGCCGACGGTGCCATGTTCATGGCCGGGATTGCACGGTCGGTACGGCTTTGCAAGGCGTAGCTCAGGTCGCCGGCCAGGCCGTCCGCCTGCATGCCGCGTTTGCCGTCGGGGCCGACCTTGTTCGGGTCGAACACGCGCAGGGCCAGCGGCTCGTTGCGGTAGTTGACGACGAACATGCCCGGGTCATCCACCGAAATCGCCTGTGGGCAAGGCCGGCTTGGGCAGCCAGGGGCCAGGCCACCGCGGGACTCGACCACCGATTCCAGCAGGTTGGATGCCTTCTGCCGGACCGGCGGGTTGATGGCATAGCGGAAGCTGTCGGCCGTGGCCGGGTAGGACTGGCCATTGGGGATGCCGTCTGGGCCTGCGCCCACATACACGCCGGCTTCATAGGCATGCTGGAAGTCGCTGTACTCCAGGAAGAACTCACGGTAGCTGTCGTTCTTGCCGTCGCCATCGTGGTCGCCGGTCTTGATCACCGCCTGCCACGAAGTCGGCCCGCCGTCCTGGCGTGTGGCCGGGTTGTACAGTTGTTCGCCGGTTTCGGCATGGTACCAGGTGGAGCCGGCAGGCTCGGCCAGCACGGTGGCATACAGCCCGAGCTGCTGGTGGGTCGATGGGCCGAGGTGGTCGTGGGTAAAGATGGTGCCCAGGCCACGGTCGACGTTGTTCACGTTTACCAGCGGGTCCGCAAACCAACGCTGCATGGCCGTGCGCGCGCCCAGCCAGTCAGCCCGGCCAAAGCGGCCGAAGTACGGGTGCTGCTTGGCTTTCGGGCAGGCAGCAGTGCCGTCGCGGCTGTCGCCTTCGGTGCAACCGTTGTAGGCACGAATGGCATGCACACGTTCCACCACGCTGCCGGGCGAGAGAATGCCGTCTTCGTAGTTCCAGCCGTTGGCCGAGCCGTCAGCGGCGGTCAGGTCCCACTTGGGCAGGTGAATGTGCTGACCGATCACGTCGGTGGGGGTACGCACCTGGTAGTCGTCCATTTCGTAGTACGACGGGATCAGGTTGGTGTGGGTGTACATGGTGCAGTCAAACGTGTTCATGCGCATCACCAGCGGCTCTGGCGGGCGCTGCTTGGTGATCACCGGCCAGGCGTCTTCCCACAGCGCCAGAATGCGCGCCTGCGGGAAGTGGTAGCCAACCTTGTTGTACACCGCGTCGAACTGGATGTTGGCGCCTTTGTAGATGCGCGGCCGATCGGCGGTGAAGGTGGACGAACCCCGGAAGTTCATGCCGGTGAGGCTCTCGCCGCTGACGTACTCGCCTACCCCTGAGGTTTGGGTCAGGCGTTTGCCACGGTCATCCATGCAAGGCTCGTAGAACGGCGCACCGGCCGTGGGCAAGGCACCGTTGGTGCGGAACGCCTTGGCAACGGGTTGGCTGCCGGGCACCAGGGCAAAGCTTGGGTGCTCGGCCTTGGCGTGGAACTGCATGGCGGCCTGCTCGACATCGGTGCCTTCTTCAGGCAGGTAGATGGGCTTGGCCTTGTGCACCACCTTGGAGAAGTCCAGCTTGGTGGTGGTGGTCACCGCTTCGCCGCCTGCAGACACGCCGTCCAGCGCATGCCGGCCCAGGCCGCCATCCCAGCCATCGACCTGGTTGGGGTCCAGGTTTGCCCACAGGGCTTTGCCGCTGTCTTTCAGCTGCCGGGCCAGGGCCGGGTCGAGCATGTCCAGTGGCGGGGTTGGCGGGCGGTTGCCCACGCTGCTCTCCATGCCGCCGATCCAGAACGGGTAGCCCGGGTTTTTCAGGGTGCCATCAGCGTTGCGGTTGGCATCGGTGCGGTCGACCAGTGCCAGCGAACCCACGGCCTTGCGCGCTGGCATTTCGTTGGCGTGATCGTCGTCGCCCTCTTCTTCGTCGTCATCGTCATTGGCAGCGACCAGTTCTTCGGACAGCTTGGGCACCACCACCACCTTGCCCGGCATCGGCGCCATGGCCTTGCCAGGCAGCGGCACGATGGCGGGGATCGGCGTACCGGCAACGATTTCGCCATCAGGCAATGCCCGGGCGCCAACGGCTGGCTTGCCGCTGCGCAGTGCGAACGGCGTACTGTGGAAGCCATTTTCGCCCTGGCCGCTCACTTCCAGCCGGGTGCCTTCTTCGAACACGTCATGTACCCGCCACATGGCCCACATGCCTTGGGCGAAGTGCGGGTAGAAGTGGCAGTGGTAAATCGCATCGCCCGCCACGCGGTTGCGGTTGCCCGAGCCGCCGTTGGCGATTTCGTAGGTGTAGCCGATGCCAGGGCCGATGCCTTGGGCGTCAATGTAGTCGGAGTTGTCGTCGTTGGGGTTGAACAGCCACTGGTGGCCGTGCAGGTGGAAGATGTGCTGTTCGTGGCCATTGTGGGTGTTGCGGAACTTGGTGAAGTCGCCAATGTAACTGTGGTGCACGTTGGCGGGTTCTGCCGGGTACAGGGCCATGTTGGCCTTGACGCCCACGGCGCTGGCCGGCGGCGTTTCGCCTGGGCGAATGTTTTCCAGGCCGACGTTGGCTGGCACGTCCACGAGGGTGCCGATATCGCCTACGGTGTGGGCACTGAGGAAAAACTCCTCGTACGCGCACGACAGGCAATCATGCATCGGCCCCACGCCCAGGCGGTTGGCGACCACTTCAGCGCCCATACCGCCAGAGCCGTAGTTGATCATGAACGAGTCGCGGGTCGGCTCCAGCACATGGCCCATCACCGGGTCCGCCCAATAGCCCGGGAAGGCTTGGGTGGCAGCCACTTCATCGGCAAACTGCGAGGCGAAGTCGCGGAACGCTTCAAGCCGGTTGGGCAGTGCCGGGTTGCGCTTGTTGACGCTTTCCAGCGGGTAGGTCGAGCGCGGGAAGCTGCCGTCGGGGTTCGGCCCCATGACGATGGCGTCGGTTTCACTGTTGAGGATTTCATTGCCGTCGACCATGGCAATGATCGGCTTGCCTGCCTTGCCCTCGGTGAGCCACGGTTCTGCCTGCGGGTAGCGGGCCTGGTAGTCGATCACCGGCTGGCCGGTGGCGGTACGGCCGGTGGTGGCCAGGCGCATTTCTTCTTCGGTCAGGGTGTTGCGGTAGGTTCGCCCACCTTTGGGTACCACCACCACCTGGCCGAACAGGCCGTTGGCAACGTTGCCCGCCCCGCCCTGGCCACCAAAGGTGGCGCCTTGGCTGGTGGCCGCAAAGGCCCCCTCGCGCTCAGCGTACAGGGTGTAACTGCGGGTATTGCCGGGCGACACCAGGAAGTTGCCATTGCGGCCCGTGTTGGCGGCGATGTCGCCAATGCTGTTGACCGCCTGCATGCCGTTCACCTGGAAGCCGACATGCCGGTCATTGACTTGCTCGTCGGCAACGAAATGTTCACCGCCTTCGTTTTCGACCTCGGTTTCCGGGCCTTCCTCCTCGCCTTCGGCCTCGTTTTCTTCGGGGTCGATACCGTGTTTATTGGGGTTGGCCTGGTACGCCAGCAGGTTGGTCAGGTTGACCGTGAGGCAGTCACCGGCGGCCACCCGCAGCACGATCGGTCTTGGGCGCTTGTCCGGGCGCAAGGTGACCTTGCCCGGGACAGCGGCCCCGCCCTTGCTGAGAGGGACCTGCTTGTCGTCCACCACATCTTCACGAAGGGCGAACATCATGCCGTTGGCATTTTGCGCGCCAAGGCGGTTGAACATCAGTGGCTGGTCCAGCGCCACCACATTGGCGACCAAGGTGCGCTGGCACTGCACGGCCGCCTCGCTGGTCGTTTCCCAGCCGAGCAGGGCCAGAACGAGTGATGACAGAAGGGGGCCTTTGCGTGGCGTAGACATGCTGCACCTCCGGGGCACGGGGACTCTGCGGAGGTGTGGAGCAAGGTGTGTGCCAGAAGAATATTTATATTCTTTTCAGTTAGTTACGGTAGCAACCGAAACAGATTGGGGAGGATCACCCGGCAGCATTCCCCCGAAGTGGGGGTACCTCGCTGGATTTCTTGAAGACGACGTGATCACTGTGGGAACGGGCATGCCCGAATTCCCAAACCGCCGCACCTTCGACCAGGAAATGCTTAACCCGCTCTCTATCTCTGCGCCACAGGTTGTCCCCGCTCATGGGGCCTCTGCGTCAGACGGTGCAGTACGGGATTCACGGTCGATGTCCGCTGGCCATTCAACCTTTGGTGCCAGGCAATGCATGTGGCTCAGGCCATCGTCGTCGTTCCAGTCGCGGGGTGGGTGCACGAATTTGGGCAGGGCTTCAGGGCCTTGTTGCATGAACAGACGGGCAATGGCCCAGTAGGCCTCGCCCTGACGCAGGGTATGCGTGAAGAAGACACGGTCAATGACTTCGTTTGTCTCAGGATTACGGACTGACAGCATGACGTTTTCGATCAGGCCTCCGTGGCCGGGGGCGTAGATACGGTAGACCTCGGCAGTGACGTCGTCCCAGTTATAGGCGACGGGTCGGACGCCCCAGCGTTTGCGACTGAAAATGAATATGCGGTCGTACCTGAACTCGTAGATGTAGATTTTTCTACGTAGGCGATTGAAACGAATGGGTTCGTCTCTGGGAAAGACAAAATCCTGCTTTATGTAAGGGATGAGTACCCATAGAGCTAACGGTGGACCGAGTATAAACAACACATTCTCTAACCAGTCGCGCTGCCAGCCATAAACCAACAAACTCCAGTACAAAAATAGTGTCATTCCGACCCCAAAGCACAAACTTGGGATCCCCACTAGCGCTGAAAAACCTCGAAGACTTATGGTTTTTCTTGGCAGCTCGAGGTAAACATCATTAATATAATTAGGCGAAGGGTTGACCTTCTCTACCCAGCAGAGGCCATCTGGTGCCTTTCCCGTTGGAGGCAGATCATAGCTCCAACCTATAGCACGCTCCCATAAAACCTTGGGCTTAAGCGTCATTCATTCATCTCCCGAGAGCAAACTTCAATATAGGCGTCCGGCAAATTGCGGTCGGGCCAATACATAATCAGCAGAGTGGCGGCGAGCAAGCTGTGGGTCCCAATCATAGGAACCAGGGGCACAACCCCAGAAATTTCAAGCTGAACACTGCCGTCTTCGACGGCATAGGGTCTCTGGTTTTCATCAATGGAAAAATCACTCGCATAGTCCGGGTGGCGCGGGGGTGAAAATTTAGAAAATGACGATGATGGTGAAAGTGATTTCGTTGCGTGTGCCAGG
>NZ_FWXQ01000016.1:0-51072 GCF_900176445.1 Pseudomonas sp. URIL14HWK12:I5
TTGAATTCTTCAGGGTAACGCTGACGACTCATGGCACCTCCTATTTGGGCCTCATTATGAGGCTTGGAGGTGTCTACGAAACCAGGGGCGATTCAGAACGGTTCAGACCGATGATCAGGTCACCCTCCCAATGCCCGGGCACAGCCCGATCTTCTACCTCAGCTGGGCGACTGGAGATCATGACGTCCTCGCTGACGTGTGCCCACACTTTGGCCTGCGCTCTGGCTCTCGGCACGCGCAATGCTCGTCCTGAGCGCAGGCAGCTCACCAGTCCGCGCTTGAGAGCTCCTCTACCCTGAATGTAGAGCGCCTGGTATATCGCTTCATGAGAAATGCGCATGGATTCATCATCCGGAAAATCGAGCTGGAGCCGGTTGGCAATCTGTTCAGGCGACCAGCCATTGACCCATTTACGGTCACTGCGATGCGGTTTATTTCGGCCCTTGAAGGGTGCTTGCCGAGGCCCAGAAATCTCACGACCATCGGCGTCTTGAACCTTGCCCTCAAGGCGGTCGTGTACGTACTGGTGCAGTCGCGGGTTAGTGACCAGTTTCGCTGGTTTCGGCCTCTTGGCCACCAGTTCTGCCTTCCATTGCGCTACTGACGCTCGATATTCAAGCCGACCGCAACGGGTAGCAGCATTGCGTGTCAGCTCCCGTGAAATTGTCGATGGGCTTCTTCCAAGGCGACGGGCGATCTCACGAACGCCAACACTTTGCGCTCGAAGCAGCCCAATCTCTTCTCGCTCTGCAAACGATAAGTATCGTCCTGATATGTGATTCGACATGAATAATGGCATCCCGCCTCGATGACGGAACCAGCGTGTACCTACCGCTGTTGATACGCCAACGGTATGTGCTGCCTTTTCGCTTGTGATGCCTGTTGCAATCTGCACCCCAAATAGCCGTTCGATCTCATTACGAAGTGAGGGTGCACCTGGAGAACGCATCGCTCCCCGCCCAGTCAATTTTTGCATCCATCCTGCGGGTCGCCCCATAAACACCTCGATCAAGGTGTTGCGACGACCGGTTGAATCCGCCCAGTACGCGAGCAGCAAATTTCGTTTCGCTTTGGCCAAGAAGGGCTTCGCGCAGAGCATGAGCCGGAGAGGAAACTGCTGGGATAACGCTGTAGCTGAAAGCTTCTTCGCTACATTGAAGAGGGAGGAAGCCTGCACGGTCTACCCCACCAAGAAACAGGCTCACCTGGCAATTGCCAGCTACTTCCATGGGTTTTACAACAGCAGTCGGCTGCATTCGGCACTGGGCTATCGTTCACCGAAACGAATACGCAAAAGGCGTAAGGCAGTTGGCTCAGTAACCAGCTTCTTGGCGTCCGCTGCCACAGGACAGGCCCAAAGATATCCGGGCGCTACACCCCATGCAGCAGAAACAAGCGGCCACTTTAGCACTGCTGCATCTCGAAAAAGCAGTGGCGCACCTCGAATGTGAGGCTGCTCAAGCAAGAGCGGCCGGCAACATGGCCGCCCTCCTCAAGTCGACCCGCGACATCGCTCTGCTCACCATTGGTTTTTGGAGGGGGTTCCGCGGAGATGAGCTGGCCAGGCTCACGATCGAGAACACGCATGCGGAGCGGTACGTCGGGAACAAGTTCTATCTGGGGTCTTCCAAAGGAGATCGGCAGAACATTGGCCGTGAGTACAAGACACCATCTTTGAGTAAGCTGAGTCCGGTCGAGGCGTACCTGAATTGGGTTTCTGCATGCTGCGCTTGGCCATGGTCCTGCTCCTTGGTTGCCTTAGAAGTTGGCGCCCACGCTGAACGCCACATAATCGCGGTCACCGCGGGTGCCGTAATCGCCGTCGAGGTAATCGGTATAGGCCAGGCTGGCCCAGTACTGGCTGGCCAGGCTGACGTCCACGCCCAGGCTGATCGAGCGAGAGCCTTCGTTGAAGGCCGAGCTGTCCGCCGGTGAGTAACCCTTGACGTCATGGGCCCAGGCCAGGCCTGGGCGAATGTCCATGCCTTGGATCAGGTTGGGGTAGCTCCAGGTCGCGCGCAGGCGGTACCCCCAGGAAAAGGGCGTTACAAAACCTTCGCCGTTGCAGTCACCCGGGCTTTTCGAGATCGCCAGGCACAGGTCGTTGTCGGCCAGTTCGCCGTTGCCATAGGCACCGGAGCGCCCATAACGCGCCCCGAAACGTCCCTCCAGCCCGCCCACATAGGTGGCGCCCACCTCGCCCATCAGCAGCAGCTGGTGGGCGCCCATGACTTGGCTGAACGCCTGCACGACCGATACCTGGGCCTGGCTCACCTCCTTGCGCCGGTAACCATCGAATGGCGTTTCGTCTGTTGCAGGACGCAGGCCATCGACGTTCAGCGGGCTGCGTCCGGGCGCATTGAGCAATGACTGCAACAGATCATTGCCATTGAGCTGCACCGGCATGTTCGGCCGGTAACTCACTTCCCCTTGCACAGCAGCGCCGCTGCGCAGGGTGGTGGCGAAGGTGAGGCCGTACAGGCGGATGTCTTCGGGGTATTGCGCCCGGTACTGCGAAGTGCCCATGCGCAGCGCGCCGGCCAGGGTCTGCCCGTTGCTGGATGCCAGAAAGGCGCCGCAGTTGCCCAGTGCCACACCGACATTGGCGCACAGCTCCCTGGCGAAGCCCGTATTGGCGTAGTACCGGCTGCTGACCGTGCCCAGGTAGGGAGAGCGGCTGTGGTAATTGGCGGCGAACAGGCCGAACTCGGTATCCAGTGGCTCAACATACCAGTGCAGCGAAAAACCCCATTGGCCAGCATTGCGCGCATCCTGGTCGGCGCCGCGAGGCACGCGCACGCCCTCCTCCGTCAGCGTCACACCGAATGGTGCAAGGGCCTGCGAAACGGCGGGGTTGGTCACCATCTGCCCGCCGACATCCAGGCCCTGGCAACCCTCGGGCATGAAGTCGTTGCCGGAGAAGAACGTTGCGCAGTTGTCCAGTCGGGTCTGTTCCCAGTCCAGCTGGTAAAAGGCGTCGAAAGACAGGGCCTGGTTGAGGTTTTGCGTGACATACACCAGGTTGACCGGCGCCAGGGCGTCTTTCACCTCTGAACCGGGCCGGCGCAGCGCGGCTTGGTTGAAGGGGTTGACCACATTCAGCCCGCCCTGGATGAACAGGCTTTCCCCCCAATTGACTACCTGTTTGCCCAGGCGCAGCGAACCGGGCTCACCGTCGATGTCGTAAAGGGCGTATGCAAACGCATCGAGCAGCTCCGCTCCGGCTGTTTTCGCCGAGACCTGGCGGTTGCGGTCGTCGATGTCGACTGCCCGCTGGTTGTGGTCGCGCTGCGCGGTGTCATACCAGTAAGTGCCACGCAGGAATACACCGACATTATCGCGGCGCAATTCCAGATCGTGGGTGCCTTTAAGGAGAGCCGAAAACACATCACCCGCGCGGTAGTTGCGCCGCCCGTCGTTACCGTTGGCAGTCTGTAACTGCTGTTTGTCGGGGTTGGCAGTGCTGACGGCAGTACTGAACGACAAGGCCGTGTCGAAGCGCCCTTGCAGCGAGCCAACGTCGAATTGAACGCCCGCCACCGGGGTAGCGAGCAGGCAGCACAGGGCCGCCAGCGGCGCCCGGCGCCGGCAGAATAGAAAGGTTGCGCTCACTCTTAACCTCTTGTTGTTTTATTAGAGAGCGAAATGATGGGTTCAGCGCGGACGCGCCGGCCGCCCAGGCCGGCGGTGTCGGTGACGAGAAGTATCAGGTAGGGTTGACGACGCCCACAAATAGCGTCTTCGGATCAATGCCATGCCGGTTCGTTATGGCCCGATGGCGGTGGCTCAGAGCACCTCGAACAAGCCCGCCGCGCCCATGCCACCGCCGACGCACATGCTTACCACCACATAGCGCACCTTGCGCCGGCGGCCTTCGAGCAGGGCGTGCCCAACCATGCGCGCACCGCTCATGCCATAGGGGTGGCCGATGGCAATGGCACCACCGTTGACGTTGAGCCGCTCCGGGTCGATGCCCAGGTATTCGGCGCAATAGAGCACCTGGCAGGCGAACGCCTCGTTGATCTCCCACAAGCCGATGTCCTCAACCCGCAGCGCGTGGCGCGCCAACAGGCGTGGTATCGCCAGCACCGGGCCGATGCCCATTTCCTCCGGGGCCAGGCCGACCACCGCCATGCCCCGGTACAGCCCCAGCGGTTGACAACCCACGCGTGCCGCCCTTGCCCCACTCATCAGCACACAGGCGCTGGCGCCATCGGACAACTGACTGGCGTTGCCTGCGGTCACGCAACCGCCCTCGATCACCGGTTGCAATGCCTCGAGGTCCGCCAGCAGGGTATGCGGGCGGTTACCTTCGTCCTGGCTCAGGTGCACGCGTTCGTAGGACTGGATGCCTGTGGCCTTGTCGACGACCTTGCGCTGCGTGGTGACCGGCACGATTTCATCAGCGAACAGGCCGGCCTCCTGCGCGGCCGCCGTTCGCTGCTGCGACGCCAAGGCGTAACGGTCCTGGTTGTGGCGATCGATGCCATAACGTTTGGCGACGTGCTCGGCCGTGTGCAGCATTGGCATGTAGGCGTGCTCGCACAGGCGCCGCACCGTGGCGTCCTGGGCGGCATTGGCGGCCTGCATGTGCGCCTGTTGCACCAGGCTGATCTGCTCCTGCCCGGCCCCGATCACCACCTGCATGCCCTCGCCGCGGATCTGCTGGGCACCGATGGCGATGGCCATCAGCCCCGAGGCGCATTGGCGGTCGATGGTCTGCCCGGCCACCGACAGCGGCAGGCCGGCCGCCAGGGCCGACAAGCGCGCCGGGTTGATGGCGGCGGTCCCGCTCTGCATGGCGGTGCCCAGCACCAGGTCCTCGATTTCGCCAGGCTCCACGCCGGCGCGCTCGACGGCGGCGCGGATGGCAATGGCGCTCATGCTGGGCGTGGTGAGGTCGTTCAACGCGCCGCGCCAGGCCTTGGCGATGGGCGTGCGCGCGGTGGATACGATGACAGCGTCTTGCATGAAACGGCTCTCCTTGGGCAATTACACCGGCAGCAGGCGTTCGTAGGCGCTGCGCAGTTTGGCGGGAATAGTGACCGGGCGGTTGTCCCGGCGATCGACGAACACATGGGTGAAACGGCCGGCCGCGCAGGCCTCGGGCTCGCCCTCGACGAACACGGCCAGGGCGTAGTGCACCGAACTGTTGCCCAACCGCTCGACAGCGATGCCCACCTCGATGCGTTGAGGGAAAGCAATGGCAGCGAAGTAGTCGCAGGCGGACCCGGCCACATAGGCCACCACCGGGTCATGGTGGATATCCAGGTCGGCGTGCTCGATCAGCCAGCTGTTCACGGCACTGTCGAAAAACCCGTAATAGACGACATTGTTCACATGCCCATACACGTCGTTGTCGTGCCAGCGCGTGGTGATCGGTTGGAAGTGACGGTAGGCGCCGCGCAGCGGACGTTCCCTGGCCATGTTCAGAACGCCGCCTGGTAGAGCGCCAGGGCGTCGTCAAGGGTGACCTTGCGCGGGTTGTTGACCAGCAACCGTTGCTGTTGCAGGGCGTCCTCGGCCAACAGCGGCAAGCTGTGCCGCGGTACGCCGACATCACGTAGCCGGCTGGGCAGGCCGCAGCGTGGCGCCAGTTGCGCCAGCTCATCGATGAACTGGTTGCACAGCTCATGGGAATCACCAGGGACCAGCCGCTCGCCCAGCAGTGCCGGGGCCAGCGCCGCATAGTCGGCGAACGCCTCGCGACGGTTGAAGCGCATCACGTGGGGCAACACCAGGGCGTTGGCCAGCCCATGCGGCACGTGATAACGCGCCCCCAACGGGTAGGCCAGCGCATGTACCGCCGCCACCGGTGCGTTGGCAAACGCCTGCCCAGCCAGGCAGGCGCCCAGCAGCATGGCCTGGCGCGCGGCCAGATCGCCGCCGTTGTGCACCGCCTGGTCGAGGTTGCCGGCCAGCAACGCCAGCGCTTCGCGGGCCAACAGGCTGGACAGCGGGTTACGCTTGAACTGGCTGGTGGTGGCTTCGATGGCATGGACCATGGCATCGATACCCGTGGCCGCGGTGATCGCCGGTGGCAGGCCCAGCGTACGCTCCGCATCGAGCAGCGCCAGGTCGGGCAGCAGCAGCGGTGAGATCACCGCCATCTTGGCCGCCTCGCCGGTAGTGATCACGGCGACGGGGGTGACCTCCGACCCGGTCCCGGCGGTGGTCGGCACCTGGATCAGCGGCAGGCGCTGGCCCTTGGCCTGGTCGATGCCATAGACCGCCTCCAGGGTCTGGTCACAGGTGGGGTGTGCCAGCAGCGCCACCAGCTTGGCGACATCCATGGAGCTGCCGCCACCGAAACCGACGATCAGCTCAGCGCCGATATGCCGCGCCCGGCCCACCGCCGCCAGCACGCAGGCGTGGCTGGGGTCGGCGCTGACCTCGCTGAAGATTGCCACGCTCAGGTGCGCTTGGGTGAACCCAGGCAGCAAGTCATCAAGCATACCCAGGTTGACGATACCCGGGTCGGTCACGATCAGCACACGGCGCACGCCGCGTTGCTGGCACAGCTGCGCCAGGCGCCCGGCGGCGCCGGGTTCGCACAGCAGATGGGGGGTGGTGGCAAAACTGAAGGGCTGCATGCTCATGTTCCTCTTGTTCTTGTGGGTGAACAACGGTGCCAGGTCAAAAGGCGAAGTGCGCTTCATCCAGGCTCATCAGGCACTGTGCGCCGCCGCGCAAGGCCTCGCAGTGGGCACTGGCGCGCGGCAACACCCGCCGCCAGTAAAAGGCTGCAGCCTGCAACTTGGCCTGGTAGAAGGCGCTGTCCTGGCTGCCGGCGGCCAATGCGGCGCTAGCGGTTTCAGCCGCCCGAAGCCACAGTGCGGCCAGCAGCACGTAGCCCGAATAGGCGAGAAAATCCACCGACACCGCGCCGATTTCCTGCGGGTCGCAGCGGCAGGCGTCGAGCACCTCGGCGCTCAGGTTGCGCCATTCCTGCAGGCGCTGGGCAACCGCCTGGGCCATCCCGGCCAGCGCGTCTGCGCGGCAGTTGCGTGCCGCTTCAAGCAACTCATCGATCAACAGGCGCAACTGCTCGCCACCATCGCCAAGCAGCTTGCGGCGAATCAGGTCCAATGCCTGAATGCCGTTGGTGCCCTCGTACAGCTGGGTGATGCGGCTGTCGCGCATCAGTTGCTCCATGCCCCATTCGCGGATGTAGCCATGCCCGCCGTACAGCTGCACGCCCAGGCTGGCAGTCTCCTGCCCGACATCGGTGAGGAAGGCCTTGACGATCGGTATCAGCAATGCAGCCCGGCGCCCGGCGGCCGCCTGCACTTCAGGCTGCGCGGCGCCGTGCTCCAGGTCCAGCGCTTGCGCCGCGAAGGCCGCCAGCATGCGGCAGCCCTCGCTGAGGGTCTTCTGGGTCAGCAGCATGCGCCGCACGTCAGGGTGGCAGATTATCGGGTCGGCATTGCGCTCGGGCGCCACCGCGCCTGCCAGGCTGCGCGACTGCAGGCGCTCGCGGGCATAGGCCAGGCCACCCTGGAAAGCCGCCTCGGCGATGCCCAGCCCCTGCAAACCAACCTGGAAGCGCGCATCGTTCATCATGGTGAACATGCAGGCCAACCCCTGATTGGCCTCCCCGATCAGCCAGCCACGGGCGCCATCGAAATTCATCACGCAGGTCGCCGCGCCCTTGATGCCCATCTTGTGCTCGAGCGCGCCGCATTCGACCGCGTTGCGCGCTCCGATCCCACCGCCCTCGGTACATTCGAACTTGGGCACCAGGAACAGGCTGATGCCACGCACACCGGCCGGCGCATCCGGCAGGCGCGCCAGCACCAGGTGGACGATGTTGTCGGTCAGGTCCTGGTCGCCGCCGCTGATGAAGATCTTGCTGCCGCGGATGCGGTAGCTGCCATCGCCCTGCGGCTCGGCACGGGTGCGCAGCAGCGCCAGGTCGGTGCCGGCCTGGGGCTCGGTCAGGCACATGGTGCCGGCCCATTCGCCGCTGACCAGCTTGCCCAGGTAATCGCGCTTGAGCGCAGCGCTGCCATGCCGATGCAAGGCCAGCACGGCACCCTCGGTCAGGCCGGAATAGATACGAAACGACAGCGACGCGCCCATCAGCATCTCGTGAAAACAGGCCGCGACCATTTGTGGCAGGCCCTGGCCATCGTATTCCAGTGGGCCGGTCATCCCCCCCCAGCCCTGCTCCACATACTGCTGGTAAGCGTGGCGGAAGCCATCGGGGGTACGCACGCGGCCTTCCTCCAGGCGGCAACCCTGCTCATCGCCTGGGCGGTTGAGCGGCGCAACCACCTCCCCGGCAAAGCGTGCACCCTGTTCAAGAATGCCATCGAGGGTTTCGCGGTCCAGCTCGTTGCCCAGGCGGGCACAGTGCGCCGTCACATCGAACAGTTCGTGCAGCACGAAGTGCATGTCACGCAGGGGGGCTCGGTAGTTCATGCGCGGCCCTCGCGGACATCGGCCAGCTGCTTGCCTTCGGCCACCAGGCGCATCAGCAGCCCGGTCGGGCGCCAGTGCTCGCCGAACAGGCCCTGCAGCCGTTCCAGCCTCGCCAGCAGCAAGCCCAGCCCCTGCTGGTCGGCCCAGCGCATGGGGCCGCCGACCTCTGCCGGGAAACCATAGCCATACAGGTAGACCCGGTCGATATCAGCGCTGCAGCTGGCCATCGACGCCTCGAGAATCTTCGCCCCTTCGTTGACCAGCGCCAGCAGGCAGCGCTCTCGGATTTCCTCGTCGTCGATGACGCGCCGGTGCACCCCAAGGTCCTGGGCGATCTTCAGCACCAGCGCATCGACCTCGGGGTCGTGCAGCGCTTCGCGGCTGCCGGGCGCATAACGGTAGTAACCCTGGCCCGTTTTCTGCCCGAACCGCCCCAGCGCGCACAGGGCATTGTCGACCTGCACCAGCGGCGCATCCATGCCCTTGCCGGCCAGCTGACGCGCGCGCCATTCCAGGTCGATGCCCACCACGTCATACATGCGCAACGGGCCCATGGCCATGCCGAATGCCTGCAGCGCCTCATCCACTTGCCGCGGCGTGGCACCTTCCAGCAGCAGCTTGCGCGCCTCGGCCACATAGGTGGCGAGCATGCGGTTGCCGATGAAGCCCGGGCAGTTGCCAGCCACCACCACTTGCTTGCCCATGCGCTGCCCGAGGGCCTGGGCTGCATGGAGCACCGCAGGTGAGGTACGAGCGCCCCGCACGACTTCCAACAGCTTCATCACATGGGCCGGGCTGAAGAAATGCAGCCCCAGCACCTGTTCGGGCCGACGGGTCACGGCAGCGATGGCGTCGATGTCCAGGGCCGAGGTGTTGCTGGCCAGGATGGCGTGCGCCTGGAGCGTGCTGTCCAGGGTGCGGAAAATGTCCTGCTTGAGCGCCAGGTTCTCGTACACCGCTTCAATCACCAGGTCGACTTCGGCAAGGTCGGCATAGGCCGTCACCTGGCGCACCCGCGCCAGGCAAGCATCGGCCTCGGCCTTGTCGATGCGGCCCTTGGCCACCTGCTGTGCCCAGGTTTGCGCAATCATCGCCAGGCCGGCTTCGGTGGCGCTGGGATCGTTGTCCAGCCACAGTACCGCAAAACCTGCACGGGCCAGGCTGATGACGATACCGCGGCCCATGGTGCCGGCGCCGATCACCGCCGTCTGCTGAACGTTATAGGGAGTAATCACCGGTGACGCTCCTGATTCGAGGTATGAAGGCATTGCCCTCACCCTAGTCAGGCGCCTACTATTTTTGAAATTCTCATTTTCCATCCCATGTATTTTTTGCATGAATATCGCAAACTTCGACCTCAACCTGCTGCGCGTTCTGGACATGCTGCTGCGTGAACAGAACGTCTCCCGCGCCGCCGAGCGCTTGTCGCTGACCCAGCCGACGGTGAGCAATGCCCTGGCGCGCCTGCGCGACCTGCTGGGCGACCCGTTGCTGGTGCGCGTGGGCCGGCGCATGCGCCCCACCCCGCGTGCCTTGGCCCTGGAAGGCCCGATTCGTGCGGCGCTGCAACAGATCGAGCAGACCCTTGGCGCCGGCGACAGCTTCGATCCGCGCCTGAGCCACCGGCAGCTGCGAATCGCCCTCACCGACTTTGCCGAACAGCTATGCATGCCCAGGTTGCTGAACACACTGCAAACAGAGGCCCCCCATCTGCGCGTGGACGTGCTGCACCTGACGCCCAACCTGCCGGCCGAAGCGCTGGACCGAGGCGAACTCGACCTGGTGCTGGGGCGTTTCGATGACGTACCCGCGCGCTACGAGCGGCGCCACTGGCGCAGCGAAACCCTGCACGTGGCGGTACGCCAGGGCCACCCCGAAGTGGACGGCGCGCTCGACCTGCAGGCCTTCCTCGGCCTTCGCCACTTGTGGGTGCACGGCGGCCAGACCCGCGGCATGGTCGACCAATGGCTGGCCGAACAGGGCCTGGCTCGGCGCATTGCCTACACCACGCCCAACTACCTGCAGGCGGCACACCTGGCGGCTAGCTCCGATCTGTGCGTGGTGCTGCCCACCGCACTGGCCCGCCATTTCGCCACGCTGCTGCCATTGCAGGTATTCGACCTGCCGTTCGCCCTGGAGCCGTTCCAGCTGGAGCTGGTCTACCTTGCCCATCGCCAGCACGACCCGGCACTGGCGTGGCTGGTGGCGCGCATCATGGACATTGGCGCCGGCTAAGCCATCGCGTACCGGCATGGGTAGCCATGCAAGAGTGGTATTGGTTCGGCGGCAAGCTCTGTCCTTAGAGTATTCGCCCTCAGAACAACAAGGACCACCTCCATGCGCCTACGCACACTGCCTTGCCTGCTGGCCCTGGCCCTGCCCTTCGCGGCGCTGGCCGACGGGCCGGCCAAGGATGCCACCGACCTCACCCGCCAGATCAATCAGCAATGGTTGCAGCGCCTGCCCTTCGCTGACCGCAGCGACTTCGACAATGCGCGCCGCGGGCTGCTCGAGGCCGTCGACAAGGCTGTGGTCAATGCCGACGGTAAAACCGTCTGGGACCTGCAGCGCTACGCCTTCCTGAAGGGTGAGGCACCGGCCACGGTCAACCCGAGCCTGTGGCGCATCGCCCAGCTCAACACCCTTGCCGGGTTGTTCAAGGTGACCGACCGCATCTACCAGGTGCGCGGCCTGGACCTGGCCAACATGACCTTGATCGAAGGCGAGCACGGCCTGATCGTGATGGACCCGCTGCTGTCGGTGGAAACCGCCAGAGCCGGATTGGCGATGTATTTCCGTCATCGCCCGCAGCGGCCGGTAGTGGCGGTGATCTATACCCACCCCCACGTCGATCACTTCGGCGGGGTGCGTGGGGTGATTGACGAGGCCGAGGTCAAGGCCGGCAAGGTCCAGGTCATCGCCCCGCAGGGCTTTTTCGAACATGCCATCAGCGAGAACGTGTTGGCCGGGCCGGCAATGAAGCGCCGGGCGCAATACATGTACGGCGCGCCGCTGCCACGCGGCCCACGCGGCCAGGTGGATGCCGGCCTGGGCAAGGGTGTGCCGGCCAATGCCACGGTAAGCCTGATCGCCCCCACCCGGCTGATCGAACAGCCCTTCGAGACCCTGCGCATCGACGGCATCGATATCGAGTTCCAGCTCACCCCTGGCACCGAAGCGCCCGCTGAAATGAACCTGTGGTTCCCCCAGTTCAAGGCCCTGTGCATGGCCGAGAACGCCTCCCACGTGCAGCACAACGTGCTGACCCTGCGCGGCGCCCAGGTGCGCGATGCCAAGGTGTGGGCGCACTACCTGGACCAGTCGCTGTTGCGCTATGGCGAGCAGGCCGAAGTGGTGTCCGCCCAGCATCACTGGCCGACCTGGGGCGGCGCGGCGATCCGTGACTACCTGGCCGATCAGCGCGACATGTACGCGTTCATCGACAGCCAGACCCTGCGCCTGATCAACCGCGGCCTCGGCCCCACCGAGATCGCCGCCGAGCTGACCACGTTGCCGCCAAGACTGGCCAGCAAATGGTACAGCCGCGACTACTACGGCTCGCTCAGCCACAACGTGCGCGCGGTGTATCAGCGCTACATGGGCTTTTACGATGGCAACCCGGCAACTCTCAACCCCTTGCCGCCGAGCGAGGCAGGGGCACATTACGTCAAGGCCATGGGCGGCGCCGAGCGGGTGCTGACACTGGCGCGTGAGGCCTATGCCAGCGGCGACTACCGCTGGGTTGCCGAACTCACCCGGCACCTGGTGTTCGCCCAGCCCGACAACGGCGCGGCACGTGAGCTGCAGGCCGACGCCCTGGAGCAATTGGGCTACCAGAGCGAGAACGCCACCTGGCGCAACGCGTACCTGGCCGGCGCGCAAGAGCTGCGCAATGGTGTGGCGCCGGCCGCCAGCGAAGGCGGCAGCGCGGACGACCTGGTACGCGCCCTGACCCCGACGCTGTTCTTCGATTACCTGGGCGTACGCGTAGATGCCGCCAAGGCCGCCGAGCAGGACCTGACCATCAACTGGCGCTTCACCGACCTGAACGAAGACTACGCCCTGACCCTGCGCAACGGTGTGCTCACTCACCGCGACCACACCCGCCATAGGCAGGCGGATGTCGAGGTGAACATGAGCAAGGCTACCCTGGACCGCATCGCCCTGAAGCAGACAGGCTTTCTCAAGGAAGCGACCGTAGGTGATATCGATATCAGTGGCGAGCGCATGAAGTTCATGCGCTTCATGGCTGGCCTGGACGAGCCGGATGGGCGCTTCAATATCGTCACACCCTGAATCACCAATAGCGCCGCCCTAAAGCGAGCGGCGCAACCACACGCCCAGCACCAGGCCCGCCACCCCGAAGGCACAGAGCAGCACGCTCCAGGCGGCCGCCTGGCCCTGCTCGTGGTGCAGCATGCCCAGGCCACGGCGGTACACACCGCGTTCGCGCGCCCGGCCAAGCAGCGCCAACAGCGCCGCCAGGCCGGCCACAATCCACATTTCGCCACGCCAGGCAAGGCACGCTACCAACAGCAACGACACCTGCGTGCGCCGCCAGGCCAGCACCGTACGTTCGGCCTGCAGCCCGCTGTCGCCGGCGCTATCCGCCATGCCAACGCGCCCATAGCACGCCGACCAGCGCAACGCAGGCAAGCCCGCACGCCACGCTCAGCAGGGGCACCAGGCGCGGCAAGGGCAGCGGCGCCTCGCGGCGCAGCGCACGCTCCACCGCCAACCAGCGCCAGCCGGCGCCCAGGCTCACCAGCAAGCTGGTAGCCAGCAACGCCAGCTCCATTGCCAGGCGCCCGGACGTATCCCAGGCATGGGCGGCGAAGGTCTCGATGGCGATGGCGCCGCCGAGCAAGGCCAGGGCGGTGCGGATCCAGGCCAGAAACGTACGCTCATTGGCCAGGGTGAAACGCGGGTCGGGCGCCTTGCCTTGCCCAAGCAACCAGCGCTCCCAAAGGGTTTGACGGTGATCGGAATTCATAGGAGCCCTGTGTCAACGCAGGCCTTGGCTGCGCAATGCGCCGGGTGAGAAGTAGGAAGCACTGGTACGCACGTCGAAAGCGTACGGCCTTGGCTGCTCGTTGGTCAGGCCCGACAGCTGGTAACGGCCACTGCGCAGGTCGTAGATCGCCTCCATGGCGTTGACCAACGCCTGACCGGTGACGTGGTAGTAGCTGTGGGCCTGGGCGGTGCGCCACAGCTTGCCCTGGTGATCGAAGAAATCCGCCTCGACGATGGCCCAGCTGTCCTCGTCAAGGTAGTAGCGGCGACTGGCGTAGATATGCTTCGCCCCAGGCTTGAGGGTACCCACCACCTCCCACACCCGGTGCAGCTCGTAGCGGGTGGATTGCGGGTTGACGTGGCCGGGCCCGACCAGCGCGGAGTAACCTAGCAGGGGCGACGCCAGGCGATAGCTGTTGTAGGGCACGTGCAAGGCCTTCTTGCCCACCAGGGTCCACTGGTAGAGATCCGGGGCCCCGTTGAACATGTCGCGGCTGTCGGCCGTGCGCAGGCCCGCCGTGCCCGGGGTGATGCTGTCATAGGCCAGCGCCGGGGCACGCCGTACCCGCCGCTGACTGCTGCTGTACAGCCACGAAAGGCGCGGCTGCGCCACCTGATCGAGAGTTTCGTGAAGCACCACGGCATCGCCCGCCAGGCGCGAGGGGGCGGTCATGCGGTAGCTCAGGTAATACAGCACGTTGCCCGTCTGGCCATCTCCCAGTACGTCGGGGCGGGCGAAGTTCTGTTGCAGGCTCATCATCATGAAGCGCCCATCACCACGCGGGGTGATGCTGTCCGAGGCCAGGCTGTAGCTGCCGTTGCGTGGCCGGGTGAGGTGGTTCCACAGCACCTGCAGGCCATTGTCGGGCCTGGGGAATGCGACCACGCCGGCAAATCCCTCCACACCGTTGCCGTCATTGACCAGCCGGGCACTGGTCGCATTGTGCCGGGCCCACTCGCCTACTTGGGCTGGCACCGCGACACTGCGGTGCGAGGGGTATACCGGCAGACGAAACGACTTCGGGTAGCGCTGGAGCAAGGCCACCTGCCCCGCCGTCAGCTGCTCTCGGTACTGGCTGTAGTTGCTGGCAGTGATCACATACAGCGGCTGCTCATCGGCGTACGGGTCCAGGGGTGTGCCATTGATTGCCAGCGACACCTGCCCCGCCTGCAGGCCACCGTTCCATGTCGGAATGCGGCCGTCGCCGCTGGGCCCGCGGTCGGCCCCCACCGGCGTCAGGTCTTGAAGCAGCGGCTTGGCTTCCACGTGTGCTGCCAGCAGGCTGGCGGTGACGAGCAGGATGCTGCGTAGCAGGGCGACAGGTTTCATCGGGCTTGGCCTCTTGTTGTTGTGTTGTCCTGGCCGGGCTTGCCTTGGCCCGCCCTTTCGGGGTGATACTAGGAGCCGCGCTTCGGACCCCACAAATAACGTGTTCGGATACGTGCCATAACAGTTCGGCATACCCTTGGAACCGCTCCAATGACCCTGAAACAGCTCCGCTACCTGATCGCCATCGTCGAAGCCGGCAGCTTCTCTTCGGCGTCTCGCCGCGCCTACATTGCTCAACCGGCACTGAGCAGGCAGATCAGCCTGCTGGAAAGTGAACTGGAAATGCAGTTACTGGACCGCCAGCACGATGGCATTGCCCTGACCGATGCCGGGCGCCAGCTCTACGAGGTGGCCCGGCAGGTGGTGCAGAAACTCGACTCGGTGAAGGACGAGCTGAAATCCAGCCGCGGCGACCCCAAGGGCCACGTGGCCATTTCCATCCCGGCCACCGCGGCCGACCTGCTGCTGCCGGAAATCGTCAGGCGCGCCGAACAGCGTTTCCCGGGCGTGACCCTGACGGTGTGGGACGGCCTCAGCCGCGAAGGAGGCCAGGCCATCGAGCTGGGTAAGGTGGACTTCGGCGTGGTACCCAATGCCGAGGAACTCGACCATGTCGAGGCCGAGCCGATCTTCACCGAGGCGCTGTACTGGGTCGGCGCATCAGCCCCTGGCACCCCCGACACCATCACCCTCGCAGAAGCCGCCGCCACCCGCCTGGTGCTACCGCCCAGGGCGCTGCACCTGCGCCGGCGCATCGAGCAAGCCGCCATGGAAGCCGCCGTCCCACTGACCGCAGCCTACGAACAGCAATCAGCGCCCGGCATCGCCAGCCTGGTGCGCGCCGGCCTGGCGGCGACCATCAGCAACTGGCCGCCGCTGAGCGTACTGCTCGAACCCACGGCGGCGCGGCGCATCGTCGAACCGCGCATCAGCCGCACCATCGCCTTGGCGCACTCCCAGCACAAACCCCTGTCGTTCGCTGCCGGTTGCCTGCGCGACCTGGTGCGCAGCGTGCTGATCGACCTGGTCAACAGCGGCCGCTGGCGGGGCGAGCTGATCGGCAAGGAGGCCGAGCCTCTGGAGTCGGTGCTCGGCGTTCAGCTGGCGGTCTGAGCGCGCGCCTGCCCGCCAGCTGCAGCCGACTCGCGCAGGCGCTGCTGGGTGCGCTGCGGGTTCATGGTGGCCAGGCCCACCAGCCCGGCTACCACCAGCACCGCGCCGCACACCAGGAAGCCCTGGGCATACCCCGCCGGGTGTTCGCTACCCGCACCTTGTACCAGCAAGCCGGTCACCACCGGCGCTGCCAGCCCGGCCAGCGAGGCGATGCCGTTGCCCATGGCGAGGATGCCGCCGCGCTGGGCCGCCGGGGTGAACTCGGCGAGCATTGCCGGGCCCACGGAATACATGACCAAGGCCATGCCACCACTGAAGGTCAGCGCGGTAACCCTTGCGGCCGTGCTCAGGCCAGGCAGCATCAGCGACGCCGACAACAGCCCGCCCAGTATCAAACAGATTGAAACGAATACGCCGCGAGCCACCCGTGACGGCAGGCCACGACGCATCAGGCGCTGGGAGAACCACGCCAGCAGCAAGCTCAGCGGCGTGGTCACGACGACGAACATGACGAAGATCCGCCCGGTCTGCAGCGGGTCGATACCCAGGCCCACTTGCAGGTAACTGGGCACCCAGGTCAGGGTAAGGGCCAGCGACCAGTTGGCGGCGAAGTGGCACAGGTAGTTGCCCAGCACGCTGGGGTCACCCAGCAGCCTGCGATAGGGAATAGCCGGCTCATCGGCCTTGAGCTGGCTGGCACGCAGGCGCTCGAGGGTGCCCTCCTGGCCCAGCCGCCACCACAACAGGCACCAGACCAGGCCGATCAGCGCAAGGATGATGAAATTGGTGCGCCAGCCGTAATGCAGGCTGACCCAGGGGATCATCGCCCCCGCCACCAGCAGGCCCATGGCACTGCCGGCATGCAGCAGGGCCACCGGCAGGTTGCGCCGGTCGTTGGGGAACCACTTGTACAGCGCATGGGTGGCGACCGGCGATGCCGGCCCCTCACCGATGCCCAGCAGAACCCGGCAGGCGACGATGGCCCACAGTGAGGTGGCAAACAACATCGGCAGCTGGATCAGCGCCCAGAACAGGCCCATGCCCAGCAGCAAAGTGCGGGTGGGGCGCCGGTTGGCCATGAATCCACCGACCACGGCGGAGATCGCGAAAAACCAATGCAAGGCGCCGCCGATCAGGCCGAACTCGGTGGCCGTCAGGCCCAGTTCGGCGCTCATCGGCACCGCTACCAGGCCGATCACCACCTTGTCGAGAAAGTTGACCAGCATCAGCAGGGCCAGCAGCGCGGCCACCAGCCAGGCGGTACGGGGGTTGGGCAGGGAAGAATCCGCAGTCATGGCGAGTACTCTTGTTATTGTTGTGGGGTGTTGCAAAAAGGCCGCCGCAAGGGCGGCCCGTCCTTCAGGCAGGCATCAGTACGCCTTTGGCGATGGTGTTGCGCTGGATCTCGCTGGTGCCGGTAAGGATACGCATCATCCGCGTGGCGCGGAAAATCCACTCCACCGGGTGGCCCTGCAGCAACCCGGCGCCGCCGTGCACCTGCACCGCTTTGTCGGCGATGCGGAAGGCAGCCTCGGAGACGAACAGCTTGCACATCGGCGCCTGGGTGCGGATATCGCCCCCTGCGTCGTTCACCTGGGCCGTGGCGTAGACCATGCTGCGCGCAGCGTGCAGCTCGGTGGCCATGTCGGCGATCATGTGGTTGACCGCCTGGAACATGGCGATCGGCTGGCCGAACTGCTTGCGGCTTCGTGCATGCTCGATCGACAGTTTCAGCGCCAGGCCGGCCATCCCCAGCAGGGTCGGGCAATGCAGCAGGCGGTTGAGGGTGATGCGCCCCATGGCCAGTTTGAACCCCTGCCCCTCTTCACCGATCAGGTTGGCTGCGGGCACGCGCACCTGGTCAAGCACGATGTCGCCGTGGGCACCGCCACCGGACATCACCGAATAATCGCTGTCGATTCGCACACCCGGGGCGTTGAGGTCGACGAAGAACGCCGAAATGCCCTGGGCGCCCTTACTCGGCCCGGTCACCGCCAGCAGCACCGCCAGGTCGGCGTAGGTGGCGCCAGAGATGTAACGTTTGCTGCCGCTGAGCACATAGTGGTCGCCGTCGCGGCGGGCCTGGGTAGAAATGGCGGTGGCATCGGAGCCGGCTTCGGCCTCGGTCAAGGCAAAGCACACGGCCTTTTCAGCGCGGCACACTGGCTTGAGAAAAGTCTCGACCTGGTAGGGGCTGGCCACCTTGAACAGGTGGCCAACCCGCGGCGGCCCCGACAGCTCGCCCAACACGTGTGAGGCGAGCATGGAGCCTGTCAGCACCGTAGCCTCCTTCACCGCGCACAAGTCGGCCACGTTCAGGCCGGCCCCGCCCATGCTTTCGGGCAGCATGACGGTGTACAGGCCCTGCTCGCTGGAAAGCTTCCATACCTGCCGCAGCACCGGCTGGGGGTGCGGGCGAGCCCAGTCCAGCTGTGCCTGCTGTTCCAGCGGGCGTACCTGATCGCGGACGAAACCCTCGATCGCTTCGATAATCTGCGCAGCCTTTGCACTGGGTTGATACATGGTGATGCTCCCTGGTCAGATACGACGTTCGCTGTGTTGCCAGTAGGTGTCCCGGACCAGGCGGCGTACCACCTTGCCATTGGGGTTTTTCGGCAGTTCGCTGACAAAGTCGACGCCGCGCGGCTTCTTGAAACCGGCCAGCGCACGGCCGCAACGCTCGATCAGCTCGGCGGCCTCCAGTTGCGCCTCGGGCTTGAGCACGACCACTGCGCGCACCGCTTCGCCCCACTGCGAGTCGGGCACGCCGACCACCGCCACCTCGAACACTTCGGGGAAGCCGTAGATCACCTGCTCCACTTCGCTGGGGTACACGTTGAAACCGCCGGAGATGATCATTTCCTTCTTGCGATCGACGATGAACACGTACCCCTGGGCGTCGACCGTCGCCAGGTCGCCGGTAAGGTAATAACCGTCGCGCATCACTTCTGCGGTGAGCGCCGGGGCGCGCCAGTAGCCCTGCATCACGTCGGGGCCCTTGACCACGATCTCGCCGACTTCACCCGGGGCCACATCCTCGAACGCCTCGTTGACCACTCGCAGGTCGGTCTCGAAGTAGCACCGCCCGCAGGAGGCCAGGCGCCGATAATCGCCGTCTTCCACCAGGTGGTCCTGCTCGGTCAGTACAGTGACCAGCGAACAGGTTTCACCGGCGCCGTAACCTTGCGCGAGAATCGGCCCGAACAGTTCGATGGCCATTTTCACCAGGGCCGGTGCCATGGGCGCGGCGCCGTACATGACCAGCTTCAGGCTGGACAGGTCGAAGCGTTCAACGCCGGGGTAATTGACCAGGCGGTTGATCATCGCCGGCACCAGGAACAGCCGCGTCACCCGTTCGCGTTGGATGGTCTCCAGCAATAGGCGGTCGTCATAACGGTCGAGCAGCAGGTTGCAAGCGCCCACCGCCAGCAGCGGCATGATCTGCATACCGCTGGCATGGGTGATGGGCCCCACGTGGGCCATGACGTCGCCTGGCGCGGAGCGCCGTGTGGGGCTGGCAATGCTCTTGCGCACCAGCGCCTTGCGGTTGCCGAACGACAGCATCGCAGCCTTGAGCACGCCGGAGCTGCCGGACGTGTAATGCAGCACGGCCAGCGCATCGTCGGCCGGGTCCAGGCCCAGCGGTGCCTCACTGCCGCGCTCGAGCAACGCGGCATAACCTAGATCACCGCCCTCGCCTTCCAGCGCGATCAGCTGGCGCAGCAGCGGCAACTCCCTACGCCTCGCTGCCAGCGCCTGGGCAAAACTGGCATCGGTTATTAGTGCAACGCTGCAGGAGTCTTCCAGCACACGCACCACTTCATCCACTGACAGCCGCGCATTGATCGGCACCTTCACCATCGCCGCCTTGTACAGCGCCACTTCCGCTTCGACCAGCTCCACGCGGTTGGCGGCGAGAATCGCCACATGCTCGCCGACACCCACGCCCAGCGTACCCAGCGCTGAGGCCAAGCGGTTGCTGCGGCGCTCCAGCTGGGCGTATGTGACGCGCGTCTGGCTGTCCGCCACGGCGATGTGGTTCGGCCAGTAGCGGGCACTTCGGGTAATGATCGTTCCAAGGTTCACGTTGTTGTTCTCGTCGACAGGAAGACATCGACGATGCTAATCAGCTGTGCGCGTGCAGATGAAATACAAGTTTCAGATGTAGGCCATAACTTTATTGGCTAGCGTAAGGCCTAGACATGCTGGGGCTGGCGATCGGTTGGGATATGGCAGTCATCGTTTGTGGCAGCGTCGTTTCATGAGAGAGCGATTTCGACCAATAACGGATACCCCTCAACGCTCTGTAGTCAGTGCCGGCCTTCAGATGTCCGCTATGGGGCGAAAGCTGACAGTCGCAGAGTGACCGATATCGACCCAAAGCGGTCATGCCGAACGGCATCCTCAGGCCATGAGCAGTCTTCATTCATGGCTGCTTTATATTTAGACGGGTCTAATAATTCGTATAATTTGAATCGCCCCTGGTTTCCTAGATCCCTCCAGGTCTCATTAAAAGGCTTGGAGGTGTCTAGGACACCAGGGGCGATTCAGGGTGCCCAACCGCTCACATCGGGATAATGAGTTCAATCTAAAAAACCAGTACAAGCGCACCAATTAGCAAACACACACTTGCGACTATGGTTAAACGTACTCGCATAGGCCAGTACCACCCAGGCAAAATATTGACCAATTTACGATCTTGCCAAAGATGCCCAATGAAACCACAAGCTAATACCAAGCAGCCCCATGACACAGGTAACAACATGCTAACCCAACCGATGAGGGCTGGAATAACACTCCACACGAGCCTCTCCTGTCGTCCATTTGCAGACAATCCCTGTAACGTCATAGCGAAACCCCAATGCAAGGCCCCGACAAAACTCAGTATCACAGCCCCATAGCCAACCAAAGCAACAGATAGAAAATCTCGGTAATCAGTCGCTAAACAAATCAGCAGTGCCACACCAACGAACGGCAGCAAGCCACTATAACCCAGGACTTTAAAACGATTTGAAGATAACGTATTGAAAACTGCACTCATGGGCACGTTCTTCCTATGCGGCTAGGGATCATATTTCAGGTATGTCGCCCAATGAGGTTGAGGAATTCGTGCCGGGTAGTCGGGGAGTCTCGGAACTCACCCAGCATTACCGATGAAATCATCACTGAGTTCTGCTTTTCTACACCTCGCATCATCATGCACATGTGCTTGGCCTCGATAACGACGCCAACACCTGCCGCATCAGTCACTTCCTGCATGGCACACGCAATCTGTCTAGTCAAATTCTCTTGAATCTGCAAACGGCGGGCAAACATATCGACTACGCGCGCCACTTTGGAAAGCCCTAATACTCGTCCTGTTGGCAGGTAGGCGACATGCGCTTTCCCAATAAACGGCAACATGTGATGCTCGCACAATGAGTACAACTCAATATCGCGAACGACCACCATCTCATCATTCTGACTTTCGAACAAAGCGCCATTGACTAGCTCAGCTAGGCTCTGGGTATAGCCATTGCATAGATATTGCATCGCTTTGGCAGCACGTTGGGGGGTATCCAAGAGCCCTTCTCGCTGCGGGTTTTCACCAACGCCAACAAGGATTTCACGATAATGCTCGGCTAGCGAATGTGACATTTGGATTCCTCACCTTTGCAACGTTGCCTACCCTCGGGATGGGGTAACCAGGCCAAACTTGGCCTCAAACGACAGAACAACCTGTACAGAACTGAAAGCAAAGGACGTAGCGGACGCCAAGCCAGTGGAGCGGCCCACATCCCAACACCGGCAGCACGCCAGCTCCAAAGGGTAGCGTCCAAGCCTGTTACCCAATGATCGTTCGCGAACCTTGCGTGCAAGCACGATCTCATTTGCTCAATCGACAGGCCAAGAGGTATGGGATCGAAGTCATCGCCATCGATATCGATCAGGATGAGCTTTGCTGCAGTTGAACGCCTGCGCAGGAAGGCAACCTCCCTGGCGCACAATGGGCAGGCACCGTCAAAATAAAGGGTCAAAGGCCACTGGCAATACATGTACAACACCTCAATTTTGTACAGGTTTTGTATAAGTTAGCGGAACCCGCGAAATTAGCAATGGCCGTGATGAGGGATCACCTCGTAAAGCGCCCACTCACTGGAGGCTGGTGGGTTCAGTAGCTTCAGGCGGATGACGGGCTCCGGCTAGAGACGTCAAGCCATAGCCGGGATCGAAGGTAGTTAGGTGAATCCGCGACGTGCGGAATCAACAAGACGGTAAAGCAGATGCAGGGCATCGAACTCGCCGACTTCATCAATTTCTACCTGTCCCGCAAGCACCGCGATGAGAAAGGGAAAGGTTGCACCCTAGCGGCACTGGGCGGAGACGCCGCTCGACAGTTCGATGACATCAAAGCAGCTTACGAGGCTGGGATTGAAAAGTTGCTGGAGGTTTTACAGGGCGAGGATGACGAACCGAAAGCAAGTCGTGCGGAAATCATCGACACCTTCGCACACGCCCTCGGTGCCTTGATTCTGTCTCGCGCTTGTCCGGACGACTCACCACTTGCTGATGAAGTGCTCAGCGTGTGCCATGAGCAGATCATGGCCAAATTGACGCCCTGAGGCAGGCCCATCCATTCCCCATGAGCGTCACTGCTCAAGCATGAGTCCTTTCCACTTGAAAGGTGGGCGCCCTGGTATGGAGATCAAGCCCCCCGCATCTGCGGCGTTCTCGGCCACTTCCCTCGGCGCATAGGCGGAAGCATAAACCGGCTGTTTCTGACCGTTGAGCTGGCCTATCCGGGGTTGATGCCACGACCCCATGCAGACACTCGCAGAGCGAAGGCTGCGACAAGACCGGCGTGTCTTGCCGCAGCCCCTGTGTCGATGTCGGCGCTCGCAGTCAGCTTGCTGCATGGGGGAGCGGCGTCAAGCCACTCTCTTTGATCGCTGCGTCGGCTTCTGGCGATGCCAGGTAGTCGAGGAGCGCCTGGGCTGCGGCATGATGCTGACTCTTACTGACAACAGCGCCCGAATACATGGTCATTTTCTGCGCTTCAGCCGGGATCAGACCGACGATGTCGATACCCTTTACTGGCTTAAGCTCACTTAGCTGTTGAAAGCCGATCTGTGCTTGGCCGCGAGCGATCACAGCACCGACAGGCTCGGCAGGTATCATGTGAGCCTTAGACTCGAACTGGTCACCAAGCTGCATGCGAGGGAACAGAGTCTTGGAAAGGTATACCCCGCTTGCGCTGTCGGAGTATGCGACAGAGTTGCTATTTTGCAGCACCGTGCGCAATGTCTGCATGGTGCTTATGTCCGGCTTCGGTTCACCTTTTCGAACGGCCATGGCAATGAAGGATTTTCCGAGATCTATTCGACTGGTTTTGTCGGCTTGACCGCTGGCGACCAAGTTGTCGAGGGCGGAACCTACCATCAGTACGACATCCGCCTGCTCACCACGAGCTAATCTGTTTGGAACGGCCTGCGGGGTTTCCCCCATCGAAGGAGCGGCAAGAACTTTCAGCTTCACACCATATTTCTTCTCATATACTGGCGCCACTTCCCGGATAGCGCCCATGATGCCGCCGGAGCTCAGAACGGTCAGCGTCTGCTCACCGCCGCGTACCGCGTCAGCAGCCGAGCAGACGAATGAAGTGGTTAGGAGGGTGGCACAGAACAGCACGCGCAGCATTGGAGTTTCTCCACATGTAAAGGCGCAGAATCCTACCGGTCCGAAGCAAAACTTCTGATTAATCAACGATTAAGAATATTTTACTTTTTACCCGCAAATGACATCTACGGGTCGACAGCAGTGAATCGTGGGGTCGCCCACGGGCAAGAACAGCCCGCAAAAGAAATCGGAATATCTATGATGCCCGGCAGCTGCCTGCTGCTGCCGTGGATTCCTTCGTTCGGCGGGGTGGCCCTAACCCAGACGGTCTTTGCGATAGCAGGTTCGCTGTTCGCTCCGGCGATTGCCGCTATCTCGCTCGGCATCGCAGGCCCGGAAGCCTTCACTCCGCCTCAGGCCTCTTAGCGAAAACGCTCCGATTATCTGATCGTATCAACAACTGGGACGAAAGTATCAGTTGGGACATCCTGACAGGGCGCGAACTTTGGAAAGTACCGTGCGCTACGTCCAGGACGCCTTGCCCAATCGTCATGTTCACAGTTCTGAAAACCTTGCGGGGAGATAACAAACGGGGTTTGAAAGAACACGTAATTCTGTCGGACATTCCAGCAACTTCGGTGTTATATTATTCCACATGAACCAGTTGGTTACTTCCTGACCGTCTGGTTAGTTAAAGCGTGTCAGCGCTCAACTTGGTCTTTAGGGAAAAAGGCGTGTGAATTGACGTGAAGCGTGACATCCACCTCGTTGTGCTACTCCTATCGGTCATCGGTTGCTCTCTCGCCTCGTTGACGCTGTGGAAAGTCATGGCCTCTCGCGAGCGCGCCCTGGAAGATGCCAACATCCATGGCCTTAACCTGACCCAGGCACTGTCCACCTACTCGGAAGGTATCATCCGCCAGAGCTCGATTCTGTTGCTTGGCCTGGTCGAGCGCCTGGAAACCGAGGGCGTCGCACCTGCGCAGATCGAACGGTTGGATCAACTGGTCAAGCGCCAGCAACCATTAATGCCGCAGATGAGCGGCATTATGATTTACGCCAAGGACGGGCGCTGGCTGATGTCGTCCAACCGGCCGACCCCCGTCGGCGCCAACAGTAGCGACCGAGCCTTTTTCATCCACCACCGTGACGACCCATCCCGCGACCCTTTCATCGGCCTGCCAATCCTTAGCCGCGTCAACCAGGAATGGGTAATCACCATCAGCCGGCGGTTCAACGATGACCACGGCGAATTCGCCGGCGTTGTCGCCATGACGCTTGGCGTGGAGAACTTCCTACAGCTTTTTGGCAAACTGGATGTCGGCCATGACGGTGCCATCGGGCTGGCCTATACCGACGGTTCCATGCTGGTGCGCTATCCGTTTCGGGAACAGGATATGGGGCGCAACTTTTCGAAGTCGCCCATTTTTACCAAGTATCTCGTTGACCATTCAGCGGGCACTGCATCGTTCACCTCCAGCCTGGACGGCGTGGAGCGCCTCTATGCGTTTCGCAAGAGCGACAAGCTACCCCTGGTGACAACGGTCGCGCTGGGCAAGCAGGAAGCACTCTCGGCCTGGCGGCTCGAGGCGCTGCTGTCGTCGCTGGTGGTCGCGGCGCTGCTGGCGCTGACCGGAGCCATTGGCTGGCTACTGATTCGCGCCATGAGCCGGCGAAGCGCGGTCGAAAGCGAGCTTCGACTGACCCAACAGCAGCTGCTTGAGAGCAACCAACAGCTCGAAAGCCTGGCGATGCACGATTCGCTGACGGGGCTTGCCAACAGGCGCTGCTTTGACGAAGCGTTGACCCAGGAGATCCGCATGGCCCATCGAAGCGGGACCCCGCTGGCTTTGCTGATGATCGACATCGACCACTTCAAACGCTACAACGACACCTATGGGCATCCGGCTGGCGACTCCTGCCTGCAGCAGATGGCTTACCTGCTCTCTTCCTGCATCCGCCGCCCTCGCGACCTGCTAGCGCGCTACGGGGGTGAAGAAATGGCCGTTATCCTGCCCGATACCGACATCGACGGAGCGGCCGTCGTCGCCAGGCTGATGCTCGAGCGCTTGGCCTTGCAACCTATCCCTCACGAAGGCAGCCCTTTCGGGCATATGACTGCCAGTATCGGCATCGCCTGCTCCGATGGAACAGCCCTCGACAGCCCGCAATCGCTAATTGAACGCGCCGACCAGGCGCTCTATATCGCCAAGCAAGCTGGCCGCAATCGCCTGCATGTCGATCGGGCGAATGTATTAAACCAATGACAAGGAATGTATTGATGCAATCTCATTTCGGCAAAGGCGTCCTCTTTGCACTCTGCGCCGCAGCACTGAATGCAACGATCGGCGTACTCAGCAAAGTGTTGATGAACAGTGGATTCAGCTCCAGCAGCATCGCCCTGATAAAAACAGTCCTCGGCTGCCTGTTGCTATCGGCATTGCTACTGTTTCTCAAGCGCCCGCTGCATACCGCCAAGTGGATACATGCCGCCGTTTGCGCATTTCTCGGCATTTTTGTGTTGTTCCACTTTGAAACCTCGGCCTATAGCCATTATGCCGCGGCAGGCGTCGTGGTGATTCTGATGGCAAGCGCCTCCATTTCTTCGATTTTGCTGGGACGGATAGTCCTCAAGGACCCGATCACCGCCAACGCGACGGTAGGCGCCGGTTTGACAATAGCCGGCATTGCCGTGATTTTTGGCGCGGACCTGGAACAAGGCTTCACCCTGCAAGGTGCGGTGCTCGCTGCGATCGGAGGCTGCGGTTATGGCGCATTTTCGGTTGCCATGAAGCGCATGGGCGTTTCCGGGGGGCTGCATTTCACTCGCCAACTGTTGTTTTTCGGCAGTCTTTATCTGCTGATGCCGGCTGCAACCGATGGATTCATCATCGGAGAGCTTTCATTGGCGGCAGTCATGGCATTGCTGGCTCTGGCTGCGTTGCCGACCATCCTCGGCTTCTTCTGTACCACCAAGGCCATCGAGTACCTGAAACCCTCGCAAGTCCAGGCGCTGGAGCTAACCGAACCACTGTTTGCCGCACTGCTGGCGTTCGTGGTGCTCAATGAAGTACCGCGGGACACGTTGTACCTGGGGGCCGGGCTGATTCTCTTCGGCCTGTGCTTCTCCAATGAGCTGATCCGACTGGGCAAGAAAGCGCCACAGCCGTCCCAAGCATGAAACGCGTGCGAGCAAGCACCTTAAGACGTGCCTGCTCGCACGGCCGCATTACCAAATCGCGATATCGTAAGTCAGGTAGATCCGGTTGCTGTCGCGCCCTCGGGAAAAGTCAGAGCGGTAGACGTAGTTGCGAAGCTTCACACCCAGACCTTTCACAGGCCCGGATTGCACCACGTAGGCGAGCTCCATGTCACGCTCCCATTCGCTGAGCCCGGCATCAGCCGAGCGACCGTTGTCCCCGCTGAGGTAGCGCGCCATGAAGGTCAGCCCGGGGACACCGGCCGCCGCAAAGTTGTAGGCATAGCTCGCCATCCAGGTTTTTTCTTCCTCCTCGATGAACTTGCCGATGCCAACGTTGCTGAACGAGTAGACCGTTGCGCCGCTGATGTACGGCAACCCAGCCTCGCCGTCGAGTATCTGGTAGCCGGCGCCGAAAGTGTGCCCGGAATGAGCGTACGAAAGCTGCCCACTGAACATGTCGTTGTCGATCTGACCACCATGAGCGGCCCCGCTGTCGCGGCTCTTGAAATAGCGCAAGTCGGTGGTCAACACACCGCCGGCCAACGGCAAGTCGTGGACCAGGCCTAAGTAGTCCTGACGATAGAAGTGTTCGAGCTGGCCGTGGAAATAGCTCACGCGTAGCTGCTTGCTGATGGCATAGTCGGCCCCGCCAAAACTGAAATCGCCAGACTCGCCGCCACTGTAACCATCCAGGAACAGGCCGGTGCTATCGGAGGAGTCGCGCTGCTTGAAGCGGTCCAGATGTCCGGCGGTCAGGGTCAGGCCATCGACATCGGTACTGGTCAGCTGCGTGCCTTGATAGGTCTGCGGCAACAACCGCGCATCGTTGTAGACCAGCACCGGCGTCTTTGGCAGCAAGGTGCCATGCTTGAGCACGGTCTGCCCCAGTCGCGCCTTGGCCGTCACCCCGGCACTGGCGAACTCGTCAGCAGCACGGCCATCGTCATGAACCGGCAGCAAGCCCGTACCGCTGCGGCCGCGGCCCGAATCGAGCCGCACGCCTGCGAGCCCCAGGGCATCGATCCCCAGCCCCAGCGTGCCTTGAGTGAACCCTGACTGATAGTCGAGCAGAAACCCTTGTGCCCATTCCACCCGCTCGCTCTTTGCATTTGCAGCAGCGCGGGCGCTCATGCCTTGTTCGTCGCGGAAGTTTTCGTTGAAGTAAACGTTGCGCAGCTGCAGCTTGAGCTTGCTGTCGTCGATGAATCCCGCGGCACCGGCCACAGGAAGCCAGCCGCACAGCAGGCCACAAGTGGCCCCACGGAAAACAGTTCGGGACATGTTCGATACTCTGTTGTTGTTCTTGGATGAGGTTGGGCGCCAACGGCGCCCTGGACAGATCAGACGAAGAAGGACAAGGCACCCGTGACCAAGGCCAGTGCGGTGATGACCAGCGATGTCAGCACCGCCCATTTCACCGTGGCCTTCTGGAAGTCGCCGATGTCGCGATCGACCATGCCCACCAACAGCAAGGTCGATGCTACCAGCGGGCTCATCAGGTGCACTGGCTGCCCAAGCACCGAGGCGCGGGCGATTTCAACCGGGTCAATGCCATAGGCGGCCGCAGCGTTGGCAAGGATCGGCACCACGCCAAAGTAGTAGGCGTCATTGGACAGTACGAAGGTCAGTGGCATGCTGGTCAGCGCCACAACCAGGGGGAACCAGTGGCTCCAGGCCTCGGGAATCCAGTCGACCAGGGTCTGCGCCAGAGCATCGACCATCTTGGTGCCCGAGAAGATCCCCGCAAAGATGCCGGCGGCGAATACCAGCAGTACCACGGTCATGGCGTTGCCCGAGTGGGCGAGGATGCGCTCCTTCTGCAGCTCCAGCTGCGGGTAGTTGATCATCAGCGCAGCGACGAAACCGATCATGAACAACAGGGCGGAGTGCATGACACCCATCACCAGAGCCGTCATGACGGCAATCACCAGCACAAGGTTCACATAGGCCAAGCGTGGGCGCTTGTGCGGGTTGTCACCGAGGATTTCCTTGATATAGCAGTTGCCGCCCCCTGACTCCAGGGCGATGTTGCCGATGCGTCGCCGCTCGGCACGGCCCAGCAGGAATGCGGTGAACACCACCCATACCGCACCGCCGATAACGGTCGGCAGCATCGGGATGAAATATTCGGTGGCATCCAGCCCGAGCGCGGCAATGGCCCGGGTCGCCGGCCCACCCCAGGGGCTCATGCCACTCATGATGCTCAGCGAGAGCATGGACACCGTTGCCAGGATCATCGGGTTCATGCCAATGCGCTTGTACAGCGGCAGCATGGCTGCGCAGGTAATCATGTAGGTGGTGGTGCCGTCACCATCGAGCGCGACCAGCAGCGACAGCAGCGCGGTACCGATGGCGATCTTGACCGGGTCGCCATTGACACGCTTGAGGATCTTGCGGATTAGCGGGTCGAACAGGCCAGCATCGATCATCAAACCGAAGAACAGGATGGCGAACAGCAACAGGGCCGCTGAAGGCGCCACCATTTTCAAGCCATCGAGCATCATCTTGCCCAGTTCGGGGGCAAATCCACCGATCACTGCGAAGACAATGGGTACTACAGTGAGCGCAACGATTGGCGACAGGCGTTTGCTCATGATCAGGTAGGTGAAGGTCACCACCATGATCAGGCCCAGGAGTGCGAGCATGGTCTTTTCTCTTGTTTTTATTCTGTTACGGCCATCGGCAAGGCAGATGGCCCCTACCCCACTCGGCATCGCTGTGATGCTGAGTGGGATTCTAAGTCAACAATGGGAGGGTAAGAGGCTTTTCAGCCGTGATGCCGGGGCTCCGCAGACCAGTCGGACTGCGTAATATCCGCCTCGTCCGATGTGGCAGGAATGCCGTTCAGGCGGCGTAGCAAGGTTTCCCGTTCACAGGCATTCTCAGACAGTGAGATGACCACGGTGGCCACGGCGTTGCTGGCCAGGCTGGTCAGGGCACGCGCCTCGGACATGAAGCGATCGATGCCGATCAGCAAGGCAAGCCCTGCAAGCGGGATGTCGTGAATGACGGTCAAGGTCGAGGCCAGCGCAACGAAACCGCTACCGGTCACACCCGCGGCGCCTTTTGACGACAACAGCATGATCGCCAGCATCGTCACCGTCTGCCCGAGGCTCAGATCAATGTTGCAGGCTTGGGCGATGAACACCGCCGCCAAAGAAAGGTAGATGGCGGTACCGTCGAGGTTGAAGGAATAGCCGGTTGGCAGCACCAATCCGACCACGCCTTTTTTGCAGCCAAGCTTCTCCAGTTTCTCCAGCATGCGCGGCAGCACAGGCTCGGTGGACGAAGTGCCGAGCACCACCAGGAACTCCTCGCGGAAATAGCGCAGCAGCTTCCACAGGCTGAAACCATGGGCGCGGCAGATGCCGCCAAGCACCACCAGCACGAAAAACGCACAGGCTATGTAGAGCGTACCGACCAGCTTGGCCAATGCGCCAAGGGACGTCACACCGTACTGACCGACGGTGAAGGCCAGCGCACCGAAGGCACCGACCGGGGCGAAGCGCATCAGGTAGCCGAAAATGCGGAACACCATGGTCGAGGCGGACTCCAGCACATCGAGTACCGGCTTGCCCTTCTCGCCCATGGACGACAAGGCAAAACCGCTGAGCACCGCGATGAACAGCACCGGCAACACTTCACCCTTGTTGAACGCACCGATGAATGTGTCGGGAATGATGTGCATGAAGAAGTCGACAACGCTGAGCTTTGCTGCCGACGCGGCGTACTGGCCGAGCCCCGCAGTGCTGAGAGTGGCAGGGTCGATGTTCATGCCGACACCAGGGCGGAACAGGTATACCGCTGCCAGGCCGATCATCAGGCTGATGACGGTCAATACCAGGAACAGCAGCAAGGTTTTGCTCATCAAACGCCCCAGGGAGCGCTTGTCGGTCATCCCGGCAATACCGGTGACGATGGTGCAGAAAACCACCGGCGCGATCATCATCTTGATCAGCTTGATGAACGCATCACCCAGAGGCTTGAGCGCAACGGCCTGTTGCGCCCAGAAGTGACCGACCACCACGCCCAGCAGGACGGCGCAGAGGATCTGGAAGTACAGCGATTTGGCGAGTCTCATGTAGCATCACCCATTGTTGAAATTGTGCGGATGCGCTTGTTGCGAATATACAGGTCTGGGTTACCGCCTGGGCTTACCCCGCCAACCTGCGGAATGTTGGGGCGTAAACGAAGCCTGAGAAAAGCCGGCGGGCAGTTCGCACCACCGAGGCCTGAATCGTCTTGCCATCGACACCGCTGCGTGACAGTGCGACATCGATACCACCACTTGGGTGTTCCAGGCGCACCTCGACCAGTTGCTCGGCGCCCTCGCCCAGCAGTTCGCCGATAACTGTGCCAGGGCTGACGCAGGCAGTCGCCAGCCCTATCGCTCCGGTGATGGCCAGCGCGCGGTGGCAGTTGTGCGGCATGAAGTAGCGAACCTGCACCGTGCCGTCATAGCGGGGCTTGGACACCAGTACCGGCTTCGGGATGACCATACCGCTGACATCACCCAGGCCCATGGCCTTGCCGGCCTTTAGACGCAACGCCTCGAGGCGCTCGAGCAGACCGACGTTGGCATCGAGTTCGGCCGGGGTTTCCGAACCTGTGACACCCAGCTGGCTGGCCTCTACCAACATCATCGGCATGGCCATGTCGATGCAGGTGACCGGTACGCCATCGATCACATCCTTGGCCTTGCCAGTCGGGAAAAGCTTGCCAGTCTTGCTGCCGACCGCATCGAGGAAGGTCAGGTGCACCGGCGCGGCAGTGCCCGGTACGCCATCGATCGCCGTGCGGCCTTCGTAGCGCACGATGCCGCCTGGGGTCTCCACCAGCGAATTGACGAAAGTGCCGGTATTGAGGTTGCGAATACGTACCAGAGTTTTACCGTCCTGGCCTTTGACAAGACCTTGCTCGATGGCGAACGGGCCAACGGCACACAGCATGTTGCCGCAGTTGGGCGCGGTATCGACCCTGCGCTGGGCGACCATGACCTGCACGAACAGGTAGTCGACGTCGGCGTCGGCATGCAGCGAGGGGCTTACAATCGCTACCTTGCTGGTCTGCGGGCTACCGCCACCGATGCCGTCGATTTCCAGTTCATGCCCGGAACCCATCAGGTTGATCAGCAATTCGTCGCGTTCGACCACATTGGCAGGAAGGTCCCATGCATGGAAGAAGGGGCCCTTGGAGGTGCCACCGCGCATGAGTACGCAAGGAATTCGTTGCATGATTTCGCACTCTCGTTGATCAATGGACATCATTGATGCTGTGGACACAAGATTGACAGGGATATATAAATCATTCCAATGCAAATATCGTAGCCATTATTCCGCTTTAAGCATCAATAATGACCAGGGCCAAAGAGCGATTTCGAGATGGAATATGAACTGCAAGACATACGATCTTTCGTGAAAATCGCCGAACTCGGCAGCTTCCATGAAGCTGCGGAAGCATTGCACCTGTCGCAGCCCGCCCTGAGCCGGCGGATTAAAAAGCTCGAGGAAGGGCTGGGCACTTCGCTGCTGGAACGCACTACCCGTCGCGTCAGTCTTACCAGCGTCGGGCGTGACTTCCTGCCCAAGGCCAGGCGCCTGCTGGATGACTTCGAGGACTCGATCCTGAGCATTCGCGAACTCGCCGAACGACAGACCGGCCAGGTCACCCTCGCCTGCATCCCGACCGCGGCGTTCTATTTCCTGCCGTCGGTGATCCGCGATTACAACGAGCAATACCCCAAGATCCGCATTCGTCTGCTGGACCTCAGCGCCAACGACGGGCTTGAGGCCGTACTGCGGGGTGAAGCCGATTTCGGCATCAATATGATGAGCGGCCAGCACCCGGACATCGAGTTCGTCTCCCTGGTACAGGAGCATTTCGTCCTGGCCTGCCGCAGGGACCACAAGCTGGCGAACCGTGAGGCCGTCACCTGGACAGAACTGGCCGACTACCGCCTGATCGGCGTAGGCCGGCTTAGCGGTAATCGGATGCTGCTGGACCATGCCCTGTCCGGTCTCAACCTGCGGCCCAAGTGGTTCTATGAGGTTCAGCACCTGTCCACCTCGCTGGGCATGGTCGAAGCCGGGTTGGGCGTGTCGGCCATGCCCAGCCTGGCCATGCCTAACGCCGACCACCCTACGCTCGTCAGCGTGCCGCTGATCGAACCCCAGGTCACCCGCACCCTGGGATTGGTCTATCGCCGAGGGGCGTCGCTGTCGCCAGCTGCAGAGAAGTTCGTGTCGATCTTGCTGGACAAGTGGCCCAACCGGTGAGCGAAACGCCTTGCGTTTCGCGCGGCGCGGCACAGGGGAAAAAACGGCTGCGTCCATGGTTCACTCCCCTCCCAGGCCCAGTTCGTTGGGCCGGCGTTTCTCGATCGCGAACTTCAAGAGTGCCGCGCTGCGGAACAGGCCATGGGCGAACTTGCCGTAGGGCAGCGTGACGAATAGCGCCATCACAGTGCCCAAATGGATCGCCAGCAGGATCGCCATCGCTGCGGTATCACGCAGGCCAAGCAACGCAAGGCCCGTGATGCTGACCAGCAGCAGAAGCAGGATGAACGCCCGGTCCATGGGCCGCTGGGCAACATCGCCCTGCTCCGGCGCCCTGCGCAGGTTCAGCGCCAACAGCCCGGCCGGCCCGACGATCAAGCCAATACCGCCGAGTGTTCCGAGCAACACCGGTGCACTCAGCAGCGGGTACGGCGCCTGCTGGCCCAGCAGGTAGTGATAGCCGGTGGCGACCACCGTGGCGGCAAAGCACAACATGAAGCCGTAGAAGGTGAAGTGATGGAAGCGCCGGCGCCAGAGCGTGAAGCGATCATCGGCATTGTTGCAACCTTGGCCATGTCCGCCGTCTAGGTATTTCAGGGTCAACGCTGCGCTTGATGCCTCGAACACTGCCCCTTTGGCCGGTTGCGCCAGCGCCTCGGCAGGCGAGACCGAGCGCCAGAAGCGTCGTACAGCCACCGCCAGGGCCAGCGCTGCAGCGGCAAAGACGCTACCGAACATCAGGGCCAGGGTATTGTGTGGGAAGACCGCATAGAAATTACCAGCCAACCGCCCGGGCAGCAGCGTGCCATTGACGAACAAGGTCAGCAGCAGGAACAGCGACAAGGCTACGGCCAATGCACTGGCAACATAGGTGCCGTTGTGCGTGTAGAGCCGCCCGAAGAGAGCCGGCCACGCATACTCGGTGTATGTCTGGCCGCGCACCTTGGCCATCGCCTGGGGCACGTTTACCGCGAATTCGTGGGGCTGCGCGTACTGGCAGGCATGCAGGCAAGCGCCGCAGTTGTGGCACAGGTTGGCCAGGTAATGGATGTCGGCCTTGGCGAACTCCAGCCTGCGGGTCATTGCCGGGAAAACCGCGCAGAAGCCTTCGCAGTAACGACAGGCGTTGCATATCCGCATTTGTCGGTCCACTTCCCGTTCCTCCAGGTTCAACACCGGGATCAGTTCGAAGGCTGACGGGGCGGCTTCAGGCTGGCGTGGTTCAGGCAGTTGCGCAGTCATGGCGTCTCTCTTTTTCTGGATGTTCATAACCCGCCGCCGCAGCGGCGCTGGTGCCGGCGATACGCCCGAAAGCGGTGCCGATGGACATGCCAACACCTGCGGTGTAGCCCTTGCCCAGTACATTGCCCGCCATCATCTCGCCGGCAACAAACAGGTTCGGGCTGGGACGCCCGTCGAAATGGACGGAGGCGGTTTCATCGGTGCGCAGCCCCAGGTAGGTGAAAGTCACGCCGGGGCGCAGCGGGTAGCCGTAGTAAGGAGGCGTATCGATCGGGCGCGCCCAGTGGCTTTTCACCGGTTCCAGGCCTACGGTGTGGCAGTCGTCCAGCTGGGTGTGGTCGAAAGTGCCCACCTGGCAGGCTCGGTTGTAGGCATGCACGGTTTCGATGAAGGCCTGCACAGGCAAACCGAGCAGGCCGGCCAACGCCTCCAGGCTATCGGCGGTGGCGCCCGGGAAAACCGGTGGCATGAAGCGCCCGAGGGCTTTCCGGTCGATGATCGAGAACCCGACCTGCCCTGGCTGATGCGCGACCAGGCGCCCCCAGATGGCATAGCGCTTGGGCCAGAAGTCCTCTCCTTCATCGTAGAAGCGCTGACCGTCGCGGTTGACCACCACGCCCAGCGACACACAATCGATGCGCGTGCAGATGCCGCCGTCGTATAGCGGTGCGCGGGCATCGATCGCCACCATGTGTGCCTGCGTCGGGTCGCCAATCGTGTCGGCGCCCAGTGCAATCATGCGGCGCAACAGCACCCCATCATTGAAGCGCGTGCCACGGATCAGAAAATTGTCCGAAGGCCACTCCCCTCGCTCGTTCTGCCCCCACGCCTCGCGCAACCATTGGCGGTTGGACTCGAAACCACCGGCAGCAAGCACACAGGTACGCGCCTCGATGCGCTCGGCAGGCAGGTGTCGCCCTTGAACCTCACGTGCCGGCACATGGGCAGCGACGAAGCGTCCGTCCTGCAGTTCGATGTCGGCTACTGGCGTGTCGTAGCGTATCTGTACGCCAAGGTTTTCAGCGCTGCGAAAGTAGGCATTGACCAGCGCCTTGCCGCCGCCCATGAAGAAGGCATTGGTCCGTGCGGTGTGCAGCGCACCAGACAATGAGGGCTGGAAATGCACGCCATGCCGGCGCATCCACCCGCGACAGCTGGAGGATGCGCGAATCACCAGGCGCGCAAGCTTTTCGTCGGTCTGGCCACCGGTGACCTTCAACAGGTCTTGCCAGAACTCCTCTTCCGGGTACGCCTCGAGCAGTACGTCCTGGGGGTCATCATGCATGCACCGCAGGTTACGCGTGTGTTGTGAGTTGCCACCACGCCAGGCGCGGGGTGCGGCCTCGAGCAGCAGCACGCTGGCTCCGGCCTCTCGCGCCATCAGCGCGGCACAGAGGGCGGCATTGCCCCCTCCGATGACTAGCACATCGATCATTTCGCCTCCAGATCACGAAGAGCCGAATGTTCGGCTGCTCCTCGTGACCGGGGACTTTAATGAGAGCCCGGGGTGTGCGAAACGCGATCGTCGGGGGGAGGTATTCAGTTTTTCTAAAGGGGCTGGATGAACGCACCCAGAATCCGGGTCAAAGCAGCCGGGCTCCAGGCCATCGGCCCTGTTCCACCAGATCCCGAGCGACCTCCTGCAGTACGATCCGTGTTGCCAACGCTGCCGGCGAGAGCTCGTCATCGGTCAGGCTGACAATTACATTGCGCCGCTGCGCCTGTGCTTCATCGATGGCAAACACGCGCAGGCCCGCCTGATGCGCCCGGGCCACCGTCGCGCCGGGCTGGATGGTGGCGGCATGGCCCGCACACACGCAATCCATCAACAGCGACAAACCATCGACTTCCATGACGATGCTGGCCTCCAGCCCTGCCCGCTCGAAAATCGAACGCAACGTCGTGCGCAGGCCATGTTGGGTGCTGGGCATCACCAAGGGGAGCGTCGAGATCTGTCGCAACGTCAGCGACTCACCCCACCCGACCTCGACCAACGGAGCGGGAACCAGCACGAACAGCCGCTCCGTCAGAAGCGCCCGGACATCCAGCCGCGGCCCCGTCTCCGTCTGGAACAGTACCGCCAGGTCAAGGTGCCTGGCATTAAGTTGGTTCATCAGATAGCCAGACAACATTTCCACCAGGTGCAGGCGGATGTCCGGATAGCGTTTGCGCATCCTGTCGATCAACGCCAAGCCAAGAATCGATGCGGTGGTCGGTGCCAGCCCTACGCTCGCATAGCCGCTCATGCGGCCACTTTGTGCCGCCAGGACAGCGTGCTCCGCCTGACGAAGCGCCAGGCGCGCATGGTATTCGAAGGCCAGGCCGGCCGCCGTCGGCGAGACGCCGGTACTCGAACGTGTCAAAAGCCGGGTACTCACCTCGCTCTCCAGCTTCGACAGTTGCTGGCTCAGGGCGGAGGCGCCGACCCCGAGCTCGACCGCCGCCCTGCCAAGACTGCCGTAATCCAGAACACTCAGGAAATAGCGAAGCTGACGTAACTCCATGCGAATCTCTTTCAACGATGGGGGTGGTCCTTGAGCATGTTAAACGTATTTGCACAACGTGTGCGGTCAAGCCTTGATCGACATGACCCTGATGCAAAATGCTCGTGCAGCTTGGCTTCCAAAGCAGGCGCATTGTTCGAGAAAACCATGGCGTGAACGTCGAACCAAAACGGCACCCCTGCGAAAAGCGCGAGGCGTGCTCTTACTCGCTCGAGTAGGTTAGATTTCTGACGAGAAACGGTCACGGGGAACCAGACTTACGCAGGATTCGTGCATAGTGGTTTTTTTTAGATTGAATACGCCCACTTAATGCGGCGGTTCGCGATTAGCATATTTACCGTTAGAACCCAACTGTTCAGACGGAGCACAACCGTGACCACAATCGACCTTTCCTTTATCCGTAGCCAGTTCCCCGCATTCTCTGAGCCTTCCCTCGAAGGCCAAGCATTTTTCGACAACGCGGGGGGCTCTTATGCCTGCCGGGACGTCATCGAAAATCTGAATCGGTTTTATCGTCAGAACAAGATGCAGCCATATGGTGCACACCCGGCCTCTCGTCGTGGTGGTGAAGAGATGGATCACTCTCATGCAGAAATTGCTGCGTATCTGGGAGTAGAGGCTGAAGAGGTGCACCTTGGCCCATCCTCGTCCCAGAACATCTACGTCCTTGCGGAAGCCTTCGCAAACCGTCTTGATGCCGGTGACGAAATCATCGTTACCAACCAGGATCACGAGGCGAACAATGGCGTGTGGCGTCGCCTTGCAAAACGCGGCATTGCTATCAAAGAATGGCAGGTGAACCCTACCACCGGTTCCCTGGAGCGAAGCGGTCTTGAGGCTTTGCTTTCGCCACGAACCAAAGTGGTCGCTTTCGCGCACTGTTCGAATATTTTAGGTGAGATCAACCCGGTACGCGAAATCTGCGAAATCGTCCATTCCGCCGGTGCAGTTGCTGTTGTGGATGGTGTTTCTTACGCTGGGCATGGGTTCCCGGATGTACGCGAACTAGGGGCCGATATTTACCTGTTCTCCCTCTACAAAACCTTCGGCCCTCACCTTGGCGCCATGGTCATCCGTCGACCAGTGATGGACTTTTTGGGCAACCAGGCACACTACTTTAACGCGGCGCATCTCGCCAAATGGTTTGTGCCTGCCGGCCCTGATCATGCGCAAGTCGCCGCAGCAAGCGGTGTGACTTCGTACTTCGACAACGTCCATGCTCATCACTTTCCAAACGCTAGCGTAAGTGATCGAGCAGCGAACGTACGAAATCTCTTCAAAGATGCAGAGGCCGCGCTCCTGCCGCAGCTGCTGGATTTCTGTGCGAATGATTCACGGGTACGCTTGCTCGGCCCTACTGACGCCAAAAACAAAGCCGCGACTTTGTCAATTCAAACGATGAAATCATCCCCTCGCGAGGTTTCTGAGCGACTGGCTAAAAAGGGCATCATCGCAGGTGCCAGTCATTTCTATGCAGTCCGCCTGCTTGAAGCGCTCGGCGTTAACCCAGAGGAAGGTGTTCTGCGTCTCTCGTTCGTCCACTACACAACTCCAGAGGAAATTCATCAACTGATTCAAGCTCTGGATCAGTCGCTCTAAGCCTATCTGAACTAGGGCATTGCCACGTACAATGCCCTTAGTTCACAGTCAGACCAAACTTCCTACCAAGTCATCCAGACATATGAACGATTGAGTGCTACTGATATCAGGGTGTGAGCTCAGCTCATCAACCAAGATTTTTGTAAAATCTGCCATGCGTGGCGCGACCACGCGAATCATAAAGTCAACATCACCCGTTATGCCAGTCGCCAATCTGACCCATGGTCTGTTCTGAAGGAGCAAGGCCACTCGCTCTCGTGCTCCAGGCTTGTTTCTGTGTAAAGTCACAATGATCCAGGCACTTACATCGTTACCCAGCTTACCTTCATCTATTACCGCTGTGTATCCCTTGATCACCCCAACTTCTTCAAGCCTTTTCACTCGGCGCAAGCACTGTGACGGCGACAGTCCGACTTGAGTTGACATCTGCTGATGGCTGATCCGACCATCTTTCCGAAGCACCGAGATAATTCGCGTATCCATTCTATCAAGCTGAATATCAGTCATTATCCACCCTCTCCATGCAGGATTCCTGCGCATCATAACGCTCGGCACTTACGAATTGCAAACCTCATGCACGCAAGCAGAGATAGACTTAATTTCGTTAACGCGCTTGAGGCAAAGTTCCTCTCCAACCCAGCAACCGGAACTTCAATCGATCTTTGGGAAGCCTTCACAGCGAGGAGCGGCGGCCTTTCCATACTTAGCCCCAGCGTTAACTAGCACCTGAAAGTATTTTTTGTAGTCAGGACTGACCAGACTTTGCATGCAAGTCTGTCTGTAGGATGCAGATAAAGAAATACCAATAACAAATACTACTAAGCCTGTGCGCTTTAGGTGAATTTATGGCGATGACACAAAAAAATGAGCAGAGTCAAGCCGACTCAGCCAAAAAGAATAAATCCGACTGGCTAGATTCTCATGAGTCCGGATACTCTAAGAATCTGAAGCGACGACATATCCAGATGATCGCTCTAGGAGGAGCAATCGGGACTGGCCTCTTCCTCGGCGCTGGCAGTAGGCTACAATCAGCCGGGCCGTCGCTAGGTATAGTGTATCTTGTGTGTGGCATCTTTGCGTTTTTCATCCTCCGAGCGTTGGGCGAACTTATCATGCACCGCCCGACCACAGGTAGTTTCGTTTCCTACACACGGGAGTTCATGGGCGAACGCGCGGCATTTGTCGCAGGCTGGATGTACTTCCTGATTTGGGCAACTACTGGCATTGTAGATATTACAGCTGTTGCCATCTACATGAAGTACTGGGGTGTTTTTGCTGACTTCCCTCAATGGGGGTTCGCCCTAATTGCCCTCACCGTTGTAACCGTCATGAACCTGATCGGCGTCAAGTGGTTCGGTGAAATGGAGTTCTGGTTCGCCATTATCAAGGTCGGTGCAATCGTAGCATTCCTTATTGTAGGTACCGTGGTTCTCGGCACCGGTCACCCTATTGGTGGACATGCACCAGGTCTTAGCCTGATAAGCGACAATGGAGGTATCTTCCCTCATGGAATTCTGCCTGCCGTCCTGATCATTCAAGGCGTACTGTTCGCTTATTCAAGTATTGAGCTTGTGGGGACTGCAGCTGGCGAGACCGAAAATCCTAAGGATATTCTGCCGAAGGCAATCAATGGCGTGATTTGGCGGATCGTTTTGTTCTACATCGGCTCCGTTGTGCTTTTGATCTCGGTACTTCCGTGGACAGCTTACAGCGCCAATGAGAGCCCGTTTGTTACTTTCTTCTCTGCCTTGGGTATCCCTAGCATGGGGTCAGTGATGAACATTGTCGTACTCACTGCAGCACTTTCAAGTCTCAACGCGGGCCTGTATTCCACAGGGCGGATTCTTCGCTCGCTGTCAATGGGCGGCTCAGCACCCAAATCGCTTTCCGCAATGAATGCTCAGGGTGTACCGTATAAAGGTATCTTGATTACCGTAGTCATCAACGCGTTTGGTGTTCTCTTGAACTACCTGATCCCCGCCCAGATCTTCGAACTGCTGCTTAACATGGCCGCTCTTGGGATCATTACCACTTGGGCATTCATCGTGCTGTCTCAAATCAATTACCGCCGCGCCGTTATACGCGGTGAGGTTCAGATGGTCAGTTTTAGAATGCCTGGTGCACCATTCACTTCATGGATGACCCTCGGCTTTCTTGCTTTTGTATTGATTCTGATGGCATTCGACTACCCGAGCGGTACCTACACGGTGTCCACTATTCCGCTGATCGTTGTCGCCTTGATGATCGGCTGGTCTAGAACATCACACGCAAAAAAGGCAAAAGGGTTTAGCGCAGAAAAGGCCCCCGCTCAGTAATAAAATGCCTGGTCGGTACTCCCCGATCAGGCATGCCCACCTCCCATGACCGGACAATTGGCGAACGAGAGAGCGTTTCTAGCCATATCCATCCTCCTGAGTGAAGGTGCCGCCCCTCTCAGGATGAGCAACGGGGGCATGTATGGGCACTGCCATCCGAATGAAAGAACGCATGATAATCTGAGTGACGAGTTGGGTTCACGGATCACGTCACCATAAGTAATCAAACACTTGGTGCCGTGACCGCTTCGATCACATTGAATATCAGCATACCCAGCAACATCGCTGCCACAAACAGCCACGCCGGCCAGTAGCCACCCGACAAAAGCACCAACGCCGGGCCCGGACACACCCCGGCCAGGCCCCAACCAACACCGAACAACAGGCTTCCGCCAACTAGACGACGGTCAATGTCACGCCGGGCGGGTAAATGCATCGTCTCACCTAGCAGCGTCACCGAGTGTCGACGTGCCCAGGCCATTGGCAAGAACGCCGCTCCGATGGCTCCGACCATGACCAACGCCAGCGAGGGGTCCCATTGCCCGGCTAGGTCGAGGAAGCCAATCACCTTGGCAGGGTTTGCCATTCCGGACAGCAATAAACCTATCCCGAACAGCACCCCTGCGATAAAGCCACTGATCCGAGTCATGTTACGTTCCTGTAAAAAGATGCCGAGCGCCGAACACAGTGACAAAACCGGTCGCCATGAAACACAGCGTCGCCACTGCCGAACGAGGAGACAGCCGCGACAGGCCGCACACCCCATGACCGCTGGTGCAGCCGCCACCGTAGCGAGTACCCAGGCCGACCAGCAGCCCTGCGGCCATCAGCACCCAAGGTGCGCTGGTGAACTGCACAGTAGGAAGCGACGCGAACGCCTGCCACAACAACGGTGCAGCGAAGATTCCCAGCAAGAACGCCGCTTTGTCACCACGCCCCTCCCCTGCACGCTGCAACATCGAAGCGAGCAACCCACTAATACCGGCTACCCGTCCGTTGCCCATGGCGAACAGACCTGCTGCCAGACCAATCAGCGCCCCCCCTCCGAGTGCCGACCAGGGTGTGAAAGCATTCACATCAATAAACATTGCAGTGCTCCAACTCTTGATGTCCTGATGACAGCAAACTTTATCTTAGCGCTGGGCCAGCGCGTTTGAAATCCAGCACGGAGGCAGCTCATCGTGTCTTTGGACACTGTCGATGACTTCATCGAAAAATACAACGACCACATGGAGTCTGAGGAAAACATCTTCTTTCCAGCGCCAGAACAATAGCTTTCAAACAGTCAATGGCTGGAAATAAAACAACAATGGCACTAACTGGATGGCGATCGACCAGAACTGAACTGCGAATCAAGGCACCGTCGCCCGGGCTTCTTCAGGCGCTAGTTCGAACTGTTCGAGGCAACGCTGCTCGTCGTCCGCCATCAAGGCGGCGAGGCAATAGCACCCAAGGACCTCCCGAAGGTGCCGTGCTCGACAAAGTGAATATTGGTAGTCAAGCAGATGCTTTCTCAGGGAAGCCTGGGGGCGTTCTTGAACGGACTTCTCAGAATCTCACTGGGTGCACCTCACTTCAGCGCCGCAATGAAGCTGTCTTGCAGCACTTCCAGAAGGAAGTCCGCATTGGCCCGGCTGAAAATCATGGAAGGACGCATTTTCAGCACGTTGTCATGCGGGCCTTCGGTACCGATCAACACACCGCGTTCTCTGGCGCCATCGGCAACTTTCCTGGCCAAGGCCGTGGCCGGAGCCTTCGACGTGCGGTCCGTGACCAACACGATGCCGAGGAACAGGCCCAACCCGCGTACATCACCAATCACATCGAATCGCTGCTGAAGTTTGCGCAAACCCTCAAGCAGGTAATTGCCGATGCTCAAGGCATTCTCTTTCAGCTGGTCGCGCTCGATTGCATCGAGCACCGCCAGGCCCACCGCACACGACACGGGGTTGCCGGCGAACGTATTGAAGTACTCCATGCCGTTGTTGAAAGCATCGGCAACCTCGCGCGTGGTCACCACCGCCGACATCGGGTGGCCGTTACCAATCGGTTTGCCCATAGTGACAGCATCCGGCACTACGCCTTGGGTCTCGAACGCCCACCAGTGGCTACCGACGCGGCCAAACCCGACCTGCACCTCATCGGCCAGGCACAGCCCACCTTCGGCGCGAACCATGGCGTATACCTCCTTGAGGTAATGCTCGGGCAGGAACACCTGCCCCGCCACGCTGGGGATCGACTCGGCAAGGAAGAACCCCGGGCCCTTGCCGGCTTTGCGCATGGCGTCCAGCTGCTCTGCCACCGACTCGGCAAACCGCTTGCCGTGCTCTTCCAATGGCCAGTGCTCGGGCGCGTAGTAGCTGTCTGGAACCACCGCCTCGTATACGTGCGCCGCCCTGCCCTTGCCGGCTTTGCGCTTGTACTTGTAAGGGCTTAGGTCGATGAGTTCTTGCGTGGTGCCATGGTAAGCCCAGTCCAGCACGATCGCCTGGTCGCTACCGGTGTAGTTGCGCGCCATGCGCAGCATGAGGCTGTTGGCTTCACTGCCCGAGCAGCCGAATGACGCCACACAAAGGCCCTCTGGCAACGTGCCGGTCAGCCGCTCGGCGTACTCGACGATGTTGTCGTGCAGGTAACGGGTGTTGGTGTTAAGTCGTGCAGCCTGGCGGGTCAAGGCGTCGACCACGTCGGGATGGCTATGGCCCAAGTGGCACACGTTGTTGAAGCAATCCAGGTAGGCCCGCCCGAAGTTGTCGATCAGCCATACGCCATCGCCGCGCACGAACTTGATCGGGTCGGTGTACGAAATTGACAAGTTCGGTAGCAGCAGCTCTTTACGCTTGGCAATGATCTGGGCCTTGGTCATTCCCTGCTGGTTGTAGGTTTCTGGCGGGATGCCGGCCAAGGTCGACGCATCAGGGAACAGGTCAGCCCACACTTCGCGGTACTCGGGCTCTCCAACGCCAATGACCTCACTCGCGCTCAGCTGGGTATCGGTGGTCATCTGCAGGTGCAGGTGGGGAATCCAGCCGCCGTTTTCAGTATCGGTGCCCATGTAGCCCACCAGGTCGCCGGCTTCGAGCTTGTCACCGGCCTTCAAGCGGCTGAGCGCCTCGTGGGCCAGGTGCCCCCACAGGGTCAGGAATGGCGGGCAACCTGACGGGCTGTGCTTGATCATCACCAGCCCACCATAGCCCAGCGGGTCTGGTTCAACCTCAACGCTTTTGACGGTGCCAGCGACCGGCGCGTACAACGGCGTACCGGCGGGCATCACCAGATCGACCCCCACATGCAAGGTGCGGCGCTGCCCCTTGATGAAGCGCGACTCGAATGCGCTGTCCGTATAAATGGTACGTAACTCACCCCATGGCCCGATGGCCAGAGGCACATTGTGCGCGGCAGAGAACGCATTCCACCAGCGCGTCGCATCGGCAGGCCGCTGCTCGGCTGAGGCGATGGTCATCTCGTGGCTGGCGTCGCCAAATGGCGCGATCACCTTGTTGAGGACGGCGGCTGACGGGCGCACCAGGTCGGCAAATGATGTGTGGTTATCGGCGATCCAGCGGCGCACTGCACCCGCCCCCTCGATGGCATCGAAACCGCAGGCTTTGCGCAGGATGCCGGTGGCCAGCCGTGGATTCATCGAATCAAGCTGTTCCAGCAGGCGCCAGGCTGGCGCTTCACTGATCGCCAGGTAAGGGTTGTCTTCTGTCTGATCTTGCCGGGAAGCGGAGAAAGTTACGCTGATAACCAGGCGCATGGCAATCAGGTTGAACAGCACGTCAAGCTCTTGCGCTTGCAATGGGTACTTTTCATGGAATCCGGCCACCAGCGCTGCGGCAGCGCCGATCGGGTCGTCCATGTCGAGAATGGCGTAAGCACAGGCGATCGCGACCTCGGCAATCAGCACGGTATGCACGGCATCGCCAAAGTCGATGAAGCCGGTCACATGGCGGGTGGTTTCGGCATCGACCAGGATGTTCCAGTCGTTGGCGTCATTGTGGATCACCTGCGCCCTGAGTGATGCCAGCCGGGGCTGTACAGTGTGTTCGAACCGGGTGATAAAACGCTCGACAATGGCCCGACGCTCGGGGCTTTTGATGTAGTGCAAGCGCGAACGGGAGCGTGCGGCATGGCGCAAGTCCCAGTCCAGGTCACGGACGGCACCAAGGTGCATGAACCCCTGCAGGGCGCGGTCAAGTTCACCGAGTGCCCGGCCAAAGTTGCTCATCAGCGCGACAGAGCGCTTGGCCTCGGCAAGCGGCGTGCCGGCCAACCAACTGACCAGGCGCATGGCATGCTGTTCACCTGTGGCGCTGGCCACGGATGGCAGATAGTCACCCGCCACACTGGCGCGAAGGTGAGGCACACCCAGGTGCGCGCCATGCACGGCCAGATGATCGAGCAGCGCGGTTTGAAACTCGCTTTCTACCCGGGGTTCGCTGGAATTGACGATTTTCAGTATCCAGCCCGCATCGACGCCCGTATCCAACCGGTAATTGCGGTCCCGCTCCCCGTCCAGGGGGGTTGCTGTAGCGGTGACATTGAAAAAATCTTTTGCGAGGCCCTCTGCATCGCTTGCCGAAAACCGAGGTGCCGGGTGGGAAAGGTCTGTCATATCATCACGTTCCGAGCGAGCAAATTGTTTTTCAATAGCTTGTCACGCACTGCCGAAACCGACACCCTGCATACGGTCGGGATCGACAGGCATTATGCCGGTACCGACCGGCATAATGACGGCGAGCTTATCAGGTGGTGCAATGCGTGAACTTGACGCAAAAGATCGTGAGATTCTTGAAGTACTTTCGAAGGACGCGCGCATTGCGCTGAAGGCATTAGCCGGCCGCATAGGCCTTTCCAGAAGCGCCACTACCGAGCGTGTGGCCAACCTTGAACGCAGCGGGATCATTCGAGGATACCGTGCGGATATCGGCGAAATAGACGCCAATGTCATACGCGCGATACTGCTGGTGACCTTGCACCGCACACCTGCCATGGGGCTGCTCGACCAGTTGGCAACGGACGCACGCGTGCGGCGGGTTTCCTCGGTGAGTGGGCAGCTTGACCTGGTGGTTGAGGTGGAAACCCGAACAATCGACGACCTCAATCAGGTGCGCGACAACGTGGCACGTCACGAATCGGTTGATGACATTACCACGTCGGTTGTCCTGCGCCGTGATATCGACCGCCAGAGCGCCTGATCATCCACGCATGGTTGCCCAAGCCGGCCTTTGCGCCGGCAAGCCAGCTTGCACAGAGGCGCACGAGCGCTCAACGCGATAGCAGTACGCGGTCAATCTCGCCAACCACCTGCCGCGTCGCGTCTTCGATGGCCCCTTCATTACGGCACAACACCCAGCCGTGCTTTACGAGCGCCCGCTCGAAAGCCTCGGTGCAGGCAACCTGTTCATCCAGGTTGTATATCACCGTACTGCCCAGGCCACGCGTGCGTGCCGCAGCCCTTGCCCACGAGGTTTCAGGGGCAGTGACAACCCCGACATGCAAATCTGGCACTTGCACGCTTAGGTCGAGGTTCAATCGCAAGATCTGGTCAAACGGCACCGTGCGGCGAAACGCGGCGTCAGAGGGGTACCAGCGATCAATCAGGACGATGCTGTCGGCTGGCTGCTTGGGCAGTACGTGCCGGGAAATCCAGGCGCGGCTTTCAGCGAAGCGCTCGCACACCCTTAATTCCAGATCTCGGCAAGGGTTTCTGGCGAGCTTGTTGACCAGCGCCATGGTTTCGCCCCGGTAGGGATCGCTCTTTTTTTCGCAAAGGCGGATCACCTTTTTCCCGTCCACTCTCAGGGCTTGGGTGACGGCCTCCAGCAGCGTGGTCTTGCCGGTGCCTTTAGGCCCATCGATGGAAACAAACAGCGGGCGAATCATCGTTCAATACCAGTTGGCTCAGGTGCGGATGAGACCATTGATCGCCGTTTGCCTTCAAGGCATATCGACAAGAGCACATCTGTACTCCACAGGTAAAAGGCGGCACATGCGGCCTTCTCGTCCTTTCCTCCTGCGCGGCTATTCGTCGAAGGCGATGGCGCAACGGCTGGGCATCTCGCCAGAAACCATCAAGGTGCACCGGCGCCACCTGTACGCGAAATTGAATATCTCGTCTCACCCTGAACTGTTTTCGATGTTCATCCGTGAGCTGGGGTTCGCTGATGATCGAGGGGAACACCCGTCATGAGCCAGCACGGCCCTTTTCGCCTCGCTATGCCAAAGGCGGGCATGCCTGCTAGGCTGACGTTGGCGGCCCTGCTGGCAGCCTCCTCATCCTCCACAGGCACGGCCCATGACATTCAACCCCCAAGTAAACCTGACCAACTGCGACCGCGAGCCTATTCAGATACCTGGCAGCATCCAGCCCCATGGCTGCCTGCTGGCGTGCGATGCCTCGGCCACCGTCGTTTTGCGTCATTCGGCCAATGCCCCACAAATGCTGGGCGTAGCAAGCGACATCAACGGCCAGAAGCTGCATGCGGTGCTCGGGGATGAGGTGGCGCATACCCTGCGCAACGCGCTGGCCCGCACGCGGGAGGCCTCGCGGCCGGCGCACAGCTTCGGTGTGAAGCTGCCCAGCGGCGAGGCTGTCGACGTTGCCGCCCACGTGTTCAAAGGCACGGCTATCCTCGAGTTCGAGCCCGCTGGCGCGAGCATTGCCGAGCCAATCGAGCTGGCCCGCACGCTGATCGCCCAACTGCGCGACATCGACCAGACCAGCAAGCTGTTCCGCGATGCTGCCCGCTTTGTCCGGGCCGTGCTCGGTTACGACCGGGTGATGATCTACCAATTGGGTGCCGACGGCGCCGGCAAGGTGGTTGCAGAGGCCAGGCGCAGCGACCTTGAAAGCTTCATGGGCCAGTATTTCCCGGCCTCCGACATCCCCAAGCAGGCCCGCGCACTTTACCTGCGCAACCCGATCCGGGTGATCTCGGATGCCCAGTTCAAGACAGTCGCCATCGACCCGGTGCTCGACCCCTCGGGCGAGCCGCTCGACCTTTCCTATGCGCACTTGCGCAGCGTCTCGCCGATCCACTGCGAATACCTGTGCAACATGGGCGTGGGGGCCTCCATGTCGATTTCGGTCATCGTCAATGGAGAGCTGTGGGGGATGATCGCCTGCCATCACTATGCACCACGCACGCTGGCCATGGGGCAACGTGTGGCGGCGGAAATGTTCGGCGAATTCTTCTCGCTGCATATCGAGACCCTGCGCAGCCGGCAAAAGCTTGAAGCCGCCGTGCACGTTCACAAAGCGCTGGACAGTATGCTGCTTGACGCCAACCGGGCTGCAGACATCGATGGGTTCTTCCGTGCGCGCCTGCCCCGGCTTATGTCGCTGATCCCCTGCGACGGCATCGGCATGTCGCTGCAAGGCCGCTGGTCATCCGCCGGGCTGACGCCGCCCACATCGGCGGTGCCCGACCTGCTGCGCCTGGCAGACATTGTCAGCGCTGGCCGTACCTGGGCGTCCAACCGCCTGTCGATGGTGCTGCCTGCGGCCCAGGCGTACTTTACCGATGTGTCTGGCGTACTGATCATACCGATGTCGCAGCAGCCTAGGGATTACCTGATTTTCTTCCGCAAGGAAGTGGTCGAGACACTCGACTGGGCCGGGGACCCGAACAAGACCTATGACAGCGGCGCACTGGGCGACCGCCTGACACCACGCAAAAGCTTTGCGATCTGGAAAGAAACCGTTCACCAGCAGTCACTGCCCTGGACCGAGCAAGACCGCCAGTTTGGCGACGCCATCCGTACCGCTATCGTCGAGGTGGTGCTGTATAACAGCGAGTTGCTGGCCAGCGAGCGTTCGAAGGCAGAAGTGCGCCAGCGCATCCTCAATGAAGAGCTCAACCACAGGGTCAAGAACATCCTGTCGTTGATTGGCGCGCTGGTTGCCCACCCGACCTCGGAGAGCCAGACACTGCAGGACTACGTGGCGACATTGAAGGGGCGCATCCATGCGCTGTCCCTCGCTCACGACCAGGTGGTACGCGGTGACGGTGGCGGGCGACTGGCCAAGCTGCTGGAGGCAGAGCTTTCACCCTACCGCACCGCCGCCGGATTGATTGAACTGCAAGGCCCGAACGTTATCCTGGATGCCCGCGCCTACTCGGTCATGGCCTTGGTGCTGCACGAACTGGCAACCAATGCTGCCAAATACGGCGCGTTGTCGCGGGCGAGCGGCAAACTTGCCGTAAGCTGGGCCATCGACGCCACCCACAGCTGCAGCATTACCTGGCGCGAAAGCGGCGGGCCAACGGTTCGCCCGCCCAGCCGCAATGGCTTTGGCTCGGTGCTGATAGAACGCAGTATCCCATTCGACCTGGGTGGCACCAGCACAGTGGAATATCACGCCGAAGGCGTGCAAGGGTTGTTCAGAATCCCTGCAAAACACCTGTCCGTGGCCGAAGCGGCCGACCCTGTGAATACATCCGCGCCGGTTACCCGTGCAGCCGATGCCTTTGCCGCCCGGTCAGGCTTGTGCGTGCTGATCCTTGAAGACCAGTTGGTGATCGCGGTTGGCCTTGAGCAGATTCTCAACGATGCACAGATCAAGAACGTGATGACCGCCGGTTCCGAGGATGAGGCCATGCGCTTGATTAGCAGCCGCACACCGGACGCCGCGATACTGGATGTGAACCTGGGAACAGGGACGTCGATTTCCGTCGCCGATGAACTGCAGCGCCGGCAAATTCCGTTTCTGTTCGCTACCGGCTATGGCGACGGCATCAGCATTCCCTCGCATCTGAAAGACGTGCCCGTAACCCGCAAGCCATATGACGCCAACAGCATCCTGACCAGTCTGCAGGCCCTGGTTGATCGCTGAGAGAAGGGATTCCTGAACGAAAGGAGGGAGCGCAAGCCGCTCCAGGGAACGGCGCCAGCCTTGAGGTGGCGCCGTTCCTGTCAAGCGTTACACCGCCAGCGCGCGCTCACGCAGCTCGCTGTTGAGGATGCGGTCGTTTTCGCTGTAATCGACCGGGCAGTCGATCACATGCACGCCCGGGGTCTTGATGCAGTGCTCCAGCAGCGGCAGCAGGCCTTCGGCGCTTTCCACGCGGTGGCCGTTGGCACCGTAGGCTTCGGCGTACTTGACGAAGTCCGGGTTGCCGTAGTCCAGGCCGAAATCGGTGAAGCCCATGTTGGCCTGCTTCCAGCGGATCATGCCGTAGCCGTCGTCACGCAGGATCACCACGGTGATGTGCATGCCCAGACGGACTGCAGTTTCCAGCTCCTGGCTGTTCATCATGAAGCCGCCGTCGCCGCATACCGAGATCACCGGACGGTCAGGGTGCACCAGGTGTGCCGCCATGGCCGAAGGCAGGCCGGCGCCCATGGTCGCCAGGGCGTTGTCCAGCAGCACGGTGTTTGGCTTGTGCGCCTTGTAGTTGCGGGCGAACCAGATCTTGTAGATGCCGTTGTCCAGGGCAACGATGCCTTCGGACGGCAGCACGCGACGGATGTCGGCAACCAGGCGCTGCGGGTAGACCGGGAAGCGGTTGTCGTCAGCGCCTTCGGCGATTTGCGCTTCGTTGGCTTCACGGATGGCCATCAGGCGAGTGAAGTCCCAGTGCGAGGTGTCGTTCAGCGCTTCGCTGATCTGCCACACGGCGTTGGCGATGTCGCCGATCACTTCGACCTGCGGGAAGTACACGGCATCGACTTCGGCAGAGCGGAAGTTGATGTGGATGACCTCAGTACCGCCACGCACCATGAAGAATGGCGGCTTCTCGATCACGTCGTGGCCGATGTTGATGATCAGATCGGCGGCTTCGACGGCGCGGTGCACGAAGTCACCGGACGACAGGGCGGCGTTGCCCAGGAAGCGTGGGTGGCGCTCGTCGACCACACCCTTACCCATCTGGGTGGTGATGAACGGGATGCCGGTCTTGTCGATCAGTTGCTTGAGGACCTTGGCGGTCATCTTGCGGTTGGCGCCAGCACCGATCACCAGGATCGGGCTACGGGCGTTCTGCAGCTTCTCGACGGCGGCTTCGATGGCCACATGCTCGGCCAGCGGGCGGCGGTGCAGGCTGCGCGGGATCGGCAGTGCATCGGTCTGCTCGGCGGCGATGTCTTCCGGCAGCTCCAGGTGTACCGCACCCGGCTTTTCTTCTTCGGCCAGGCGGAAGGCTTCGCGCATGCGCGACGGGATGTTGTCGGCCGAGGCGAACTGGTGGGTGTACTTGGTGATGGGGTCCATCATGCCGCACACGTCGATGATCTGGAAGCGGCCCTGCTTGGACTTCTTGATCGGCTTCTGGCCGGTGATCATCATCATCGGCATGCCGCCCAGGTAGGCGTAGGCGCTGGCAGTAACCAGGTTGGTGGCGCCAGGGCCGAGGGTCGACAGGCTGACGCCGGTCTTGCCGGTCAGACGGCCATAGGTGGCGGCCATAAAGCCTGCAGACTGCTCGTGACGGGTCAGTACCAGCTTGATCTT
>NZ_FWXQ01000004.1:0-217195 GCF_900176445.1 Pseudomonas sp. URIL14HWK12:I5
GGGTATTCCGGGTCCAGCGGCACATAGGCGCCACCGGCCTTGAGGATGCCCAGCAGGCCGATGACCATGTCCACGCTGCGCTCGGCGGCAATGCCCACCAGCACGTCCGGCCCCACGCCCTGTTCGCGCAGCTTGTGCGCCAGCTGGTTAGCGCGCCGGTTCAGCTCACGGTAGCTCAGGGCCTGTTCGGCAAACACCAGCGCCGGTGCGTCCGGGGTGGCGGCGACTTGCGCCTCGATCAGTTGCTGCAGGCACTGCTCCAGCGGGTAGTCGGCGTGGGTGCGATTCCAGTCGTAGACCACCTGTTGCTGCTGCGCGGCATTCAACAGCGGCAGCTCGGCGATGCGCTGCTGCGGCTGGGCGACGATGGCGGCCAACAGGGCCTGCCAGTGCCCGGCGAGCTGGGCAATGGTGGCTTCGTCGAACAGCGCGGTTGCGTAGGTCAGCGACACCGCGATCCCTGCCTCGTGCTCCACGGTCTCCAGCGTCAGGTCGAACTGCGCGGTCCCGCGTTCCCAGTTCAGCGTCTCTACAGCCAAGCCAGGCAGCTGCCTCCCCTGCCCGCGCGCTTCGGTCTGGTGGTTGAACATGACCTGGAACAACGGGCTATGGCTGAGGCTGCGCTCTGGCTGCAAGGCTTCGACCAGCTGCTCGAACGGCAGGTCCTGATGGGCCTGGGCACCCGAGACGCGTCGCTGAGTCTGCTCAAGCAGTTCAGTGAAGGTCATCCCCAGGTCGAAGTCCGCCTTGAGTACCTGGGTGTTGACGAAAAAGCCGATCAGGCCTTCGGTCTCCATTCGATTGCGGTTGGCCGTGGGTATGCCGACACGGATATCGTTCTGCCCGCTGTAGCGGTGCAGCAAGGTCTGGTAGCTGGCCAGCAGGAGCATGAACACTGTCACGCCCCGATCACGCGCCAGCTGCTTGAGGCCGGCACACAGTGTGTCGTCCAGGCTGATATCCAGGCTTGCACCTGCCCGGCTCTGCACCGCCGGGCGAGGACGGTCGATCGGCAGTTCCAGCACCGGCTGCTCCCCCCCCAGCTCGGCCTCCCAGTACGCCAGCTGACGCGCCAGCTCGCCCGCTTCCATGCACCGGCGTTGCCAGATGGCATAGTCGGCATACTGGATCGGCAGCTCCGGCAACGACGCCGGCTGGCCAAGGCGATGCCCCTCGTAGCTGCGGATCCACTCGTCCAGCAGTATCGGCATCGACCAGCCATCGGAGACGATATGGTGCATGACCAGGATCAGCACATGGTCGGCCTCGTTCACCTGCAGCAGCCTTACCCGCCACAGGGGCGCCTGCCCCAGGTCGAAAGGCTGGCCGGCCTCTTCTTCGATGCGACGTTCAAGGCGCTCGGCAAAATCAGCGTCTGGTGCCGCTGCAAAGGGCTCCCGTACAATTTCCACCCGCACACTCGGTTCAATGACCTGCACAGGCTGGTCGCCGTCCTGGGCAAAAGCGGTGCGCAGGCTTTCGTGGCGGTGCACCAGGTCTTCAAGGCTACGCTGCAGAAGCGCGGGGTCCAATGCGCCCCTGAAACGCAGGGCCATGCTGATGTTGTAGGCCGCGCTTTCGGGCTCGAACTGCCAAAGGAACCACTGGCGCTGCTGGGCATACGACAACCCGATAGGCCCCCATTCGTCCCGTATCCGCGGGATCGGCAGCCGAGCGAAGCTCATGCCCTTGGACTGCATCTTTTCAAAGAATTGCTTACGCTGCTCCAGTGGCAGATGCAGGAACCGTTTAACCAGCTCGATGTTCTGGGCCGTCATTTCAAACACTCTCCAGTTCTGCCAGGAAATCACTCAACTCATCGACATCCGCTGCGCTGGCAGGCGCCAGCTCAGCCACCGTCGCCACGTAGTCCGCAAGTCGCCCGGCACCGAACAGGGCCGAAAGCGGCACCTCTAGCCCCAGCAGCAACTGCACGCGCTGGGTCGCCTGGACTGCCAGCAGCGAATGCCCGCCCAGCTCGAAGAAGTTGTCGTTCATGCCGACCCTTTCAAGCTTCAGCACATCGGCCCAGATCGCTGCCACCTGCGCTTCAAGTTCGCCGCAAGGCGCCACGAAACCTTGCTGAAGCGTGTTTGCGTCCGGTGCAGGCAGGGCTTTGCGGTCCAACTTGCCATTGGGGGTCAGTGGCAGAGCGTCCAGCGCGACGAAGTGCGCCGGGACCATGTATTCCGGGAGCATGGCCTTCAGGTACTCACGCAGGGTGTCGCGAAGCGCCTGCATGCACGCATCAGCCACAAGGTACGCGACCAGTTGCCGCCCACCCGGGCCTTCGCTATCGATCACCACCGCTTCGCGAATGGCGGGATGCGCAAGCAGCTTGAGTTCGATCTCGCCCAGCTCGATGCGGAAGCCACGGATCTTCACCTGATGATCGATACGCCCGATGTACTCGATCATGCCGTCGTTGCGATAGGACGCCAGATCACCTGTCCGGTACAGACGGCCTCCGCCATGCTCGGAAGTATCGAAAGGATCGGGCAGGAATTTCTCCGCGGTCAGTGCCGGACGCCCCAGGTAGCCCCGGGCAAGACCGGCACCGGTAAGGCAGAGCTCGCCCGCAACCCCGGACGGCATGGATTTGCCATTGATGTCCAGCGTATACGCTGTCGTGTTCGCGATAGGCCGGCCAATATTGGCTCGCCCACCGGACTCACGGCGGGTCCAGGTGGAATAGGTGGTGTCTTCGGACGGGCCGTACAGGTCGTAGACATGCTCCACATGGCCCAGCGCATAGAGCCTGTCCACCACTGGCTGCCGCAAGGGTTCGCCTGCCAGGTTGACAATGCGCACGCTCGCAGGCAACGAACCGGCGTCGAGCAGTGCCTTGATGGCCGAGGGCACGGTGTTGACCAGGCGTACGCGTTCTCGCGCCGCCAGGTAGGGCAGTTCCAGCGCAGTCTGCGCGAGCACCGCGTAGCCACCCGCAGCCAGCGTGACAAACAGCTCCCATACCGACAGGTCGAAACAGATGGACGTCGATGCCAGCACGCCTTGCAGGTCCTGCGTGGTGTAGACCGTGCGCGCCCAGCCGATCAGCGCCGTGACATTGCGGTGCTCGATCAGCACACCTTTGGGCAACCCCGTGGATCCCGAGGTGTAGATGCTCAGTGCCAGGTTGCCCGGCGCGGTGACATTGTCCAGATTCCCATCAGCGTCGTCTCGCAGCTGCAACCGGTCAAGCAGCAAGACTTCGGCCGTCCCGCCCTGCGGCAGGCGATCCGCCAGCGAAGCCTGGGACAGCAACAGACGAGCCTGACTGTCCTGCATCATGTAAGCCAGGCGATCACGGGGGTAGAGAGGGTCCAGCGGCACATACGCACCGCCTGCCTTCAAGATGGCAAGCAGACCGATCACCATCTCCAGGCCGCGCTCGAGTGCGACCCCTACCAGCACATCCGGGCCCACCCCGCGTTCGCGAAGGTGGTGCGCCAACTGGTTGGCACGCCGGTTGAGCTGCTGATAGGTCAGGTGCTGGTCGCCGAAAATCAGCGCGGTGGCGTTCGGCGTGCGAGCGGCCTGCGCTTCGATCAACAGGTGCACACAAGGCGCGTCCGAAAGCGACAAGGCATCACCGTGTCGATGAGCGAGGTCTTGCAGGTCCTCGTCCTCTGTCGTCATTGCCAGGTCACCCAGCCTCTGATCTGCGCCACTGACCAGCGCCTGCAACAGCGTGCCGAAGTGGCGGGCGATCTGCGCGATGCTTTCTTGCGTGAAACACTGGCGGTCGTAGCTGTAGTGCACCGACAGGTGCGTACCTGCGCCAATCGCCAAGGTCAGCGGCACGCTCGACTGTTCATGCCCGCGCACGTTGCCGAACACGAGCCCGGCGGGTGCGCCCTGCTGCAGGGCATCGCCGACCGGGTAGTTCTCGAACACCAGCAAGGTATCGAACAGCCCTTCCCCACCCGATCCGGCCCAGCGCTGGATATCGTACAAGGGGCTGTGCTCGTATTCGCGCAGCGCCAGGTTCTGCACCTGCAGTTGCTGCACCCATTGCGCCACCCGCTGCTGCGGAAGCGGGTTGGCGACCACCGGCAGCGTGTTGATGAACAGCCCCAGCTGTTGCTCGACACCGCGCAGCTCCGCCGGGCGACCGGATACCGTCGCGCCGAAGCTCACGCACGATTGCCCGGTGTAACGCTGCAGAAGCAGCAGCCAAGCCGCTTGCACCAAGGTATTGACGGTCACCCGCTGCTGCCGGGCAAAGGCAGCCAGCGCCTGCGTCTGCTGCTCGCTCAAACGCTGCTGGTGTTCACCGTAGCCGGTACCCAGGCGGGCCTTGTCCTGACGGATGGCCAGTGCCAGGCGCGTAGGCTCGTTCAGGTCATGCAACTGCTGCTGCCAGAAGGCCTGAGCTTGCCCGGCATCCTGGCGCTGCAGCCATTCGATGTAATCGCGATAGCGGCCCGTCACCCCACCGTTCGGCACCCCGGCATAAGCCTGGAGCACCTCAGCGAGCAACTGCGCATTGCTCCAGCCATCCATCAGAATGTGATGACTGGTGAAAACCAGATGGCACGATGCTTCGCTGGTGCGGATAACCGCCAGGCGCAGCAGGGGGTCATGCTGCAGGTCGAAGCCCTTGCGCAGATCGGCTTCGGCCCAGCTGTCCACGGCCGCACCCTGCTCGGCGATGCCGGCCCAGTCCAGGTACGTGAACGGCAATTCGAGCTGCCTGCGAATGACCTGCAGCGGGTGCTGGAAGCAGGTCACGAAGTTGGCCCTGAGCACCTCATGGCGATCGACAGCGGCCTGCCAGGCGAGCCTGAAGCGTGGTACGTCGAGCCCTTTGACGTCAACGCGCATCTGGTTGATGTAATGCCCCCCGCCTTGCTCGAACAGGCTGTGGAACAGCATGCCCTGCTGCATGGGCGCAAGGGGATAGAGGTCTTCGATCAGCGCCGCCGGAACAGGCAGGCTGTCCAGTTGGGCCTGGGTCAGCCCGGCCAGCGGAACATCCGAAGGCGTCAAACCTGCGTGGGCATCCGCCAGGCAATGCTCGACAATCGCCTTGAGCTCGGCAGCGAACTGGTCGGCCAGGCGCTGCACCGTGTGAACGTTGAACATGTCGCGGCTGAAGGTCCACTCAAGGTTCAGCTCACCGGCATAGACCTGACCGTTGATCGACAACCAATTGTCCAGCGGCGCTTCGCTGCTCTGGCTGGCGCCGGCGCTTTCGCCAGCGGGCACCAGGAACGCCGACGCATCGGCGTCCGAACCTGGCGCGAAGCTGCCGTCGAACTGCCCCAGGTAGTTGAAGGTGATGTGTGGGTTCGGCAACTGCGCAAGCGCCGCGCGGGCCTGCTCATCGCCCAGGTAGCGCAGGGCACCGTAGCCCAGGCCTTTGTCGGGGATCGACCGCAGCTGTTCCTTGATCCGCTTGATCGACGCATCAAGCGTCTGCTCCGGGCTCAGCCGCACCGGGAACACGCTGGTGAACCAGCCCACGGTCCGCGTCAGGTCAACGGTATCGAACAATTCTTCGCGGCCATGCCCCTCCAGTTGCACGAGCACGTCGCTGCGCTGGGTCCAGCGTGCGATGACGCGGGCCAGTGCGGTCAGCAGCAGGTCGTTGACCTGCGTACGGTAGGCAGCAGGTGCCTGTTGCAGCAGTTGCCGGGTACTGGCCGAGTCAAGACGGGTGCGGGCGGTGCCGACATGCATGCCATGCAACGAGCCACCCGGGTTGTCGCAAGGCAGGTCTGCATCAGCCAGGCCGAGTTGCGCCTGCCAGTAAGCCAGCTGCGCCTGCAGCGTTTCGCTGCGTGCGTAGCGCTGCAAGTGCGCAGCCCACGCCTGGGTCGAGCTGGTCTTGGCAGGCAGGTCGAGTGGCTTGCCGGCGTGCAACTGGTGGTAGGCGGTTTGCAGGTCTTCCAACAGCACCCGCCAGGACACCCCGTCAACCACCAGGTGATGGATCGCCAGCAACACGCGCTGGCTGCCATCCGCGAGGGTTGCCAGCAATGCCCGCAGCAACGGGCCACGCTGCAGATCAAGGCTACCCTGAACGTCATTGCACAACGCTTCAAGCGCCTCGGCATCCGCCACAGTAGCCTGCCACAGCAGACCTTGCTGTGGCGCTGGCGAACCGTAACGAGCCGTCCATTGACCCTCTGCACAATCGAAGCGCAGGCGCAGCGCGTCATGGTGGATCACCAAAGCCTGAAGCGCTTGCTCCAGTGCCTGGCTGTCGAGCGCCTGACCTGCCTTGAGCAACAGCGCCTGGTTCCAGTGGTGGCGCTGGGCAATGTCCTGCTCGAAGAACGATTGCTGGATCGGCAGCAGCAGGGTCTGGCCAGTGGCAGCCTTCTGCTCGATCAGCAATCCGCCTTCGTCCCCTTGCCTGGCGACCGAGGCCAGCCCTTGGACGGTCTGGTGCTGGAACAGCTCTTTGGGGGTGAAGCGGATACCCGCCTGGCGCGCGCGGCTGACCACCTGGATCGAAATGATGGAGTCGCCACCCAGTTCGAAGAAGTTGTCGGACAGCCCCACCTTGTCGACTTTCAGAACATCCGCCCAGATCCCGGCGATGGTCTGCTCCAGCGCGTTTCGAGGTGCCACGTACACCTGCTGCAGCTGAGTGACGTCAGGCGCTGGCAGGCCCTTGCGGTCCAGCTTGCCATTGGGCGTGAGCGGTAACTTGTCGAGGAACACCAGGTGCGTGGGCACCATGTAGTCCGGCAAGGTCGCCTTGAGGTGATCGCGCAGTTCGCTGCGCAGCAGGCTCTGCCCCGGCAGGTCGTCGAGCTGCACATCCGCACTGACCAGATACGCGGCAAGCTGCTTGCCGCCTGGCCCCTGGATGTCGATGACCACACTTTCGCGCACCGCCGGGTGATCCTGCAACCGCGCCTCGATCTCGCCAAGCTCGATACGGAAACCGCGGATCTTGACCTGGTGGTCGATGCGCCCCAGGTAGTCAACCAGACCGTCGGCGCGGGTGCGAGTCAGGTCACCACTGCGGTAGACGCGCTCGCCGTTCGCGGCGAACGGGTCGGGGACGAAGCGCTCGGCGGTCAGGCTTGGCCGGTCGAGATAGCCACGCGCCAGGCAGAGCCCGCCGAGGAACAGTTCGCCACTGTGCCCCAACGGCACCAGGTTGAGGCTTGCGTCGAGGACATAACTGCGGCGGCGCCCGACCAGGCGGCCGATAGGCGCGTAGGCCGCGCCGCAGGTATCGCCTGGCGATGCGCTCCAGAGCAACGGTGTGACCACGGTTTCGGTCGGCCCGTAGCCGTTGAAGATGTATTGCGGGCGCAGGGCCTGCCAGGCCAGCTCGTATCCGGCTTGCGGTACGGCATCACCACCGAAGCAGTAGATTCGCACCGGTGGTGGGTTGCCCACGCGCAGGGCATGCTCGGCCAGCTGTTGCAGATAGACCGGCGGGAACACGGCAATGGTCACGCCATGCCGGTGCATCTCGGCGTAGGCCTGCTCGGGCAGCCACAGGCTGTCGTCACGCACCAGCACACTGGCGCCGTTGATCAGCAGGTGCATCCAGGCCTCATGGGCGCCATCGAAGGCGAAGGACATGAAGTGCAACTCGCAATCCTGCGGGCCGGTTTCATAGCGTTCACCGTTGGCCAGAATGTGCGAGGCCAGAGGCCCGTGCGCCACTGCGACACCCTTGGGCATGCCGGTCGAGCCCGAGGTGTAGATCACATAGGCAAGGTTGTGCTTTGACAGCGCCACCTCGGGCGCCGTGTCCGGGCCTTGCTGCCAGGCGGCCGGCAGGTCCACCGACAGCGTCGGCAACCCGTGGGGGATCGGCAGCGTGCCCAGCACATCGCTCTGCGTCAGCACCAAGGCCGCAGCACAGTCCTGCATCATGTAGCGCAGGCGGTCCTGCGGATAGGCGATGTCCAGCGGCACATACACGCCACCTGCCTTGAGCACTGCCATGAACGCCACCATGATGTCGGTGGAGCGGCGCATGGCGATGACCACCCTGACCTCCGGGCCGACCCCTTGCTCGATCAAGCGATGCGCCAGGCGATTGGCCTGCGCATCGAGTTGGCGGTAGCTCAGGCGTTGATCGTCGAAGCGGATTGCGATGGCTTCGGGCGTGCGGGCAACCTGGTCTGCGAACAGTTGATGGACGAAACGGTCGTCCGGATGGTCGTCGCCAGTCTGGTCCCACCTTGCCAACAGTTGTTCACGCTCCTGGCTGCCCAGCATCGCCAGCTCGGCGACACGCTGATGGGGCTGACGCACGATGTCGGCCAGCAGGTTGCACCAATGCTGCGCCAGCGCCTCGATGCGCGGGCGGTCGAACAGCGACGTGGCGTAGACCAGCGAGGCGCCCAGCCCCTCGGCATGCTCGAAGGTATCAAGGGTGAGGTCGAACTGTGCGGTATAGCGCTCCCAGGCCATGCCTTGAACTTCCAGCCCGGGCAGGCTGCGCGCCTGCCCCCGCTGTTCGGTCTGGTGATTGTAGAGCGCCTGGAACAGCGGGCTGTGGCTCAGACTGCGCTCAGGGTGCAGCGCCTCGACCAACTGCTCGAACGGCAGATCCTGATGAGCCTGGGCCGCCAGGGCCGTCTGACGCGTTTGCTCAAGCAGCTGGCTGAAGGTGGTGTGCAGGTCGAACTCGGCCTTGAGCACCTGGGTATTGACGAAGAAGCCGATCAGGCGTTCGGTTTCCAGGCGGTTACGGTTAGCGATCGGCACGCCGACGCGAATGTCGTCCTGCCCCGAATAGCGGTGCAACAGGGTCTGGAAGCTGGCCAACAGCAGCATGAACAGGCTGACGCCCTGCTGCTGGGCCAATGCCTTGAGCGCGTGCACGAGGTCGCGGTCCAGGTCGATGGCGAAACTGGCGCCGGCGAAGTCCTGGTTAGCCGGGCGCGGGCGATCGCCGGGCAGTTCGAGTACCGGCTGCCGGTCCCCCAGTTGGGCCTTCCAGTAGGCCAACTGGCGCTCACGCTCACCGGCTTCCATCCACTGCCGCTGCCATACGGCGTAGTCGGCGTACTGGACAGGCAGCGCAGGCAACTGCGCCGCCTGCCCGTTGCGCCGCCCTTGGTACAGCTGCACCAGCTCATCGACCATCACCGGCATCGACCAGCCATCGGAGACGATATGGTGCAAGGTCAGTACCAGGACATGGTCATCCTCGGTCACCCGCAACAGTTTCACGCGCAGCAACGGCCCGTGCTCCAAATCGAAGGGACGTTGCGTCTCTGCCTCGACCAGGCGCTTGAGCAGCGCGGCCTGTTCGTCTCCCTCGCACGGTTCGACCCCTTCGCAGGCCAAGCTGAACGGCTGCGCCGGGTGGATCACCTGCAGGGCTTGGTCACCGGCCTGGCGGAAGGTGGTACGCAGGGTCTCGTGCCGCGCGATCAGCGCTTCGAAACTCAGGCGCAGTGCCTCGACATCCAGCTCGCCGCGCAGTCGCAAGACCGTGGCCATGTTGTAGGCGGTACTTTCAGGGGCCATCTGCCAGAAGAACCACTGCCGCTGCTGGGCATAAGACAAGGCCAACGGCTGGGTGCGGTCGACCGGCTGCAACGCCAGGGCAGCCGCGTGCGTGCCCTGCCCTGTCAAGGCGACGAAATCAGCCAGCACCGGGGCTTCGAAAAGCGTGCGCAGGGGTATTTCCAGGCCCAGGGCCTGGCGAATGCGCGAGGTGACCTGGGTAGCCAGCAACGAATGCCCGCCCAGTTCGAAGAAATGGTCGGTCAGGCCGATGCGTTCAACCTTGAGTACCTGGGCCCAGATGGCTGAAATCTGTTTTTCACGTTCGCTGCGAGCGGGCACATAGGCTGGCTGTTCGAGGCTCAGGTCGGGCCTTGGCAGCGCCTTGCGGTCCAGTTTGCCGTTCGGCGTCAGCGGCAATTGGCCGAGGAACATCAGGTGCGCCGGAACCATGTAGTCCGGCAATGCAGCCTTGAGGTGGCTTGCCAGGTTTTCACGCAGCGCATCCTGCGGTTCAACACCGCCCTCGATCACCAGATAGGCGACCAGTTGCTTGCCGGTGGGCCCGTCGATGTCGATGACCTGTGCTTCACGCACCCTGGCATGCTCTTGCAGTCGCGCTTCGATCTCGCCCAGTTCGATGCGCAGGCCGCGAATCTTGACTTGATGGTCGATGCGACCGACATAGTCGAGAACACCCTCGACACGGGCGCTTGCCAGATCGCCGGTACGGTACAGACGGCCGCCGCCGACCGGGTCGAACGGGTCGGGAATGAAGCGCTCGGCGGTCAGCGCAGGGCGGTTGAAATAGCCACGGGCGAGACAGCCGCGACCACCGATCAGCAGTTCGTTCACCCAACCGGCCGGGGCCAGGACAAGGCCATCGTCACAGACATAGGTCACCCTGCCGCCCACCGCCCGCCCGATCGGCACGATGGCCTTGCCACCGGCACCAGGCTGCAAACCTGCACAGTCCTGCACGGTGGTTACCACCGTCGCTTCGGTAGGCCCATAGGTATTGAGCAGACGTGCCTGCTGCAATCCGCTGGCGTACCAGTCGCCAAGGCTTTCCATCGGCATGGCTTCACCGCCCACGTGCACCTGACGCAGCGACGCGCAGGCACCGGCGGGCAGCTTTTCCGCCGCCAGCATGCGCCAGTAGGCGGTGGTCAGGTCCGCCACGGTGATGCCGTGGGTGACGATGGCCTGCTTGAGGGTTTCGATGTCCCACAGCTGCGAGCCGCGCATGACGACCCGGGCACCGCAACACAAGGCCGGGTAGAGCTGCTCGACAAAGCCGTCGAAGTTGACCGTGGCGAACTGCAGCACCCGATCACTGGCATCGAGCCGCGAATAGTCAGCCGCCACGCTGCAGAACACCGACAGCGCCCGATGAGCGACGGCCACACCTTTGGGCTTGCCGGTGGACCCGGAGGTGTAGATCACATAAGCCAGGTTGTCGGGGACGGTCAGGCTCACCGGGTTGGCCGTACTGTAGTTGCCCAGCCAGTGCTCATCCGCCTGCATTTCAAGGCAGGTCACCGCTGTAAAAACCGGCAGCATCGGTGTCAGGTGGGGCTGGGTCAGGAGCAGGTGAACACCGCTGTCCTGCACCATGAAACGCAGGCGCTCCTGCGGGTATTGCGGGTCGAGCGGCACATAGGCACCACCGGCCTTGAGAATGCCAAGCAGGCCTACCACCATGTCCAGGCTGCGTTCCACGGCGATGCCAACACGCACCTCAGGCCCCACGCCAAGCTCGCGCAGCTTGTGGGCCAGCTGGTTGGCGCGGCGGTTGAGTACCTGATACGTCAACGCCTGATCATCGAGGACCAGCGCCGTAGCCTCCGGTGCGCGCAGCACCTGCGCCTCGAACAGCTGATGCACGCCGAGGCCTTCGGCGAAACGCAAGGGGGCCGGGTCGACGGCTTCAAGTGCCAGCTTGTGCTGGGCAGCCGAAAGCAGAGGCAGCTCGGCCACCGGCAATGCCGCGTTACTGGCCAGGGCGCCCAGCAGGTTGACCCAGACCGATGCCAGGCGTTCGATACGCTCGACGTCGAACAGGTCCGATGCATAGCCGAAGGAGGCGATCACACCCTCGCTGCGTTCGAGGGTGTCCAGCGACAGGTCGAACTGCGTGGTGTGCTCGACCAGGTCGACCTCCTCGACACGCAGCCCTTGCACGCTGTCGCCAAAGACCCGCTCGCCAAGGTCGCTCAGGTGGTTGTACATGACCTGGAACAGCGGGTTGTGGCCCAACCCCCGCTCGGGTTTGAGCGCTTCCACCAGCACATCGAAGGGGATGTCCTTGTTCGCCTGAGCCTGCAGGGTGGTCTCCTTGACCGCCAGCAACAAGTGCCTGAAGGACTGCAACGGATCGACCGCCACGCGAGCGACCAGTGTGTTGACGAAGAAACCGATCAGCCCCTCCAGCTCAAGGCGATTGCGGTTGGTCACCGGCATGCCGATGTTGAGCGTTTCGCGCCCGCTGTAGCGCGACAGCAGCAGTGCGAACGAGGCCAGGAACACATGGAACAGCGTGGCATTGGCGGCAACCGCCAGGCGCTGCAGATCGGCGGTGAGCGCGGCAGGCAGGAGCACATCCACGCGCCCGCCGCGGTAGCTCTGGACCTGAGGGCGAATACGGTCGGCAGGCAGTTCGAGGACTGCGAAATCGTCTTCCAGCGTGGTTTTCCAGAATGCCAACTGGGCCTGCAGCTCGCCCGAGGCCAGGCGTTCGCGCTGCCAGGCGGCGTAATCGGCGTACTGCACCGCCAACGCCTGGCGCTCGAGCGACTGGCCGGTAGTGTGGGCGTTGTAGACGGCAGCCAGCTCGCGGACCATGACGCTCATGGACCAGCCGTCCGAGACGATGTGGTGCAACAGCACGGTCAGCACCTGCTCCTGCGGGCCACCCTGGAACAGCTTGACCCGAATCAGCGGCCCCTGTTCGAGATCGAAGGGCGTAAGCGCCTCGTCCTGTAGGCGCTGCTGCAGCGCCCGGCTGTCGGCAGTGCTGAGGTCATGGTACTCGATGCACGGCGACGCTGCGGGCAGTATGCGCTGCCGGGGGATGCCGTCATGCTCTTCGAAGATCGTGCGCAGGGATTCATGGCGCATCACCAGCGCATCGAACGCGGCCTGCAACGCGTCCCGGTCCACCTGGCCTTGCAAGCGGATGGCCAGGGGGGTGTTGTAGGCAGTGCTTTGCGGGTGCAGCTTCCAGAACATCCACTGGCGGTACTGGGCGTGCGAAACCTGCAGCGGCAACGTCCGGTCCAGCACCTGGATCCCGCCTCCGGCGACCTGCTCCAGCCCCTGCAGCGCCTCGACGAAACCGGACAGGTCGGCAGTGTCGAACAGCACCCGCAAGGCCACGTCCAGGCGCAGTTGCTGCCTGATCCGCGAGACCACCTGAGTGGCCAGCAGCGAATGGCCACCCAAGGCGAAGAAATTGTCGTCGAGGCCGACCTGGGCCTGTTGCAACACGTCGGCCCAAATGGCCGCGACCTGCATCTGCAGTGCGGTCGCGGGAGCCCGGTAAAGGGCTGTGACGGCGACCGGCTCAGGCAATGCCTTGACGTCGACCTTGCCATTGAGGGTTACCGGTAGATGCTCCAGCAGCATCAGGTAATGCGGCACCAGATGCTCGGGCAGGGCGAGCTTCAACGCGGCCCGGATACCGTCGACGACAGCTTGACGGGCTTCGTCCTGCGCAGCCCAGTGCTGCGGGACCAGGTAGGCGGCCAGCTGCCGATCGGCGTCTTCGCCAACCACGCGCACAACGGCGCTTTCGATCCCCGGCAACTGCCGCAGACAGGCATCGATCTCGGCCAGTTCGACGCGGTAGCCGCGAATCTTCACCTGGCCATCGATGCGCCCGGCAAAAATGCATTCGCCGTCAGCGTTCAGGCGTACCCAGTCGCCGGTACGGTACATCCTCGCACCCTCGGTGCCGCAGGGGTCGGGCACGAAGCGCTCGGCAGTCAGCGCCGCCTGGCCCAGGTAGCCACGCGCAAGCCCTGCACCGGCGATATAGAGTTCCCCCCTGGCCTTGCCGGGCACGGGTTGAAGGCAGCTGTCCAGCGCATGGGCGCGCAGGTTGTCCAGCGGCTGGCCGAGCACCGGGCGATCCTGCAGGGCATGGGTAAGGACGCCGACCGTTGTCTCGGTGGGACCATAGTGGTTGATCACGTCGAGGTCGGGCGCCAAGGCCTTGATGCGGCCCAGAAGCGCCGCAGTGCACGCTTCGCCCCCCACCACCAGGCAGCGCCGTGGCAAGGCTTCGGCGCCTGCGGCGAGCATGGCCTGCAAGTGCGAGGGGACGATCTTCAGTGCATCGATGGCATGCGCCTGCAGGTAGGCGGCGAAGACCTGGGCATCGAGCACGGTCTCCTTGGGCAGCATGTGCAGGGTCTTGCCGTAGCACAGTGCACCGAACAGCATGGTGTGGCCAAGGTCGGCCGCCGGCGTGGTGACCATTGCCAGGTTGCCGATCTGGTCCATGGGCAGGCGTTGGCTGACGCCGCGCACGTAGTTGACCAAGGCGCCATGGCTGACCGCGACGCCCTTGGGCTTGCCGGTGGTGCCGGAGGTGTAGATGACATAGGCAAGGTTGTCGGCATGGACCGCCACCTTGGGCGCCGACGCAGACGGGTAGTCGCCCTCCACGTCAATCGCTACGACGCCTTCAGGCAGGCTGATCTGCCCTGCTCGGCCCACTACCCACTTGACCTTGCTGTCGGCAAGCATGAAGTCGATGCGCGACTGAGGCTGGTCAGGGTCCAGCGGCAGGTAGGCGGCACCGGCCTTGAGCACGGCCAGGATGCCGATGAGCATCTCGCAGGACCGGTCGGCCACCACGCCGACCCGCTGATCCAGCTGTACGCCACGCGCCAGCAGTGCGTGGGCCAGGGCATCCGAGCGTGCCTGCAAGGTGGCATAGCTGATTCGACCGGCGTCGCCGCTCGCTGCAAGGCCTTGCAGGTTGAGGTTGGCGGCCGTTTCGATCAGGTGATGGACGCACAGGCCGGGCGTTTGCGCCCCGGCAGCTTGCGGCTCCAGCGGCTGTACCGCCTGGGTCGCCAAGGGCAGTTCGCCGACCGCAGTGGCGGGCGATTGGGTCAGCCCGTCCAGCAGTCGCAGCCAATCCTCGCCGAAACCGATGATCGTGGCTTCTTCGAAGACATCCAGCGCATAGGTGAACACCGCGTGCAGACGCCCGGCACTTTCATAGGTGTCCAGGGAAAGGTCGAAGCGAGCGCTGTGCTTGTCCAGGGCGACTTTTTCCAGCGTCAGCCCACTGCCAAGGCGAACCTGACCGGCGTCGGCGATGGCCGCCTGGTGGTTGAACAGCACCTGGAACAACGGGCTTTGCGCGCTGCTGCGATCCAGTTCGAGCGCCTCGACCAGGCGCTCGAACGGCAGGTCCTGGTGCGCCTGGGCGCCCAGGGCGGTGTCTTTGACCCGGCCAAGTAGCTGGCTCACATCCATGAGCGGGTCGATATCGGTATGCAGCACCTGGGTGTTGATGAAGCAACCGATCAAGCCTTCTACTTCGGTACGGTGGCGGTTGGCGACCGGAACGCCGACGCGGATGGCGCGCTGGCCACTGTAGCGTTGCAGCAGCAGCTTGAACGATGCCAGCAGCACCATGAACAGGGTAACCCCCTGGGCACTGGCCAACGCCCTGAGACGCTCGGCAAGCGCTGGGTCGACCTGCAACTCGCGCCGCGCGCCAAGATGGCTCGGTGCGCCGACACGGGAATGGTCGAGCGGCAGCTCAAGCACGGCATGATCATCGCCCAGCTTCTCGCGCCAGTAGCTCAGCTGTCGCTCCTGCTCACCGGCTTGCAACCAGCTGCGTTGCCACAGCGCATAGTCGCGGTACTGGATGGGCAGCGCCGGCAGGGTCGCTTCGCTGCCCTGACAGGCGGCATCGTACAAACGCACGAACTCGTCGATCAGCACGTTCAGCGACCAGCCATCGGCCACGATGTGGTGCAGGGTAAGCAGCAGCACGTGCTCGTCGGTGGCCAGTTGCAGCAGGTTCACGCGCAACAGCGGCCCTTGCAGCAGGTTGAAAGGTGCCTGCGCTTGGGCTTCGGCCAGTGACGCGACACGGGCTTCGCGTTGCGCCGCTGCCAGGGCGGTGAGGTCGTGCTCGACGATGGCAACGGCCTCGGCAGCGAGGACCTCCTGGTACAGATGCTCACCCTGGGTACGCAGGCGCGTACGCAGGCTCTCGTGGCGCGCAACCAGGCGATCGAACGCTTGCTGCAGGGCCTGGCGGTCGAGCTTGCCCTTCAGGCGCACAGCCATGGGTAGATTGTAGGCAGCGCTCTGAGGGTCCAGCTGCCAGAGAAACGACATACGCCGCTGGGCGTAGGACAACCCATCGCGGTCATCGCAGGCAACATCGGCAGGGATCGGAAACAAGGAAAAATCGACGCCCTCTGCCTTTAGCCCGGCCAGGAACAAACGGCGTTTTTCCGGCGGCAGTTCGATAAAGCGGCGAGCGAGTTTCAACGAGTTTTCGGCATTCATGCAATGCGTCCTTAGCGATAGGAAGCGGGACCACAGGGCCCAGTCATCCCTCAAAGACGAAACAGCCGCGAGCTGATTTAGCCAAAGCCCCGGCCACCGCCGGCAGCCCAGGCTGCGCGATTAAATCACCGGGTGGGCGACTCGTCTGAACGTCATACCCATCCTCCAGAAGGCGGCCCTCGCGATGCTCTCCACCCTGGCCAACAACCTGCGCAAGCGGGTCACTCAAGCGCTCCCCGGCAAACGCCCCAGCTATCGAATCTTCAATATCCAGCTGAAGCGGCGGATCGCGCTCAGCCCTTCGCTCACCCGGCTGGTATTCACCGGACCAGAAGTTGTTGAAATGACCACCCTGGCCCCAGACCAACGGGTCAAGCTGCTGTTTCCCGCCCCCGACGGCTCACCGCCCAGCCTGAACAACGACCTGCACTGGAAGGCCGCGCACAGCGCGCTGCCACCGGCCCAGCGCCCGCCGATGCGCACCTACACCATCCGTGCCTTGCGCCGTGAGGCGCTGGAGGTGGATATCGACTTCGTGCTGCATGGTGTCAACGGCCCCGCCTCAGCCTGGGCCACCCACGCGCAGGTGGGTGACCGTTTGCAGATAGTCGCGCCCAACCTGGCCTATGAGGGCGACCCCGGCGGTTATGAATGGAAGCCACCCCAGGGCGTGCGCAATGTGCTGTTGGTAGGTGACGAAACCGCACTGCCGGCGATTGCCGGCATCCTGGAGCAACTGGCCGACACCCAGCCCGAGCTGGCGGTGCACGCGTTCATCGAGGTGCCGCTGGAGGCGGATTGCCTGAGCCTGCGCCATGGCGATGCCACTGCGCTGCGCTGGCTGCCGCGCGAACGGCTGAGGTGCGCACATGGCCAAGCCATGCAGCACGCCGTGCGCGAGCTGGCCAGCCTGCCGCTTGGGCACGCCACACCACGGGCGAAGCTGGAAGACGTGGATATTGATACACGCATCCTGTGGGAACAGGCCAGTAGCGACAGCAGCGAGTTTCACGCCTGGGTGGCGGGGGAATCGGCGACGGTGATGGAGATACGCCGGTACCTGATCAAGGAACGTGGATTGCAGCGAGAATGCCTGACGTTGATGGGGTATTGGCGGGCCGGTCGCACCTTTGATTGACGTGAGACAGCCGAGGGCGCCGTGCGCCCCCGGCTATCGGTCAGACTGCCGCGATGAACGCCTCGGCAAAACGCTGCGCCACTTCATCGATCTGCTCGCCGCTGATGATCAACGGCGGCAGGAAACGCACCACGGCGCCATGCCGCCCACCCAGCTCCAGAATCAGCCCGCGCTTCAGGCACTCTCGCTGCACCTTGGCCGCCAGATCGCGGTTGGCCAGCGGCTGGCCAAGCGCATCCTTGCCCTGCGGGTCCACCAACTCCACGCCGAGCATCAACCCACGCCCGCGAATGTCGCCCAACTGCGGGTAATCACGCTGCAACTGCTGCAGGTGCCTGCGCAAGCGCAGCCCCATGGCCTCGGCGTGCTCGGCCAGGCGGTGTTCCACCAGGTAGTTGATTACCGCCGAGCCCGCCGCCATGGCCATCTGGTTGCCCCGGAATGTGCCGGCATGCGCGCCCGGCTTCCAGGTGTCCAGCCAGTCGCGGTACACCACCACCGCCAACGGCAGGCTGCCGCCAATGGCCTTGGACAAGGTGACCACGTCCGGCACGATGCCGGCATGCTCGAAGGCGAACATGCGCCCGGTACGGGCAAAACCGCTCTGGATCTCGTCGACGATCAGCGCCACGCCGGCCTGCTCGGTGATGCGGCGCACGCCCTTGAGCCATTCGATATCGGCCGGAATCACCCCGCCCTCACCCTGCACCACCTCGAGGATGACTGCAGCCGGCAACGGCACACCACTTTCCGGGTCGAGCAGCAGGTTTTGCAGGTAATGCAGGTTGGCCTTGACCCCGGCTTCGCCACCCAGGCCGAACGGGCAGCGGTAGTCGTAAGGGTACGGCATGAACTGCGCCCCATTGCCGAGCAAGGCCCCCAGTGGCTGCTTCGGCCCATGGCTGCCCATCAGGCTCAACGCCCCCAGGCTCATGCCGTGGTAAGCGCCCTGGAACGCCAGCACGGTGCTACGACCGGTGGCCGTGCGGACCAGTTTCAGCGCTGCTTCTACCGCATCGGTGCCGGTCGGGCCACAGAACTGCACCTTGGCCTCGCGGCGTAGCGCCTCGGGCAGGATGCCGAACAGGTCCTGGACGAAGCGGTCCTTGACCGGCGTGGTCAGGTCCAGGGTGTGCAGGGGCAACTCATCGGCCAGTACCCGCTGGATCGCCTCGACCACCACCGGGTGGTTATGGCCCAACGCCAACGTGCCTGCGCCGGCCAGGCAATCGATGAACTGGCGGCCTTCGACATCTTCCACATGGATGCCACGGGCGCGCTTGAGTGCCAGCGGAATGCGCCGTGGGTAGCTGCGGGCGTTGGACTCTTGTTGCTGCTGGCGTTGCAGCAAAGGCGAATCAGTGAACGCGTACAAAGGCTGCGGCGCGTTGGCCACAGGGAGCTGGGCAAGGCTGGAAGCGGTGGACATGGGTGAATCCTCGCAAGCAAGCGAATGAGCGGTTATCGCTTGGAAAACGCTTGAGTGCCGGGAGGATTTAGCGGTTGTTACTGGATTTTACTTAAACGGTGTTGGCCCTTTCGCGGGTAAAGCCGCGAAAGGGCCAACACCGGCAGCGAAGTCAACTGGCCGAGCGCGCCGGCACCTGCAACAAGACCCGCAAACCATCGCTACGGCTGTCGAACCTCAGGCTACCCGCACACCGCTGCACGATCGCCTGCACGATCGCCAAGCCCAACCCGCACCCACTACTCTGTCCGTTACGCCAAAAGCGCTCGGTCAGGTGCTCAAGGTCGGCGTCGGCAATCCCCGGCCCATGGTCGCGCACCATGAACCCCACCTGCCCGTCGGCCATCTGCACCTCCAGCTCTACTGCCTCGTCGCCACCATGGCGCAAGGCGTTGTCCAGCAGGTTGCGCAGTGCGGCCACCGCCAAGGGGGCCGGCATGCCCAGGTAGATCTGCGTCGCTTCTTCAGGCAAACGCAGCACGATGCGCCGGTTATCGCCGCCACCTGCGTCCTGCACCGCCTGCCGGGCCACCTGTTCGGCGCTGCACTGCACGCCATCTTCGAACGACAGGCTGCCTTCTACCCGCGCCAGCATCAGCAACTGCTCCAGCGTGCGATGCATGCGGTCGGCCCCTTGTTCGGCATGCTCCAGCGCCTGCTCGCGCACGGCGCCGTCGGTCATGCGCGCCACTTGCAGGTGGGTCTTGATAGCGGTCAGCGGGCTGCGCAGCTCATGGGCGGCATCGTCGGTCAGGCGCCGCTCGCGCTCGATGGTCTGGGAAATGCGCAGGAACAGCTGGTTCTGGGTTTCCAGCAACGGCTGCAATTCGCTGGGCATGCCTGCCACCTGCAGTGGCTCGACGCTATCAGCCCGCCTTCGCCGTAGCGCATCGCGCATGCGGTTGAGCGGCTCCAGGCCTTTGCCCAGGCCAATCCACAACAACCCCAGGCTGCCGAGCAGGGCCATCAGCACCGGTGCCGAAGCGGCCAGCAGAATCGACTGGTTCAGCGCTTCACGCTCCATGTGCCGGTCAGCCGTGGTGATGCGCACATCACCATGGTTGTAGGTGAAGGTACGCCACAGTGCACCGTCGATCGTCTGGTCACGGAAGCCACTGCGCTCGTCGTCCATGGCGCCATCATGCTTGTGGTTGCTGGCAAGGATCTCGCCACGCAGCGAGCTGACCTGGCAGGCCATGCCATCCGGCACGCTGAACTGGTCGGCAGAAATGTGCGCCTCCCCGCCCTTGGCGGTGAGCGGCTGCGGCAACTGGTCGATCAGCCCGGCGACCATACGCGCCGACGCCACCAGGCGCTGGTCAAGGGAAAACATCATCTGCTGGCGCAGGTCGCGCAGCATCCACGCGGCGGCCAGCACCCAGATGATCACGAAGGCACTGCCCAGGATCAGGCTAAGGCGTACCCGCAGGCTCATGATGCGGCCTCTCCCGGCGCCTGCGCCGGGCCCAGGCGGTAACCCAGGCCACGTACGGTCTCGACGATGCCGTTGCCCAGCTTGCGCCGCAGGTGGTGGATATGCACGTTCAGGGCGTTGCTCTCGACTTCGTCGCTAAAGCCATACACGCAGTCTTTCAGTTGTTCGCTGGACAACACCCGCCCGGGGTTCTGCAGCAATGCCTGGAGCAGGGCCTGCTCCCGGCGGGACAAGTCGACCGGCCGCCCGGCCAGGGTCGCCTCGCAGCTGCTGGGGTCGTAACGCAACGGGCCGTGCTCGATCACATTCACCGCCCGCCCCGCCACCCGCCGCAGCAGGGTGTGCAGACGAGCGGCCAGCTCGCGCAGGTCGAAGGGTTTGAGCAGGTAGTCGTCGGCACCGGCCTGCAGGCCATCGACGCGGTCGGTGACGGCATCACGGGCAGTCAGCACCAGTACCGGCAGTGTTTCGCCCTGCTGGCGCAGGCGGCGCAGCAGTTTCAAGCCGTCTTCGTCAGGCAGGCCGAGGTCGAGAATCATCACATCGAACTGCGCGGCCTGCAGCATCGCCCGCGCACCGGCGGCGTTACCCACCCGGTCAACGGTCAGGCCCTGGGCAGTAAGGCCGGCGCAGATGCCGGCGGCGATCAGGTCGTCGTCCTCGCAGAGCAGAACGTGCATGGTGGAGCTCCCGGAGTGGTATGGCTGGCATTGCACCTTGGGCGGATTAAGGTGGGATTATGAACCAAGCGAGGCCCAGCGGCGTGTCGACATCCAGCAATACCCCCGCATCTTCCAGCTCGACCACCACACAGCTACCCCGGTGAGCATGCACCACCGAGCGTGCCCCTTCATCGCCATGCAGTTGCCCCAGCGCCGGCCAGAACTCCCGCCCGAAGATCACCGGGTGCCCCTGCTGCCCTGCATGGCGTGGCAGCACGATACGGGACGCATGGGCGGCCTCGACCAGCCGGCCCAGGGTTGCCGGCTCGATCCATGGCATGTCACCCAGCAAAATCGCTACCGCCTGTGCCTGGCTGTCGTGAAGCGACCGTGCCCCGACAGCCAGGCTATGCCCCATACCGGACGCGGCATCTGGGCTGCCGATTACCCGGCAACCGGCAGGTAACCCGAAATCCTCCCCGCGCTCCCCCTCACGCAAGACCACACGCACCTCGTCGAACACCGCCCTGGCTCGCGCCACACTGTGCGCCAGCAGGCTGCGGCCATCGGCCAGGGTCGCCCGGCGCTTGTCGGAACCGAAGCGCGTGCTGCTGCCAGCCGCCAACACCAGCGCGATCACACTCACAGCGCCACCTTCTGGCGCTTGCCAAACCACTGCAGCGCCCGGCATACCACCTGTCGTTCACAATGCTGCACGTTTGCTCCGCCTTCAGTTCGACGAATCGCAGAGATTCAAGACCGACATACAGGGGGCCACAATTCGTATCCGTTGAAAAGGGGTTAACCTTGAGTTAATCGACTCCAGCCAGCATGGCCCCATTCCTGGATCTGCCAAGGCGAAGACATGCGCGTTTTCCTGCTCTTCCTGACACTGTTGCTGGCCGGCCCCTTGCAGGCCAACCCGTTCGACGTCAAACCTGACTTTCTACCGGTCAACCAAGCCTTCGTGCTCACCCACGACCGCCAGGCCGACGGCCAGATGCGCCTGTACTTCCAGATCAAGCCGGGCTACTACCTGTACCAGAAGCGCCTGAAGTTCGACGGCCTGCCCGCCGACCAGCACCCGCAGCTGCCGCCGGCGCTCAACCACCATGACGAGTTCTTTGGTGACAGCGCGGTATACCGCGACCAGCTTGAGCTGCTGCTGCCCGCCAATGCCCAGGGACAACTACGCCTGGGCTGGCAAGGCTGTGCCGACGCCGGCCTGTGCTACCCGCCGCAAACCACGCAAATCGACCTGGGTGGCAGTGTGGCGCCTGTCGCCGAGCAAGCCGGCGACCAGGCACTGGCCAGCGGCCTGCAACAGGGCCACCTGGCCTGGAGCCTGCTGGCGTTCTTCGGCCTTGGCCTGCTGCTGGCCTTTACCCCCTGCTCGCTGCCAATGCTGCCGATTCTGGCCGGGCTGGTGCTGGGCAACGGCGCCAGCGCCCGCCGCGGCTGGCTGCTGGCCGGGGTGTATGTGCTAAGCATGGCGCTGGTGTACGCCGCCCTGGGCGTGGTCGCCGCGCTGCTGGGTGCCAGCCTGCAAGCCTGGCTGCAGCAACCCTGGCTGCTGGGCAGCCTGGCAGTGTTGTTCGTGCTGCTGGCCCTGCCAATGTTCGGCGCCTTCGAACTGCAACTGCCCGCCGCCCTGCGCGACCGCCTGGACCGCGCCGGGCAAGGCACCCGTGGCGGCAACCTGTATGGCGCCGCACTGCTGGGGGCGTTGTCCGGCCTGCTGCTTGGCCCGTGCATGACCGCGCCACTGGCCGGTGCGCTGCTGTACATCGCCCAGAGCGGCGACGTGTTGCAAGGCGCGCTGGTGCTGTTCAGCCTTGGCCTGGGCATGGGCGTACCGCTGCTGTTGCTGGTGACCCTGGGCAACCGCTACCTGCCGCGTCCGGGCGCCTGGATGGAGCGGGTCAAGGGCGTGTTCGGCTTCGTGTTCCTGGCCATGGCGCTGTACACCCTGCGCAGCCTGCTGCCCGCCACCCTGCTGCTGGCGCTGAGTGGCGCCTGGCTGATCGCCCTGGCCTGGGCCAGCTGGCCGGCCTTGCAGCGCCAGCCAGCATTGCGCGCCGTGCCACTGCTGGGCGCCCTGTGGGGCGGCCTGTTGCTGGTAGGCGCAGCAGCCGGCGGCGACGACCTCTGGCAACCCCTGCGCCCGTTCGCTGGGGGCGCCACGCCGGCCGCCGCCCAGCAAGCCGAAGACCGTTTCGTGACGGTGAGCCGCCCTGAAGACCTGCAACGTGAACTGGATGCGGCAAAGGCCCGTGGCCAGTGGGTGATGCTCGACTACTACGCCGACTGGTGCGTGTCGTGCAAGGTCATGGAAAAGCAGGTGTTCGCCCGCAGCGACGTGCAGGCCGGCCTGGCCGGTGTGCACCTGCTGCGCCTGGACGTGACCGCCGACAGCCCGGCCAGCAAAGCCTTGCTGCAGCGCTACCAGGTACCCGGTCCGCCCAGCATCATCTGGATCGGCCCGGAAGGCGACGAACGCCGCGCGCGGCGCATCACGGGTGAAGTGGACGCCGCCACGTTCCAGCAGCACTGGGCCCAGACCAGGAGCCAAGGCTGATGCTGACCGTAACCCTCGGGCCACTGACCATGGCCCTCAACCACCTGCTGATGCTCGCCGCCCTGGGGATCGCCAGCGTGGTCGGCTGGTTTGTCGCCCGGCGTGGCGGCGAAAGCCCCGAGTCGGCACTGTTCAACCTGTTCCTGATCGGTGTGCTGGCTGCCCGCGCAGGCTTCGTGCTGGCCTACTGGCCGATGTACCGCGATGAGCCGTTGCAGATCATCGACATTCGCGACGGCGGCTTCCTGTTCTGGTCGGGCCTGGCCGGTATCGTCCTCGCAGCCCTGTGGCAGGGCTGGCGCCAACCGGGCCTGCGTCGCCCGCTGGGTTGGGCGCTGTTCAGTGGTGCGTTGTTCTGGGGCCTGGCCAGCCTGGGCGGGCACCTGTACAGCAAAGGCACCGAGCTGCCGGAACTGAGCCTGCGCAACGCTGGCGGCCAATCCGTCGCCTTGCACAGCTACCGTGGCAAGCCGCTGGTGATCAACATCTGGGCCACCTGGTGCCCGCCCTGCCGCAGGGAAATGCCGGTGCTGCAACAGGCGCAAAGCGACTATCCGCATGTGACCTTCCTGTTCGTCAACCAGGGCGAAACCCCGGAAAACGTCAGCACCTTCCTTGCCACCACCGGCCTGAGCCTGACCCATGTGCTGTTCGACGGCACCGGCCTGCTGGCCCAGCGCGTCGGCTCCATGGCCCTGCCCACCACCCTGTTCTACGACGCCGACGGGCGGCTGGTCGGCAGCCACCTGGGCGAGCTGTCCCGGGCCAGCCTGCGCCACGCCCTGGAGCCTTTCGACCGGGCCACCGCGCCCGCCCCTGCCGCACAAGGAAACTGACATGCGACTGACTGCACTGCTGCCCCTGTCCCTGGCCCTGCTGGCCGCCCCCGCCTTGCAGGCCGAAGAGCTGCCCAAGGCCGTTCAGCAACTGCAAGCCAAGGGCGCCGTGATCAAAGGCAGCTTCGACGCGCCCAACGGCCTGCGCGGTTACGCCGCCGAGTACCAGAACAACGCCCTGGCCCTGTACCTCACCCCCGACGGCAAGCATGTGCTGGTCGGCAGCCTGTTCGACGAACAAGGCAAGGACCTGAGCGCCGAACCGCTGGAAAAGCTGGTGTATGCGCCGATGAGCAAGGAAATCTGGGCGAAGATGGAGAAAACCGCGTGGATTGCCGACGGCAAGGCCGATGCGCCACGCAAGGTGTACCTGTTCAGCGACCCGAACTGCCCGTACTGCAATATGTTCTGGGAACAGGCACGGCCATGGGTGGAATCGGGCAAGGTGCAGTTGCGCCATATCATGGTCGGCATCATCCGCGAGGACAGCCCGGGCAAATCGGCAGCCCTGCTGGCGGCGAAAGACCCGGCCAAGGCATTGCAAGCGCATGAAAAAGCCGGCAAGGCCAGCAAGCTGAAGGCACTGGAGCAGGTGCCGGAGGCCGTGCAGCAGAAGCTGGCGGCGAACATGGCGTTGATGGAAGAGATGGGTTTGCAAGCAACCCCGGCGATTTTCTATCAGGATGAACAGGGCAACTTGCAGAGCCAGCAAGGGGCACCTCGGCCGGAGATGCTGGGCAAAATTCTCGGCAAGCGCTGAAATACGGGTTGCCTGTGCCGGCCTCTTCGCGGGTTTACCCGCGAGGAGGCCAGTGCAGGTTTACAACCCTTCCAGCTCGGCCATCAGGTCACTGAGCCGGTCGACCTTGTCGTCATCCAGCGCACTGCCCTGCAACCCCTGCACATACTCGGCCAGCTCCTCCACCGTGCTGCACTCGAACATCGCCCGCAGTGGCACGTTCAGTTGCAGCTGTTTCTGCACCCGCGAAGCGATCTGCGTGGCCAGCAACGAATGCCCGCCCAACTCGAAGAAGTTGTCGCGCACCCCCACCCGCTCGGTCTTGAGCACATCGGCCCAGATACCGGCCAACACTTCCTCCAGCTCGTTGCGCGGCGCCTGATAGGCCTGGCTGTGCTGGCCGCCGATGTCGATGGCCGGCAACGCCTTGCGGTCGAGCTTGCCATTGGCGTTGTGCGGCAGGTGGTCGAACCAGCCCCAGTGCAGCGGCACCATGTATTCCGGCAACTCGGCACGCAGGCGTTGCTTCACCTGCTCCAGCAGCCCGGCGTCAGCGGCGATACCCTGGTGGGCCACCAGGTAACCGACCAGATGCTTGCCATTGACGCCTTCCTGCACGCCCACCGCAGCGTCGCGGATTTCCGCCTGTTCGTGCAGGCGCGCTTCGATTTCGCCCAGCTCGATGCGGTAACCGCGGATCTTCACCTGGTGGTCGATGCGCCCGACGTACTCCAGCAATCCGTCCGGGCGCTGCCGCGCCAGATCGCCGGTGCGGTACAGGCGCTCGCCCGGCGCTCCGTAAGGATGAGGAATGAACGCCAAGGCCGTGCGTACCGGGTCGCCGACATAGCCACGGCCCACACCGGTACCCGCCACGCAAAGCTCGCCCACCGCACCCAGCGGCACCAGCGCCTGGTCTTCACCAAACAGGTACAGTCGGTTGTTGTCGGTCGGTGTGCCGATCGGCAGGTAGCTGCCTTGGGTCGACGCAGCATCGACACGGAAGAACGCCACATCATCGGAGCATTCTGCCGGCCCGTAGGCATTGACCAGGCCGATATGCGGGTAGCGTTGCAGCCACTGCGCCGCCAGCTCCGGTGGCATGGCTTCGCCGGTCGGCAGCATCCAGCGCAGGCCATCGAGGGCCTGGTGGTCGTTGGCCAGCATGCCTTGAATCAGCGATGGCACGCTTTCCAGCACAGTGATGCCGGTAGCCTGCACATGTGCCAGCAGGCCCTGCGGGTCATGGGCGATGCCGTTCGGCACAATCTCCACCTTGGCCCCGAACAACGGTGCGGCGAGGAACTGCCACACCGAAATGTCGAAGCTTTGCGAGGCAGTCTGGGCGATCACGTCCTGCTCGCTCAGCGCCAGGTACGGCACCTTGCTCAGCTGGTTGTTGAGCATGCCGCGCTGCTCCACCATCACCCCTTTTGGCAGGCCGGTGGAGCCTGAGGTGTAGATCACATAGGCCAGGTTGTCCGGGCCACTGTGAATGCCTGGGTTATGGCTGGCAACCTGACTCGCCTGGATGTCTTCCCACACCAGCAACTGTGGCCGTACCGCAGCCTCCAGTTCGCCCAGCAGTTGCCGACCTTGCTCGGCACAGGCCGCGCTGCACACCAGCACCGGGGTACGGCTGAGCTGGATGATGCTTTGCAGGCGCGCCGCCGGCAGGCCCGGGTCCAGTGGCAGGTAGCCCGCACCGGCCTTGAAGCTGCCAACGATCATGCCCAGCAGCGGCAAGCCGCGCTCGGCCAGCAGCGCCACCGGTTGGTCCACGCTCACACCCGCTGCGATCAGGGCGTGGCCCAGGCGGTTGGCTGCCAGGTTCAGCCCGGCATAGTCGTAGGACGCTTCCAGGCAGCGGGCCACGGTACGTTCCGGGTGCGCGGCCACCTGTGCTTCGAACAGCGCAATGTAACTGTGCTCCAGCGGGTAGTCGCGGTCGGTGCGGTTGGAGTCTTCCAGCAGGAAGCGCTGTTCTTCTACCCCCAGCAGCGGCAGTTCGCTTACCTCACCCTCGAAGCCTTGCACCAGCGCCAGCAGTAGGCGCTTGAACTCGGCCAGCAGGCGCTCGACGGTCGGGAAGTCGAAGTAGCGCTGGTCGAACGACAGGTGCAGGCCAAGGTCGTCGCCCGGGTAGCACACCGCCGTCAGCGGGAAGTTGGTGTGGGTACGGCCCGAATCGGAACTGGCATTCAGGTGCTGGGCATGGTCGAGCACGACGGTTTCCACCGGGGCGTTCTCGAACACGAACAGGCTGTCGAACAGCGGCTGGCCTTTGGGCAGCTCGCTGCACTCCTGAATCGCCACCAGCGGCAGGTATTCGTACTCGCGCAGCTCCATGTTGCTTTGCAGCAGGCCTTGCAGCCACTGGCGCACACTGCGGCGCTCACCGGCTTCCGGCAACTGCACGCGCAAGGCAACGCTGTTGATGAACAGGCCGACGGTGCGCTGCATCTGCGGCATGCTCACCGGGCGCCCGGCCACGGTCACGCCAAAGGCCACATCGCGGTCGCCGCTGTAACGCGCCAGCACCAAGGCCCAGGCCGCCTGGGCGAAGGTGTTGACGGTGAGCTGGTGGGCCTGGGCCAGTTCGCGCAGGCGCACGCCATCACTGGCGTCAAGGCGGGTGTAGCAATCGCCCACCACCATCCCGCTGCCGGCGTGGTCATGGCGCAGCGGGCGGTCACTCGGGATGGCAGTGGCGCGCTCGAAACCGGCCAGGTTCGCCTGCCACCAGGCGCGTGCATCGTCCAGGCCCTGGCGTTGCAGCCAGCCGATGTAGTCGCGGTAACGTGGCGGCACCGGCAGTTGGGCCTGACGGCCTTCGCCAAGGGCCTGGTACACCTCGAAGAAGTCGTTCATCAACAGCGAGCGGCACCAGGCATCGATCAGGATGTGGTGGTTGCTCATCATGAACCAGTAGCGCTCGTCGGCCACGCGCACCAGGCGCAGGTGGAACGGCGCCTCGCTGAGCAGGGCGAACCCGGCCTCGCGCTCCTGCTTGTGCAGGGCTTGCAGGCGCTGCTCCTGAGCGTCGTCCGCGAGGCCGCGCCAGTCTTGGTAATCCACCGCCAGGTTGCCCGGTTTGTGAATGATCTGCAGCATCGCCTCGCCGCTGTTCCAGCTGAACGATGCGCGCAACGCTTCGTGGCGCGCCACCACGGCCTGCCAGGCCTGGGCGAAACGCTCGGGGTCCAGGGCGCTGTTGATGCGGTAGCGGTCCTGCATGTAGTACAGGCCCGTGCCCGGCTCCAGCAGGGTGTGCAGCAGCATGCCTTCCTGCATTGGCGTCAGCGGGTAGACGTCTTCGATCTGTGCTGCTGGTACAGGCAGCGTGTCGATCTGCTCCTGGCTAAGGTGTGCCAGCGGGAAGTCCGACGGGGTGAAGCTGCCGTTGCCATCGGCCAGGCAATGAGCGACCAGCGCCAGCAGCTCCTGGCGGTAGGCCTCGGCCAACGTTGCGATGGTGCGTTCGTCGTAGCGTTCGGCACTGAAGGTCCAGCGCAGTTGCAAGGCACCGCCATACACCTGGCCATCGACGCTCAGCCAGTTGGGCAGCGGTGCGTCGAGGTCATGCGCCAAGCCGGCCGGGGCTTCCAGCGGCTGGAACAGCGCCGCGCTGTCGAACTGCTGGTCGAACTGGCCCAGGTAGTTGAAGGTGATGCGCGCCTGCGGCAAGGCCGCCATCTGCTCGCGCCCTTGCGGGTCGGCCAGGTAGCGCAGCACGCCGTAGCCCAGGCCTTTGTGCGGCACCTGACGCAGTTGTTCCTTGATGCGCTTGATCGAACCGGCCCGCGCCGCATCGTCCTCGCCTGGCTGTGGGCGCAGGCTGAGCGGATACGCGTTGGTGAACCAACCGACGCTACGGGTCAGGTCCATGTCTTCGAACAACCCGTCACGGCCATGGCCTTCAAGCTGCACCAGCACTTCCTCATCGCCGCTCCAGCGGCACAAGGCTCGCGCCAGCGCCGTCAGCAGCAGGTCGTTGACCTGGGTGTGGTAGGCCGCCGGGGCCTGTTGCAGCAGTTGCCGGGTCTGCTCCACATCCAGGCCGATGGCCAGGGTGTGGGCGTGGCGGTGCAGGTTGCCGCCTTGCGGGTGGTCGCACGGCAATTCGCGGCGCACGCCACCCAGCTGGCCTTGCCACCAGCCCAGTTCGTCACGCAGCGAATCGCTGCCCGCGTAGCTGGCCAGGCGCGCGGCCCAGTCGCCCATGGCGTGGGTCTTGGCCGGCAGCGGCTGGCCACGGTACAACGCCTGCAGGTCTTCCAGCAGTACCCGCCAGGACACGCCATCGACCACCAGGTGATGAATCGCCAGCAACAGGCGCTGACTGCCCTGCCCGTCACGCACCAGCAAGGCACGCAGCAGCGGGCCCTGTTGCAGGTCGAGGCTGCGCTGCAAGTCGGTGTACAGCGGCTGGCAATCGGCAAAGTCGGCGACCGTGGCGGTCCACAGCAGTTGCTCGGCGGCTGGCTGGGCGTACTCGGCCTGCCAGCGACCACGGGCCTCGCTGAAGCGCAGGCGCAAGCTGTCGTGGTGCTCGAGCAGTGCGGCCAAGGCCTGCGCCAGCGCATTCTCATCCAGCGATTGACGCGCCTCCAGCAACACCGCCTGGTTCCAGTGCTGCGGCTGCGGCACTTCGCTGTCGAAGAACCAGTGCTGGATCGGCGTCAGACCGACCTGGCCCTGGCGCTGGCCCTGCTCGATGGTGCTCACGGCTTCGCTGTGCTTCACCACCGCTGCCAAGGTCTGGATGGTCTGGTGCTGGAACAGGTCGCGCGGGGTGAATTGCAAGCCGGCCTGGCGGGCCCGGCTGACCACCTGAATCGACAGGATCGAGTCGCCGCCCAGTTCGAAGAAGTTGTCTTGCACGCCAACCTGGGCCACGTTGAGCACATCGCGCCAGATCTGCGCCAGTTGCGCCTCCACTTCGTTGCCGGGGGCCTGGTATTGCTGGCGGGCCTGTTCCAGATCGGGCAGCGGCAGGGCACGACGGTCGAGCTTGCCGTTACCCATCAGCGGCAGGCTTTCGAGCAGCACCAGGTGCGCAGGCACCATGTAGTCCGGCAGGTGCTGGCGGGCATCGGCTTTCACCGCGTTGCGCAACACGTTTTGCGCCTCGCTACCGGCAGCGGCCTGCTTGCACACCAGGTAACCCACCAGTTGCTTGCCACCGGGCAAGTCGAGGGCCAGCACCACAGCCTCGTCGACATCGGCATGCGCCTGCAGGCGGCTTTCGATTTCGCCCAACTCGATGCGGAAGCCGCGAATTTTCACCTGCTGGTCGGCACGGCCGACGTACTCCACCAGGCCATCCGTGCCCAGGCGTACCAGGTCGCCGGTGCGGTACAGGCGCCCGCCTTCGGTGTTGAACGGGTCGGCGACGAAGCGCTCGGCGCTGAGGCCCGGGCGGTCGTGGTAACCCTGGGCCAGGCCGGCACCGCCGACATACAGCTCGCCAATGCCGCCCTGTGGCAACAAGGCCAGGTCTTCGTCGAGGATGTAAGCAGTACGGCTACCAATGACGCGGCCGATCGGCACGCTGCCCAGCTCTGCCGGCAGCGTTTGTGGCGCCAGGCAGGCCAGCGGCATGACCACGGTTTCGGTTGGGCCGTAGGCGTTGAAGAACTGCTGCGGCGCAAAGGCCTGGCGAATACGCTGCAGGTGCTCGCCAGTCAGCGCTTCGCCACCGGTAATCACCAGGCGCACCGCCAGTTGTTCGCCGTGCCCGCCCAGATACTGGGCCAACTGGCTGCCATAGCTGGGGGTAAAGCCCAGAATACTTACCTGCTGATCACGTACCAGCTGGCAGATCTCTTCGGCACCCCACTGCCCCTGGGCGCGCAGCACCACGCGGGCACCGCACAGCAGCGGCACCCACAGGCGCTCGCTGGCCGCGTCGAAGTTGATCGAATAGAAATGCAGCTCGCAGTCATCGCTGCGCATGCCGAATGCGGCAATCACCGCCTGACAATGCATGGCGAATTCGCCGTGGCTGACCACCACGCCCTTGGGCTTGCCGGTAGAGCCGGAGGTGTAGATCAGGTAGGCCTGGTGCTGCGGCAGGCTGACGTTGTCGAGCGGTGCATCGCTGTAGGCCGACAGGCTGGCGGCATCGTCTTCCAGGCTCCAGCGGGCCACGCCTTCAGGCAGCTCGCCCAGGGTTTGCAGCAGCTCGCGCTGGCTGATCAGCAAGCCAATGCGGCTGTCTTCGATCATGTAGCGCAGGCGGTCGAGCGGGTACTCCGGGTCCAGCGGCACATAGGCGCCGCCCGCCTTGAGGATGGCCAGCAGGCCGACGACCATTTCCAGCGAGCGCTCTAGCGCCATGCCCACGCGTACCTGCGGACCGACACCGCGCTCACGCAAGGCGCGGGCCAGGCGGTTGGCCTGCTGGTCGAGCTCGGCGTAGGTCATGTGCTGGCCGGCGAAGGTCAGCGCACCCGCCTGTGGCGTGCGTGCCGCCTGGGCGGCGAACAGGCCATGCAACGTGTGGTCAAGGTCGAAGTCCTGCTCACCCTGCAACTGCTCCACCAACACCTGCTGCTCGGCGCTGCTCAGCATCGGCAGCTCGCACAGGCGCTGTTGCGGGTTGTCCAGCAGACCGACCAGCAGTTGTTGCCAGTGCTCGGCCATCCGCGCGATGCGTGGCTCGTCGAACAGGTCGCGGCTGTAGGTCAGGCAGCAGCCCAGGCGGCCGTCGAGGTCGGTCACCTCCAGGTACAGGTCGAACTTGGTGGCGCTGGCGTCGTTGACCAGGTAATCCACCTGCATGCCGGCCAGCGTACGGCTTTGCTGGAAGGCCCAGCGCTGCACGTTGCACATCACCTGGAACAGCGGGTTGTAGGCACTGCTGCGCGGTGGCTGCAAGGCCTCGACCAGCTGGTCGAACGGCAGGTCCTGGTGCGACTGGCCTTCGATGGCGGCCTGGCGCATCTGCTCCAGCAGTTCGCTGGCGGTCATCTGCCCGTCCAGCTCGCAACGCAGCACCTGGGTGTTGAGGAAGGCGCCAATCAGGCCTTCACTTTCCGGGCGAATGCGGTTGGCCACCGGCGCGCCAATGCGCAGGTCTCGCTGGCCGCTGTAGCGGTGCAGCAAGGCGGCCAGGGTGGCGGTCATGGTCATGAACAGGGTCAGGCCGCGCTGGCTGTTGAAGGCATGCACGCGAGCGACCAGTGCCGGGTCGAGCTCGAAGCGGTACAGCTCGCCACGGTGGCTCTGCACGGCCGGGCGCGGGCGGTCGGCGGGCAATGCCAGCACCGGGTGTTCGTCGCCCAGGCGAGCCTTCCAGTAATCCAGCTGGCGGGCCCCCTCGCCGCTTTCCAGCCACTGCCGTTGCCACACGCTGTAGTCCAGGTATTGCACCGGCAGCGGCGCCAGCGGCGAGTCGCGGTCATCGACAAAGGCCTCGTACAGTTCGCCCAGTTCGCGGGCGAAGATGTCCATGGCCCAGCCTTCGGTGACGATGTGGTGCAGGGTCAGCACGAAGAAGTGCTCACGCTCCTCGGCCTTGACCAGGCAGGCGCGCAGCAGCGGGCCACGCTCCAGGTCAAACGGCTGGTGCGCCTGGTCGTCAGCCAGTTGTTGCAGGCGTTGCCGGCGGGCATCGGCGGGCAAGGCGCTGAAGTCTTGCCAGTCCAGTTGCAGGCCGCTGTCTTCGGCCACGCACTGGTACGGCACACCGTCGATGCTGGGGAAGGTGGTGCGCAGGGTTTCGTGGCGCACGATCAGCGCCTGCAATGCACGCTCGAAGGCGTCTACATGCAGGGTGCCGCGCAGGCGCGCCATGCCGCCGACGTTGTAGGCCGGGCTGTCCGGCTCCATTTGCCAGAGGAACCACATGCGCTGCTGCGAATACGACAACGGTACGGCCTGACGGCGGTCGACACGGGCGATTTCGCTTTGCAGGTTGCGCTCGCCGGCGGCGCGGATGCGTTCGATCTCGGCACAGAACGCGCCCAGCTCGCTGGCTTCGAACAAGGCCTTGAGCGGCAGCTCGACGTCACAAGCCTGGCGGCTGCGGGAGACGATCTGGGTGGCCAGCAGCGAGTGCCCGCCCAGGGCGAAGAAGTCGTCCTGCAGGCCGACACGCGGCAGCTTCAGCACCTCACGCCAAATGGCAGCGACCTGCTGTTGCAGTTCGGTTTTTGGCTCGACGTGTTCGCGTTGCTGCCACACCGGTGCCGGCAGCGCCTTGCGGTCGACTTTACCGCTGGGGCCCAGTGGCATCTGTGCCAGCGGGATGAGTTGCGCCGGCACCATATAGGCCGGCAGTTGCTCAGCCAGCACCGCCAGCAACTCGACGGGTTGGGCACTGCCGCTGTAATAGCCGACCAGTTGCGCGCCGACGGCATCCTTGTGAATCAATACCAGTGCCTGCTCGACACCGGCCTGGGCCAACAGGCAGGCCTGTACTTCCTCAGGCTCGACACGGAAGCCGCGCACCTTCACCTGCTGGTCGAGGCGACCGAGGTACTCCAGGGCCTCAAGCTGAACCTGCCAGCGGGCGCGGTCGCCGCTACGGTACAGGCGTTCGCCATTGCCGTCGGCCTGGGGCACGAAGCGTTCGGCGGTAAGGCCGGGGCGGCCCAGATAGCCACGGGCCAGGCCTGCGCCACCGAGGTACAGCTCGCCCGGTACGCCGGGAGCCGTCAGCTCCAGCTCATCGTCCAGCACGCGGCACAGCACATTGCCCAACGGGCGGCCGATGGGCGAGCGCTCGCCATCCGCCACCTGGCAGTGCCAGTGGGTGACGTTGATGGCGGTTTCGGTCGGGCCATAGCGGTTGTGCAGTTGCACCTGCGGCAGCACTTGCAATACGCGGTCGCGCAAGGCGGCAGACAGCGCTTCGCCGCCCGAGAACACGCGGCGCAGGCTGTTGCAGGCGGCCACCTGCGGCTCCTGGACGAACACTTGCAACAGCGGCGGCACGAAGTGCAGCGTGGTCACGCCATGGGCCTGTACCAGCGCAGCGATGCGCTGCGGGTCGCGGTGCTCGCCGGGGCCGGCCAGTACCAGCTTGCAACCGGTGACCAGCGGCCAGAAGCATTCCCATACCGATACGTCGAAGCTGATTGGCGCCTTCTGCATCAATACGTCGCTGTCGTTCAGCGCGTAGGTGGTCTGCATCCATTGCAAGCGTTCGGCCAGTGCCGCATGGGTGTTGCCCACGCCTTTGGGCTGGCCGGTGGAGCCGGAGGTGTAGATCACGTAGGCCAGGTTGTCGCCGTGCAGGTGCAGGCCGGGCGCGTGGCTGGGCCAGCTGTCCAGGTGCAACTGGTCGAGGGCAATGGCGCTGACGCCGTCGACATGTGGCAGCTTGCCCAGCAGGCTGCTATGGCTCAGCAACAGGCCGGCGTTGCAGTCGGCGAGCATGTAAGCCAGGCGTTCGGCCGGGTAGTCGACATCCAGCGGCACGTAGGCGCCGCCGGCCTTGAGGATGGCCAGCAGGCCAACCAGCAACTGCGGCGAACGCTCGATGGCAATGGCTACGCAGGTGTCGGGGCCGACGCCTTTGTCACGCAGGTAATGGGCCAGGCGGTTGGCCTGCTGGTGCAGCTCGGCGTAGTCGAGGCTGCCGCCTTCCCAGGCCAGCGCTGTGCGCTGCGGGGCCAGTCGGGCCTGTTCGTTAAGCTGCTCGACCAGCAGCCGTTGCGGCGAGATGGCCGGCGCCTGGCCCCAGCTCAGCAGCTGCGCTCGGCCAGCCTCGTCCAGCAATTGCACCTCGCCCAAGGCCCGCTGTGGCGTAGCACTGACTTGCTCCAGCAGCGCCAGCAAGTGATGGGCCAGGCGTTTGACAGTGCTGACGTCGAACAGCTCGGCGGCATAGTCGAAGGCCAGGCTCAGGCGGCCCTGGTGGTCTTCTTCACTGTGCAACTGCAAGTCGAACTTGGCTTCGCGGCTGTGCCACGGCAGCTCCTCGGCCAGCAGGCCCGGCAGGCGACGCAAGGCCGACAGGTCGCGCTGCTGGTGGTTGAACATGACCTGGAACAGGCCCTGCTCGCGTGCTTCGGGCAGGGCTTCGACCAGCTGTTCGAACGGCAGGTCCTGGTTGGCCTGGGCGTCCAGGGTGGCTTGGCGCACCTGGGCCAGCAGCTGCGTGAACGGCAGGCGGCCGTCGAGCTGTGCGCGCAGCACCTGGGTATTGATGAAGAAGCCGACCATGCCTTGGGTTTCCAGGCGCGGGCGGTTGGCGTTGGGCACGCCGACGCGGATGTCGGCCTGGCCGCTGTAGCGGTGCAGCAGCGCCTGCCAGCCGGCCAGCAGGACCATGAACAGGCTGGCCTGTTGTTCGCGGGCCAGGCCCTTGAGTGCTTCGGCGAGCTTGGCCGGCACCTTGAGGTTGAAGCGTGCGGCGCTGCGCTCGCGCTGGCTGGCACGGGGGTGGTCGGTGCACAGATCTAGCGCCGGCAGGTCATCACCCAACTGTGCCTTCCAGTACTGCAATTGGCGTTCGGCTTCACCGTCGGCCAACCATTGTCGCTGCCAGCTGCCATAGTCGGCGTAACCCAGGGTCAGCGGCGCCAGGCTGGTCTCCAGGCCTTGGCAGCGGGCGGCGTACAGCTTGGCGAATTCATCCAGCAGGATGTTCAGCGACCAGCCGTCGGCGACGATGTGGTGCAGGGTCACCCACAGCTGGTGGTCTTCGTCGCCCAGCCGGGCCAGGGTCACGCGCAGCAACGGGCCTTGGGTCAGGTCGAACGGCTGACGGGCTTCGGCTTCACGCTGGGCGCTGACCTGCTCTGCGGCCTGGCCTTCGAGGTCCAGGCGGCGCAGGCTGAACGGCTGTTGCGGCAGGATACGCTGCAGGGCCTGGCCGTCTTCTTCACTGAAGACGGTACGCAGGGATTCGTGGCGTGCCACCAGCGCCTGGAAGGCAGCCTCCAGCGCGCTTTCATCCAGCTCGCCACGCAGCTGCAGGCCGGCCGGAATGTTGTAGGCTGCCGATTGTGGCTCCAACTGCCACATCAGCCACAAGCGGTTTTGCGCCAGCGACTGGGGCAAGGCGTGGCCGCGTTCCAGGGTTGCGATAGTGGCGCCTTCGGCAGCGCCCTGCGCGATGATCGACGCCACAGCGCTACTGTAATCGGCCAGCACCGGCGCTTCGAACAGGGTGCGCAGGCTCAGGTTGATACCCAGCTCATCGGCCAGTCGGGCGGTGGCCTGGGTGGCGGCGATGGAGTTGCCGCCCAGCAGCAGGAAGTGGTCGTGCGCCGCAATCGCCTCGACCTTGAGGATGTCGCGCCACACCGCAGCGATGCGTGCCTGCAGTTCATCGGCAGCAACCGCGCCTGTAGCGGCTTCGCTCACATCCGGGAAGCGGGCATAGCAGTCCAGGCTGCCATCGTCCATGCGCAGGCGGCAGGCCGAGCGCTGCAGCTTGCCACTGGAGGTCTTGGGCAGCGCGCCGGGGTTCAGCAGCAGGACCACGGCAGGGGCCTGGCGGCAGGCATCGGCGATTACCTGGCGCAGGGTCTTGATGAGGTCCTGGGGCTTGATTGCCTTTTGCACGTTGCGGCTGATCTCCACCGCCACGCCGATGCCCTCCTCGCCCTGATGCTCGACAGCGAACACGGCCACCCGGCCTTTGCGCAGTTCTTCAACTTCACGCTCGAGGGTTTTCTCCAGGTCCTGCGGGTAGAGGTTCTGCCCACGCACGATCAGCATGTCTTTCAGGCGCCCGGTGACGAACACCTCGCCCTCGCGCATAAAGCCCAGGTCGCCGGTGCGCAGCCAGGTCTGGCCGTCCATTTCAACGAAGGTGCTGGCGCTGGCTTCGGGGTTGCGCCAGTACCCCCGGGCGATGCTCGGCCCGCCAGCCCAGATTTCACCCACCTGGTTATCGCCCAGCACCTGCAGTTGCCGGGGCTCGACGATGCGCATGGCGTGCCCGGGCTGCGGGTAGCCGCAGCTCATCAGCACGCTGCCCTGGCCCGGTTGGGCACGGTTGGCGGCGAAGGCTTCGGCGTCCAGCTCCAGCGCGGCGATACCCTGGCCACGGCGGCTGCCGCTGACGAACAGGGTGGCTTCGGCCAGGCCGTAGCTGGCGAAGAAGCTCTGCGGGTCGAAGCCGCAGGCCTGGAACTTGTCGGCGAACGTCGCCAGGCTGTCCTGGCGGATCGGCTCGGAGCCGGAATAGGCCACGCGCCAGCGGCTCAGGTCGAGCCCGGCCAACGAGGCCTCGCTGACCCTTTCGCTGCACAGGCGGTAGGCGAAATCGGGGCCGCCGCTGATGGTGCCACCGTACTCGCTGATGGCCTGCAACCAGCGCAGTGGCCGGGCCAGGAAGTAGCCCGGCGACATCAGCACGCACGGCACGCCGCTGAAAATTGGCTGCAGCAGGCCACCGATCAGGCCCATGTCGTGATAGAGCGGCAGCCAGCTGACGATCACGTCGTCGGGGTTGAGGTCGATGCCGAAGCCTTGGCGGATCAACTGTTCGTTGGCCACCAGGTTGCCATGGCTGACCTGCACGCCCTTGGGCAACGCGGTGGAGCCCGAGGTGTATTGCAGGAAGGCGATGTCATCGCCCTTCAGCGTGGGCGCGCGCCAGTTCGCCGCCAGCGCCGGGTCCAGGCCGTCCACCGCCAGCAGTTCGGGGGCGTTGTGCGCCGCCAGCGCTTCCAGGCCCTGCAGGTTTTCGTGCAACGCCGTCACGGTCAACAGCAGGCGTGGTTCGGCATCGGCGATGATCGACAGCAGGCGTTCCTGGTGGTGCTGACGTGCAGACTCCGGCGGGTAGGCCGGCACCGCGATCACGCCCGCATACAGGCAGCCAAAGAACGCTGCCACATAATCCGGGCCACTGGGGAACAACAACACCGCACGGTCGCCGAAGCTGGCACGGGCCTGCAGGGCGGCGGCGATGGTGCGCGCGCGCTGGTCGAGGTCCCGATAGCTGAGCACCGCCTGCTCGCCAGGGGCGTCGGCCAGAAAGCGCAAGGCTATCTTGTCCGGGGTCTGTGCGGCGCGTTGCGCCAGAGCCTGGACCAGCGAGAGCGGGAGTTCGAAGGCGTCCGTCATGGGGTGTTCCTGCCAGTGTCTGGTTGAGTCGGGCCGGCTGCAACGCGAACGTGGCGGGCAGCAATTGGCGACCAAGGATGTACACAGGGGAACGGATGGGCGGGGGCAGAAATTAACGGGACAGAGGCGCGCGCCCTTAGAACTGAAAGATACAGATACTAATTACGTTTCGTATTTGACAATCATTATCATTCTGAATAGCTTGTCGCACGTCGTAGGAAGCTTCCCAACCTTGGGTGCCTCCTTTCCCCTCTGTGACAAGGTGATTTCCATGGCGGAACAACTATCCACAAGTAAGTGCGATTCACCATTACTGCAGGCCTTCGTCGACAACCGCAGCATCCTGGTCAAGATCGCTGCGCGCATTACCGGCTGCCGCTCGCGTGCCGAAGATGTGGTGCAGGACGCCTTCTTCCGGCTCAGCGCCGCCCCGCAGATCACATCGTCGTTCAAGGCGCAGCTCAGCTACCTGTTCCAGATCGTGCGCAACCTGGCGATCGACCATTACCGCAAGCAGGCGATGGAGCTGAAATACTCCGGCAGCGAGGAGGAAGGCCTGAATGTGGTCATCCAGAACGCCTCGCCCGAAGCCACGCACATCAACCTCGCCGCGCTGGATGACATCGCCGAGGCGCTGAACGAGCTGCCGCAGCGCACCCGCTACGCCTTCGAGATGTACCGCCTGCATGGCGTGCCGCAGAAAGACATCGCCAAGGAGCTGGGCGTGTCGCCGACACTGGTCAACTTCATGATCCGCGATGCACTGGTGCATTGCCGCAAGACGGCCAATCGCCAAGGCTGATCTTATGGGGCCGCTAAGCGGCCCCATGGCCCTCAAGCCAGTTTGCAGCGATCGAAGAAGCGTTCCCGCCCCAGAATCATCAACGCCGCCCGCTTGTGCGGGAAGTCGAACTCCTTGTCGCAATGGAAGCACTGGTCCTGCATGTAGCCGATCATCTTGCCGTTGTCGGCGCGCGGCTCAGCCACCACCCGCTGGGTACGCGGGTCATCCAGGAACAGGTAGTGCACCAGCGCCGACAGCCAGCTGGCCACTTTGTGTGGCCCGCGATGGCTCTCTTCGCCGACCAGCATGTGGATGCCACGGTCGTAATCATCGGCCGGGTAGAACGGAGCAATGCGGTCTTCCTTGGCCCAGTACGCCTCGAAGTAGGCAAACGGCTGGTCATCAAAGCAGCCGATCAGCGTCAGGGTATGCGGGTCGGCTTCGAGTTTGTCCAGGTATTCACGGTGCTGCGCCAGCGTACCGCCCTCCTGCCAGAATGCCTCTACCCGTGGGTTGTTCTGCCAGCGGTTGAAACGCTCCAGGTCGTGCTCGATCTCCAGGGTGCGCAACGACACCCAACTGCCCAGGCGCGCATCGAAGCGCCGGTACACCTCACCACGCGGCTTGGGCGCGCGGCGTGGGTGGCGTTTGCCGTTGCTGATCTGCATCTGCTGCGGGTACACCGCCGCCACCGACTCCCCCAGCCAAGGCTGTGGCAACTGCCAGAACAACGACCGCTCGCACAGGTATTGGCCAGGCTGCTCGCCCACCCGCAGCAAACCACAAGCCAGCGCCTGAGGCTGTGCCTCGGGCAAGTGCCAGACCAGGCGCTGGCAGGCCGTGTCGCGAGACAGCAACCAGTAACAGGCAGCCCACAAGGCCTGGTACGGGCGCTCGGGGCATAGGCGTTCAAGGTGAACATGCAAGGTGGCACCGGCCTCCAGGCGCACCTGGATCAACGGCCGGCCTTCAAGGGTAAGGCTCAGCCAGCCGCCCCCCTCCTCGGCACTGAGGTGGCGCCAGCGTGGCGGTGACAGGGGCTGCGAAGCGGCATCGAACGGCATGGGCTTGACTCACGAAAATGAAGAAAAGGCTCACTGCTGAGAACGTTGCCGTGGCGCATGAATTTAGTCTTTCGGGGCCGAAACCGTGATGCGGTAAGGCTCAAAGATCCGTGCCAGCTCACCGCTGTCACGCAGGTCTCGCAGCAAGCCGGCGAACGACTGCTCGCCGATAGGTGCCCCCGGGCGTAGCAAGGCGTAGTGGTGATACACCTGGTCAATGCGTTGCGAAGGCACCAGCTGCGCCTTGCTGGCCGGGTTGCGCGCCATGAAGTCGCTGAGGTAGGAGCGTGTGACCAGGGCGATGTCGGCGCGACCGGCCTGTACCATCAGCAGGTTGCTGTCATGGGAGTACGTCAAGGTCGCGTTGTACGCCTTGCGCAGGTAGTCCGGGTCGGAGTTGAAACGGGCGAACGCGTAGTGGTAGCCGTTGAACAAGGCCAGGCGTTTGCCACTCAGGTCGTCGAAGTAACGCGGGTCACGGCCATTGGCCTGGCGGGCGACGAACACTTCGGCATCTTCCAGGCCCATGTCCACGGTCTGGTGGGCAATCTGCTCCCAGCCCCATTGCGGGTTCTCGAAAATGGCCATGTCGGTGCGGCCCTGCTGGAAGTCACCAAAACGCCGCTGGATGGACGTGGGCACCAGGACAAAGTGGTAACCCTGTTGCAAGCGGTTGAGTGCGTCGACCAATTGCGGCAGCAGGCCGGTGTCCGCCCCCTGTTCGGGGCGTACCGTGTAAGGCGGGAAGTGCGCAGCGCCGATCTTCACCTCGACGGCATCTGCGGCCCATGCCGGCACCGCCAACCAATACACGGCCAGCAGCATCAGGGAGGACAGGGCCTTGAGGCCGGGCGCTGGAGTCAAGACGGACACTCATCACGGTTCATGCCTGGGTCCGTCTAAGCTAGGCGTTTTCCCTTGGCGGCACAACTGCCGGTTCCCAGTCTTTGTGCCAAAGCAGGCGGCAAAATGCCATAGGGTGCCGTATGCCCAGACATTGGCTACGCTCTAGCAGGATCTGCAAGGGAGCCTGGTATGGGCCATTGGTTGGTGATCGACCTGGAAGCCACCACCGACGATGGTGGGTGGCCGGTCACAGAGATGGAAATCATTGAAATCGGCGCAAGCCTGGTCACCCGCGAAGGCCGCGAGGTCGACCATTTCCAGCGTTTTGTGCGGCCACGGCGGCGTCCGCAGCTTACCCCGTTCTGCCGTGAGCTGACGCACATCAGCCAGGCCAGCGTGGACGGCGCCGCACCGTTTCACGAGGTGTGGGCAAGTTTCGAGCGCTGGCTCGGGCACCACCGTGGGCAGCTTCAGGCCTGGGTCAGCTGGGGCGACTACGACCGCCAGCAACTGCACCAGGAATGGCAGCAGCACGGGCTCGACAGCCTGCTGCGCACCCTGCCGCACATCAACCTCAAACAGCGCTTTGCCAAAGCCCGCCACCTGCAACGCCCCACGGGTTTGAACGGGGCCTTGCAACTGGCCGGCATGCACTTTTGCGGGCAGCAGCACAGGGCGCTGGAAGACGCGCGCAATACGGCGCGGTTGCTGCCGCTGACGCTCCCCGCCAATCGCCCCTGAAAGCAGATGACGCAGGCAATGGGCTTGGGCATACTGGCCAGCTCTTTTTCATCACCCTGTTCAGGAGTCGCCCATGTTCCAGGTCAACGAGTACTTCAACGGCACCGTCAAGTCGATCGCATTCGCGGGCGAAGAAGGCCCGGCCACTGTCGGCGTGATGGCCCCGGGCGAATACGAGTTCGGTACCGCCAAACGCGAGATCATGCATGTGGTGTCGGGTGCGCTGACCGTGAAGCTGCCAGGCAGCGACAACTGGGAAACCTTCAAGGCGGGCGACAAGTTCAATGTACCGGCTGACAGCAAGTTCCAGCTGCAGGTGAAAGTGGATACCGCCTACCTGTGCGAGTACCGCGACTAAGCCGTAGCCCGATCCGGCCTCTTCGCGGGCTCGCCCGCGAAGAATCCAGCATTAACAACCCTTCAGGAATGCCGCAACCTTTTCAGCCGCCGCCTGCAAATGCTGCTCATGGCTGAACCCCGAAGCCTTCAACGGCTTCAGGTCATGGTCCCCCGCCACTAGCCAGCTCACCTCGATCGCCGGCGACAACGCATACCCTGCCACCGCCTCACGGTTGCCCAGCGCATCGCGCTCGCCCTGCACGATCAACGTCGGGGTTTTCAACCCGGCCAGGTGCTCCACGCGCGGCTTTTCAGGTTTACCCACCGCGTAGAACGGATAGCCCAGGCACACCAGCGCATCCGCACCCAGTTCGTCGGCCAGCAGGCTGGCCATGCGCCCGCCCATGGACTTGCCACCCACCGCCAACCTGCCCGCGACCAAAGGTCGCACCTGCCGGTACACCTCGCGCCAGCATTCCAGTAACACTTTCTGCGGGTTCGGCGGCCGCTTGCCACCGGTAACCCTGCGCTCGGCCATGTACGGGAACTCGAAGCGCACGACCGCCACGCCAAGTGCCGCAAGCCTTTGCGCCATTTCGTCCATGAACCCGCTGTCCATCGGCGCACCGGCGCCATGGGCCAGGATCAGGCAGCCCTTGTAGCCGTCTTTACCTTCAGCCTGTGGAGGATCGCAGCGAAAGCCTGGGACATTTCCGACCTTCGCCCATTGATCCCCGTCAATACCGGCACTTTGCCCATTAATCATGCTTGCCTCGCTGTAAAGCCTGCCAAATAACCGTGGATGGGAACCCATACATGAACACAACCAGCAGTACCGCCTATAACTACAAGGTGGTCCGCCAATTCGCCATCATGACGGTGGTGTGGGGAATCGTCGGGATGGGGCTCGGCGTCTTCATCGCCGCCCAGCTCGCCTGGCCTTCCCTCAACTTCGACCTCCCCTGGACCAGCTTCGGCCGCCTGCGCCCCCTGCATACCAATGCGGTGATCTTCGCGTTCGGCGGCTGCGCGCTGTTCGCCACCTCCTATTATTCGGTGCAACGCACCTGCCAGACCACCCTGTTCGCACCGGGCCTGGCCGCGTTCACCTTCTGGGGCTGGCAACTGGTGATCCTGCTGGCGGCCATCAGCCTGCCGCTGGGCTACACCAGCTCCAAGGAATACGCCGAACTGGAATGGCCGATCGACATCCTGATCACCATCGTCTGGGTGGCCTACGCCATCGTGTTCTTCGGCACGCTGATGAAGCGCAACACCAAGCACATCTACGTGGGTAACTGGTTCTTCGGGGCCTTCATCCTGACCGTGGCGTTGCTGCACATCGTCAACAACCTGGAACTGCCGGTCAGCCTGACCAAGTCGTATTCGGTGTACGCCGGCGCTACCGACGCCATGGTGCAGTGGTGGTACGGCCACAACGCGGTGGGCTTCTTCCTGACTGCGGGCTTCCTGGGGATGATGTACTACTACGTGCCCAAGCAGGCCGAACGCCCGGTGTATTCCTATCGCTTGTCGATCGTGCACTTCTGGGCGCTGATCACCCTGTACATCTGGGCCGGCCCGCACCACCTGCACTACACCGCCCTGCCCGACTGGGCGCAATCGCTGGGCATGGTGATGTCGCTGATCCTGCTGGCACCGAGCTGGGGCGGCATGATCAACGGCATGATGACCCTGTCGGGCGCCTGGCACAAACTGCGCAGCGACCCGATCCTGCGCTTTTTGGTGGTGTCGCTGGCGTTCTACGGCATGTCCACCTTCGAAGGCCCGATGATGGCCATCAAGACGGTCAACGCCCTGTCCCACTACACCGACTGGACCATCGGCCACGTGCACGCCGGCGCCCTCGGCTGGGTGGCGATGATCTCGATCGGCGCGCTGTACCACACCATCCCGAAAGTGTTCGGCAAAGAGCGGATGTACAGCCTCGGCCTGATCAACGCGCACTTCTGGCTGGCCACCATCGGCACCGTGCTGTACATCGCCTCGATGTGGGTCAACGGCATTGCCCAGGGCCTGATGTGGCGCGCGGTCAACAGCGACGGCACGCTCACCTACTCGTTCGTGGAAACCCTGGTGGCCAGCCACCCAGGCTTTGTCGTGCGCTTCGTTGGCGGCGCGATCTTCCTCAGCGGCATGTTCCTGATGGCCTGGAACACCTGGCGCACCGTGCGTTCGCCAGCGCTTGACGTCGCCCCTGCGAACGCCCAGTTGGCTTGAGGAGAAACGCCTGATGAAACATGAAGTCATCGAGAAAAACGTCGGCCTGATGGCCCTGCTGATGGTGTTCGCCGTCAGCATCGGCGGCCTGACCCAGATCGTCCCGCTGTTCTTCCAGGACGTCACCAACAAGCCGGTGGAAGGCATGAAACCCTACACCGCGCTGCAGCTGGAAGGCCGCGATATCTACATCCGCGAAGGCTGCGTGGGCTGCCACTCGCAGATGATCCGCCCGTTCCGCGCCGAAACCGAGCGCTACGGCCACTACTCGGTAGCCGGCGAAAGTGTATGGGACCACCCGTTCCTGTGGGGTTCCAAGCGCACTGGGCCAGACCTGGCCCGCGTGGGTGGCCGCTACTCGGACGACTGGCACCGCGCGCACCTGTACAACCCGCGCAACGTGGTACCGGAGTCGAAGATGCCGGCGTACCCGTGGCTGGTCGCCCAGCAAGTCGACAACAGCCACACCGACACCAAGATGCGCACCCTGCGCACCCTGGGCGTGCCGTACTCCGACGCCGACATTGCCGGCGCCCGTGACGCGGTCAAGGGCAAGACCGAAATGGACGCGCTGGTCGCCTACCTGCAGGTGCTCGGCACCGCGATCAAGAACAAGAGGTGAGTGCGATGGAACTGGACATCGGCATGATCCGCGGCCTGGGCACCCTGGTGGTGATGATCGCCTTCATCGGCCTCTCGCTGTGGGTATTCAACCGTCGCCGCGACCGTGATTTCGCCGAAGCGCGCCTGCTGCCCTTCGTCGACGACCGCCTGCCCCCTGCCGGGCAGGAACCTGCTGCAAAAAGGAGTAACGGGCAATGACCACCTTCTGGAGTACGTACATCAGCGTACTGACCATCGGTAGCCTGATTGGCCTGACCTGGCTGTTGCTCGCCACCCGCAAGGGCGAGAGCAAGAACACCACTGACCAGACCATGGGCCACAGCTTCGACGGCATCGAGGAGTACGACAACCCGCTGCCCAAGTGGTGGTTCTGGCTGTTCGTCGGCACCCTGGTGTTCTCGGTCGGCTACCTGATCCTCTACCCGGGCCTGGGCAACTGGAAAGGCATCTTGCCGGGTTATGAAAACGGCTGGACTGGCGTGAATGAATGGCAGAAGGAAATGGACAAGGCCGATGCCCGATTTGGCCCGATCTTCGCCAAGTACGCCGCCATGCCCGTGGAAGAAGTCGCCAAGGACCCGCAAGCGCTGAAAATGGGCGGCCGCCTGTTTGCCTCCAACTGCTCGGTGTGCCATGGCTCGGACGCCAAGGGTGCCTTCGGCTTCCCCAACCTCACCGACAAGGACTGGCGCTGGGGCGGCGATGCAGAAACCATCAAGGCGTCGATCATGAACGGCCGCCATGGTGTGATGCCGGCCTGGGCCGAGGTGATCGGCGAGCAGGGTGTGGCCGATGTGGCCGCGTTCGTGCTGACCAGCATGGACGGCCGCAGCCTGCCGGAAGGCGCCAAGGCCGACCCGGCCAAAGGCAAGGAGATCTTCGCCGGCAACTGCGTGGCCTGCCACGGACCGGAAGGCAAAGGCACTCCCGCCATGGGCGCGCCAGACCTGACCCACCCGCAGGCGTTCATCTATGGGTCGAGCTTTGCCCAGCTGCAACAGACCATTCGCTATGGTCGCCAAGGGCAGATGCCGGCGCAGGCCGAGATCCAGGGTAATGACAAAGTGCACCTGCTGGCGGCTTATGTGTATAGCCTGTCGCAAGATGGCGCAGCTGAAACTGTGACTGCCAAGTAATACCTCGGGGCCGCGTTGCGGCCCCAGCTCTCCCCCGCCGTACTCCCTCCCTTGCACCCCCTCCGAACAGAACTAAGCTTGTTGCCACAGTGGGCTTCGCTCCGAAAGGACCGATGCAGACGCGGCGCATAGCCTGTCGCCGTCCCGGTAAAAAGCCTGACCGATCGATCAGAAAAAGATGAAAAACGGTACACATTACAAATATTTATTTGTGTACAATCGTCCGGACCCGATCGCTGCGGGACATCAGCGAACGGGCTCGGACACGGGTCGGCGTACCAAAGTTGCGTTGCGGTAACCCTGATGGTTATCAATACTGGCGCCGATTTTTCGACCAACAAGAACATCAAAACCGTGGAACCTTAGCATGAGCACAGCAATCAGTCCGACTGCTTATAACTATAAGGTCGTCCGCCAGTTCGCCATCATGACGGTGGTCTGGGGGATCCTTGGCATGGGCCTCGGCGTCTTCATCGCCTCGCAGCTGGTATGGCCGCAACTGAACCTGGACCTGCCCTGGACCAGCTTCGGCCGCCTGCGCCCGCTGCACACCAACCTGGTGATCTTCGCCTTCGGGGGCTGTGCGCTGTTCGGCACCAGCTACTACGTGGTGCAACGCACCTGCCAGACCCGGCTGATCTCCGACAGCATGGCGGCCTTCACCTTCTGGGGTTGGCAGGCGGTGATCGTCGGCGCGCTGATCACCCTGCCGATGGGCTACACCACCACCAAGGAATACGCCGAGCTCGAGTGGCCGCTGGCGATCCTGCTGGCCATCGTCTGGGTGACCTACGGGTTGGTGTTCTTCGGCACCATCGTCAAGCGCAAGACCAAGCACATCTATGTCGGCAACTGGTTCTACGGCGCCTTCATCGTGGTGACCGCGATGCTGCACATCGTCAACCACATCTCGCTGCCGGTGAGCCTGTTCAAGTCGTACTCGGCGTACTCCGGTGCCACCGACGCGATGATCCAGTGGTGGTACGGCCACAACGCCGTGGGCTTCTTCCTCACCACCGGCTTCCTGGGGATGATGTACTACTTCGTGCCCAAGCAGGCCGAACGGCCGATCTACTCGTATCGCCTGTCGATCGTGCACTTCTGGGCGCTGATCACCCTGTACATCTGGGCCGGCCCTCACCATCTGCACTACACCGCCCTGCCTGACTGGGCACAGTCGCTGGGCATGGTGATGTCGATCATCCTGCTGGCGCCTAGCTGGGGTGGCATGATCAACGGCATGATGACCCTGTCGGGCGCCTGGCACAAACTGCGCACCGACCCGATTCTGCGCTTTTTGGTCGTTTCGCTGGCGTTCTACGGCATGTCCACTTTCGAAGGCCCGATGATGGCCATCAAGACCGTGAACTCGCTGTCGCACTACACCGACTGGACCATCGGCCACGTCCACGCCGGCGCCCTCGGCTGGGTAGCCATGATCTCGATCGGTGCCGTGTACCACATGATCCCGAAACTCTACGGCCGCGAGCAGATGCACAGCATCGGCCTGATCAACGCGCACTTCTGGCTCGCCACCATCGGTACCGTGCTGTACATCGCCTCGATGTGGGTCAACGGCATCACCCAAGGCCTGATGTGGCGCGCCATCAACGATGACGGCACCCTCACCTACTCCTTCGTCGAAGCCCTGCAGGCCAGCCACCCTGGTTATATCGTCCGCGCCCTGGGCGGTGCGTTCTTCGCCAGCGGCATGCTGCTGATGGCCTACAACGTGTTCCGTACCGTACGTGCCGCCAACCCGGCACAGGCTGAGGAAGCCGCCAAGATCGTCGTTGTGGGAGCGCACTGATGAAGCATGAAGCCGTCGAGAAGAACATAGGCCTGCTGGCCTTCTTCATGGTCATCGCCGTGAGCGTCGGTGGCCTGACCCAGATCGTCCCGCTGTTTTTCCAGGACGTCACCAACAAACCCGTTGAAGGCATGAAGCCGCGCACCGCGCTGGAAGTGGAAGGCCGCGACATCTACATCCGCGAAGGCTGCGTGGGCTGCCACTCGCAGATGATCCGCCCGTTCCGCGCCGAAACCGAGCGCTACGGCCACTACTCGGTAGCCGGCGAAAGCGTGTGGGACCACCCGTTCCTGTGGGGCTCCAAGCGCACCGGGCCGGACCTGGCCCGCGTGGGTGGCCGCTACTCCGATGACTGGCACCGTGCGCACCTGTACAACCCACGCAACGTGGTACCGGAGTCGAAGATGCCGTCCTACCCGTGGCTGGTCGAGAACAAGCTCGACGGCAAGGACACCGCGAAAAAACTGGAAGTGCTGCGCACACTCGGCACCCCGTACACCGACGCCGACATTGCCGGCGCGCGTGACGCGGTCAAGGGCAAGACCGAAATGGACGCCATCGTCGCGTACCTGCAAGGTCTTGGCACCATCATCAAAAGCAAACGGTGACGCTGATGGATATCGGGATGATTCGCGGCCTGGGCACCGTCGTGGTGATGGTGGCGTTCGTGGGCCTGGCGCTGTGGGTGTTCAACCCACGGCGTAAAAAGGACTTCGACGAAGCGACCCAACTGCCCTTCGCGGATGACCCCGAGGCCACCCGGCACGTCGAGCAAGCAAAAGCTTCTGGGAGCAAACAACAATGACAACCTTCTGGAGTCTGTACGTTACCGTCCTGACCCTGGGCACCATCTTCTCGTTGACCTGGCTGCTGCTGTCCACCCGCAAGGGCCAGCGCGAAGAGGTGACCGACGAAACCGTCGGGCATGCCTTCGATGGCATCGAGGAATATGACAACCCGCTGCCGAAATGGTGGTTCTGGCTGTTCGTCGGCACCATCATCTTCGCCCTTGGCTACCTGGTGCTGTACCCGGGCCTGGGCAACTGGAAAGGCGTGCTGCCGGGCTACTCGTATCTGGACAACGACAAGCAGACCGAGTTTTCCAACGGCCAGCCGGGCTGGACCGGCGTGCACGAGTGGGAAAAGGAAATGGCCAAGGCCGACGCCCGCTTCGGGCCGATCTTCGCCAAATTTGCCGCCATGCCCATCGAGGACGTGGCCAAGGATCCGCAGGCGCTGAAAATGGGCGCGCGGCTGTTCGCCTCCAACTGCTCGGTGTGCCACGGCTCCGACGCCAAGGGTGCCTTCGGCTTCCCTAACCTCACCGACAACGACTGGCGCTGGGGCGGCGAGCCCGACACCATCAAGACCACCATCATGGGCGGCCGCCACGGCGTGATGCCGGCCTGGGCCGAGGTGATCGGTGATCAGGGCGTGGCCGACGTGGCAGCGTTCGTGGTCAGCAAGCTGGATGGCCGCACCCTGCCGGAAGGCGTCAAGGCCGATGCCGAGAACGGTCAGAAGATCTTCGCCGCCAACTGCGTGGCCTGCCACGGGCCGGAAGGCAAAGGCACACCGGCCATGGGCGCGCCGAACCTGACCCACCCGCAGGCGTTCATCTATGGGTCCAGCTTTGCCCAGCTGCAACAGACCATCCGTTATGGTCGCCAAGGGCAGATGCCGGCGCAGGAACAGTTGCAGGGTAATGACAAGGTGCACTTGCTGGCGGCTTATGTGTATAGCCTGTCGCACCAGGCTGAACCGGCCAAGGCCGAGTAAGGCAGGCCTGGCCTCTTCGCGGGCAAGCCCGCGAAGAGGCCGGTACAGCCAAGCATTTCTTGCAGGCTGATGACCTGGATCAATTGACACCCGCCATAACACGATTCATACCACAAACCCAACGCGACTAAAGGTCGCAGTGCGACCCCATACCGCCATCAGCGGCGTATCATGGGCCGTAGAGCGCTAGCAGATTGCGCGAGACTGCGGCCGGCACGCACTGGCCGCGGCGTTTCTCCACTGCCGTGGGACTTGATGATGAGCAAGCAAATTCCGGTACATGACGTCACCCCGCCTGCCAGCAAAGGGAAGGATTCCGTCGACCTCTACGCCTCCCGGGAAAAGATCTACACCCGCGCCTTCACCGGCCTGTTCCGCCGCCTGCGCATGGTCGGTGGTGCCGTGTTGTTCCTGCTGTACTTCGGCACCGTATGGCTGAACTGGGGGGGTCACCAGGCCGTGTGGTGGAACCTGCCCGAGCGCAAGTTCTACATTTTCGGCGCTACCATCTGGCCACAGGACTTCATCCTGCTGTCGGGCATCCTGATCGTCGCCGCCTTCGGCCTGTTCTTCATCACCGTGTTCGCCGGCCGGGTGTGGTGCGGCTACACCTGCCCGCAAAGCGTGTGGACATGGATTTTCATGTGGTGCGAGAAAGTCACCGAAGGCGACCGCAACCAGCGCATGAAGCTCGACAAAGCCCCCATGAGCGGCAACAAGTTCCTGCGCAAATTCGCCAAGCACAGCCTGTGGCTGCTGATCGGCTTCGTCACTGGCATGACCTTTGTGGGCTATTTCTCGCCCATCCGCGAACTGGTCATCGAGTTCTTCACCGGCCAGGCCGATGGCTGGGCCTACTTCTGGGTCGGGTTCTTCACCCTCGCCACCTACGGCAACGCCGGCTGGCTGCGCGAACAGGTGTGCGTTTACATGTGCCCCTACGCCCGCTTCCAGAGCGTGATGTTCGACAAGGACACGCTGATTGTTTCCTACGACCCGCGCCGCGGCGAAACCCGCGGCCCGCGTAAAAAGGATGCCGACTACAAGGCACAGGGGCTGGGTGACTGCATTGACTGCACCCTGTGCGTCCAGGTCTGCCCTACCGGCATCGACATCCGTGACGGCCTGCAGATCGAGTGCATCGGCTGCGCCGCGTGCATCGACGCCTGTGACGGCATCATGGACAAGATGAACTACCCCAAAGGGCTCATCAGCTACACCACCGAACACAACCTGTCCGGGCAGAAGACCCACATGCTGCGTCCGCGCCTGATCGGCTATGCCGTGGTGCTGCTGGTGATGATCATCGGCCTGACCACCGCCTTCGCCACCCGCTCGCTGGTCGGCTTCGACGTCAGCAAGGACCGCGTGCTGTACCGCGAGAACGCCCAGGGCAGGATCGAGAACGTGTACAGCCTGAAGGTGATGAACAAGGACCAGCGCGACCACGTCTACGTACTGGACGCCGCCGGCCTGCCAGACCTCAAGCTTGAGGGCCAGCGCGAGATCCGCGTGGCTGCCGGTGATATCGTCAGCCTGCCGGTGCAGCTGTCGGTCGCCCCCGAGAAGCTGCCCTCGACCACCAACGAAATCACCTTCATCCTCAAAAGCGCCGACGACAGTGACGCCCAGGTTGAAGCCAAGAGCCGTTTCATCGGCCCACAGATCCGCTAAGAGAGATAACGCACAATGCCTGTCGCCACCGCCGCCAGCCCCTGGTACAAGCACCTCTGGCCCTGGATCATCATCGGCATCCTCACCACCTCGGTGTGCCTGAGCCTGACCATGGTCAGCATTGCCGTGAACAACCCGGACAACCTGGTGAACGACAACTACTACGAGGCCGGCAAGGGCATCAACCGCTCGCTCGACCGTGAACTGCTGGCGCAGCAGCTGGGGCTGAAGGCCAGCGTGCACCTGGACGAGCTCACAGGCGAAGTGGACCTGCGCCTGACCGGCAACAGCGGCCCGCAGAGCCTGGAGCTGAACCTGATTTCGCCTACCCAGCCGGAGAAAGACCGCAGGGTGCTGCTGAGCCGGGTTGACGCAGGGCGTTATGTGGGGCAACTGGAAGACAAGGTGGACGGGCGGCGCTTTGTTGAGCTGCTGGGTAGCGAAGGTGGCCAGGTGTGGCGCTTGTTCGAAGAGGAAAAAGTGGAGCATGGTGTGACCTTGCAGCTGGGTGACGAAGCTATACAGGGTGCCGAACACCAATAGCCGCATCTCCTTCATACCTGTGGGAGCGGGCTTGTCCCGCGAAGGGGCCAGACCTGCATATGATGTTGCCTGTACCGGCCCATTCGCGGGATAAGCCCGCTCCCACAGGGTCCGCTCCTGTCAGCCAATGCGTGTTCGCCTTATGACCCAACCCACCCCCTGCTACCACTGCGCCCTGCCCGTCCCCGCTGGCAGCCGCTTCACCGCCGTGGTCCTTGGCCAGCCTCGGCAGTTCTGCTGCCCCGGTTGCCAGGCGGTGGCCGAGTCGATCGTAGCCGGTGGCCTGGAGCACTACTACCAGCACCGCAGCGACAACAGCGCCAACCCCGAAGCCTTGCCCAAACAGCTGCAAGACGAGCTGGCCCTGTACGACCGTAGCGACGTGCAGCAAAGCTTCGTGCGCCACCAGGGCGAACTGGCCGAAACCACCCTGCTGGTCGAAGGCATCAGCTGCGCCGCCTGCGGCTGGCTGATCGAAAAACACCTGCGCAACCTGCCCGGCGTCGCCGAAGCCCGTCTGAACCTGTCCAACCACCGCCTGCTGCTGAACTGGGACGACAAGCAACAGCCGCTTTCCCGCCTGCTGGCCGAGCTGCGCCAGATCGGCTACGCCGCCCACCCCTACCAACCCGACCAGGCGGCCGAACAGCTGGCCCGCGAGAACCGTAGCGCCCTGCGCCGCCTGGGCGTGGCCGGGCTGCTGTGGTTCCAGGCAATGATGGCAACCATGGCCACCTGGCCGGAATTCAACATCGACCTGTCGCCTGAACTGCACACCATCCTGCGCTGGGTGGCGCTGTTTCTCACCATCCCCATCGTGTTCTACAGCTGCGCGCCGTTCTTCAAAGGCGCAGCACGCGACCTGCGCACCCGCCACCTGACCATGGACGTTTCGGTGTCGCTGGCCATTGGGCTGGCCTTCGGCGCCGGCATCTGGACCGCCATCACCGGCAGTGGAGAGCTGTATTTCGACACCGTGGGTATGTTCGCCTTGTTCCTGCTCACCGGCCGCTACCTGGAGCGCCGCGCCCGCGAACGCACTGCCGCCGCCACCGCGCAACTGGTCAACCTGCTGCCGGCCTCGTGCCTGCGCCTGGATACCATCGGCCGCAGCGAACGCATCCTGCTCAGCGAACTGCAATGCGGTGACACGGTGCAAGTACTGCCGGGCGCCGTGATCCCCGCCGACGGGCGCATTGTCGAAGGCCGCTCCAGTGTGGATGAATCGCTGCTGACCGGCGAATACCTGCCACAACCGCGCCGGGTGGGTGAGCGGGTCACCGGCGGCACGCTGAACGTCGAAAGCACGCTGAACGTGGAGGTTGAAGCACTGGGCCACGATTCGCGGCTGTCGGCCATCGTGCGTTTGCTGGAACGTGCGCAAACCGAAAAACCACGCCTGGCCGAAATCGCCGACCGGGCCTCGCAGTGGTTCCTGCTGTTCTCGTTGCTGGCCGCCGTGGCCATCGGCCTGTGGTGGTGGTATCTGGACCCGGCGCGCGCGTTCTGGATCGTGCTGGCGATGCTGGTAGCCACCTGCCCTTGCGCGCTGTCCCTGGCCACGCCAACGGCGCTGACCGCCGCCACCGGCACCCTGCACAAGCTCGGCCTGCTGGTCACCCGTGGCCATGTGCTGGAAGGCCTGAACCAGATCGACACGGTGATTTTCGACAAGACCGGCACACTGACCGAAGGCCGCCTTACCCTGCGCAGCATCCGCCCACTCGGCAGCCTGCCCGCCGACCGCTGCCTGGCCCTGGCAGCCGCGCTGGAAAACCGCTCCGAACACCCCATCGCCCGCGCCTTTGGCCGCACCGCCACACCCGCGGATGATGTGCAGACCTTACCCGGCCTGGGCCTGGAAGGCCTGGTGGACGGCCAGCGCCTGCGCATTGGCCAGGCCACCTTCGTCTGCGCCCTGAGCGGCGCGGAGATCCCCGGCGTGCCGGAACCGCGCGGCCAGTGGTTGCTGCTGGGTGACCGCCAGGGGCCGCTGGCCTGGTTCGGCCTGGACGACCGTCTGCGCGACGATGCCCCTGCCCTGCTCGCCGCCTGCAAGGCCCGTGGCTGGCGTACGCTGCTGCTGTCGGGCGACAGCTCGCCGATGGTCGCCGAAGTGGCCGCGCAGCTGGGTATCGACCAGGCCATTGGCGGCCTGCGCCCGGACGACAAGCTGGACCGGCTGAAAGCGCTGCAGGCAGCCGGAAGCAAGGTGCTGATGCTGGGTGACGGGGTCAACGACGTGCCAGTGCTGGCCGCCGCCGATATCAGCATCGCCATGGGCAGTGCCACGGACCTTGCCAAGACCAGCGCCGATGCCGTGCTGCTGTCCAACCGCCTTCAGGCACTGGTGCAGGCCTTCGACCTGGCCCGCCGCACCCGCCGCAATATCCTCGAAAACCTGCTGTGGGCGTCGCTGTATAATGGCCTGATGTTGCCGTTTGCCGCGCTCGGCTGGATTACCCCGGTGTGGGCCGCCATCGGCATGTCGGTCAGCTCGCTGATCGTGGTGCTCAATGCCCTGCGCCTGACCCGCATGCCCCCGGCAGCAGCCTTGCCGAAAACCGAAGCACCCCTGCCCGGGAGGAAGTCGCCATGCCCGCCCTCTATGTCATGATCCCCGCCGCTTTGCTGCTGGTCGGCGTGGCCGTGTACATCTTCTTCTGGGCGGTGGACAGCGGCCAGTACGACGACCTCGAAGGCCCGGCCCATAGCATCCTCTTCGACGACCAGGACCCGCGCCACCAGGCGGCGGTAAAGCCTGAAGACGCGCAGGCCGACACCGACAAGGAACCACCACCCCGTGCCTGACCTGCTTCCCCTGCTGGGCTCGGCACTGGTCCTTGGCCTGCTTGGCGGCGGCCATTGCCTGGGTATGTGCGGCGGCCTGATGGGCGCGCTGACCCTGGCCATCCCGCCCGAACAGCGTGGCCGGCGCTTGCGCCTGCTGCTGGCGTACAACCTCGGGCGCATTACCAGCTATGCCTGTGCCGGCCTGTTGCTGGGCCTGGCCGGCTGGGCCGTGGCCAGCAGCCCGGCAGCACTGGCACTGCGGGTGCTGGCGGCACTGCTGCTGATTGCCATGGGCCTGTACCTGGCCGGCTGGTGGAGCGGGCTGACCCGCATCGAAGCGCTGGGCCGGGGCCTGTGGCGGCACATCCAGCCGGTCGCTTCGCGCTTGCTGCCGGTATCCAGCCTGCCCCGGGCATTACTGCTGGGCGCGCTGTGGGGGTGGCTGCCGTGCGGGTTGGTGTACAGCACCCTGTTGTGGGCGGCAAGCCAAGGCAACGCCGGGTATAGCGCGGCGTTGATGCTGACGTTCGGGGTGGGGACCTGGCCAGTGCTGCTGGCTACCGGGTTGGCGGCGGAGCGGGTAAACGCTTTGTTGAGACGGCGCAGTGTGCGGGTGGCTGGCGGGGTGTTGGTGATGCTGTTTGGGGTGTGGACCCTGCCCGGGCCGCACCAGCATTGGCTGATGGGGCATTGATGGGCGCTGCTTTGACGCCCCAATGCCCTTGATACAAATCAACACAGTTTCCTACAGACGGCCATAGACTCCGGTGCACTGCTGCTCTTTCCGGGGACCGCCCTCATGCTCGACGACCTACGTTGGGATACCGACCTGATCCGCCGCTACGATCTGGCCGGACCACGCTACACCTCTTACCCGACCGCCGTGCAACTGCACAGCGAGGTGGGCTCGTTCGACCTGCTCCATGCCCTGCGCGAGAGTCGTCGAGCCGTGCGCCCGCTGTCGCTGTACGTGCATGTGCCGTTCTGCGCCAACATCTGCTACTACTGCGCTTGCAACAAGGTCATCACCAAGGACCGCGCCCGCGCTGCGCCCTATTTGCAGCGCCTGGAGCAGGAAATCCAGCTGATCGCCTGCCACCTGGCCCCTAAACAACGTGTTGAACAGCTGCATTTTGGCGGCGGCACGCCGACCTTTCTCAGCCATGTGGAACTGCGCCAGCTGATGGCCACCCTGCGCCAGCACTTCCACCTGCTGGACGACGATTCTGGCGACTACGGCATCGAAATCGACCCCCGCGAAGCCGACTGGTCGACCATGGGCCTGCTGCGCGAGCTGGGTTTCAACCGCGTCAGCCTGGGCGTGCAGGATCTTGATCCGGCCGTGCAGCGTGCGGTCAACCGCCTGCAAAGCCTTGAGCAAACCCGTACCTTGATCGAAGCTGCACGCACGTTGCAGTTCCGCTCGATCAACCTCGACCTGATCTACGGCCTGCCCAAGCAAACCCCGGAAGGCTTTGCCCGCACCGTCGAAGAGGTGATCCGCTTGCAGCCCGACCGGCTGTCGGTGTTCAACTACGCCCACCTGCCCGAGCGCTTCATGCCGCAGCGGCGTATCGACAACAACGACCTGCCCAGCGCGGCGGCCAAGCTGGAGATGCTGCACGCCACCATCGACCAACTGACCGCCGCCGGTTACCGCTACATCGGCATGGACCACTTCGCCCTGCCCGACGACGAGCTGGCCATTGCCCAGGAAGAAGGCACCCTGCAGCGCAACTTCCAGGGCTACACCACCCACGGGCATTGCGACCTGATTGGCCTGGGCGTGTCGGCCATCAGCCAGATCGGCGACCTGTACTGCCAGAACAGCAGCGACCTCAACACCTACCAGGACAGCCTGTCCAACGCACAGCTGGCCACCCAGCGCGGCCTGCTGTGCAACCACGACGACCGCGTGCGGCGTGCGGTGATCCAGCAACTGATTTGCCATTTCGAGCTGGACTTCGAGCCGATCGAGCAAGCCTTCACCCTTGATTTTCGCGGTTACTTCAACGACCTCTGGCCCGAGCTGCTGACCTTGCAGCGCGACGGCCTGATCAGCCTGGACGACAAAGGCATCCGCATCTTGCCGGCGGGCCGCTTGCTGGCACGCTCGGTGTGCATGGTGTTCGACGCCTACCTGGCCATGCAAAACCGCCAGCGCTTCTCGCGGGTGATCTGAAAACCGAGGCGTTCAACCGCATGGACAAGTTTCCTTGCCGGGCACACTATGGGCGCACAAAGACTCCCGGCAGGGCACCTGCCGGGGTTTCGCCAGTGCGCACCAAAAACGCGCACACTGGCCTACACCCTGTGTCGTAGGTTACCCTTACGACTTATGTGTGCTTTCCCACAAGGATCGATTCAAATGTCCGAGCCAGTCAAACTGCGCCCACACAACCAGGCCCACTGCAAGGACTGCAGCCTGGCCCCCCTGTGCCTGCCTCTTTCGCTGAACCTGGAAGACATGGATGCACTGGATGAAATCGTCAAACGCGGCCGTCCGCTGAAAAAAGGCGAGTTCCTGTTCCGCCAGGGTGACAATTTCGGCTCGGTCTACGCGGTACGTTCCGGCGCCCTGAAAACCTTCAGCCTCAGCGACAGCGGCGAAGAGCAGATTACCGGCTTCCACCTGCCCAGCGAGCTGGTCGGGCTGTCGGGCATGGACACCGAGGCCTACCCGGTATCGGCGCAGGCTCAGGAAACCACTTCGGTGTGCGAGATTCCCTTCGAGCGCCTCGACGAGCTGTCGGTACAGCTGCCGCAGCTACGCCGCCAGCTGATGCGGGTCATGAGCCGGGAAATCCGCGACGACCAGCAAATGATGCTGCTGCTGTCGAAAAAAACCGCTGACGAGCGCATTGCCACCTTCCTGGTCAACCTGTCGGCGCGCTTCCGCGCCCGCGGCTATTCGGCCAACCAGTTCCGCCTGAGCATGTCGCGCAACGAAATCGGTAATTATCTGGGCCTGGCGGTGGAAACCGTTTCGCGGGTGTTCACCCGGTTCCAGCAGAATGGCCTGATCCGCGCCGAAGGCAAGGAAGTGCACATTCTCGACCCAATCCAGCTGTGTGCGCTGGCCGGTGGTGCAATCGAGGCCTGAGGCCAGCGTTTAGCGGGTATACTTGGGCATTCGTTTTCCCAGGATACCCGCAACAATGCACAGCGACACCTTCGACCTCAAAGCCCTCATCCGCCCGGTAGTGGACTTCCCCAAGCCAGGCGTGATCTTCCGCGACATTACCCCGCTGTTCCAGTCGCCGCGCGGGCTGCGCTATGTGGCCGACCAGTTCATCGAGCGCTATGTCGAGGCCGAGTTCAGCCATATTGGTGCCATGGATGCGCGGGGCTTTCTGATTGGTTCGATCATCGCACACCAGCTGAACAAGCCGCTGATCCTATTCCGCAAGCAAGGCAAACTGCCGGCTGACGTGCTGAGCGAGGGCTACCAGACCGAGTACGGCGAGGCCTTCCTGGAAGTGCATGCCGACAGCCTGTGCGAAGGGGATTCGGTCTTGATCTTCGATGACTTGATCGCCACGGGCGGTACCTTGCTGGCGGCGGCCAACCTGGTACGCCGTACCGGGGCGCAGGTGTTCGAGGCGGCGGCGATCATCGATCTGCCGGAGCTGGACGGGTCGCGCCGCCTGCAGGCGGCCGGGGTACCGACTTTCTGCCTGACCGAGTTTTCTCTTAGCGAGTACTGAGTTGGGTTTTGGGGCTGCTTTGCAGCCCCAACCATTCTCAATCAGAGCGAAATCGGCCGACGCCCCGCAAACGCATGGGCCAAGGTCCCGCCATCCACCAGCTCCAGCTCTCCGCCCAGCGGCACTCCATGGGCAATCCGCGAAGCCACCAACCCCTTCTCGCTCAGCAACTGCGCAATGTAATGCGCTGTCGCCTCCCCCTCCACCGTCGGGTTGGTCGCCAGGATCACCTCGGTAAAGGTGCCCTGCTCCTCGATACGCGCCATCAGTTGCGGAATGCCAATCGCCTCCGGCCCCAGGCCGTCCAGCGGTGACAGGTGGCCCTTGAGCACGAAGTAACGACCACGGTAGCCGGTCTGCTCCACTGCATACACATCGGTCGGCCCCTCGACCACGCACAGCTGGGTGTCATCACGGCGTGTGTCGGCGCATTGCGGGCACAGCTCCTGCTCGGTCAGGGTACGGCACTGACGGCAATGGCCTACACCTTCCATGGCCTGGGTCAACGCTTGGGCCAGGCGCAGCCCGCCACTGCGGTCGCGCTCGAGCAGTTGCAGGGCCATGCGCTGGGCGGTTTTCTGGCCGACACCGGGCAGAATACGCAGGCCGTCGATCAGTTGGCGGATGAGGGGGCTGAAGCTCATGAGAAAGGCCTGACAATTCAATAAGAGGCGGTTTATACCCAGCGAGGGCAGTGGCGTCAAATCAGTAGACCGCGCCTTGGGTGAAATCTTTGCAAAAAAAACCGCCGCTGGATTCAGCGGCGGTTTTCGGTATGGCAATGCCCTTAGAACGGCATCTTGAAGCCCGGCGGCAGTTGCATGCCAGCCGTCATGCCGCCCATCTTTTCCTGGCTGCTCTGCTCAACCTTGCGCACCGCATCGTTCAGCGCGGCGGCGATCAGGTCTTCCAGCACTTCCTTGTCGTCCTCGTCGGTCGACATCAGGCTCTGGTCGATGCTGACACGCTTGACGTCGTGACGACCGGTCATCACCACGCTCACCAGACCACCGCCGGACTGGCCGGTGACTTCAGCGTTGGCCAGCTCTTCCTGCATCTTCTGCATCTTTTCCTGCATCTGCTGGGCCTGCTTCATCAGGCCGGCCATGCCACCTTTCATCATGGGGGTATACCTCGATTGGGTCATGTGATGCGGCCCGGCGCAGGGCCGGCCGCATGGTTATCCGTTACTGGCCCTGATTGGCCAGGGCCTCTACAGGCTCAATAGTATCCTGCCGCACCTTGGCACCGAACAACTTGATCATCTGCTGGATCAACGGATCCTGCTCGATCGAGGTGACCGCGTCCTGCTGGCGCTCGGCGCGCTTGCGCGCGGCGGCCTGGGCCGGGGTTTCCTGCTCGGGCAGGATCAACTCGATGCGCAGGTTCAGCGTGCGCCCCAGGTGCTGGTTGAGCGCTTCGTTCAGGCGTCGCTGCTGGGTGGCGTTGAACAACGCACCTTGGCCAGGGTCCAGGTGCAACAGCCAGTCGTCGCCATCGGCGGCAATCAGCGTACAGTTTGCCGCGATGTTGCCTGTCATCCCGGACACAGGCAACTGCGGGAATAATTCCAGCCATTGCAGGGCAAGGCCGGTGGCCGGTTTGGCCGCAGGCAGCGGTTCGGCCAATGGCTTGGGTGTCTCTTCCTGGATGTGCTCGGCCAGCTCGTCCAGGTAGCTGAAGCCGACCGGGTCGCTTTCGCCACCGTAATAATCTTCGTCCAGCGGCGGCTCATCATCGCGGTCCATGCCTACTGAAGCGTAGGCGGACGGATCGAAAGGCGGCTCAAGGTCATGGGCCGGCGCGGCCTGTTGGGGCGCCACCGGGGTAACAGGTGCTGCAGCAGGCTCAGCCACGACCGGCGCGACGGCCGTTGCAGGCGCCTCCCACGGCAGGTCGAGCACCTCCTCTGCCTCAGCTTCGGTTTGAGGCTCAGGTTCGGGCTCGGGCTCTGCGACCGGAACAGGTTCGGCTACCACAACGGGCTCGACCACAGGCTGGGGCGCAGGCTCGACCGTCGCAGGTTCCTGGGCCTGCGGCGCCACAGCCGGCAGAACAGGGTCTGCCGCAACCGTGACAGGCGGCGCCACGGCTACCGCTGGCGCTGCCACCGGCGTTGCAGGATCAGCTGTGGCCTGGCTGATCCCCGCTGGCTTTAGCACCGGTTTCGGCGCGTCGTCGGTATCGGCCGGGCGGAACGCCAGCATGCGCAGCAGCACCATTTCAAAGCCGCCGCGCGGGTCCGGGGCCAACGGCAGGTCTCGGCGGCCAATCAGGCCCATCTGGTAATAGAACTGCACGTCTTCGGCCGGCAGCGCCGAGGCCAGCGCCAGTACCCGCTCGCGATCGCCCTGGCCGTTGTCCACGGCTTCGGGCAGCGCCTGGGCAATGGCCACGCGGTGCAGCACATTGAGCATCTCGGCCAACACGCCAGCCCAGTCCGGCCCTTGCTCGGCCAGGTTGCGCACGGCCTCCAGCAACGCCCGGGCATCGCCTTCCAGCAAGGCCTGCAGCACGCCATAAACCTGACCATGATCCAGGCTGCCAAGCATCGCCCGCACATCAGCGGCCAGCACTTTGCCTTCGCCAAAGGCGATGGCCTGGTCGGTCAGGCTCATGGCGTCACGCATCGAACCATCGGCCGCGCGGCCCAGCAGCCACAGGGCATCCGGTTCGAACGGCACGTTTTCGGCAGCCAGTACGTGGCTGAGGTGCTCCACCACCCGCTCCGGGCTCATGTTTTTCAGCGAGAACTGCAGGCAGCGCGACAGGATGGTGGCCGGCAGTTTCTGCGGGTCGGTGGTGGCGAGGATGAACTTGACGTAGGGCGGCGGCTCTTCCAGCGTCTTGAGCAAGGCGTTGAACGAGTGCGTCGAGAGCATGTGCACTTCGTCGATCAGGTAGACCTTGAAGCGCCCACGGCTCGGGGCGTACTGCACGTTGTCGAGCAGTTCGCGGGTGTCCTCGACCTTGGTACGGCTGGCGGCGTCGATTTCGATCAGGTCGACGAAACGGCCTTCGTCGATCTCCCGGCACACCGAACAGGTGCCGCACGGCGTGGAGGTGATGCCGGTTTCGCAGTTAAGGCACTTGGCGATGATACGGGCGATGGTCGTCTTGCCCACGCCGCGGGTACCGGTGAACAGGTAGGCGTGGTGCAGGCGCTGGTTGTCCAAGGCATTGATCAAGGCCTTGAGCACATGGGCCTGGCCGACCATTTCGCGGAACGAGCGCGGACGCCATTTACGTGCAAGAACCTGATAACTCATCGAAAAACCATCGTAGCCTGATAGAGCGGAAGAGCGCTAATGCTAGCGGAGCGGGGGCAAAATTGCACCCTGCGCGAGTCGTCTAAGCTTTGAGGCAGGCGCGTTGTTCAGGGAGGATACGCCTTTGCGAAGTTTGCTGGCCCTGCTACTGCTCTGGCCCATGCACAGCCTGGCTGAACAGCCCGTGCTGCGCTTCTCCGTTGCAGAGAGCTGGAGCATGCCGCTAGTACGCATAGAAGGCGACCAGCCGGTGGAAGGCCTGGTGTATGACCTGATACAAGCGCTGGCCAAGGAAGTGGGCGTACGCCCCCAGTATCACGTCATGGCCCGCCTTCGCCTGCAGGAGGCCATGAACAACGGCGATATCGATGTGCGCTGCTATGTCAGCACCCAGTGGTTCAATGACCGCCCCGGGGATTTTGTCTGGAGTATCCCGCTGATACACCAGCGTGACGTGTTGGTGGGTCGTGTCGGCGACAGCACCCCAATGCCCCCGGAGCAACTGCCACCCCAGGCTATCGGCACGGTACTGGGCTACACCTACTCGACCCTGCAACCGCTGCTGGATCAGGGCCAGTTGCGTCGTGAAGACAGCCGCAGCCAGTTGCTGGTGCTGCAGAAACTGCATGCGGGGCGGTACCGGCATGCAGTGAGCAATCAACTGTCTTTGCAGTGGTTCAACCAGGGCTTGCCGTCGGAACAGCAACTGCAGGGCTTGGCAGTGCTGGAGGAACAGGACCTGGCGTGCATGGTGCGCAATGACCCGGCGATACCGACCCAGGGAGTGCTGCGGGCGCTGGTGCGACTGAAGCAATCGGGGGAGGGCGAGCGGATAATGCAGCGTTATGGGGGAGCAGGATACCAGGCGCCCATTTCTGTAGTTCGCCCCTGACCACTGCACACCTGACATGCCATTTTGGGAAAACTGTCTTCTTGTGGAAACTAGGGTTGAGGTGGAAATGGACTACACCATCCGTTGGAAGACGGCGATTCCAACCTTGGCCCTGATTGCACCATAGTCAGGCCCCGACCAAGGCACCTTCGCCGCCACTTGAAAAGACAATCCGATGCTTCAAGATGATTGTGCACACCTCGAACTTGAGAAGTTACAAAATGAGGGCCGCAAGTTAAGGGCCGAGACACAGGAATTTGTAGCAGAAGCGCGTAAGCTCAGGCAGGAGGCGTTCTGGTACCCAATCGCAACAGGCTCAGCCGTTATCACCACCATCGTTGGCATCATGGCACTGGCCAGCAAGCTCTGAGTTTTGATTAATCCAGCCACAAGGAGCAGCCAATGCGCCGCGCCACCCAGGATCACACTGGAAACGCACTGAGTGAAGCGGAAGCGTTTGCCGAAGAAATGCGCAACCTCAGAGCGGCTTCGCCCTGGACAGGTGTACTCCTGTTTTACCTCGGCGCAATCTCTACAGGGGTACTGCTGGTAGCAGGCATGCTGATCGTGCGCTCGCTCTGACCGAGCACCTTGTCCTCATACCAACGCCAGCAAACCCGCACTCAAGAACATCCCCACGCCAAACACAAGGTGCGTGGCCAGGCTCTTAAGACAGTTTTGCGCAGGCTTCGGCGTCCTGGACGCAAAGAATCCCGCGCCCATCGCCGGCTGCATGAAGCACAACGGTGCCACGACCGTACCCACGCCAACAACTGCTGCAGGCAACAAAGTAGGCGAGAGCAACCAGCCCTCCCCTACGATCACAACCAGCAGCATTGCGAACAGCACACCGATGGCGTAATGAATCACCCATCCCCACGCCAACTCATTTCGCACGGGTTCGGCTTTGGCAATCGCCTGATGCAGTACACGACCGTTAAGCAAATGCCCCGCCCAACGCCCGACCATGGCGAAATCAAGCGTGGCAACACCCAAGCGCCGCAGCAGCAGCCCCCACACGTCCATCACCACCGTGGCACCCATGCCAATCGGCAATGCAGCTGAAAACATCGCAGTAATCGTCATAGAACAAGCCCTCGAAGATTGACGGTCATCACCATGACGCGCAGCATAGAAGTTGAAGTCAACTTCAAGTCAAGGGCCCTAAATGGACATTGCCGACGTCGCCAAACGCACAGGCGTACCCGCCTCGACACTGCGTTACTACGAGAAGAAAGGTTTGCTCAAGTCACTCGCCGGGCACGGCCAACGGCGGCAGTTTTCAGCCGATGTGGCGGACCGGCTGGCGCTGATCGCCCTGGGGCAGGCTGCGGGGTTTTCGCTGGATGAAGTGGGGGCGATGCTGGTGGACTTGCAAGTCGACCGGCAGGTGCTGATGGCCAAGGCGGACGAGCTGGATGCGCGGATCAAGCGGTTACAGGCGATGAGCAAGGGCTTGCGGCACGCAGCGCAATGTCCGGAAGAAGATCATTTGGCATGCCCGAAATTCCAAAGGCTGATGAAGCTCTCTGCGGCAGGGGCACTGGACGACAAGCAGGAAAGTAAGAAGGCGTTCGCCGCAGTTTGAGGTTTTCCGACCCCGGAAATGGAGGCGGCCCCACCAGCCACACCCCGGCACTCGATGTTCCCGCTATGGCTGCTCCCTTCCGGGCCTGACCAGGTTAACGGGTAATCAATGCGGGGGGACCGATGGGGCCACCACTACATGCCTCGCTGAACAGCGAGTGGCGCCATTGTACCGTTCTTGGGGGCAGATACAACCTCTAGCGGGAGAAAAAGTCATCATTTCTCAATGACTTGTCAGGGCTGACGTGGCAGCCCTGGCCTCTTCGCGGGTAAACCCGCCCCCACAAGAAACGTGCGCCGGCCTTTAAACCGTGACCCCCTGCCCGGCCAGGAAGGTGACAAAGGCATCTTCGTCCAGCACCTTCACCCCCAGCTCGGCAGCCTTGGCCAGCTTGGACCCCGCCCCTGGCCCGGCCACCACGCAGTGGGTCTTGCCAGACACCGAACCCGCCACCTTGGCCCCCAGGCTTTCCAGCTTGTCCTTGGCGATGTCGCGGCTCATGCGCTCCAGGGTGCCGGTGAGCACCCAGGTCTGGCCTGCCAGCGGCAAACCTTCGGCCACCTTCTTCTCACTGGTCCAGTGCATGCCGAACGCCAGCAACTGCGCTTCGATGTCCCGCGCCAGCTTCTGGTTCGCTTCATTCTTGAAGAACTCACGCACGGCATCCGCCTGCTTGGCCGCAAGGGCCTGGCGCAGGTCGATGCCGTCGGCGGCGATGATCTTTTCCAGGGTGTCGAGCTTGGCCACCAGCTTCTCGGCCCCGGTCGGGCCGACCGAGGCAATGTCGAGCTTGGCAATCATGCCGGCGAGGGTGGTGCTGGCGGCGAATTCGGCAGCCAGTTCGCCCTCGTCCTGCAGTTGCATGCCGCTATCGAGCAGTTGCTTGATGACCTTGCGGTTGTGCTCGTCTTCAAAGAAGTTGTGGATCTCGTAGGCAACCTCCAGGCCGATGTCCGGCAGGTAGGTGAGCACCTGCGGCAATGCCTGCTGCACGCGCGCCAGGCTGCCCAGCGAGCGGGCCAGCACCTTTGCAGTCTCTTCGCCTACATCCGGAATGCCCAAAGCGTAGATGAAACGCGACAAGGCCGGGCGCTTGCTGGCCTCGATGGCATCCAGCAGCTTCTTGCTGGACACTTCGGCGAAACCTTCCAGGCCAACGATCTGGTCGAACTCCAGCTTGTACAGGTCTGCCGGCGAGCCGATCAGGCCTTCGTCCACCAGTTGCTCGACGCTCTTTTCGCCCAGGCCATCGATATCCATGGCACGGCGCGACACGTAGTGAATGATCGCCTGCTTGAGCTGCGCGCCACAGGCCAGGCGGCCAACGCAGCGGTACACCGCGCCTTCGCTGGTGGTTTCCTTGCCCTTGCTGCGTTTGACCAATTGAGTACGCTCGACCTGCGAGCCACACACCGGGCACGCGCTCGGCACCTCGACCGGGCGGGCATCTTCCGGGCGACGCTCCAGCACCACCTGCATCACCTGCGGGATCACGTCACCGGCACGGCGAATGATTACCGTGTCACCGATGCGCAGGCCCAGGCGGGCGATTTCGTCCATGTTGTGCAAGGTGGCGTTGGACACGGTCACCCCCGCAACCTTGACCGGCTTCAGGCGCGCGACAGGCGTTACCGCGCCCGTGCGGCCAACCTGGAATTCGACGTCCAGCACCTCGGTCAGCTCTTCCATGGCCGGGAACTTGTGGGCAATCGCCCACCGTGGCTCACGCGCACGGAAGCCCAACTCGCGCTGGGCGGCCAGGCTGTTGACCTTGAACACGACACCATCGATTTCATACGGCAGGCTGTTACGTCGCTCGCCGATGTCGCGGTAGTAGGCCAGGCATTCTTCGATGCCTGCCGCATGCTTGAGCTCGCGACTGATCGGCATCCCCCAGGCTTTGAGCTGTTCAAGGATGCCAATATGGCTGTCGCCGATGCTTTCAGACACCTGACCAACGCCATAGCAGCAAAACTCCAGCGGGCGGCTGGCGGTGATTTTCGAATCCAGCTGGCGCAGGCTGCCGGCGGCGGCGTTGCGCGGGTTGGCGAACGTCTTGCCACCGGCTTCTGCCTGGGCTGCATTGAGCCGGTCGAAACCGGCCTTGCTCATGTACACCTCGCCGCGCACCTCCAGCACCGCCGGCCAGCCCTCACCCTGCAGCTTGAGCGGGATGTTGCGCACCGTGCGCACGTTGGCGCTGATGTCTTCGCCGGTGGTGCCATCGCCACGGGTAGCGCCCTGCACCAGCTGGCCATCGCGGTACAGCAGGCTCACGGCCAGGCCGTCGAGCTTGGGTTCGCAGCTGTAGTCGACCGCGCCAGGCTGATCAAGGCCTTCTACAACGCGGCGGCCGAACTCACGCAGGTCGGTTTCTTCGAAAGCGTTACCCAGGCTGAGCATCGGGACTTCATGGCGCACCTGGCTAAAGGCGGCCAGGGCAGCACCGCCGACACGCTGGGTGGGCGAGTCGGGTGTGACAAGGTGCGGGTGCTCGGCTTCAAGCGCCTTCAGCTCGTTGAACAGGCGGTCGTATTCGGCATCCGGCACGCTGGGCTCATCGAGCACGTAGTAGCGGTAGTTGTGCTGGTCGAGCTCGGCACGCAGTTCGTGGATACGGGTTTCGGCGGTCATTTTCAGGTTCTCTTGCATAGCAAAAGAGCAGCCCTTGGCTGCTCTTGCGCTTGAAACAGGGTGGACAGAGGTCTGCCCACTTGGGCACATCAGCGCTTCTGGGTCAGCGCGCGGCGCTCGAACTCGACGATACGCTGGCGGTAGTGCTCGATCGTCTGGGCGGTCAGCACGCTGCGCTGGTCGTCCTTGAGCTCACCGTTCAGTTCGTGGGCCAGCTTGCGTGCCGCAGCCACCATCACGTCGAAGGCTTGCTTCGGATGGCGCGGGCCCGGCAAGCCGAGGAAGAAGCTGACGGCACGGGTGCTGAAGTGGTCGATGTCGTCCAGGTCGAACACGCCAGGCTTGACCGCGTTGGCCATGGAGAACAGCACTTCGCCGTGGCCGGCCATGCTCTCGTGGCGGTGGAAGATGTCCATTTCGCCGAAGCGCAAGCCGCTTTCCAGAATGTTCTGCAGCAGTGCCGGGCCCTTGAAGCCGCCCTCGTCGCGGGAGATCACGCTGATAACCAGCACTTCCTCGGCCGGCGGCAGCTCCTTCACGCTGCTGCTGGCAGGGGCCGCACCGCTATTGCGGGTGTTGTCGGCGGCGAAGTCGTCGTCGCTTTCGGCAAACAGGTCCGGCTCACGCGGCTCGGCGCTGAGGTTCAGGTCGCCCTGCTGTACGTCGGCGGCCGCACGCTTGCCGCGCTTGCCAGCCTTGACCGGCTTGGGCTCGCGCTCACGATCACGCGCAGAAGCGCTGAGCGACGGGAGGTCGCTTTCGTCCAGCTCAGGCTCCTTGTGGGTATCCAGCACCCGCGACGGGCCGAGCACTTCGGCACTGCCGCCGTCTTCGTCCGGCAGGTTGGAATAACTGCGATCCAGACGGAATTTCAACTTGCCTTTGCCGCCGCGCATGCGGCGCCAGCCGTCGAAAAGAATCCCGGCAATGACAATGATGCCGATGACGATCAGCCACTCGCGCAGACCGATTTCCATGTAATCCCGTGCCTCTATAAAAATATGCTTGAAAACAAAGGGTTCAAAGCCCTTTAACACGTGGCGCCAACTCTATGTTCTGACAGGCGTTTTACCCACGCAAAAAACGAGTGACATTAAGCTAGCACGACCAAAGACAACTTTACACCGTCTGTCGCACATGGCGGGGGCATTTCGCTACAGAATGTGCCCCCATCGTCGCGCATCACGCATCGACCATGGCCATGGCTGCCTCCACATCAACTGCAACAAGGCGTGAACACCCGGGTTCATGCATGGTTACCCCCATCAATTGATCCGCCATCTCCATGGCAATCTTGTTATGGGTGATGTAGATGAACTGCACGCTTTCACTCATTTCCTTGACCAGACGGGCGTAGCGCCCGACGTTGGCATCGTCCAGCGGCGCGTCGACTTCGTCGAGCATGCAGAACGGTGCGGGGTTCAACTTGAAAATGGCAAACACCAGCGCCAAAGCGGTCAGTGCCTTCTCGCCGCCGGACAGCAGATGGATGGTGCTGTTCTTCTTGCCCGGTGGCCGTGCCATGATCGTCACCCCTGTATCGAGTAGATCTTCGCCCGTCAGTTCCAGATAAGCGCTGCCGCCCCCGAAAACTTTTGGGAAAAGTGCCTGTAATCCGGCATTTATCTGATCAAAGGTATCCTTGAAGCGGTTGCGGGTTTCCTTGTCGATCTTGCGGATGACGTTTTCCAGGGTCTCCAGGGCTTCGACCAGGTCGGCGTCTTGCGCGTCCAGGTAGCGCTTGCGCTCGGACTGCTGCTCGTATTCTTCGATGGCCGCCAGGTTGATCGCACCCAAGCGCTGGATGCGTGCTTCAAGCTGCTCCAGCTCCTGCTCGGTACCCTGCTCGCTGGCGTCGGCCTCAAGGGTGGCGAGCACACCTTGCAGGTCATAGCCATCGGCCAGCAGCTGCTCCTGCAAGGTTTTGCGCCGCACATCCAAACCTTGGCATTCTAGGCGCAACTGTTCCAGTTGGCCGCGCAACACCAGCGCTTGCTGCTCGGCCTGGGTGCGGCGTTTTTCGGCATCGCGCAGTTCGCGGTCGGCTTCGTCCATGTGCAGGCGGGCCTTGCGCATTTCCTCGTCGACGCTCATACGCCGCTCCAGCAGCTCTTCCAGCTTCAGGCGCAGCTCTTCCTGCGGGGCCTCACCCTCCTCCAGGTTCAGGCTCAGTTGTTCCTGGCGCTCGGTCAGGCGCGCGGCCTGCTGCTCCAGGCGTTCCAGCGCCTGACGAGTGGAATCGTGCTGGGCGCGCAGCGACCCCAGGCGCACGGCCAGCTGGTGGGCGTGGTCCTTGTGCTGACGGGCTTCCTGGCGCACCCGATCGAGGCCTTCACGCAGCGTGTCGCGGCGCGCCATCAACTGTTCACGTTGCTCGGTGTCCTGGGCCATCAGTTCCAGGGCTTCTTGCAGCAGCAGGCGTGATTCGCCCAGCTGCTCATGCTCCAGGGCACGCTGCTCTTCCAGCTCAGCCAATTCTTCCTGCAGGCGCCGGCGGCGCAATTCGACCTGCTCGGCGCGGGCACGGCTGGCCGACAGGCTGGCATTGAGTTCGCCATGCAGGCGGTTTTCTTCCTGGCTGCGGCGGCGCAGCTGTTCGCGCTGCTCTTCCAGGTCCAGCTGCTGCTCGCGCAGGGTTTGCAGTTGCTGTTCCAGTTGCTCCAGCGCCGCCTCCTGCTCCAGCTGCTCCTGACCTAACCGTTCGATTTCCTGACCGCGTGCCAAAACCCCGCCTTCGGCCTCACCACCACGACGAACCCGCAGGAAATGCCGGCCAACCCAATAACCATCACGACTGACCAGGCTTTGCCCTTCAGCAAGGGCTGCGCGCCGGGCCAGCGCCTCGGCCAGGTTTTCTACCGGTTTGACCTGGCCAAGCCACGGCGCCAGGTCGATAGGGCCTTCAACTTTTTCCAGCAGGCTGCCGGGCAAGGATGCGTTGTCGGCGCTGGCCAGAAGCAAGCGCAACTCGCCCTGCTCCAGGCCGGCAAAATCGAGCTTGCCGAAGTCGTCCACCAGTACAGCTTGCAGATCGGCGCCAAGCACCGTTTCCACAGCCAGCTCCCAACCCGGCTCCACCCGCAGGCCTTCTGCAAGGCGCGGCTGCTGCGCCAGGCTTTGGCTTTGCAGCCAGTCAGCAGCACCTGCACCGGGCTCCAGCGCGGCCTGCTGCAAAGCCTCCAGCGAAGCCAACCGGCCGCCCAGGCGCTGCAGGTCACCCTGCGCCTGTTGTTGTGCCTGGGTGGCCTGTTGCAACTGCTCGCGCCCGCCTTCCAGTCGCTCGACCACCTGCTCTTCCGACAGTTGCAGTTCTTCCAGCAGTATTTCGCTGCTGGCCAACTGCTCAGCCAGTTCAAGCATGGCGGCATCCTGCGGGTCGCTACCCAGTTGCTCACGCTCCTCGCCCAGCTTGCGCTGGCGTTCGGCCAGACGCTCCAGGCTGGCTTCCAGCTGCTGCAGGCGCGCCTGCTGCACCTCGGCCTGGCGGCGCGGCTCGGCGGAGCGGCTGTTGAAGCTGTCCCACTGCTCCTGCCAACCGTGCATGCCCAGCTCGGCCTCTTCAAGAGCGGCAGCAGCCTCTTCGGCAGAGGCAAGGGTCATTTCCTGCTCGGGCTCCAGCATGGCCAGCTCTTCGCTCAAGGTGGCCAGCAAAGTGCGGTCATGGCCCAGGTGCGACTCAGTCTCCAGGCGCGTGCGCTCGGCTTCCTTGAAGTCGTCCTGCAACTGGCGCAGGCGCTGCTGGCCGTGCTGGATACTCTGTTCAACCCGAGCGATATCACCGGCCACCGAATAGAAGCGGCCCTGCACCTGGTTGAAGCGCTCGGACAGTTCGTGATGACCGTCGCGCAGGCGCTCGATGCTGGCATCGGCGTTGCGCTGCTCGGCCACCAACGCCTCATGGGACACGTCCTGGTCGCCGATCACCGACTCACGCTGACGCACTCGCTCATCCAGGTCGCGCCAGCGCAAGGCCGACAGACGCGCCTTCATCTGGCGCTCCTGGGCCTTGTACTCACGGTACTTCTCAGCTGCCTGGGCCTGGCGGTGCAGGCGTTCCAGCTGGCGTTCCAGCTCTTCGCGCAGGTCGGTCAGCCGGGCCAGGTTTTCCTGGGTGCGGCGGATGCGGTTTTCGGTTTCGCGGCGGCGTTCCTTGTACTTGGAAATGCCGGCGGCTTCCTCGATGAAGTTGCGCAGCTCCTCGGGCTTGGCCTCGATCAGCTTGGAAATCATGCCCTGCTCGATGATCGAGTAGCTGCGCGGCCCCAGGCCAGTACCCAGGAAGATATCGGTAATGTCGCGCCGGCGGCACTTGGTGCCGTTGAGGTAATAGCTGTTCTGCCCGTCGCGGGTGACCTTGCGGCGGATCGAAATCTCGGCGTAGGCGGCGTACTCGCCGACCAGGGTGGTTTCGCTGTTGTCGAACACCAGTTCGATGCTGGCCTGGCTGACCGGTTTGCGGCCACTGGAGCCGTTGAAGATGACGTCGGTCATCGACTCGCCACGCAGGTTCTTCGCCGAACTCTCGCCCATCACCCAGCGCACTGCGTCGATGATGTTGGACTTGCCGCAGCCGTTGGGGCCGACGACAGCCGCCATGTTGCTGGGGAAGTTGACCGTGGTCGGGTCGACGAACGACTTGAACCCGGCCAGGCGAATGCACTTCAGGCGCATCGGTCAGCCTCGGGCCAGCGCCGCCAGCACCAGTTCGCAGCTGCGCTGGCCGTAGGCGGTGAGCACCTCGCGAATACGCGGCAGGTCGCGGGCGACCACGGCTTCGAGCAGGCGGGCGAACAAGTCGAGGTAGTCGATCATGTTGGCCTGGCGCTGGTCCAGCGACAGGTAGTAGGCACGGCTCATGGCTGGCTGGAGGTTTTCCACGGTTTCCTGCAGGAACGGGTTGTCGGCGAACGGATAAGCCGCACGCATGACCGCAAAGCTGTGGGCGACGAAGGCCTTGATGTCGAGCTGGTCATGGGCACGCTGCAGGCGCTGCTGGATCTCCAGAAACGGGCGCAGGTCGGCTTCAGTGCGCCATTTTTGCGCAACCGCGTTGCCCAGCAGGATGTAGAACTCGCCCATCAACGAACACAGGCTGCGCACGCTGCGCTCGTCCAGCTCGGTTACATGGGCACCTCGGCGCGGCAAAATCGCCACCAGGTGGCGGCGCTCGAGGATCAGCAACGCTTCACGCACCGAGCCACGGCTGACGTTGAGCGCCTGGGTAACCTTCTGCTCCTGGATACGCTCGCCTGGCGCCAGCTCGCCGCGGATGATGCGTTCGGCCAGGTAATCGGCAATCTGCTCGGAGAGGCTGTCCGGGGCCTTGAACGTCATGGTTTTCCTTCAAAATCATTGAACTGGGCACAAGGGGCGGATTGTAGCGTACTTGGGCGGTAATCGCGCAGAGGGGCCAGGCGGTTTATTTGACCTGCCAGACAGCCACACGCCCGGCGCGATCTATGCTTGTTCCATAGGCAATGTGTTCGGCCGGGCGTAGACATACGCAATTTCTTGACCTTTGGGTCAGAAAAATATTGACCTGCTAGACAGGTCTTGCTTAGAGTCCGCCCAACAACAATAAAACCATTGCGAGGCCATCCCCGTGATCCAGTTTCTCGTCAACCAGGAGTTGCGCAGCGAGCACGCCCTGGACCCGAACATGACGGTGCTGCAGTACCTGCGCGAGCACTTGGGCAAACCCGGCACCAAGGAGGGCTGCGCCAGTGGTGACTGCGGCGCCTGCACCGTGGTGGTCGGCGAACTGACCCAGGACGACCAGGGCAACGACAGCCTGCGTTATCGCAGCCTCAACTCGTGCCTGACGTTTGTCTCGTCGCTGCACGGCAAGCAATTGATCAGCGTTGAAGGCCTCAAGCACCAGGGCCAGCTGCACAGCGTGCAACAGGCCATGGCCGATTGCCATGGCTCGCAATGCGGCTTCTGCACCCCCGGTTTCGTGATGTCGCTGTTCGCCCTGCAAAAGAACAGCAGTGGCCCCGACCTGCATCAGGCCCAGGAAGCCCTGGCCGGCAACCTGTGCCGCTGCACCGGCTATCGGCCGATTCTAGACGCTGCCGAGCAGAGCTGCCGCCAGCCCTGCCGCGACCAGTTCGATGCCCAGCAGGCGCAAACCATCAGCCGCCTCAAGGCCATTGCACCCACCCAGACCGGCGAACTGAACAGCGGCGACAAACGCTGCCTGGTGCCGCTGACCGTGGCCGACCTGGCCGACCTTTACAGCTCGCACCCCGAAGCCCGCCTGCTGGCCGGCGGTACCGACCTTGCGCTTGAAGTGACCCAGTTCCACAAGACCTTGCCGGTGATGATCTACGTCGGCCACGTGGCCGAGCTCAAGCGCATCGAGAAAACCGCCAGCCACCTGGAAATCGGCGCCGCCACCCCCCTCACCGACTGCTACGGCGCGCTGAACGAGGAGTACCCAGACTTCGGTGCCTTGCTGCACCGGTTTGCCTCGCTGCAGATCCGCAATCAGGGCACCCTCGGAGGCAACATCGGCAACGCCTCGCCGATCGGCGACTCGCCGCCCCTGCTGATCGCCCTGGATGCGCAGGTCGTCCTGCGCCAAGGCGAGCGTCAGCGGGTAATGCCACTGGAAGACTACTTCATCGATTACCGCATTACCGCCCGCCAGGACAGCGAGTTCATCGAGAAAATCATCGTACCGCGCGCCACCCGCGACTGGGCGTTCCGCGCCTACAAGGTGTCCAAACGCCTGGACGATGACATCTCCGCCGTGTGCGGGGCGTTCAACCTGAGCATCGAAGACGGCGTGGTCAGCGGTGTGCGCATCGCCTTCGGCGGCATGGCCGCCATTCCCAAACGCGCCCGTGCCTGCGAAGCGGCGCTGCGTGGCAAACCGTGGGACCAGGCTGCCATCGAGCGCGCCTGCCAGGCCCTGGCCGAGGACTTCACCCCGCTCAGCGACTTCCGCGCCAGCAAGGAATACCGCCTGCTGACCGCGCAGAACCTGCTGCGCAAGTACTTCATCGAACAGCAAACGCCGTACATCGAAACCCGGGTGACCGCTTATGTCTAACCATCACGTAGCCAAAAGCCAGGCCGAGATGGCCGAGCTGTTCAGCCAGGACCTCACCACCGGGGTCGGCCGCAGCGTCAAGCACGACAGCGCCGACAAGCATGTGTCCGGCGAGGCGCTGTACATCGACGACCGCCTGGAATTCCCCAACCAGTTGCACGTCTATGCGCGCACCGCCGACCGTGCCCATGCGCGCATCCTGCGCATCGACACCACGCCGTGCTACGCCTTCGAAGGCGTGCGCATCGCGATCACCCACGAAGACATCCCCGGCCTGAAAGACATCGGCCCTGTGGTGGCCGGCGACCCGCTGCTGGCCATCGACAAGGTCGAGTTCTTCGGCCAGCCGGTACTCGCCGTCGCAGCCCGCGATCTGGAAACCGCGCGCCGTGCAGCCATGGCCGCCATTGTCGAATATGAAGACCTGGAGCCGGTGCTGGACGTGGTCGATGCACTGCGCAAGAAGCACTTCGTGCTCGACAGCCACACCCACCAACGCGGCGATTCCGCCGCCGCGCTGGCCAGCGCCCCACACCGCATTCAGGGCACCCTGCACATCGGTGGCCAGGAACACTTCTACCTGGAAACGCAGATTTCCTCGGTGATGCCCACCGAGGATGGCGGCATGATCGTCTACTGCTCCACGCAGAACCCCACCGAAGTGCAGAAGCTGGTGGCCGAAGTGCTCGACGTGCCGATGAACAAGGTGGTGCTGGACATGCGCCGCATGGGTGGCGGTTTTGGCGGCAAGGAAACCCAGGCTGCCAGCCCGGCGTGCCTGTGCGCGGTAGTGGCCCGCCTGACCGGCCAGCCCACCAAGATGCGCCTGCCGCGTGTCGAAGACATGACCATGACCGGCAAGCGCCACCCGTTCTATGTCGAATATGACGTGGGCTTTGACGACAACGGTCGCCTGCACGGCATCAACTTCGACCTGGCCGGCAACTGCGGTTACTCGCCCGACCTGTCCGGTTCGATCGTCGACCGCGCCATGTTCCACTCCGACAACGCCTACTACCTGGGCGATGCCACCGTGCATGGTCACCGCTGCAAGACCAACACGGCCTCCAACACCGCCTACCGTGGCTTTGGCGGCCCACAGGGCATGGTTGCCATCGAACAGGTGATGGACCACATCGCCCGCCACCTGGGCCGCGACCCGCTGGCGGTGCGCAAGGCCAACTACTACGGCAAAACCGGGCGCAACGTCACCCACTACTACCAGACCGTCGAGCACAACATGCTCGATGAGATGACTGCCGACCTGGAAGCCAGCAGCGACTACGCCGAGCGCCGTGAGTCGATCCGTCGCTTCAACGCCAACAGCCCGGTACTGAAGAAGGGCCTGGCGCTGACGCCGGTCAAGTTCGGCATCTCGTTCACTGCCACCTTCCTCAACCAGGCCGGGGCGCTGATCCACATCTATACCGACGGCAGCATTCACCTGAACCACGGTGGCACCGAGATGGGCCAGGGCCTGAACACCAAGGTCGCGCAGGTGGTCGCCGAGATCTTCCAGGTAGATTTCAGCCGCATCCAGATCACCGCCACCAACACCGACAAGGTGCCCAACACCTCGCCGACCGCAGCCTCCAGTGGCGCCGACCTGAACGGCAAGGCGGCGCAGAACGCTGCCGAAATACTGAAGAAGCGCCTGACAGAGTTCGCGGCGCGGCATTACAACGTGACCGAGGAGGACGTCGAGTTCCGCAATGGCCATGTGCGTGTACGCGACCAGATCGTCAGCTTCGAGCAACTGGTGCAGCAGGCGTACTTCGCCCAGGTATCGCTGTCCAGCACCGGTTTCTACCGCACGCCGAAGATCTTCTACGACCGCAGCCAGGCGCGCGGCCGGCCGTTCTACTACTTCGCTTTCGGCGCCGCCTGCGTGGAAGTGATCGTCGATACCCTGACCGGCGAATACAAGATGCTGCGCGCCGACATCCTGCACGACGTGGGCGACTCGCTGAACCCGGCCATCGACATCGGCCAGGTGGAAGGCGGCTTCATCCAGGGCATGGGCTGGCTGACCACCGAAGAACTGGTGTGGAACGCCAAGGGCAAGCTGATGACCAATGGCCCGGCCAGCTACAAGATCCCGGCGGTGGCCGACATGCCGCTGGACTTGCGGGTGAAGCTGGTGGAGAACCGCAAGAACCCGGAAGACACCGTGTTCCATTCCAAGGCCGTGGGCGAGCCGCCGTTCATGCTTGGCATCGCCGCCTGGTGTGCGATCAAGGATGCCGTGGCCAGTATTGCCGATTACCGGGTGCAGCCGAACATCGATGCACCGGCGACACCGGAGCGGGTGTTGTGGGGCTGTGAGCAGATGCGCAAGGCGGTGGCGGCGGCGCAGCCTGCCAAACCGGAACTGGAAACCGTCCCCCACTGACAGCGAGGAACCCTGTGGGAGCGGGCACGCCCGCTCCCACAGAGCCTGCGGCGCAACATAGAGAGGTTGCATCATGCACCAATGGATCAACGCCCTCGCCGACCACCAGTCCCGTGGCGAAGCCTGCGTACTGGTGACCATCATCGAAGAACGCGGCTCCACCCCGCGTAACGCCGGCTCGAAAATGGTCGTCAGCGCCAATGGCCTGTTCGACACCATCGGCGGTGGCCACCTGGAATACAAGGCCCTGCACATCGCCCGGCAAATGCTCGAAGAACAGCGCACCACCCCACACCTGGAGCGCTTCAGCCTCGGGGCCAGCCTGGGCCAGTGCTGCGGCGGCGCTACCGTGCTCTTGTTCGAGCCCATGGCTGCGGTGCAAGCGCACATCGCCGTGTTCGGCGCGGGCCATGTCGGCCGTGCTCTGGTACCCTTGCTCGCCGCGCTGCCCTGCCGGGTGCGCTGGATCGACTCGCGCGAACAGGAATTCCCCGAACTCATCCCCAACGGGGTGACCAAGGTCGTCAGTGAAGAACCGGTCGACGAAGTCGCAGACCTGCCGCCAGGTTGCTACTGCATCGTCATGACCCACAACCACCAGCTCGACCTGGAACTGACCGCCGCCATTCTCAAGCGTAATGACTTCACCTGGTTCGGCCTGATCGGCTCGAAGACCAAACGGGTCAAGTTTGAGCATCGCCTGCGCGAGCGCGGTTACGACGATGCCGTGCTGGCGCGCATGCGCTGCCCGATGGGCCTGCCCGAGGTAAAGGGCAAGCTGCCTATCGAGATCGCTGTGTCCATCGCCGGTGAAATCATCGCCACCTACAACGCCTGCTTCGGCCAGCACGACGCTGGCGCCAATGCCGGCCCCATTGCCCAGTTGCTGCCGCCTTCCCGGCGCAGCCAAGCCATTTGACGAGTGTGTTATGACCGTTACCCGCAAAGCCTATCGCGCCGCCATCCTGCACAGCATCGCCGACCCGGCCGAGGTGGGCCTGGAGGCTTCCCATGAGTACTTCGAGGACGGCCTGCTGGTGGTCGACGATGGCCGCATCAGCGCCCTTGGCCACGCCAGCGAGCTGCTGCCGACCCTGGATGCCGGCATCCCGGTTGAACACTACCAGGACGCACTGATTACCCCAGGCTTTATCGATACCCATATCCACTTCCCGCAAACCGGCATGATCGGCTCTTACGGCGAGCAGCTGCTGGACTGGCTGAACACCTACACCTTCCCTTGCGAAAAGCAGTTCGCCGACAAGGACCACGCCGATCAGGTGGCGAAGATTTTCCTCAAGGAACTGCTGCGAAACGGCACCACCACCGCGCTGGTGTTCGGCAGCGTGCACCCGGAATCGGTCAATGCCTTGTTCGAAGAAGCCGAGCGCCTGGACCTGCGCCTGATCGCCGGCAAGGTGATGATGGACCGCAACGCCCCTGACTACCTGACCGACACGGCAGAGTCCGGCTACACCGAAAGCAAAGCACTCATCGAGCGTTGGCACGGCAAGGGTCGCCTGCACTATGCGGTCACCCCACGCTTTGCCCCGACCAGTACGCCGGAGCAATTGACCCTGGCTGGGCAACTGCTGAAGGAGCACCCAGGCGTATACATGCACACGCACCTGTCGGAAAACCTCAAGGAAATCGATTGGGTGAAGTCGCTGTTCCCCGAGCAGAAGGGTTACCTGGACGTCTACGACCACTTCGAGCTGTTGGGCGAGCGCTCGGTGTTCGCCCACGGCGTGCACCTGTGCGATGAGGAATGCCAGCGCCTGGCCGAAACCGGCTCGGCCGTGGCCTTCTGCCCCACCTCCAACCTGTTCCTGGGCAGCGGTCTGTTCAACCTGCCCCAGGCTGAGCGCTTCAAGGTCAACGTGGGCCTGGGTACCGACGTGGGCGCTGGCACCAGCTTCTCGCTGCTCAACACCCTGAACGAAGCGTACAAGGTGATGCAGCTGCAAGGCGCGCGCCTGCACCCTTACAAGTCACTGTACCTGGCCACCCTTGGCGGCGCCCGTGCGCTGCGCCTGGACGACCGCATCGGCAGCCTGCGCCCGGGCAACGATGCCGACTTCGTGGTGCTGGACTACAAGGCAACGCCGCTGCTGGACTACCGCATTCAACAGTCCAACAGCATTGAAGAGACCTTGTTCGTGCTCACCACCCTGGGCGACGACCGCACTGTGCGCGAAACCTACGCGGCCGGGCGGTGCGTACACCAGCGTTAAGGCTCTTTTGCCAGGCCCCGGTACAGCGCGCCGCCGATTGCAGCCCCGATCAGCGGCGCTACCCAGAACAGCCACAGCTGCTGCAGGGCCCAGCCACCGACAAACAGGGCCGGCCCCGTGCTGCGCGCGGGGTTGACTGAGGTATTGGTCACCGGAATGGAGATCAGGTGGATCAGCGTCAGGGCCAGGCCGATGGCAATCGGTGCGAACCCTGCCGGTGCCCGGGAGTCGGTCGCCCCCATGATCACCACCAGGAACATCGCGGTCATCACCACTTCACTGATAAAGCCCGCCCCCAATGTGTAGCCACCAGGGGAGTGGTCGGCGTAGCCGTTCGAAGCCAACCCTGAGGCAAGCTCGAAACCCGCTTTGCCGCTGGCAATGAGATAGATCACACCTGCAGCCAGGATGGCGCCGATCACTTGTGCGATGACGTAGGGCAGCAGCTCCTTGGCCGGGAAACGCCCACCCACAACCAGCCCGAACGAGACGGCAGGGTTGAGGTGACAGCCGGAGATATGACCGATGGCGAAGGCCATGGTCAGCACAGTGAGGCCGAAGGCGAAAGCAACACCGAGAACGCCGATACCGACAGGGGAACTGGCTGCGAGTACCGCACTGCCACAGCCGCCGAGAACCAGCCAGAAGGTGCCGACCAGTTCGGCCCCCATCCGTTTACCGAGGGACATGCTCATGAATCCATTCCTCAAGAAGTTGAACGCAACGAATGCGCAAGCCCAACTGCTTGATGAAGGTTTGCTCACAAGAATTTAGCAGACCTTTGGTCAATGGCCAGAAATGACTGGGGCCGCTTCGCGCCCCTCAATCGATCAGGCAAACGATCAACCCTTGGCCGAAACCTTTGGCTTTTTCAGCAGGTGCGAGAACACTGCATGCAGATCGTCCGAGGCACTCTCCTCGTCCAGGTTCAGCTTGCTGTCGATGTGGTCCATGTGATGCATCATCAGGCTCACGGCCTGTTCGGCATCACGCGCCTCGATGGCATCGATCAGCTGCATGTGCTCGTCATACGAGCAATGCGAGCGGTTGCCGCTTTCGTACTGGGCGATGATCAGCGAAGTCTGCGACACCAGGCTGCGCTGGAAGCTTACCAGCGGTGCATTGCCCGCTGCCTCGGCCAGCTTGAGGTGGAACTCGCCGGAAAGACGAATGCCAGCGCCCCGGTCGCCACGCGAGAAGCTGTCGCGCTCTTCACGCACCATCTGCCGCAGCTCGTTGAGCTGGTCGAGGGTGGCGTGCTGCACGGCCAGTTCGGTAATGGCCCGCTCCACCATGCGCCGCGAGAAGAACACCTGGCGCGCTTCTTCCACCGTCGGGCTGGCCACCACCGCACCGCGGTTCGGCCGCAGCAGCACCACGCTTTCGTGGGCCAGGCGCGACAGGGCGCGGCGGATGATGGTGCGGCTGACGCCAAAGATTTCGCCCAGCGCTTCCTCGCTCAACTTGGTGCCCGGCGCCAGGCGCTGCTCGAGGATCGCCTCGAAAATGTGCGCGTAGACGATGTCGTCCTGGGTACCGCTGCGGCCGGCCTTGCCGACACGTGCAGGTTTTTTCAGAGGTTGCAGCTGTTCGTTCATGGGCTCTCGAGGCACGAAGAGAAAGTATGGCGCCATTGTACACAGGCTGAGGCGATTCCGCAGGTGGCGTTTTAGCTATATAGCCGTTGTACGACGCATTGCGCACACAAAACATAAAACATTATTTGCATTCTTTGTACACAAAAGCATAATCCACCGAGCAACTTCTTGACCCATGAGTCAACAAAATGGTCAGACGTCTGCCTTCCCTCGCGGAGCCTCCAAGTGCATTGCTCAGGAAAATGGCTCCATAACAACAAGAAAGACTTGAGGAGTACTCGCTGTGGAAAGCCGCAAATCCGAAGCCCCTACGCTGGATCTCGCCCCACCGCTCGAAACGAGCTGGCTGGAGCGGATTTTCAAACTCAAGCAACACGGCAGCACCGTCAAAACCGAAATGATCGCCGGGGTGACCACCTTCATCACCATGGCCTACATCATCTTCGTCAACCCCAACATCATGGCCGACGCCGGCATCGACCATGGTGCCGCCTTCGTCGCCACCTGCATCGCCGCCGCGCTGGGCTGCCTGCTGATGGGCCTGTACGCCAACTGGCCGGTGGGCCTGGCCCCGGGCATGGGGCTTAACGCCTTCTTTACCTACACCGTGGTCGGCACCATGGGCTACAACTGGGAAACGGCGCTGGGGGCGGTGTTCGTCTCGGGGGTGCTGTTCATGTTCCTGACCTTGTCGAAAGTGCGCGAATGGTTGCTGAACAGCATTCCGGTCAGCCTGCGCCATGCCATGGGGGCCGGCGTCGGATTGTTTCTCGGGCTGATCGGCCTGAAGACGGCAGGCATCATCGTCGACAGCCCCGCTACCCTGATCAAGCTGGGCTCGCTGCATGAGCCAGGGCCACTGCTGGCAGCCGTGTGCTTCCTGCTGATTGCCATCCTCAGCTACAAGCGGGTGTTTGGCGCGATCCTGATCAGCATCATTGGCGTGACCCTGGCGGGCTGGGGCCTGGGGCTGGTCAAGTTTGGCGGGGTGATGTCGATGCCGCCAAGCCTGGCACCGACCTGGATGGCGATGGATGTGGCTGGCGTGTTCAACGTCAGCATGATCAGCGTGGTGCTGGCGTTTCTGTTCGTGCACATGTTCGACACCGCCGGCACGCTGATGGGCGTGGCGCAGCGCGCCAACCTGGTGGCGCCGGACGGGCGGATCGAGAACCTTTCGAAGGCTTTGAAGGCTGACAGTGCATCAAGTGTGTTCGGTGCAGTGGTGGGTGTGCCACCGGTCACCAGTTATGTGGAAAGTGCTGCGGGTGTGGCAGCGGGCGGTCGTACTGGCCTGACTGCAGTGGTGGTAGGCCTGCTGTTCATCGCCGCGATGTTCTTCGCGCCACTGGCCGGGATGATTCCTGCCTATGCCACAGCCGGTGCGCTGATCTACGTGGCGATGCTGATGATGGGTAGCATGGCGCACATTCATTGGGATGAGGCCACCGACAGCATTCCGGCTATCGTCACGGTGATCATGATGCCGCTGACCTTCTCGGTCGCCGATGGTATTGCGCTGGGTTTCATCAGCTACGTCGCGTTGAAGGCGGGCACCGGGAAATACAAGGAAATCTCCGCCAGCCTGTGGGTGCTGTGCGCGATTTTCATTGCCAAGTTTGTGTTCCTTTAACTTCAACCGCTTCAACAAAGGGCGCCTCGGCGCCCTTAGTCATATTCAGTACCGCACATTGAACCGCGCCGCACTGTTATTTTTGCCAGGTGCGGGGTAATCGGAGGCTTGATATAAATTTACGGTCACATTTAGCGCAACCGCTGGAGAGAGTTGAATGCCAGCCTATACCCCATTTGGCCACGGCACGTCTTGTGAAAGCCTACTGGCCTTCAATGGCGATTTTCATGACACGCTCACAGGCCTTTATCCGCTGGGTAACGGCCATCGCATGTACAGCCCGGTGCTGATGAGGTTTCTTCGTTCAGACAACCTAAGCCCTTTTGACCGAGGTGGTTTGAACAGCTATGTCTACTGCGAAGCAGACCCGATCAATCGGATAGACCCGAGCGGCAGAAATGCTTTGCTGTACAAGACCGCTACCAAGTTGCTAGCAGGAGGAGGGATTGTATTCGGGGCCAGAAAACACCGTGACTTCATCGGTGAAGTTTTCACTACCAGCAAGCGTGCACTCACTCGCGGGCCGATACCGCCTGAGAATTTCCCGGAGCACCGATACAACCTCTGGAGAAACGCGAGCAAGGCTGACAAACCTTTCAACAACGCGGTGAACCGGGTCAACGAAAATCTGGGATCACACGGTGATGGCGCGCTTTCAGCAAAACAAGCCGCTTACTACGCAGAAGGAACCTGGTCAGAGAACAGCAACACCACACTGCATCTTCACAGCACCGCCGGCTGGGGGATGCAACTGGCGCAGACCGGAGATCCGGCCGCTGCGACCGGCGCCTTGTTCAATGGTGCCGCCACATTGGTTTCAGGCGCGCTGGATCACATATCCTACAAATCGGGAGCGATTTTCAAGAATCCTGTCAGCGAAGTACGCCAATAAAAAAAGCCCGCCAGTGTGAGAGCGGGCCAAAGGACCTACGAAGATTCTTCTAGCGACCAACTAGCTTCCACGATAGGTCGAATAGCTGTATGGCGAGATCAGCAGCGGCACGTGGTAGTGCTCCTGTTGCTCGTCGATGCCAAAGCGCAGCACAACAACATCCAGAAACGCCTGGGCCGGCAGTTGCACACCACGGGCGCGGTAGTAATCGCCAGCGCTGAATTGAAGTTGGTAAACGCCTGAGCGGTAATCGTCACCTTGCAGCAACGGCGCGTCGACGCGGCCATCGCTGTTGGTCAGGGCGGTGTTCACCAGCTCCAGCTGCTGGCCTTCGACACGGTACAGCTCGACCTTGATCGAGCTGCCCGGGCAGCCATGCGCGGCATCCAGTACGTGTGTGGTCAAACGTCCCATTGCGTGTCGCCTCTTGTTCAATCTGTGGGCAAGAAATACTCAGCCTATGCACCCAAACAGGGCCTGCGGTAGGCGGGAATGACGCCATTAAGACATTCCATAGCAAAATTGTACACAATTTTTTGTACCCATCCGTCGTACCCGGCGTTTCCTGCCTATAAACGACCCATCGGTCGCAAATACAGGCACTGTAACGACCCCAATGTCATTAGCTGACCGATCAGGCAGGTTTCTTGCACTGTATTTCCAGGTCGCTGCGAAGCGACAAAAGGGAAGAAATGCGGAAAAACAGGCTTACAAAAGATTTCAGAAGTTGTATACAATCAGCCCATCCGGTGGTGCGACATCCCGACGCGGCCCGCCCACCCCCCGCACAAACGCACAAGAAGGAAGACTGCAGTGAGCGCTGACTACCCTCGCGACCTGATCGGTTACGGCAACAACCCTCCTCACCCGCAATGGCCGGGCAACGCTCGCATCGCGCTGTCTTTCGTCCTCAACTACGAAGAAGGCGGCGAACGCAACATCCTGCACGGTGACAAGGAGTCCGAGGCCTTCCTGTCCGAAATGGTAGCCGCCCAGCCACTGCAGGGCGCGCGTAACATGAGCATGGAATCGCTGTACGAATACGGCAGCCGTGCCGGCGTGTGGCGCCTGCTGAAGCTGTTCAAGGACAGCGGCGTCCCGCTCACCATCTTCGCCGTGGCCATGGCCGCCCAGCGCCACCCCGACGTGATCCGCGCCATGGTCGAGGCTGGCCACGAAATCTGCAGCCACGGCTACCGCTGGATCGACTACCAGAACATGGACGAGGCCCAGGAGCGCGAGCACATGCTCGAAGCCATCCGCATCCTCACCGAACTCACCGGCGAACGCCCGCTGGGCTGGTACACCGGCCGCACCGGCCCGAACACCCGCCGCCTGGTGATGGAAGAAGGTGGCTTCCTGTATGACAGCGACACCTACGACGACGACCTGCCCTACTGGGAGCCGAACACCCCTACCGGCAAGCCGCACCTGGTGATCCCCTACACCCTGGACACCAACGACATGCGCTTCACCCAGGTACAGGGTTTCAACTGCGGCGAGCAGTTCTTCCAGTACCTGAAAGACGCCTTCGATGTGCTGTACGCCGAAGGCGCCGAAGCACCGAAGATGCTGTCCATCGGCCTGCACTGCCGCCTGGTCGGCCGCCCGGCGCGCCTGGCCGCCCTGAAGCGCTTCGTCGATTACGCCAAAAGCCATGACCAGGTCTGGTTCGCCCGTCGCGTGGACATCGCCCGCCACTGGCACACCACCCACCCGTACAAGAAAGAGAACGCCTGATGACCGCCTTCAACACCCTCAAGCCATCCGCCCTGGGCCGTGACGCCTTCGTCAGCGCCTTCGCCGACATCTACGAGCATTCGCCGTGGGTGGCCGAAAAGGCCTATGACCTGGGCCAACTGGGCGAGCTGGACGAAATCGAAGCCCTGCACCAACGCATGAGCGACATCCTGCTCAGCGCCAACCACGCCGACCAGTTGGCACTGATCAACGCTCACCCGGACCTGGCCGGCAAGGCCGCCATCCAGGGCGAACTGACCGAATCGAGCACCAACGAACAGGCCGGCGCCGGCATTCACCAGTGCACCGCTGAAGAGTTCGCCCGCTTCACAGAGCTGAACGACGCCTACAAGGCCAAGTTCCAGTTCCCGTTCATCATGGCGGTGAAGGGCAGCAACCGGCACCAGATCCTCGCCGCCTTCGAGAAGCGCATCCACAACGATGCCGATGCCGAGTTCAAGGAAGCCCTGGCGCAGATCAACCTGATCGCCCTGTTCCGCCTGCTGCAGCTGTAAGCAACAGCCGAACCTTTTTCAGTACAACGAATAGATAAGAGAGACCCGCATGCGCACCCTGATGATCGAGCCCCTGACCAAAGAAGCCTTCGCCCCCTTCGGTGACGTGATCGAAACCGACGGCAGCGACCACTTCATGATCAACAACGGCTCGACCATGCGCTTTCACAAGCTCGCCACGGTCGAAACCGCCGAGCCTGAAGACAAGGCGATCATCAGCATCTTCCGCGCCGACGCGCTGGACATGCCGCTGACCGTACGCATGCTGGAACGCCATCCGCTGGGCAGCCAGGCTTTCATCCCGCTGCTCGGCAACCCCTTTCTGATCGTGGTCGCGCCCGTTGGCGATGCACCTGTATCAGGCTTGGTCCGGGCCTTCCGCAGTAATGGCAGGCAGGGCGTTAATTACCATCGCGGCGTCTGGCACCACCCGGTGCTGACGATCGAAAAGCGGGATGATTTCCTGGTGGTTGATCGCAGCGGTTCTGGCAACAACTGCGATGAGCATTACTTCACCGAGGAACAGATGCTGATCCTCAATCCCCACCAATAAGAAAAGGTCGGTCATCGTTCACGGTGATCGGCAGAGGTACATACTGTGGAAGCACACCTTCACGAATGGCTGAACCTGAGCATTCGCTGGGTTCACATGATCACCGGTGTCGCCTGGATCGGTGCATCGTTCTACTTCGTCTGGCTGGAGAACCACCTGAACCGAAGCAACCCGCGCGATGGGTTGTCGGGTGATCTCTGGGCGATTCACGGCGGTGGTATCTACCACCTGGAGAAATACAAGCTCGCACCCCCGAAAATGCCCGAGAACCTGCACTGGTTCAAATGGGAAGCCTACTTCACCTGGATGTCCGGTATCGCCCTGCTGTGCGTGGTGTTCTACTGGAACCCGACCCTGTACCTGCTGGCCCCTGGCAGCACCCTGAGCGGTGCCGAAGGCGTGGCCATCGGGATCGGCTCACTGATCGCCGGCTGGTTCATCTACGACTTCCTGTGCGACTCGCCCCTGGGCAAGAAGCCAGCGCTGCTCGGTGCTGTACTGTTCGTGCTGATCATCGCCGCGTGCTGGGGCTTCAGCCTGGTGTTCAGCGGCCGTGGTGCGTACCTGCACACCGGCGCGATCATCGGCACCATCATGGTGGGTAACGTGTTCCGCATCATCATGCCGGCCCAGCGCCAGCTGGTGGCGGCGATCGAGAACAACCAGACGCCCGACCCGGTATTGCCGGCCAAGGGCCTGCTGCGTTCGCGTCACAACAACTACTTCACCCTGCCGGTGCTGTTCATCATGATCAGCAACCACTTCCCGAGCACCTACGGTAGCCAGTACAACTGGCTGATCCTGGCCGGCATTGCAGTAGCCGCGGTTCTGATCCGCCACTACTTCAACACCCGCCACGACAGCAACAAGTACGCCTGGACCCTGCCGGTCGGCGCCCTGGCAATGATCTGCCTGGCCTACGTCACCGGCCCTAAGCCGATGGCTGTTTCGCCTGAGCAAGCCGCAGCGAAAGTCGAGTACCAGCCATTGCCGGCTACTGCCGTAGGCGGCAAGACCGCCGCCGAACTGCGTGCCGAGGAAGCGGCCAAGCCTGCCGAAGCACCGGCTGAAGCACCTGCCCAGGCGACTGCCCAGGCTGGCGGCGACAGCTTCGACAAGATCCACAACGTCATCCAGGAACGCTGCACCGTGTGCCACTCGTCCAAGCCGACCAGCCCACTGTTCAGCGCCGCCCCTGCCGGTGTGATGTTCGACACCCCGCAGCAGATCCAGGCACAGGCCGCGCGCATCCAGGCGCAAGCGGTCGCCAGCCAGATCATGCCGCTGGGCAACATCACCCAGATGACCACCGAAGAGCGCAAGCTCGTCGGTGACTGGATCGCCAAAGGTGCCCCGGTCAACTGATCGAAGCCGCAAGCTTCAAGCCTCAAGCTGTAAGTCGTAGGTAACAAGCAAGCATCGAGCGTCAGGCTCCAACGCGGATCAACAAGCTTCTACGTGAAGCTTGCCGCCTGGAGCCTGCCGCTTGGATCCGAGAATAAAAACAAAACTCGAGGTGCTGCATGTCCGAGTCACGCAAGGCGTACATCCCCATTGCGCCGCCGCGCGAGCCCTTGCCCCTGTTCCAACTGATCCTGGTTGGCCTGCAACACGTTCTGCTGATGTACGGTGGCGCCATCGCCGTGCCGCTGATCATCGGCCAGGCCGCCGGGTTGTCCCGTGAAGAAGTCGCTTTCCTGATCAACGCCGACCTGCTGGTCGCTGGCGTCGCCACCATCATCCAGTCGTTCGGTATCGGCCCGGTGGGCATCCGCATGCCGGTGATGATGGGGGCCAGCTTCGCTGCCGTCGGCAGCATGGTGGCCATGGCCGGCATGCCCGGCGTGGGCCTGCAGGGGATCTTCGGCGCGACCATCGCTGCCGGGTTCTTCGGCATGCTGATCGCGCCGTTCATGTCCAAGGTCGTGCGCTTCTTCCCGCCGCTGGTCACCGGTACGGTGATAACCTCGATTGGCCTGTCGCTGTTCCCGGTGGCGGTCAACTGGGCCGGTGGCGGCCATGAAGCAGAAACCTTCGGCTCGCCGATCTACCTGCTGGTAGCTGGCCTGGTGCTGGCGGTCATCCTGCTGATCAACCGCTTCATGCGTGGGTTCTGGGTCAACGTGTCGGTACTGGTGGGCATGGGCCTTGGCTACATCCTGGCCGGTTCCATCGGCATGGTCGACTTGTCGGGCCTGAAAGACGCACCGTGGTTGCAGGTGGTCACCCCACTGCACTTCGGCATGCCGACCTTCAGCCTGGCGCCGATCCTGTCCATGTGCCTGGTGGTGGTGATCATCTTCGTCGAGTCCACGGGCATGTTCCTGGCCCTGGGCAAGGTGACCGATCGCGAAGTCACCCCAGGGATGCTGCGGCGCGGCCTGCTGTGCGATGCCGGTGCATCGTTCATCGCCGGCTTCTTCAACACCTTCACCCACTCATCGTTCGCCCAGAACATCGGCCTGGTGCAAATGACCGGGGTGCGCTGCCGCTTTGTCACCATCGTGGCCGGTGCACTGCTGATTGTGCTCAGCCTGCTGCCGAAGGCGGCCTTCCTGATTGCCTCGATCCCGCCTGCGGTGCTGGGCGGCGCCTCCATTGCCATGTTCGGCATGGTGACCGCCACCGGGATCAAGATTCTTCAGGAAGCGGACATCGGCGACCGCCGCAACCAGCTGCTGGTGGCGGTGAGCGTCGGCTTCGGGCTGATCCCCGTGGTGCGTCCGGAGTTCTTCGCCCAGATGCCACAGTGGATGGAACCCATCACCCACAGTGGTATCGCCATGGCCACGGTCAGTGCCCTGGTGTTGAACGTACTGTTCAACATCCTCGGTGGCGCCGAACGCGCGGTGCACAACGACGCTTGTCACCAGCATTGAGCCAGACGGGGCGGCGCATGGCCGCCCCGCATTCATATAAGCAGTAAACGCAACACCGTCGGCCCGCCGGAATGGGCCGCCCGGGGCGCCTGCGCGCCAAAAAAACCGCCAACAAAAACAATAAGTCCGGGAATCACAACATGAAGCGCATCACCACGTCCCTGCTGCTGGGCAGCAGCCTGCTGGCCACCGTCCCCTCGCATGCAGGCGAATGGCTGCAATGGCATGGCGAAAGCCTGACCTACCTGTACGGCAAGGACTTCAAGGTCAACCCTGATATCCAGCAGACCATCACCTTCGAGCACGCCAACAAATGGAAGTACGGCGACACCTTCATGTTCGTCGACAAAATCTTCTACAACGGCAAAGCCGACGCCAGTAAAGGCGTGACCACCTACTACGGCGAGTTCAGCCCACGCCTGTCATTCGGCAAGATCTTTGACAAGAAGCTGGCTTTCGGCCCGATCAAGGACGTTCTGCTGGCCATGACCTACGAGCGCGGCGAAGGCGACAACGAGGCCTACCTGATCGGCCCTGGTTTCGACCTGAACATCCCCGGCTTCAACTATTTCACCCTGAATTTCTACGTGCGCAACACCGAGGGCAGCCGCCCGGGTGACAACGTCTGGCAGATCACCCCCGGCTGGTCGTACACCCTCCCCGTGGGCAGGTCCGACATTCTGATCGACGGCTACATGGACTGGGTCACCGACAACGACAAGACCCGCCGTGGCACCTACCACGCCAACCTGCACTTCAACCCGCAGGTGAAGTACGACCTGGGCAAAGCGCTGAACCTGGGCGCCAAGCAGCTGTACGTGGGCTTTGAGTACAGCTACTGGAAGGACAAGTACGGCATCGACAGCCGCGGCAACCTGGACAGCAACCAGAGTGTCGCCAGTGCGCTGATCAAAGTGCACTTCTAGAAAACTGACCAAACGCACAAGTTTGTACCACCCCGCTCCAGGACGGAGCACTTGAGACGCGGCGCGCAAGCCAGTAATCTGCGCGCCCCCTCGATCAGGGCAGAACGGATTCTGCCTGCGTTTACTGACCGCTCAGTCAATGAATACGGGCGGTTGGCCAACGTGTTGCCAGCCTGAAAGACCCTTTTCATCCGTTCAGAACGAAGTCGAGCAGGAAGGTTTTGCCAACCCAGGAAAGTTGGCCCAACCCTTGCCAAACAGCTGTGGCCTATCGAAAAAAGCTGACTCAAAAGACAAAAAGCGCCAATAACGAGCGCTGACAACAGATCAATCAAGGGAGCGACACTTTCAATGCGTACCATCAACAGCCTGATCCTCGCCGGCGGCCTGCTGGCCTGTGGCACCACCTTCGGCGGCGACCTGCTGCAATGGCAGAACAACAGCCTGACCTACCTGTGGGGCAAGAACTTCAAGGTCAACCCGGCGATCCAGCAAACCGTCACCTTCGAGCATGCCGATGGTTGGAAGTACGGCGACAACTTCATCTTCGTTGACAAGATTTTCTACCAGGGCCAGAAGGACGCCGGCAACGGCCCGAATACCTATTACGGTGAGATCAGCCCACGCCTGTCGTTCAACAAGATTTTTGACCAGAAGCTGGAGTTCGGCCCGGTCAAGGACGTGCTGCTGGCCATGACCTACGAGTTTGGCGAGGGTGACACCGAGTCGTACCTGATCGGCCCGGGCTTCGACCTGGCCATCCCGGGCTTCGACTACTTCCAGCTGAACTTCTACAACCGCACCACCGACGGCAGCCGCGCCGGCGACAATGTGTGGCAGATCACCCCGGTGTGGTCGTACACCATCCCGGTCGGCGATTCCGACGTGCTGATCGACGGCTTCATGGACTGGGTGGTGGACAACGACGAGAACCGTCGCGGCACCTACCAGGCCAACCTGCACTTCAACCCGCAGATCAAGTACGACCTGGGCAAGGCATTGCACCTGGGTGAGAAGCAGTTGTACGTGGGTGTGGAGTACGACTACTGGAAGAACAAGTACGGCATCAAGGACAGCGATGCGTTCACCACTGACCAGAACACCATGAGTTTCCTGGTCAAGGTTCACTTCTGATTTGAGTCAGGGGCCGCTCTGCGGCCCAATGCAATGTTATGTGGCAGGCCGAACCGCCCGCCACAATTTGCCGACAACCGCTACCACCGCCAGCACCACGGCACCGGCCACCACCCCGGCCACACCGTTGAGCAGCGCCCCGGTCAGCGACCCACCGCGCCCCTCGCTGAACGCCTCGATGGCGTGATGCAGGGGCGCGATGCCATGCACCAGAATGCCACCGCCCACCAGAAACATCGCCGCCGTGCCAATCACCGACAGGCTCTTCATCATGTACGGCGCCGCCCGCAGAATGCCGTTACCCACCACCTGCACAAGCCGCGAGGTCTTCCGGGTCATCCACAGCCCCAGGTCATCCAGCTTGACGATACCGCCTACCAGCCCGTAAACGCCGATGGTCATGACAATGGCAATGCCCGACAGCACGATGATCTGCTGGGTCAGCGGCGCATCGGCCACGGTGCCCAGGGTGATGGCGATGATCTCCGCCGAGAGAATGAAGTCGGTGCGCACCGCGCCCTTGATCTTGGTTTTCTCGAACGCCACCAGGTCGACATTGGCATCGGCCACCGCCTCCTTACGGGCTTCGTGCTCAGCCTCATCCTCCTCTTTGCTGTGCAAGAACTTGTGTGCCAGCTTCTCGAAACCCTCGAAGCACAGGTAAGCACCACCCACCATCAGCAGCGGCGTCACCGCCCAAGGGATGAACGCGCTGATCAACAGCGCCGCCGGCACCAGGATGGCCTTGTTCACCATCGACCCTTTGGCCACCGCCCACACCACCGGGATTTCGCGTTCGGCGCGCACACCGGTGACCTGCTGGGCATTCAGCGCCAGGTCGTCGCCCAGCACGCCTGCGGTTTTTTTCGCTGCCACTTTGGTCATCACCGAGACGTCATCGAGCACCGTGGCAATATCGTCGATCAGTACCAGTAGACTGCTTCCTGCCATGTTTGCGTGTATCCAGATGTGTATGTGCCATCGATTCTAGCCCAAAGCCGCTGCCTTGAGCCCCCGTCGAGCCCGGTGCTACCATGCCCGATCCCTCTTAGAGGTGGCCAGACACGAGGAAGATCCCTGACCATGAGCACCATTCGCGAGCGCAACAAGGAACTGATCCTGCGCGCGGCCAGCGAGGAATTCGCCGACAAGGGCTTCGCCGCCACCAAGACCAGCGATATCGCGGCCAAGGCCGGCCTGCCCAAGCCGAACGTGTATTACTACTTCAAATCCAAGGACAACCTCTACCGCGAGGTCCTGGAAAGCATCATCGCGCCAATCATGCAGGCGTCGACGCCGTTCAATGCCGACGGCGACCCGAAGGAAGTGCTGAGTTCATACATTCGATCGAAGATCCGCATTTCGCGTGACCTGCCGCACGCCTCCAAGGTGTTCGCCAGCGAGATCATGCACGGCGCCCCGCACCTGTCGCCGAACCAGGTGGAGCAATTGAACGAGCAGGCCCGGCACAACATCGAGTGCATCCAGCGCTGGATCGACCGCGGGCAGATCGCCCATGTGGATGCGCACCACCTGATGTTCAGCATCTGGGCGGCGACACAGACCTATGCGGATTTCGACTGGCAGATTTCTGCGGTGACCGGCAAGGCCAAGCTGGCCGACAGCGACTATGACGCGGCGGCCGAGACCATCATTCGCATGGTGTTGAAAGGCTGTGAGCCTGAGGCAGCCTGACAGGGCCAGTGGGTGCTTTGCAGCCCAATCGCCGGCAAGGCAGCTCCCACAGGTACACCACAGTTCTTGAACACTGTGCCGTACCTGTGGGAGCTGCCTTGCCGGCGATCAGGCCAGAACAGGCGATAGAGATTTAGGCTGCTACCCCTGCATCCGCCTTCAACCCCACCTCCTCGATCGCACTGATCGCGCACTGCTCGTCGATATCCGACGTATCCCCGCTGATCCCGACAGCACCCAGCACCTTGCCAGCCTGATCACGAATCAGCACACCACCCGGTGCCGGTACCACCGGCCGCTCCCCCATCCCGTTCAACGCGGCAAAAAACGCCGGGCGCTGCTGCGCATCCAGCGCCAGCAAACGCGACCCCTTGCCCAGCGCAATCGCACCCCAGGCCTTGCCCGTGGCCACCTCAGGCCGGATCAGGCTGGCGCCATCCTCGCGCTGCAGCGCCAGCAAGTGCCCGCCGGCATCCAGTACCGCCACGGTCAGTGGCGCGGCGTTGATCTTGCGGCCCGCCGCCAGTGCGGCATTCACCAGGCTGACAGCAACGTTCAGGTTCAAAGCGTTCATGGAGAGGTCCTCTTCTTGTTGTGAGAAGCCCTGAGGGCAGTTGAAAACCGATAGAACAAATAGAACACAACGAGATGTATTTTTGTATACAATATTTTGAAACGATCGTATGCGATGACGCAAATCGCCGTTTTCACGGGCGCTCTGGCGAAAGCCAGCTTAGCCGATGAAAACCCATTGACCTGAGGCGCCAGCCGTGAATACACTCTGTCGCAACGCAAGTTGTATACAATTACAAAATCGATGAGGCACAAACCATGAGCAAAATGAGAGCAATCGATGCAGCCGTTCTGGTCATGCGCCGTGAAGGTGTAGATACCGCGTTCGGCATCCCGGGGGCTGCCATCAACCCGTTGTACTCGGCCCTGAAGAAAGTCGGTGGCATCGATCACGTCCTCGCTCGTCACGTCGAAGGTGCCTCGCACATGGCCGAGGGCTACACCCGTGCCAACCCGGGCAACATCGGCGTGTGCATCGGCACTTCCGGCCCGGCCGGCACCGACATGGTCACCGGCCTGTACAGTGCCTCGGCCGACTCCATCCCGATTCTCTGCATCACCGGCCAGGCCCCGCGTGCCCGCCTGCACAAGGAAGACTTCCAGGCGGTAGACATCACCAACATCGTCAAGCCGGTGACCAAGTGGGCGACCACCGTTCTGGAACCAGGCCAGGTGCCTTATGCCTTCCAGAAGGCCTTCTATGAAATGCGCACCGGCCGCCCAGGCCCGGTACTGATCGACCTGCCGTTCGACGTGCAGATGGCCGAAATCGAATTCGACATCGACGCCTACGAGCCGCTGGCCATCAACAAGCCGTCCGCCACCCGCGTGCAGGCCGAAAAAGCCCTGGCCCTGCTCAATGACGCCGAGCGCCCACTGCTGGTGGCCGGTGGCGGCATCATCAACGCCGACGCCAGCGACAAGCTGGTCGAATTCGCCGAGCTGACCGGCGTGCCGGTCATCCCGACCCTGATGGGCTGGGGCACCATCCCGGACGACCACGCACAAATGGTCGGCATGGTCGGCCTGCAGACTTCGCACCGCTACGGCAACGCCACCCTGCTCAAATCCGACCTGGTGTTCGGTATCGGTAACCGCTGGGCCAACCGCCACACCGGTTCGGTCGACGTTTACACCGAAGGCCGCAAGTTCGTGCACGTCGACATCGAACCCACCCAGATCGGCCGCGTGTTCACCCCGGACCTGGGTATCGTTTCCGACGCTGGCAAAGCGCTGGACGTGTTCCTGGAAGTGGCCCGCGAGTGGAAAGCCGCCGGCAAGCTGAAGTGCCGCAAGGCCTGGCTGGAAGACTGCCAGCAGCGCAAAGCCAGCCTGCAGCGCAAGACTCACTTCGACAACGTGCCGGTCAAGCCGCAGCGCGTATATGAAGAAATGAACCAGGTGTTCGGCAAGGACACCTGCTACGTCAGCACCATCGGCCTGTCGCAGATTGCCGGCGCGCAGTTCCTGCATGTGTACAAGCCACGCCACTGGATCAACTGCGGCCAGGCCGGTCCGCTGGGCTGGACCATCCCTGCCGCGCTGGGCGTGGTCAAAGCCGACCCCAAGCGCAAGGTTGTCGCGCTGTCGGGTGACTACGACTTCCAGTTCATGATCGAAGAGCTGGCAGTGGGAGCGCAGTTCAACCTGCCGTACGTGCACGTGCTGGTGAACAACGCCTACCTGGGCCTGATCCGTCAGGCGCAGCGTGGCTTCGACATGGATTACTGTGTACAACTGGCGTTCGAGAACATCAACTCCACCGACGCTGCCACCTACGGTGTCGACCACGTCGCCGTGGTCGAAGGCCTGGGCTGCAAGGCCATTCGTGTGTTCGAGCCGGCAGAAATCGCCCCGGCCCTGATCAAGGCACAGAAAATGGCCGAAGAGTTCCGCGTGCCGGTAGTGGTCGAAGTGATTCTCGAGCGTGTAACCAACATTTCCATGGGCACCGAGATCAACGCGGTCAACGAGTTCGAAGACCTGGCCCTCGTCGGCAACGACGCGCCAACCGCCATCTCGCTGCTGGACTGATCGCCTGACGCCCCCAGGCTTACCTGGGGGCCTTCAACGCAAGGAGACAACCCATGCCTCGCTTCGCTGCCAACCTGTCCATGCTGTTCACCGAACAGGACTTCCTGGCCCGCTTCAAGGCTGCCGCCGACGCTGGTTTCAGCGGTGTCGAATACCTGTTCCCGTACGACTTCAGTGCTGCCGAAATCAAGCAGCAGCTGGAGGCCAACGGCCTGACCCAGGTGCTGTTCAACCTGCCTGCTGGTGACTGGGCCAAAGGTGAGCGTGGCATCACCTGCCACCCTGATCGCATTGAAGAATTCCGTGCCGGTGTCGACAAGGCCATCGAGTACGCCAAGGTGCTGGGCAATACCCAGGTCAACGCCCTGGCCGGCATCCGCCCGCAAGGCCCGGACTGCGCCACCGTGCGCAAGACCTTCGTGGAAAACCTGCGCTACGCCGCCGACAAGCTCAAAGCCGCCGGCATTCGCCTGGTCATGGAAATGATCAACACCCGCGATATCCCGGGTTTCTACCTGAACACCACTCAACAGGCGCTGGAAATCCAGGCCGAGGTGGGCAGCGATAACCTGTTTCTGCAGTACGACATCTATCACATGCAGATCATGGAAGGTGACCTGGCGCGCACCCTGGAAGCCAACCTGCCACTGATCAACCACGTCCAGTTGGCCGACAACCCCGGCCGTCACGAGCCAGGTACCGGCGAGATCAACTATCGCTTCCTGTTCGAGCACCTGGACCGCATTGGCTACCAGGGCTGGGTGGGCGCGGAATACAAGCCCAAGACCACCACCGAAGCAGGCCTGGGCTGGCTGAAAACGCACAACGCAATCTGAACGAGCCGGGCGCGCAGCGCCTGATGTGAACAAATACAAAGAGGCACATTGTCATGGCTAAAATCGGTTTCATCGGCACCGGCATCATGGGCAAGCCCATGGCCCAGAACCTGCAGAAAGCAGGTCACAGCCTGTTCGTTTCCACCCATCACGACGCCGCGCCAGCCGAGCTGATCGCCGCCGGTGCAGTGGCCCTGGCCAATCCGAAGGAAGTGGCACAGGAAGCCGAATTCATCATCGTCATGGTCCCGGACACCCCGCAGGTCGAAAGCGTCCTGTTCGGTGAAAACGGCGTGGCCGAAGGTGTGGGCCCGAACAAGGTGGTGATCGACATGAGCTCGATCTCCCCTACCGCCACCAAAGCCTTCGCCGAAAAAATCAAGGCTACCGGCGCCGCCTACCTGGACGCTCCGGTATCCGGCGGTGAAGTCGGTGCCAAAGCCGCGACCCTGAGCATCATGGTCGGTGGCTGCCCGAAAGCCTTCGAGCGTGCTCTGCCGCTGTTCGAAGCCATGGGCAAGAACATCACCCGCGTAGGTGGCAACGGCGACGGCCAGACTGCCAAGGTGGCCAACCAGATCATCGTTGCCCTGAACATCCAGGCTGTTGCCGAAGCCCTGCTGTTCGCTGCCAAGAACGGCGCCGACCCGGCCAAGGTGCGTGAAGCCCTGATGGGCGGCTTCGCTTCATCGAAAATTCTTGAAGTGCATGCCGAGCGCATGATCAAAGGCACCTTCGACCCGGGCTTCCGCATCAACCTGCACCAGAAAGACCTGAACCTGGCCCTGCAAGGTGCCAAGGAGCTGGGCATCAACCTGCCCAACACCTCCAATGCCCAGCAAGTGTTCAACACCTGCCAGGCGCTGGGCGGCGGCAACTGGGACCACTCGGCGCTGATCAAAGGCCTGGAGCACATGGCCAACTTCTCGATCCGCGACGACCAATAAAACCTACCGGCCTCATCGCGAGCTGCGCTCGCTCCTACAGGATCAGCGTAAGGCCCGTAGGAGCGAGCAAAGCGCGCGATTGAAGCACACGCTGACTGACCTGCGACCACGGGTCAGCCAGTGACACCGAGCAACACCCGCCCCTGGTTCGGCCTGCACGGAGGCAGTTCCAGGGGCGTTTTTGATTCTGCAGAACAACAATAATCTGGGAGCCTGCCATGTCGGTCGATCCGCAAAAAATTCTCCGCGAGCTGTTCGACACAGCCATCGCTGCCGCCCACCCCCGTCAAGTCCTCGAACCCTACCTGCCCGCCGACCGTAGCGGCCGGGTGATTGTCATCGGCGCCGGCAAGGCCGCAGCCGCCATGGCCGAAGTGGTCGAGAAAAGCTGGCAGGGCGAAGTCTCTGGCCTGGTCGTTACCCGCTACGGCCACGGCGCCAATTGCCAAAAAATCGAAGTGGTCGAAGCCGCACACCCGGTCCCCGACGCCGCCGGCCTGGCCGTGGCCAAGCGCGTGCTGGACCTGGTCAGCAACCTCAACGAAGACGACCGCGTCATCTTCCTGCTGTCTGGCGGGGGCTCCGCCCTGCTGGCGCTGCCGGCCGAGGGCCTGACCCTGGCCGACAAGCAGCAGATCAACAAGGCACTGCTCAAATCCGGCGCCACCATCGGCGAGATGAATTGCGTGCGCAAGCACCTCTCGGCGATCAAAGGCGGCCGCCTGGCCAAGGCCTGCTGGCCTGCCACCGTTTACACCTATGCGATTTCCGATGTACCGGGCGACCTGGCAACCGTCATCGCCTCCGGCCCCACCGTGGCCGACCCGAGCACCTCGGCCGATGCCCTGGCCATCCTCAAGCGCTACAACATCGAAGCGCCGCAAGCGGTCATCGACTGGCTGAACAACCCAGCCTCGGAAACCGTCAAAGCCGACGACCCGGCCTTGGCCCGCAGCCACTTCCAGTTGATCGCCAAGCCCCAGCAGTCGCTTGAAGCCGCCGCGGTCAAAGCCCGCCAGGCCGGGTTCAGCCCGCTGATTCTCGGCGACCTGGAAGGCGAGTCGCGCGAAGTGGCCAAGGTCCATGCCGGCATCGCCCGGCAAATCGTCCTGCACGGCCAGCCGCTCAAGGCGCCCTGCGTGATCCTGTCCGGCGGTGAAACCACCGTGACCGTGCGCGGCAATGGCCGTGGCGGGCGCAACGCCGAGTTCCTGCTCAGCCTTACCGAAAGCCTGAAAGGCCTGCCGGGTGTGTACGCCCTGGCCGGTGATACCGACGGCATCGATGGCTCGGAAGAAAACGCCGGTGCCTTCATGACCCCAGGCAGTTACGCCCGCGCCGAGGCCCTGGGCCTGTCGGCCAGCGATGAACTGGACAACAACAACGGCTACGGCTATTTCGCCGCCCTGGATGCGCTGATCGTCACCGAACCAACCCGTACCAACGTCAACGATTTCCGCGCCATCCTGATCCTTGAGACTGCCCAATCATGACGCCTGATAAAAAAGTAAAGATCCTCGCCACCCTCGGCCCTGCGATCAAAGGCAAAGACGACATCCGCCAGCTGGTCGAGGCCGGTGTGAACATCTTCCGCCTCAACTTCAGCCACGGCGAACACGCTGATCACGCCTTGCGCTACCAGTGGATCCGCGAAGTCGAGCAGCAGCTCAACTACCCGCTGGGCATCCTCATGGACCTGCAAGGGCCCAAGCTGCGTGTTGGCCGCCTGGCCGAAGGCAAGGTGCAACTGCAGCGTGGTCAGTCATTGCGCCTGGACCTGGACACGACGCCAGGCAACAGCGAGCGGGTCAACCTGCCCCATCCGGAAATCATCGCCGCGCTGGAGCCGGGCATGGACCTGCTGGTGGACGACGGCCGCCTGCGCCTGCGGGTGACCGCCAAGCACGCCGACGCCATCGACACGACCGTGCTGAACGGCGGTGAGCTGTCCGACCGCAAGGGCGTGAACGTGCCGCAAGCGGTACTCGACCTCTCCCCGCTCACCGAAAAAGACCGCCGCGACCTGGCCTTTGGCCTGGAACTGGGCGTGGACTGGGTGGCCCTGTCGTTCGTGCAGCGCCCGGAAGACATCGTCGAAGCCCGCCAGCTGATTGGCGACCGCGCCTACCTGATGGCCAAGATCGAAAAACCATCGGCCGTCGAACAGCTGCAAGCCATCGCCGAACTGGCAGACGCCATCATGGTGGCCCGTGGTGACCTGGGTGTGGAAGTGCCCGCCGAAAGCGTGCCGCAGATCCAGAAACGCATCATCGGCACCTGCCGCCAGCTGGGCAAACCAGTGGTGGTGGCCACGCAGATGCTCGAATCCATGCGCTTCTCGCCGGCCCCGACCCGCGCCGAAGTCACCGACGTGGCCAATGCCGTGGCCGAAGGTGCCGATGCGGTGATGCTGTCGGCCGAGACCGCCTCGGGTGACTACCCGCTGGAAGCCGTGCAGATGATGAGCAAGATCATCCGCCAAGTGGAAAACGGCCCGGACTACCAGGCCCAGCTCGACGTTGGCCGGCCAAAAGCCGAAGCCACCGTATCGGACGCCATCAGCTGCGCCATCCGCCGTATCAGCGGCATCCTGCCGGTTGCAGTGCTGGTCAACTACAGCGAGTCGGGCGCCTCCACCCTGCGTGCTGCACGCGAGCGGCCACGGGCACCGATCCTCAACCTGACACCGAACCTGAACACCGCTCGCCGCCTGAGCGTGGCGTGGGGCGTGCATTCGGTGGTCAACGACCGCCTGCGCCAGGTGGACGAGGTTGTGTCGACTGCGCTGGAGATTGCCCAGGCGCAAGGCATGGCCAGCCGTGGCGACACGTTGTTGATCACGGCCGGTGTGCCTTTTGGCAAGCCGGGCTCGACTAACACGCTGCGGATCGAGACCTTGATCTAAGCCACTGCACATCTCCTGTGGGAGCGGGCGTGCCCGCGAAGAGGCCAGCAGGGGCAACAATGTTGCCTGTACTGACGCATTCGCGGGCACGCCCGCTCCAACAGGGTCGGTGGTGCTTTACAGAACAGCGGAAAACCCGAGGCCCAAAGAGGCCCACCGCTTCCCTTCAACCTCACTGACTGCCCCATGTACACCAAAAATTTCGTCAACCCGTGCCCCGACTGGGCCACGGCGTTACTCAACGGTTTCAGCCAGGTGCTGCTGCTGCGCAACCCCCTGTGCGGCCTGTGCTGCCTGCTGGCCATCCTGCTGACCGCTCCCGACCTGGTCGGTGGTGCCCTGCTCGGCGCCCTGGCTGGCCTGCTCACCGCCCAAGCCCGTGGTTACGACCGCGCCGACCGCCAGGCGGGGCTGTACTGCTACAACGGTGTGCTCATCGGCCTGCTGATCAGCGCCGTGCTGCCGTGGTCGGTCATGCTGCCACCGCTGATCATTGCGGCAGGCGGCCTGTCCAGCATCATCACCCACCAGTGGCGCAAACGCGGCGGCAAGCTGCTGATCGCCTACACGGCTCCGTTCGTGTTGCTGGGCTGGGGCACGCTGCTGTTCGCCAGCCCTTCGCCCAGCGGCTTCGTCGAGGCCGATCCGCTGTATGCCCTGGCGCGAGGTGTGGGCCAGATTTTCCTGCTCGACCAACCTTTGGCCGGATTGCTGATCATGGTCGGCATGTTCATCGCCAACCCTTATGCCGCGATGTGGGCCGTGATCGGCTCGGCCATCGGCGGCGGGGTGGCACTGCTGGCGGACCACGCGCAGGCTGCGTGGCTGGGCCTGTATGGCTTCAACGCCGCGTTGGCGGCATTGGCCTTTAGCAGACAGGGTGAAAAGCCGTGGGTGACATTGCTGGCAATTGCCTTGGCCCTGCTGCTGCAACCGGTGTTCACGCTGCTGCCTGTGGCAGGTCTGACCGCGCCCTTTGTCGCCGCCTGCTGGCTGATGCATGCGGGCAACCATCTGGCCCAGCCCAGACAGCGCAATGCCAGCCGCTTGCACAGCTGAAACGCAACCCCTAGGCTCAGCTCATCGCTTTTGTGGACCGAGCCAATGAACAACCCTGCGAGCCTGCGTGAACGGCTCTTCGTTATCGTCTTCCAGACCGACACCGTAGCCGGCCGCCGCTTCGACAAGATCCTCCTGCTGATCATCCTCGCCAGCCTGGTCACGGTGATCCTCGACAGCATCGACGAAATACACCAAGGCTACGCCGGCCTGCTCGCTGCCATCGAATGGGGCTTTACCGCGATCTTCCTGGCCGAGTACCTCACCCGCCTGTACTGCTCACCCAAGCCCCTGCGCTATGCCTTCAGTTTCTATGGTCTTGTCGACTTGCTGGCAATCGTGCCGGGGATCATCGCGCTGTACTACAGCGACGCCCAGTACCTGCTGATCATCCGGGTGATCCGGATGCTGCGGATCTTCCGCGTGCTCAAGCTCAGCCCGTACCTCAAGCAGGCCCATTACCTGATGGAGGCACTGCGCGGCAGCAAGCAGAAGATCATCGTGTTTCTGGTCACGGTCTCGACCTTGGTAACCGTGTTCGGCACCTTGATGTATGTGATCGAAGGGCCGGAGCATGGCTTTACCAGCATCCCCAAGGGTATCTACTGGGCCATCGTCACGCTCACTACCGTGGGGTTTGGCGATATCGTGCCGAAGACGCCCCTGGGCCAGGTGCTGTCGTCGCTGGTGATGATTACTGGTTACTCGATTATTGCCGTGCCGACCGGGATCTTTACCGCCGAGCTGGCCAATGCCATGCGCGGGGAGCAGTTGCAGCATGATTGCCCGACTTGCCGCAAGAAGACCCATGAGCATGGCGCGGCATTCTGTTCCCGGTGTGGGAATGTGCTGTTCCCGAAAACCGAATAAGCAAAGAGCCATTTCGTCTTTAAAGCCCCAGGAACCAAACGCTATAGTCGCGGGCTTACTGCCAAACATCTGAACCATAACAAGGAAGCAACGTGAAAAAACTCTTCACCGCCTCGCTGCTCGCCGCAGGCCTGGCCCTGGGCAACCTCGCCCAGGCCGCCCCTACCCTGCTGAACGTTTCCTACGACGTGATGCGCGACTTCTACAAGGACTACAACCCGGCCTTCCAGAAACACTGGGAAGCCGAGCACAAAGAGAAGGTCAACGTGCAGATGTCCTTCGGTGGCTCCAGCAAGCAGGCGCGTGCAGTGATCGATGGCCTGCCGGCCGACGTCATCACCATGAACATGGCCACCGACATCAACGCCCTGGCCGACAACGGCAAGCTGGTACCGGACAACTGGGTAACCCGCCTGCCGAACAACAGCGCGCCGTTCACCTCGGCCACCGTGTTCATCGTGCGCAAGGGCAACCCGAAAGCCCTGAAAGACTGGCCCGACCTGCTCAAGGACGGTGTGCAGGTGATCGTGCCCAACCCGAAAACCTCGGGTAACGGCCGCTACACCTACCTGTCCGCCTGGGGCTATGTGCTCAAGCAAGGCGGTGACGAGGCCAAGGCCCGTGACTTCGTTGGCAAGCTGTTCAAGCAAGCGCCGGTGCTGGATACCGGTGGCCGTGCTGCCACCACCACGTTCATGACCAACCAGATCGGCGACGTGCTGGTCACCTTTGAGAACGAAGCCGAAATGATCGCGCGCGAGTTCGGTCGCGACCAGTTCGAAGTGGTTTACCCAAGCGTGTCGGCCGAGGCCGAGCCCCCTGTGAGCGTGGTGGATAAGGTGGTGGCCAAGAAGGGTACCCAGGCCGTGGCCGAGGAATACCTGAAGTACCTGTGGTCGCCAGCAGCCCAGGAGATCGCCGCCAATAACTACCTGCGCCCACGTGATGCGACGGTACTGGCCAAGTACACCGACCGCTTCCCGAAAGTGGACTTCCTGTCGGTGGAGAAAACCTTTGGTGACTGGCGCACCGTGCAGAAGACCCACTTCAATGACGGTGGCGTGTTCGACCAGATCTATAGCGGTCAATAACCCGGGTAAGCCTTACCGGCCTCATCGCGATCCCTGTGGGAGCAGCTTTAGCCGCGAAGAGGCCGGCAAGAGCAACATCAAACCTGGCGGAACACCAAAGCCTTCAAGCCCCCCGCCGGGTCCACATCGGGAAACTCCGGCGGGTTCTCCAACCGCTCGACAAACGCCAACGTCGGCGCCTGCTCCGCCATCCCCTCGATCAGAAACTCCGGCCCGATCCCCGGGTCGTTCACACACGCCAGCACTGTGCCCCCCGCATTCAGCAACTCCGGCAACCGCCGCAGGATCTTCGCGTAATCCTGGGTCAGCACAAAGCTGCCGCGCTGGAAGGTGGGCGGGTCGATGATGATCAGGTCATAAGGCCCGTACTTGCGCACCTTGCCCCACGATTTGAACAGCTCATGCCCCAGGTAGGCCACCCGCGATGGATCGTGGCCATTCAGGCGGTGGTTATCACGGCCACGGGACAACGCCGACTTGGCCATGTCCAGGTTCACCACCTGCTCGGCGCCACCGGCAATCGCCGCTACCGAAAAACCGCAGGTGTAGGCGAACAGGTTCAACACTCGCTTGCCCGCTGCCTGCTCGCGTACCCAGCGCCGGCCGTAGCGCATGTCGAGGAACAGGCCATTGTTCTGCCGCACGCCCAGGTCCAGCAGGTAGCTCAGGCCATCCTCGACCACTTCACGCTGCTGGCACGGCTCGCCCAGCAGCCACTGGCCCGGGCTGTCGGGCAGGTAGCGGTGCTGAATGAGGATCGCCTGGCCAGACCACTGCGGGCGTTCGGCAAAGGCACGCAACATGGCCTCCAGTTCAGCCAGCTGGCCTTCGGGTGGCTCGCGGAACAAGGCCACCGACAGCACACCCTGCAACCAGTCGACCGTCACTTGCTCCAGGCCCACCCAGCAGCGGCCACGGCCGTGAAACAATCGGCGGGTTTCCTGCGGGGCAGGGTCGAACGCGGCGAGCAGGTGTTGCTCAAGGGTGTGGATCGGCGAAGTCATGGTGGGTCGCAAACAAATGAAAAGGCCGCCATTCTACCCCTTGACCGCCACTTGTGCAGAACGGAACCACCAGCCCTGCTGCATCCCCGCCGCCGCCACCAGGATCAAACCCACGCCCAGCCACTGCAGCGGCGCCAGCCGATGCCCGAACGCCACCCAGTCCACCAGAATCGCCGCAATCGGGTAGATGAACGACAGCGCCCCGGTCAACGCCGTGGGCAGACGCTGGATGGCACTGTAAAGCAGCACATACATCAGGCCGGTGTGCACCATGCCCAGTGCCAGCAGGCTGGCCAACGCCGGCACTTCTCCGGGCAACCCGCCAGGCCTGACCCAGGGTGCCAGCATCAGCACACCGGTGGTTACCTGGATCAATGCAATCAGGTGAGGCGGCGTGCCACTCAGGCGCTTGATGATCAGTGCAGCGATTGCGTACAAGAACGCCGCCCCCAGCGCCAGGGCAATCCCCAGCAGATAATCCTCACCGCCACCCTGCCCCGCGCCATGGGCACTGACGATGGCCAACATGCCGAGGAAGGCGACGCTCAGCCAGGTCACCTTGGCCAAGGTAATCTTCTCGCCCAGGAACAGCGCCGCCAGCCCCACCAGCAGAAACGGCTGCACGTTGTACACCGCCGTGCCAATGGCAATCGACGCCCGTGAGTACGAGGCAAACAACAGTAACCAGTTACCGACAATCGCCACACCGCTGGCCATCGCCAACAAGAACGCCGTACGGCTGATCACTCCCGGCCGCAGAAAGCCAAAAACGGCGCAGATCACCAGCAAGGTCACGGCGCCGAACACGCAGCGCCAGAACACCACCTCCAGCACGGGCTGGCCGGACACCAGCACGAACCAGCCGATGGTCCCGGAAATCAGCATGGCAGCGACCATTTCCAGCGAGCCACGGCGCAATGAACTGTCCATCTCACACCTCCCGTTGACGATGGCAACAGTATGCAAAGGATACCGGTGTGCCATCCAGCGGATAACGAAGGCAGATTGGCATACATGCCTTTACTATCAAGGCAAATAACGCGAATTCCCTATTGAGGTGAGCATGACTGACGCTATCGACCAACTCTTGATCAATGCACTGATGGAGGATTCGCGCCGCTCGCTGAAGGCCCTGGCGCAGGTGAGCGGGCTGTCCGCACCCAGCGTCAGTGAGCGCCTGCGCCGGCTGGAAGAACGTGGCGTGCTGCGCGGCTACACCGTGGAGGTCGACCCACGCGCGTTTGGCTACCAGTTGCAGGCCATCGTGCGCATTCGCCCGCTGCCGGGGCAGTTGCAGGAGGTGGAGCGGCAGATCATTGCCATCCCCGAGTTCACCGAGTGCGACAAGGTCACCGGCGAGGACTGCTTTATTGCCCGCCTGCATGTACGCTCCATGGAACAGTTGGACACCTTGCTCGACCGCATCAATGTGCTGGCTGACACCAACACCGCGATCATCAAGAAAAGCCCGGTGAAGCGGCGGTTGCCGCCGATGGATTGAGAATCGCCACAGGAAAACCTGACTATTTTTTGTACACAAGAATGTCACCTTAAGTGCCATTTTTGTGTGCACTTTCCCCGGTAACGCCCCAATACGTTACACACCACCTTGCAACTAATTTTGACCATTTGATCAACTAATTATCAGGCCAAAAATTTAAACCTGTTTATGTGGTCAACTTATAATGCCTGAATTTCATGAAGTTATCTTTCGAAGCCCTAGATTAGAAATGATAGCCCTTTAGCGCTTGCTCTTTCCTTGGCATGGAACTGGCTTTTGTGTCCTCGTGTTTTGTATACAAACCAAACAAAACATAAATACACAAGAACCCGCGACGCCGGACCAAAACCGGCCGCCGCGCCCAGAACCCTGTGATGCCAAGCTGCACTGACGAGATGGCGAGCCCGTGCGCATGCCCGCTCATCGCAGTCCATGTGCATCAGGAGCCCGCCGGAATGAGTACCAGCCTCGACCTTGCCCCTGAACTATCCGTCGCCAGCACCCACCCTGCTTCCACACTTGACGGCAGCCAGTCCGCGCTGGCCCTGAGCCCGCGTCTGCATAACCGCGACCTTGCGCCTACCCGTATCGAAGGCCGCCGCTGGGGTGGATACAGCATCTTCGCGTTGTGGACAAACGATGTGCACAATATCGCCAACTACTCGTTTGCCATGGGCTTGTTCGCCCTCGGTCTGGGCGGCTGGCAGATTCTGCTGTCGCTGGCCATTGGCGCAGCGCTGGTGTACGTCTTCATGAACCTGTCCGGCTACATGGGGCAGAAAACCGGCGTTCCCTTCCCCGTCATCAGCCGCATTGCCTTCGGCATCCACGGTGCGCAGATCCCGGCGCTGATTCGCGCAGTCATCGCCATCGCCTGGTTCGGCATCCAGACCTACCTCGCCTCCGTGGTGCTGCGCGTGCTACTGACAGCGGTGTGGCCGCACATGGCAGCTTACGACCATGACAGCATCCTCGGCCTTTCAAGCCTGGGCTGGGTGTGCTTCGTGTCGATCTGGCTGGTGCAGCTGGTGATCCTGGCCTACGGCATGGAGATGGTGCGCCGCTACGAGGGTTTCGCCGGCCCGGTGATCCTGCTGACCGTCTCGGCCCTGGCGGTGTTCATGTACTTCCAGGCCGACACGCGCATCGCCTGGTCGGTGGCTACACCGCTGACTGGCTACGAGATGTGGCGCAACATCTTTGCCGGCGGTGCGCTGTGGTTGGCGATTTACGGCACCCTGGTGCTGAACTTCTGTGACTTCGCCCGCTCCTCGCCGTGCCGCAAGACCATTCGCGTGGGCAACTTCTGGGGCCTGCCGGTGAACATCCTGGTATTCGCCATCATCACCGTGGTGCTGAGCGGCGCGCAGTTCCAGATCAACGGCCAGATCATCGACAGCCCGACGCAGATCGTCGCTGCCATCCCGAGCACGCCCTTCCTGGTACTCGGCTGCCTGGCCTTCCTGATCGTCACGGTGGCGGTGAACATCATGGCCAACTTCGTCGCCCCGGCCTTCGTGCTCAGCAACCTCGCGCCGCGTCACCTCAACTTCCGCCGCGCCGGGTTGATCAGTGCCACCGTGGCGGTGCTGATCCTGCCGTGGAACCTGTACAACAGCCCATTGGTGATCGTGTACTTCCTGTCGGGCCTGGGCGCCCTGCTCGGCCCGCTGTACGGGGTGATCATGTCCGACTACTGGTTGCTGCGCAAAGGCTGCATCAACGTGCCGCAGCTCTACAGCGAAGACCCGGCCGGTGCCTACCACTACACCAAGGGCATCAACCTGCGCGCCGTGGCAGCCTTCGTGCCGGCCGCACTGCTGGCCATCGTCCTGGCGCTGGTCCCCCACTTCCAGCATGTGGCGCCGTTCTCCTGGCTGATCGGTGCCGGCATCGCCGCCGCCCTGTACCTGCTGATCGCACCTCGCAACCGTCACTACCACGACGTCAGCGGCGAGTGTATCGCCGTCGACCACAGCAGCCATTGATCAAGGAAGACAGCCCATGCGTATTCTGATTGCCAACGTCAACACCACCGAAGCCATCACCGAGGCCATTGCCGAACAAGCGCGCAGTGTCGCCAGCCCCGGCACCGAGATCATTGGCCTCACCCCCTGGTTTGGCGCCGAGTCGGTGGAAGGCAATTTCGAGAGTTACCTGGCTGCCATCGCAGTGATGGACCGGGTGCTGGCCTATGAAGGCCCCTACGACGCCGTGATCCAGGCCGGCTATGGTGAACACGGCCGTGAAGGCTTGCAGGAGCTGCTGAACGTACCGGTAGTGGACATTACCGATGCAGCCGCCAGCACGGCGATGTACCTGGGCCATGCTTACTCGGTGGTGACCACCCTGGACCGCACCGTGCCGCTGATCGAGGACCGTTTGAAGCTCTCCGGGCTGTACGACCGCTGTGCCTCGGTAAGGGCCAGCGGCCTGGCCGTGCTGGAACTGGAAGAAGACCCGCAGCGTGCGGTGGAAGCCATCGTGGAGCAGGCCGAGCGAGCCGTGCGTGATGACAAGGCCGAGGTGATCTGCCTGGGTTGCGGCGGCATGGCCGGGCTCGACGAGCAGATTCGCCAACGCACCGGCGTGCCGGTGGTGGATGGGGTTAGCGCGGCGGTGACCATTGCCGAGTCGCTGGTGCGCATGGGCTTGAGCACCTCCAAGGTACGCACCTATGCCACCCCACGGGCGAAGAAGGTGGTGGGTTGGCCGATGCGTTTCGGGCGCTGAATCTTTAGCTGCCTGTACCGGCCTGTTCGCGGGTAAACCCGCGAACAGGCCGGTACAGGCCAACTCATCATTCGGGCCAACGCTGCACTACAACCTCATGTCGGGCAGCTCTGCGCACCGTCATTCAAACCCTGGCGCACATTGCGGCTAAGCAGGCTGGCCTTGCCGTCGTGCCAGGTCAGGGTCAGTACATAGAGGGTATCGAAGTCATCGCCGTTCCAGTCATCGGTAATCACCCGCTCTTCCCCCAGCGCCTTGCCGGCCACGGTATTGATCAACTCCGGGAGGTAACCATGCGACCAGGCGGTGTAGATGGTTGCATTGCGGTACTTGTCGCTCAGCAGCTCGTCAGCCAGTTCGGCGGTGTCGTTGGCGCCATAGTCGATGTTCACCGGCAGGCCCAGACGGATGGCGCTGGGGGTGATGGTCATCAACGGGCGGATGTAGCTGTAGCTTTCGTCCTTGCTGCCTTCTTCGACATGCCGCGAAGGGTTGGCAGCAAACACGTAATCGGCCTTGCCAAAGCGCTCGGGCAACACCGTGGCCAGGTCCAGCGCACGGTTCAGGCCTTGGCAGTTCAACTGGCCCAGCCCCTCGCCCGGCTTCTCGGCATGGCGCAGGAACACCAGGGTCTGGGTGCCATCCACCGGTTGCGCACGGCTTTCGACAGCCTCCAGCGCCAGCGGTACGGCAACAGCCGTAAGCACCAGGCTCAGCAGCAAGTGACGGCGACGGCGGAAGAATGTTGGCAACTTCATCAAGGCAGGCTCGTGTGGCAAAGAAAATCGCGTCAACCCGCCACATCGCCCCATCAGCTGCAGGGCGCCCTTGTAGTGAATGCCATCCTTGGCAACGAGTGAGGGTCAGAGTGCCCTGAACCCGTTTGGTTCCTCCCTGGAGGTAGATGCCGTTCCCTAGGCAAGGCCTAGGTTAGGGGATGGGTGTTGCGCAATTGTGTAAGCTGCAAGAACCTGGGGTTGCAATGCAGCAGCTCAATCATCCCGCGTCAGCACTTCCAGCAATTCGATCTCGAAGGTCAAATCCGAATTCGGCGGAATCGCCCCCACGCTGCGCTCGCCATAGCCCAGGTGTGCTGGAACCTGCAGCTTGCGCTTGCCACCCACACGCATGCCCATCAGGCCTTGATCCCAGCCTTTGATCACCCGGCCGGTGCCGATCACGCACTGGAACGGCTTGCCGCGTGACCAGGACGAATCGAACTCGCTGCCGTCGGCCAGCCAGCCGGTGTACTGGGTGGTGATCAGGGCGCCTTTGACGGCGGCTTTGCCATCACCCTCCACTAGGTCGATGATCTGCAATTCTTGGCTCACGGGCACGCTCCAACGCGGGAAAACAAAGCCGCCCTTTTCTCAGGAATGCACCGGTTTTGCAAGTTTGCACGGTGTTTCATGCCGCCGATTCGAACCGGGACGCGATGAGCAATCAGCTGTTCTGCTCGAACACCTCTTGGCCAGTCAATTCCTTGGTCTGGTTGGCGAAGCAGTACCAGGCGGGTTTTTCTTCCACGAAAATCTGCAGGTTGAAATCCCACGCCTGGTCACAGTCGAGCAGGCCGACCGGCACGGCATGGAAGTCGTTGGCCTTGAGCCGGTAATACAGGTGCGTGCCGCACTGGCCGCAAAACGCGCGCTGAGCCCAGTCAGACGACTCATACACCGAGGGCACACGCCCTTCGATCACCGGGGGCCGGCTGCATTCCACAACCAGCAGCGGGCCGCCAGTCCATTTGCGGCACATGCTGCAATGGCAGGCACTGACATGGGTGTTGTCTACAGTAACCTTGAGCGTGGTGGCGCCACACAGGCAAGTGCCTTGTTTTTCCAGGGCCATGGCTGGCTCCTTGAACAGGGAAAGAGCCAGCCAGTATAGATGCCTGAACGGGCATCAGAAGTAGACGGTACCGCGCAGGTACAACGCTGCCCGCCCGCTGATGATTACCCGGCCATTGCCCGGCACTTCGCACTGCAGCTGCCCTTTGCGCGCCCCGCCCTGCTCGCAGCTGAGTACCCGCTTGCCCAGGCGCTCCGCCCACACCGGTGCCAGCGAGGTGTGGGCCGAACCGGTTACCGGGTCTTCATTCACGCCAACCCGCGGGCCGAACCAGCGGGTGACAAAATCAAAACCACGCCCTGCCGCCGTCACGGCAATACCACGCACGTCGAACGTGTTCAACGCAACGAAGTCCGGCTTCAGGGTGTCGAGGATCAACGCATCATCGATCACCACCACATAGTCGTCGCTTTGGTACAACGCCTGAGCCTGGTTCAAACCCAACGCTTGCAGCAACCCTGCCGGGATATCCACTGCAACCGGCCGCTTGGCCGGGAAATCCATCGCCAGCAGCCCGTCAGCGCCACGGCTGACGCGCAACTCGCCGCTGCGGGTGTTGAAACGCAGCACCTGGGCCTGCTCGCCCAGTTGCTCGAACAGCACATAGGCCGAGGCAAGCGTGGCATGGCCGCACAGATCAACTTCTACAGTCGGGGTGAACCAGCGCAGGTCGTAGGTTTCACCATTGCGCACGAAATAGGCGGTTTCCGACAAGTTGTTCTCTTCGGCGATGCGCTGCAGCACATCGTCCGGCAGCCAGCTTTGCAGCGGAATCACGGCGGCCGGGTTGCCACCGAACGGTTTGGCGGAAAAGGCATCGACCTGGAAGATGTCGAGTTGCATGCACACACTCCTTGTTGCCCGGGTGTTGCCAGGCAGATGGCTGATATAGGTTTACGGGCGAACCGGGGTCAAGACGGGCTCACCTGCAAAGAACGCCTGCAGGTTACGCAGTACCAGGGTTACCGTGTCGCGTGCGGCCTCCGGCGACTGGCCGGCCACGTGGGGCGTGAGCACGGTGTTGCCAAGCGTCTTGAGGGCGTCGGGCACGGCCGGTTCGTCATCGAACACGTCCAGCGCGGCACCTGCCAGTTGGCCTTGCTGCAATGCAGTTACCAGTGCATCGGTGTCAACTACACTGGCGCGGGCAATGTTCACCAAATAGCCCTCGACCCCTAGCGCTTCCAACACGTTGGCATCGACCAGATGCCGGGTGTTGGCGCCACCGGGGGTGGCCACGACCAGAATGTCGACGGCAGCGGCCAGGTGCAGCGGGCTGTCGTGCCAGGTGTAAGGCACTTCTTCACGCGGCGTGCGGCTGTGGTAGCTGACGGGCATGTCGAAGCCCAGGTTGGCACGCTTGGCAATCGCCTGCCCGACTGCGCCGAGGCCAAGAATGCCCAGGCGCTTGCCACTCACCGAGGGGCTGATGACGCGGTTCCATTCGCCGCGACGGGTGCTGGCATCGGCGCGAGGAATGTCGCGCAGCAGTGCCAGCACCAGAGCCAGAGTGTGGTCGGCGACTGCGTTGGCATTGGCACCGGCACCATTGGTGACGGTGATCCCTCTGGCAGCCGCGGCGGCCAGGTCGACTTGCTCGTAGCCGGCGCCGATCACACAGATGATCTGCAGGTTGGGCAAGGCATCGATTTCGGCGGCAGTCAGGCCCAGCGGACCGCGAGTGAGTACGGCATCGATTTCACTGGCGTGTTGCTGAATGGCATGGGAGCGCAGTTGCGGCGAGGGGGCGCGAATCAGGCAGTAACCGGCCTGCTCTAGTAAGGGCAGGTAATTGTCGACGGTTTCCACCAGTACCAGGACTGTTTTGCGCATGCCACCTCCGGTCAATTCGATAGGTCATTATGCGGAGTTAGCAACCAGTACAGTCAATAGAAATATCAAGTCAAAACTGCACTGTACCGCCCACACCGTTCCCGCTCTTGATCTTGATCTTGATCTTGATCTTCGCGACTTCAGGAGGCCGAACGCAGGCCTTGCGGAGGGAGGTGACGGGCATGGATGCCCGTCAAGCGCTGGGCCCCAGGATGGGGCCTGCAGCGCGGTCCTCCCGGGAGCAACACCCAAAAGAGGGAACCCCGGAGCGAAGCGTAGGGGCCGGATGATGGGAGCGCAGCGTTTTTTGGTTACTTTTTGTCGCGTTTGACAAAAAGTGACTCGCCGTAAGGGCGAAAAGGTGAATCAGCGTCGCCATCGCAAATGGACTGTTCACTGATTCAAAACAGACGAATCTTGCTTCTTGCTTCTTGCTTCTTGCTTCTTGCTTCTTGGATGTGGGCATTCACATCGAGTAGACATTCATTCCCGAGGGTGGCGCACACTCACCTTTCCGCCCTTACGGCGGGTCACTTTTTGTCAAACGCGACAAAAAGTAACCAAAAAACGCTGGCTCCTATCATACGGCCCCTACGCTGCGCTCCGGGGTTCCCTCGCTACGGGCTTGCTCCCGGGAGCACGCGCTGCAGGCCCCATCCATGGGGCCTCAGCGCTTGACGGGCATCCATGCCCGTCATCTCCCTCCGCAATCCCTACGCTCGGCCTCCTGAAGTCGCAATCGGCGGCGCCTGATCTATCGCGCGCTTAGAAGCAAAAGCCACGGCAACGGCAACGGCAACGGCAACGGCAACTTCGAGGTTGGTGTTACTGGGCGAATGCGCGACCTAACCCGCCTGGAACACCACTGCTATCCGTTTCTTGCCAAGGACCATTCGGGCTCAGCGACCAGCTCCAGCCGTTGTTGAACCGGTAATAAGTACGCTGCCGGTAGAAGGTATTGGGCTGTTTCTCCAATACATAAACACCCAGCTTCGGGTCCCAATGGCTGGCCCCGCCAGGCGGTGGCGCAAAGCTGGCCGAGGTACGCGGCATCGGTTTGGGAATCGCCGCCGGCTTGCTCGGTTGGGTCGATGGCTGCCCGCCCGGCAACGGCTTGACCACCGGTCCCTGTGGCGGCACGCGTTCAATCGGGGGTTCAGGCTGCTCATACGGCTGATGCACCGTACACGCAGACAAACCCAGGGCCAGGGTAATCAGGGTCAGGCGGACGGTGCTGTGCATGGCATTGCTCTCTTACTGGTCGGGGCTGTCGATGGTCAGGCGCTGGGTAGCCTGGGTGGCGCTGGGCAGTGGCGTACCCTGGCCAATCCATTCGCCGTGGGTAGGCTGGCCAGCGCGCGATACACGTGCAACCAGTTGGACTTCGGCAAATTGCGACAGTTTCATCTGCGGCATCATCGCGTCAGCATCAGACAACTCCACCTCGATCGGCAACTGCGCCACCGTCACCCGCTTGGCCGCCAGCGGCATGGGCGGGCCATTGCTGGCGCGGGCAAAGATGAACACGGTGTCGTCCGGCTTGACCTTGTCCTTCAGCGCCGCCGCCAGCTCCACCCGCACTTTCAGGCGAGCCGCCGCAGGTGCGGGTGAAGCTTCTGCCACAGCCCCCCCCAGGCGCTCGACAGCGCGGTCGATACCGCCCTGCAGGGCGTCACGCGATGCGTCACCTTCCGGCAGCTGCGCCAGCAGGCGCTTCCAGTAGTCGATGGCTTCCTGGTAACGCTCACCTTCGAAGGCAGCAATGCCGCGCAGGCCCAGGCTGGTCACTTCGTTGGGGTCGGCTTTCAAGGCTTCGTCAGTCAGCGCCTGCAACTGCGGGCTCCACTGTTTGTCAGCAGCAAAATACAGGGCCTGAGCCCATTGTCCCAGCAGCTCGGGCTGGCGGCCGGCCAGGGCCACGGCCCGCTCGAAGGTGCGCGCCGCATCAGCCGGGCGTTGCTCGGCCATGTAGGCGCGGCCCAGGAAGTACATGGCCTCGGCCGAATCCGGCTGGGCCTGCACCACGCGCTCCAGACGCGTGGTCATTTCTTCCATCGACTTGGGCGCCTCGGCGAATTCCTGGGTCAGGGCCACCTTGTCGGCCGCACCAAAATGCAGGTACAGCCCAAGCGCCATCAGCGGTACCAGCACAGCCGCCAGCAGCGGCAGGGCCTTGCCCAAGTGGCCCTGGCGCGGTGCCTCGGCGCCTTCGGTATCGGCCAGCAATTCGCGCGCAGCCTCGTCACGGCCCTTGGTCATCTGCACCTCATCAAGCACGCCAGCCGCCTGCTGGGCGGCCAGTTCGGCAACACGCTCCTGGTACAGGGCCACGTTCAGGGCGGTGCGGTCTTCTTCCTGCTGACGACGACGGCCACGCAGGATAGGGATCAGCAAAAAGCTGAGGGCAGCGAGCAGCAGCAGGCCCGCGCTAAGCCAGAATTCAATCATGGGTCTGTTCTTTTTCCAGCAGTTTGGCGAGACGCTCGCGTTCTTCGGCAGACAATTCATTGCCGCTCTGCACAGCCGTACTGCGGCGCCGGCGCACGATCACCGCCAACACCACGAAACCGCCGGCCAGCAAAATCCCCGGGCCGAACCACAGCAGCCAGGTGCGCCCGCTGAGCGCCGGCTTATAGCGCACGAAGTCGCCATAGCGGTCGACCATGAAGTCGACGATCTGCTGGTTGCTCTTACCCTCGCCGAGCATGCGGAAGATTTCCCGGCGCAGGTCGGCGGCAATCGGCGCATTGGAATCGGCGATGTCCTGGTTCTGGCACTTGGGGCAGCGCAGCTCCTTGGTCAGTTGCTGGTAGCGCTCGCGCTCGGCCTCGTCGCGGAACTGGTAGGTGTCGATGGCCGCCTTGGCCACGCCGGCCAGGCTCATGCCCAGCACGACAGCCGCCAGCCAACGCCTCATGGTTTGGCCTCATCGACCAGGCCCTGGTAAAGCGGGGCCAGCTGTTCGCGCCACACCGTGGCATCGACAATGCCCACGTGTTTGTAGCGAATGATGCCTTTGGCGTCGATCAGGAAGGTTTCCGGCGCGCCGTACACGCCCAGGTCCACGCCCAGGCTGCCCTGCTCGTCGCGGATATCCAGCTGATAAGGGTTGTGGAACTCAGCCAGCCATTTTTGCGCGGCGGCATTGTCGTCCTTGTAGTTGACCCCGTGAATCACCACGCCCTGCTGTGCCAGCTGGTTAAGGTAGGGGTGCTCGACCTTGCACGACGGGCACCAGGTGGCCCACACGTTGACCAGCGCCGGGCGGCCCTGCAAGTCGGCCTGGGTCAGGGTACGGTCGCCCTGGGTCGAGGCCAGCGAAAACGCCGGGAACGGTTTGCCGATCATTGCCGAGGGCAGCTCGTCGGGCTTGAGGAACAGCCCTTTGTAGAGGAACACCGCCACCAGCAGGAACACTGCCAGGGGGACTACCATGATCCAACGCTTCATGCAGCTGCTCCAGACACGCCCAGGGCATCACGCACCCGGGTCTTGACCTTGACGCGGTAACGCCGGTCGAGGGCCGCCAGCAACCCACCCAGGCCAGTCAGCAGACCGCCCAGCCAGATCCAGCGAACGTAAGGTTTGATATGTACGCGCACGGCCCACGCGCCGTTCTCCAGCGGCTCGCCCAGGGCGACGTACAGGTCGCGGGTAAAGCCTGCATCGATGCCGGCTTCGGTCATCATCGATTGCTGCACGGTGTACAGGCGCTTCTCCGGGTGCAGGGTGGTGATTTCACGGCCATCACGGCTGACCACCACGGTGCCCTTGTCAGAGATGAAGTTCGGCCCTTCGAAGTGCTTGGCGCCCTGGAACAGGAAGTGGTAACCGCCCAGCTCGACGCTTTCGCCCGGGGCCATGCGCAGGTCGCGTTCGGCGCTGTTGTTGCTCGACAGCACCACGCCCAACGCACACACCGCCAGGCCCAGGTGGGCCAGCTGCATGCCCCAGTAGCTGCGGCCCAGGCCGGGCAGGCCCTTGAGCAGGCCTTTGTGGCGGGTCTTGTCGAGAATGTCGCGCAGCCCGCCGAGCACTACCCAGGCGGCCAGGGCAAAGGCGGTCAGGGTCGGCCAGTCGAAGTCGTCGACGATAAAGCCGGCCACCGGGGCCAGGATGGCGCTGCCGATCAGCACCGGGGTCATCATGCTGGCCAGCCATTTGCCGGGGGTGTCCTTCCAGCGCACCACCACGCCCACGCTCAGCACCACCATCAACAGCGCCATCAGCGGCAGGAACAAGGCATCGAAGTACGGCGGGCCGACCGACAGCTTGGCCCCGGTCAGGGCATCGAGCACCAGCGGGTACAAGGTGCCCAGCAGAATCATCGACGCGGCCACCACCAGCACCAGGTTGTTGGCCAGCAGCAGCGTTTCGCGCGACCACAGGGCGAAGCCGACCTGGCTCTTGACCACCGGGGCACGCAGGGCGAACAGGGTGAGCGAACCACCGACCACGAACAGCAGGAAGATCAGGATGAAAATGCCCCGCGACGGGTCGGCGGCAAAGGCGTGCACCGAAGTCAGCACACCGGAACGCACCAGGAAGGTCCCCAACAGGCTCAGCGAGAACGCGGCAATGGCCAGCAGCACGGTCCAGCTCTTGAATACACCGCGTTTTTCGGTCACTGCCAGCGAGTGGATCAGCGCGGTGCCTACCAGCCAGGGCATGAACGAGGCGTTTTCCACCGGGTCCCAGAACCACCAGCCACCCCAGCCCAGCTCATAGTAGGCCCACCACGAGCCCAGGGTGATGCCCACGCCAAGGAAGGCCCAGGCAACGATGGTCCAAGGCCGTGACCAGCGCGCCCAGGCAGCGTCCAGGCGGCCGCCGAGCAAGGCAGCGATGGCGAAGGCGAAAGCCACCGAGAAGCCCACGTAACCCATGTACAGCATCGGCGGGTGAACGATCAGGCCAAAGTCCTGCAGCAGCGGGTTGAGATCACGGCCATCGGTCGGCACCTGCGGCAGCAGGCGCTGGAACGGGTTGGACGTAATGATCAGGAAGCTCAGAAAGCCCACGCTGATCATGCCCATCACCGCCAGCACGCGGGCCAGCATTACCTGCGGCAACTGGCGCGAGAACACCGAAACGGCAAAGGTCCAGCCGCCGAGAATCAGCGCCCACAGCAGCAAGGAACCTTCGTGGGCGCCCCATACAGCGCTGAACTTGTAGTACCAGGGCAAGGCGCTGTTGGAGTTGCTGGCTACGTAGGCAACCGAGAAATTGTCGGTCATGAAGGCATGGGTCAAACACGCGAAGGCAAACGCCAGGAAGGCGAACTGCCCCCACGCCGCCGGCCGCGCCAGGCTCATCCACAGGCTGTCGCCACGCCAGGCGCCGAGCAGCGGCACACTGGCCTGTACGGCGGCAAAGCAGGTGGCCAGGATCATCGCCAGCTGGCCCAGTTCGGGGATTACCAGCGCCGCGTTCATGGCTTGGCCTCCCCGCCCGTGGCGGCTTGGCCGCTTTCCTTCAGGGCCTTGGTGACCTCGGGCGGCATGTACTTCTCATCGTGCTTGGCCAGCACTTCGTCGGCCACCACCACACCGTCGGCGTTGAGCTTGCCCAGGGCGACAATGCCCTGCCCTTCGCGGAACAGGTCGGGCAGGATGCCACGGTAGGTGATCGGTACCGACTTGTTGAAGTCGGTGACCACGAAGCGCACATCCAGCGAGTCGGACGAACGCTGCACCGAGCCTTTCTCGACCATGCCGCCTGCGCGGATGCGGGTGTCCAGCGGTGCTTCGCCATTGGCGATCTGGGTGGGGGTGTAGAACAGGTTGATGTTCTGCTGCAGTGCGCTCAAGGCAAAGCCGACGGCAACCCCGACGCCGACCAGCAGGCCGACGATGAGCAACAGGCGTTTCTTGCGCTGCGGATTCACTGGTTGTTCTCCCGGCGCAAACGGCGCGCCTCTTCTTGCAGGTAGCGACGGCGGGCCAGCAGCGGCGCAGCAACGTTCAGCGCCAGCACGGCCAGGCAGATGCCATAGGCCGACCACACGTACAGGCCATGGTGGCCCATGGCGAGAAAGTCACCAAAGGTGGCAAAGCTCATTGTGCGGCCCTCCGCCCCAGGCTGTTCAACACTTCGTCCTTGACCCAACTGGCGCGCGCCTCGCGCTTTAGCACTTCAAGGCGCATGCGCAACAGCAGCACGGCACCGAAGAAGCAGTAGAAACCCAGCGCCGTGCACAGCAACGGCAGCCACATTTCGGCGGGCATCGCCGGTTTTTCGGTAAGGGTGAAGGTGGCGCCTTGGTGCAGGGTGTTCCACCACTCCACCGAATACTTGATGATCGGGATGTTAACCACGCCGACAATCGCCAGCACCGCGCAGGCCTTGGCCGCACTGTCACGATTACTGATCGCCTGGCCCAACGCAATAATGCCGAAGTACAGGAACAGCAGGATAAGCATGGACGTAAGGCGGGCATCCCACACCCACCAGCTGCCCCAGGTCGGCTTGCCCCAGATGGCGCCAGTGACCAGCGCCACGGCAGTCATCCAGGCGCCGATCGGCGCGGCGCATTGCAAGGCGACATCGGCGATTTTCATTTTCCACACCAGCCCCACCACCCCGGCCACCGCCAGCAGCACGTAGCAGGACTGGGCCAGCATTGCCGCCGGCACATGGATGTAGATGATGCGGAAGCTGTTGCCCTGCTGGTAGTCCTGTGGGGCGAAGGCCAGGCCCCAGGTGATGCCGAGCAGCAGCAGGAGCACGGCAGCACCGGCCAGCCATGGCAGCATGCGGCCGCTGATGGCATAGAACCATTTGGGGGAGCCCAGCTTGTGGAACCACGTCCAGCTTATTTTCATCAGGTACATCCAGGGTATTGGCCGGGCTTGAAAGCCCGGGACTCGTTATTCGCCAACGCTGATCTTCAGGCCGGCCGCTATCGCAAAGGGTGCCAGGGTCACGGCCAGGGCCGTGAGGCTGGCAAGCCAGAGCAGGTGGCCGGTTGCCGGCATATTTTGCAACGCCGCTTGCAACGCACCACTGCCCAGGATCAATACAGGGATATACAACGGCAGAATCAGCAACGCCAGTAACAAACCACCGCGCTTGAGGCCAACCGTCAGCGCCGCGCCCACCGCACCCAGCAGGCTCAGTACCGGCGTACCCAGCAGCAGCGAGCCAAGCAGCACCGGCAGGCAATGGCTCGGCAGCCCCAGCATCAGCGCCAGCAGCGGCGCCAACAATACCAGCGCCAGCCCGGAAAAGATCCAGTGCGCCAGCACCTTGGCCAGCACCAGCAGCGCCAGTGGGTGCGGCGACAACACCCATTGCTCCAGCGAGCCGTCCTCGAAATCACTGCGGAACAGGCCGTCCAGCGACAACAGCACCGCCAGCAATGCCGCCACCCAGACCAGCCCAGGCGACAAGGTTTGCAACAATTGGCTTTCCGGGCCGACCGCCAACGGGAACAACGCCACGACGATGGCGAAGAACACCAGCGGGTTGGCCAGCTCGGCCGGACGGCGGAACAGCAGGCGCGCTTCGCGGCGCAACAACAAGACGAATACGCTCATGCCGCCCATTGCCCCAGGTTCAGCTCACGGTAACCGGAGGGTTTGCGTTCCAGCGTGTGGTGGGTGGTCAGCACCACCGTACCGCCCTGTTCGCAATGGGCCGCCAGGTGTGCTTCCAGCTGTGCCACGCCTTGCTTGTCCAGGGCCGTGAACGGCTCGTCAAGAATCCATAACGGCGGGCAGGCCAGGTGCAACCGGGCCAAGGCCACGCGCCGCTGCTGGCCGGCTGACAGGGTATGGCAGGGTACGTCTTCGAAACCCCGCAGGCCGACGGCCTCCAACGCTGCCCAGATCGCCTCGCGGCTGGCCGGCTGGTGCAAGGCGCACAGCCAGGTGAGGTTCTCTTCAGCGGTGAGCAGGTCCTTGATGCCGGCAGCGTGGCCGATCCACAACAGGATGCTGGCCAAGGCATGGCGCTGCTCGGCCAATGGCTTACCGCCCAGCAGGATCTGCCCGGCCGTCGGCTGCATCAGCCCGGCCAGCAGACGCAGCAAGCTGGTCTTGCCGCTACCGTTGGGGCCGCTGATCTGCAGCATGTCGCCGGCACCCAGCTCGAAATCGAGCTGCTCGAACAGCAGGCGCCAGTCGCGCTCGCAGGCCAGGCCTGCGGCTTGGAGGTGAAGGGTCACGGTTTCGCCTTATCTTTGTAGGGCTTCAGTGCGGCGTCGCCTGAAGCCCTGTGTCTCAAGTCGCCCCCAGCGCTGCCGTTATAATGGCAACCACGGGCGCTCGGCATTATTACATGCGCCGCCGCGCTGCCAAGAGGCCGGGTTCGACAGGTTGTATACAATCATGACTGAAATCAATAGTCTCGCTGCACAAACCGCAGTCAATACCCAAGCCATGAAGGCGGGCATGACCGGCGAACTGCTGCGCCTGACGCAACCGCAGCCTGGCTTGATGGCCCCTGGCGAGACCGCACAGGCAGAAGTGGTTGCGATGCGGCAGGTGGGCAGCGACTTTCAGCTGGTGCTTCGGCTGATGCAGGCCAACGGCCTTCAGACCCAACTGCAAGCCAGCACCAGCCAGCCCCTGCCCCAAGGCAGCCAGGTCACCGTCAGCCAGACCGAAAGCAATCATCTGGCGATCATGCTGCAGCAGGCCAGCGCCAGCCAGCTCGCCACCCTCACCCGCCTGGACACCAGCAAGGTCCCCGTCGGCACCCTGCTGCAAGGCAAGGTCATGACCAACCAGCTACTGCCCCAGGCCGCTGGCCAGCCTGCGGCCTACCGGGCACTGATCAGCCTGCTCAACAGCGCCCAGGCCGGCGCCACGCTGACGGTGGACAGCCCCCGCCCACTGGCTATCGGCAGCCTGCTCAGTGCGCTGGTGCAGGGTGACCAGTCACTGCGTTTCGTGCCACTTAGCGGCAGGCAGGACCAACTCAACATCGCCCAGCAGTTGCTAACCCAGCAGAACCGCCAAGCGTCGTTGCCTGGCCTGCTCAACGCCCTGCAACAGATGACCCGGGACCCTGGCATCGATGGCGACCTGCGCGCCAGCGCCGAACGCCTGTTGGTCAGCCTGCCAGATGCCCGCCAGCTGGGCGATGCGAAAGCGGTTGCCCAGGCCTTGAACAACAGTGGCGCTTTCCTTGAAGCGAAACTGCTGGGTGGCTTTCCTGCCAGCGTCGCCACCGATCTGAAGGCGCATTTGCTGCGGCTGGTCGCCCAGGCCTCGATCTCACCGGCCGGCGCTGCCAACCTTGCGCCGGCCAGCCTGGCCGTGACCATGCCGGCGCTGGCCCGCAGTGCACTGGGCATGCTCGAACGGGTCAGCCCCAGGCCGCAGCCGGGCGCGTTCCCGCTGCCTTCGCGCCTGCTCAAGGCCCTGGAAGACGAAGGCGACGTGCAACAACTGCTGCGCCTTGCCGCTGCGGCAATTTCCCGCCTGCAAAGCCATGCAATGAGCAGCCTGCAACAGACCGGAACGCTGGAAAACGGCAACCTGCAGACCACCTGGCAAACCGAAGTGCCGATCCGCCACGGCCAGGAATTTATCCCGTTGCAGGTCAAACTGCAGCGCGAAGAAACCCCGCAGCAGCAAGCCGATCGCCAGCATGAAGCACAAGACCCGCTGCAAGCCCTGTGGCGCATCGAGCTGGCCTTCGACCTGTCTCCACTCGGCCCACTACAGGTACAGGCGCAACTGAGCCAAGGCCGCCTGAGCGGGCAGCTGTGGGCAGAGCGTGAGCAAACCGCCAGGCTGATCGACACCCAGCTCGGCGCCCTGCGCGAGCGCCTGCTGGCACGTGGCCTGGACGTCGGCGACCTGGAGTGCCACCCTGGCACACCGCCACAAGGCCCGCGCACGCGGGTAGAACAACGTTGGGTGGATGAAAACGCATGAGCCAGAAGCACACACGCCAGGCCATTGCCCTGAGCTACGACGGCCAGCAGGCCCCCACCCTCAGTGCCAAGGGCGACGATGCGCTGGCCGAAGCCATCCTGGCCCTGGCCCGTGAACACGAGGTGCCAATCTACGAGAATGCCGAGCTGGTGCGCCTGCTGGCGCGCCTGGAGCTGGGCGAGCAGATCCCGGAGGCTTTGTACCTGACCATCGCCGAAATCATCGCGTTCGCCTGGCAACTGCGCGGTAAAGTCCCGTACGGCTTCGATGATTCACCGACAGACGAACGTGACGTGACAGAGGTGCTTGCGCGCCTGACTGGCCCGCCAGGCTGAGCCTCAGGGCCAGCACTATTTACCACTCCCCTGCCGAGCAGTCGGTCAATGCTGTGGTTTTCCCACCCCACGGAGACCCACATGCCCACCACGCACATCAATGCTGCTGGCGTGCAATTCGTACGCAACCACCTCGCCACCCTTCCCCGACCCGACCGCGAGGCCAAGCGGGCAATTGCTGCCTGGCTTGCCACCCAAGGGGTACACCAGGACCCAGACCTGATCGATGTCGTCACGCTGCATGTTCACCCTGAAGGCATCGCCAGTTACCAGGCCAAAGTCGTACAGCGCGTCAGCCTCACCCAAGCAGTGCTGATGAACTGGCAAGGCCAATCCAGCAACGACTTCTTCGGCGGGCTGTTCAGGCAACCCTGGGCCGGCACGTTGCCGGGCGATGGCCCGATCACGCTGGTCGACCACTTTCCCCCACAGCCCATTTACGACAACGGCGCCTGGTACGAGGTGTTCAATGGCCTGTTCAGGCGTACCACACCCGCCCGCTACGATCACTCCACGCTGCTCGACATCCGAGCCGAAACCTTGCAACACCATATCGAGGCAATAGACTTCCACACAGAATACAGGGCTTCACTCGACACCTACTGGCACGAACACCTGTCAACCTATCGACAGTGCTGCAAGCTCAACTTCATCGCGGCCTGCAACAAACAGGTCGCGCAAGGCAGGCTGAGCGACGCCGCACGCAAGCTGGCCTGGCGGGCAGCCGAGCTGATCCCGCGCGGCGAAGGTTTACGCCTGAGCACGCTGAGCATCTACGGCTATACCGCCACCGACCTGCTGTACATCAACGACACCAAGACCGACCTGACCCTGCTCTACGCGCCGGGCAACAGTTCGCCACTGCTGGAGTTCGCCAGCGAAAACCTGCTGAAAGACTGGGTTGGCAAAACGTGCAAGGACGCCGCCGGGCGCCAGGCACTCAAGCAACACTTCCGCTTGGCCGACGGCCCACAGGGAATAGACTTCAGTGGCCTGGATACAGCACTGGAAGGCTTGGGCGTTTACCCGCGCAGCCATCGCCTGCCACCGGAGCATGGCTTTTTCAACGACGACGGTACATGGCCGCCACGCAAGTACGTCAACTATCGCCCAGGCAAGTACAACCCACGTATTACCGGCGATCTGTTCCAGGCCATGGCCGAGCGTCAGCGCCAACGCTGTTACGACGATGCCGATTTCCTCATTACCAGCAATGCGCAAATAACAAAATCCAGATGGGCCAGCTACCTGAACAGCACCCTCACCCTTGTGGCGCCGCTAACATTCGTGGTGCCGGGCCTGGCCCCGCTGCTTGCGCTGGGCGGTATAGCGCAGCTTGCGCTTGGCCTTGACCAGGCCATCAACGGGAAAACCCTGAGCGAAAAACAGCAAGGGCTGGGCGATATCGCTTATGGCCTTTTGAATGCAACCCCCTTGGCCGCTGAGGCCATGATCAAAAGCACTGCGCTGTTTCGCTATCAGGAAGACGGCTTCGTTCTCCCGCGCAAAATCAATGATCAATGGGGATACCCCCTGAGTCCCGTAAGTCCGCCCCATTTGCCGGAGGTGGAAGTAGCCCCCTATTTTCACCGCCCGGCGCGCATAGCGCCCCTGGCGGACGCTGATGCCGTCGTGGCCAACTCGGTAAGGCGCTTTCCTCGGTACAACGGCGATGTGGACCAACTGATCGGCTACTACGAAGCAGTGCCCGACTATGCAGAAGTGCTCGACCTGGTCTACGACATGGAAGCCGATCTGTTCATCACCGAGGAAGGTGCCAATGAGGTAGAACCGGTTTACTACGAAGCCGAGCCCGGAACCGGTAACTTGCGCATCGTCAACCCTGAAGGGCGCCACGTAACAGACCAGATGCGCATGTCGTCCCTGCGAGCGCTGGGTATCGATGTGCAGCTTCCCGTACATTTACCAGTGTCCGTCCCGCCAGGTGCTCACCCGATCCCCAAGCTGATTTCATCGCTTTGGGTCGGCAATAAAACGCTCAGCGACGAGCTGCTTGGCACACTGGCTGCCAACGCACTAAAACTACGCGACAGTGCGTATCGATATCGGCTATTCCTGTCAAAAGCAAACCCCGAGGTCTTTGCGCAAAACCTGCGCATGCTAGAGGCAAGAGTGCCCGGTATGCAGGTATTAACACTGGAAGACCAGCCTTTCTTCACCGCTTTCGAACAAAGCCAGTACTTTGCCCAGTACCAAGCAGCAATCGATGGCAATGGCGGTGTAGCCACCAACTTCTCCTCAGCATCGGATGTATTGCGCTACCCGATGCTGCATGCTGAAGGCGGGTTGTATATGGATGTCGATGACCAACTGCTGGGTGCGGCTGCGAGTGCCGCTCATCACACTGCGGCTATCGATACCGTAGAATTGGTCGCCACCGATGACGGGCTGCTGTTACACCCACCCATGCAAAACGAGAAGCTGGGCATGAACACGCAGTTCAACACCAGCATGATCGGCAGCCACGCCGGCAACCCGACACTGCTGGCCATTTCCGAAGAAATGCATGCCCGCTATCTGGCCAATGCGGATTTCTACCAGGTACGTCCCACGCTGGCAGATGACCCTGCTGGCTTCTATCGCTACGCCAACCGGCTCAGCGAGCTGACCGGCCCGGGAATGTTCAATGCCGTGGTAGACCGGGTGCTGCCAGACCTCTACTGCCTGCGGCAGGTTCACAACCTGTACATGATGCCGCGCATCAACAGCTTCCTCTACGTTGACCTGGACGCTTTCAAGACGCTACAGCACCAGCGCCTGCCACTGTCCCGCGTGGCCAGAGTGGGTGGCATGCATTCCTGGGCAACTACCTGAAGCAGCACCTGAAAGAAAGGCGACATCATGGTCGCCTTTGTGCTTTCACCCGCTGCGGTGCAGTTTGCTCATCAGCTCCGCCTCGGCCTGGGTCAGGCCGCAGCTCTCGGTCAACTCCGCCACGCTTGCCCCCATGCCCACCAGCTTGGCGGCCTGAGAGAAGGTGACGTTGTTGGGGTCACGCTGTTCCAGCTGCTGAATCTTGTCGGGCAGTGGCGCCATCGCCACGCTCAGCTCGTGCAACGCCTCGCCCATGCGCACGGTACCGTTCTGGTAGTCGTCCAGGCGTTTGGCCAGGTCCTTGATGCGCTGGTCACGCAGCGCATCGCCTTCGGCCTGCTGCGAAGCCAGCTCGCGCTGGCGCTTGCTGTAGTTAAGGAAGAACCACAGGCTCAGCGCCCACAACAGCGCCAGGAAGATGACAGCACCCTGTAGGATCAACTCAGATATTCTCCAGCTCGGACCACTCTTCCTCGGTCATCATCTTGTCCAGCTCGACCAGAATCAGCAATTCGCCATTCTTGTTGCAGACGCCCTGAATGAACTTGGCCGACTCTTCGTTACCCACGTTTGGCGCGGTCTCGATTTCGGACTGGCGCAGGTACACCACCTCCGCCACGCTGTCGACCAGAATGCCGACCACTTGCTTGTCGGCCTCGATGATGACGATGCGGGTATTGTCAGTGACTTCGGTCGGCATCAGGCCAAAACGCTGGCGGGTGTCGATCACCGTCACCACGTTGCCGCGCAGGTTGATGATGCCCAGCACGTAGCTTGGCGCACCCGGCACCGGGGCGATCTCGGTGTAGCGCAACACTTCCTGTACCTGCATCACGTTGATGCCGTAGGACTCGTTGTCCAGACGGAAGGTAACCCACTGCAGGATCGGATCTTCGGAACCTTGTGCAGACGACTTTTTCATTCCCCTAGCCCTCAAAATCCGCCATTGGCGGTGTGTTCGGTCATTTTTGTTTAGCGTGCATCTGCTTGACCGCGCCGCTGGCGATCAGCTCGGCCAACGCGGCGACATCAAGCAGTGCACACATGTGTTCGATTACGGTGCCGGCCAGCCACGGGCGCTGGCCGCGCTGGCTGCGCCATTTGATTTCGGACGGGTCCAAACGCAACGAGCGGCTAACCTGGTGCACGGCCAACCCCCATTCGTAGCCCTGCACGGAAATCACGTAATTCAGGCCTTGGCGAAAATCATCGCGATAACGGTCGGGCATCACCCAACGCGCAGTGTCCAGCACCTTCAGGTTACCCGCCTGGCAGGTCAGGATGCCGAGAAACCAGTCGGGCTGGCCGAACAGCGGCGTCAACTCCTGGCCGGCCAGGTTGTAGATCGAGCCCAGGCACACCAACGGCACCGCCAGGGTCAGGCCAGCCACGTCGAACAGCAGGCATTCGAACGGCTCGGCGGCCCACACCGGACGGCCGTCGACGCTGGCTGGCGGCACCGGCAGGTCCGGTGCCGGCAAGTGCACATCCACCAGCGGAACCGCCAGCTCCACGGTCTGCTCTTCAACCAGTACCGGAATACTGGCCTCGGCGACTACCGCTTGTTCGACCACCGTCACCACAGGCGCTTCCACCGGCATGACGGCAGGCAGCACCGCCAGCTTTGGCTCGGCAAAAGGCCGCGGCGGGAAGCTTGCGGCAGTTTCGGCCGGCGCCGGCACGGTCGGTTGCCGGGCATCACGCGCCTGTTCCTCACGCACCGCTTCGGCGAAATCGTCCGTTACAACCGGCGGCTCGAACAGGCCTTCGGCCTCGGTAGCCTCCTGAAGCAGGCCATCGAGGTACGACTGCAAGGCCAACTGCGGGCGGGTGCCGGTTTTCTGTATCTGGGTCATCAGGCCACCTGCGCCGCAGTCTTGTAGGTCAACAGGTGTTTGAGCAGCGCCCGGTAGGCAACCAGCCCACGGCTCTTGCTGTCGAACTGCGAGGGCGTGACACCCTTGCGGCTGGCGTCACGCAGGCGCGTATCCACCGGGATGTAGCCTTGCCACACCTGCTGGCCGTAACTGTCACGCAACTGCTTGAGCGTGCCCAGCGAGGCCTGGGTACGGCGGTCGAACAGGGTTGGCACGATCTGATACGGCAGCGCCTGCTTGCGCGAGCGGTTGACCATGGCCAAGGTGCCGACCATGCGTTCCAGGCCCTTGACCGCGAGAAACTCGGTTTGCACCGGGATCACCAGCTGCTGGCTGGCGGCCAGGGCATTGACCATCAGCACGCCGAGCAAGGGTGGGCTGTCGATCAGGGCAAAGTCGAAATCCTGCCATAGCTGCGCCAGACTCTTGGCGATTACCAGACCCAGGCCGTTCTGCCCCGGCGACTGGCGCTCCAGCACGGCCAGCGCGGTGCTCGACGGCAACAGCGAGATGCGCTCGTCACTGGTGGGCAGCAGCAATTGCCCAGGCAAGCCCTCGGGTACCGCACCCTTGTGCAGGAACAGGTCGTAGCAGCTGTGCTCCAGAGCATCGGGGTTGTGCCCGAAATAGCTGGTCATCGAACCGTGCGGGTCGAGGTCGACGACGACCACGCGCTTGCCGGCCTCTGCCAGCAGGCCGGCCAGGGCGATGGTCGTGGTGGTCTTGCCGACGCCACCTTTTTGATTGGCTACTGCCCAGACTCTCATCGTGCGTTGCTTCCTCCCGGTATGGCCGCCTGCCCTGCCGGGAACGGTGTGAAATTCAGTGACGGAGAATTGACGAGTTACTGCCCCGCCACCGTTGCTGGCGTTGCAGGTGCACTTTGTGTGCCAGCGCGCCGTAGTGCAGCATCCGGCGTGGCATTGGCACTGCCCGAGCCAGTCAGGCTACGGCGCACTTCAAGGTTGCGCGATATCACCAGCACCACACGGCGGTTGCGCGCGCGGCCGTCGGCGGTGTCGTTGCTGGCCACCGGCTGGTACTCGCCATAGCCCACCGACGCCATGCGCGCCGGATTCACCCCTTCCATCGCCAGCAGGCGCACGATGCTCGCCGCCCGTGCCGACGACAGCTCCCAGTTGGTCGGGTACTGCGCGGTGCGGATTGGCAGGTTGTCGGTAAAGCCCTCGACGTGCACCGGGTTGGCGAACGGCTTGAGAATGTTGGCCACCTTTTCGATGATGGCAAACGCCTTGTCACTGGGCATGGCATCGCCGCTGCCGAACAGCAGCGACGAGTTCAGCTCGATCTCGATCCACAGCTCGTTGCCGCGCACGGTCATCTGATTGCTGTTGATCAGGTCGCCAAAGGCATCCCGTACATCCTCGCTGATGGTTTTCAGCGGGTCGACGTTGGTTGCCGCCAGGCCCGCCTCGGTCTGCTCGCTGTCCTTCACCAGCGGCTCTGCCGGGCGCACGCTCAACGGCTGCTCATCGCCGATGGGGATCGGCTTCATGCTGCGCTCAGGGTCATTGAAGACCCCGAGCAAAGCCTGGGAAATGACCTTGTACTTGCCCTCGTTGATCGAGGAAATCGAGTACATCACCACGAAAAAGGCGAACAGCAAGGTGATGAAGTCGGCATACGACACCAGCCAGCGTTCGTGGTTTTCGTGTTCCTCGGTATGACGGCGGCGACGCATGAGTTACTCCATGAAGCCTTGCAGCTTCAGCTCGATCGAGCGCGGGTTCTCACCCTCGGCAATCGACAGCAGACCTTCGAGCAGCATTTCGCGGTAGCGCGACTGGCGCATGACAATGGCCTTGAGCTTGTTGGCGACCGGCAGCAAGATCAGGTTGGCACTGGCCACACCGTAGATCGTGGCGACAAAGGCCACGGCAATACCATTGCCCAACTGCGACGGGTCGGCCAGGTTGCCCATGACGTGGATCAGGCCCATTACCGCACCAATGATGCCGATGGTCGGCGCATAGCCGCCCATGCTTTCGAACACCTTGGCGGCCTGGATATCACGGCTTTCCTGGGTCAAAAAGTCGACTTCAAGGATGCTGCGGATGGCTTCCGGCTCGGCGCCGTCCACCAGCAGTTGCAGGCCCTTGCGCGCATACGGGTCGGGCTCGCTGTCGGCCACCCCTTCCAGGCCCAGCAGGCCTTCCTTGCGTGCGGTCAGGCTCCAGTTCACCACGCGGTCAATGCCACCCGCCAGGTCGACCCGTGGCGGGAACAGGATCCAGCGCAAAATCTGCAAGGCACGCTTGAACGATGAAAGCGGCGACTGCAACAAAGCGGCCGCCAGGGTACCACCCAGCACAATCAGCCCCGCCGGGCCATTGATCAGGGCACCGACATGGCCGCCTTCGAGGAAGTTGCCACCGACGATGGCGACAAAGGCGAGGATCAGGCCGATCAGGCTGAGGACGTCCATCAGACGCAGGCCTCCACCAAGTGTTTGCCGATTTCGTCCAGGCTGTACACCGCGTCGGCCAGGTTGGCCTTGACGATGGCCATGGGCATGCCATAGATCACGCAGCTGGCTTCATCCTGGGCCCACACCGTGCTGCCGCCCTGCTTGAGCAGGCGTGCACCTTCACGGCCATCGGCGCCCATGCCGGTGAGCACCACCGACAGCACTTTGTCGCCATACGACTTGGCCGCCGAACCGAAGGTGATGTCCACGCATGGCTTGTAGTTCAAGCGCTCGTCACCAGGCAGGATCTTCACCGTACCACGGCCATCGATCATCATCTGCTTGCCACCAGGGGCCAGCAGGGCCAGGCCCGGACGCAGCATGTCGCCGTCCTCGGCCTCCTTGACGCTGATGCGGCACAGTTTGTCGAGGCGTTCGGCAAAGGCCTTGGTGAACGCCGCCGGCATGTGCTGGATCAGCACGATCGGCGCCGGGAAATTGGCCGGCAACTGGGTCAGCACCCGCTGCAGGGCCACCGGGCCACCCGTGGAGGTGCCGATGGCGACCAGTTTGTATGGCTTGCGCTTGGGGGCAGGCGAATGCGATGCCGCCGGGCCAGGGGCCGGGGCCGCCGCTCGGGCAGGCGCCGCAGCGCGGGCTGGCGTCGGGCTGGCAAAGCTGCTTGTCGGCACAGGGCTGCTGGCCGGCGTAGGCACAGCGACCGGCGCGGTGCGGGCATAGCTGCCCAGGCGACGGTTGCTGCGCGAGATGGTGTGCACCTTCTCGCACAGCATCTGCTTGACCTTTTCGGGGTTACGCGAGATGTCTTCGAAGTTTTTCGGCAGGTAATCCACCGCCCCGGCATCCAGGGCATCGAGGGTGACGCGGGCGCCTTCGTGGGTCAGCGAGGAGAACATCAACACTGGCGTCGGGCAGCGCTGCATGATGTGCCGCACTGCGGTAATGCCATCCATCATGGGCATTTCGTAGTCCATGGTGATGACATCGGGCTTGAGCGCCAGCGCCTGGTCGATTGCTTCCTTGCCGTTGGTCGCGGTACCCACTACCTGGATCGTCGGATCCGCCGAGAGGATTTCCGAGACGCGGCGGCGGAAGAAACCGGAATCATCCACCACCAGGACCTTGACTGCCATAAACACTCCATTAGGCGGCGCAGCCCGCCAGGGTGCGCCACCGAAATCAAATACGCCGCGCGGCGTAACGCTTGAGCATGCTCGGGACGTCGAGAATCAACGCAATGCGCCCGTCACCGGTGATGGTGGCCCCGGACATGCCCGGGGTGCCCTGCAGCATCTTGCCCAGCGGCTTGATGACCACTTCTTCCTGGCCAACCAGTTGATCGACGACAAACCCGATGCGCTGGGTGCCGACCGACAGGATCACCACATGGCCCTCGTGCTGCTCTTCGTGCACCTGGCCCTGGACCAGCCAGCGCTTGAGGTAGAACAGCGGCAGCGCCTTGTCACGCACAATCACCACTTCCTGGCCGTCGACCACATTGGTGCGCGACAGGTCGAGGTGGAAGATCTCGTTGACGTTGACCAGCGGGAAGGCGAACGCCTGGTTGCCCAGCATCACCATCAGGGTGGGCATGATCGCCAGGGTCAGTGGTACCTTGATGACGATCTTCGAGCCCTGGCCCTTGGCCGAGTAGATGTTGATCGAACCGTTGAGCTGGGAGATCTTGGTCTTCACCACGTCCATGCCCACGCCACGCCCGGACACGTCGGAAATCTCGGTCTTGGTCGAGAACCCTGGCGCGAAGATCAGGTTGTAGCAGTCCGACTCGCTCAAGCGCTCGGCGGCATCCTTGTCCATCAGGCCCTTTTCCACGGCCTTGGCACGCAGGATGTTAGGGTCCATGCCCTTGCCGTCGTCAGAAATCGACAGCAGGATGTGGTCGCCTTCCTGCTCGGCAGACAGCACCACGCGGCCCGTACGCGCCTTGCCAGACGCTTCACGCTCATCAGGCATCTCGACACCATGGTCGACAGCGTTGCGCACCAGGTGCACCAACGGGTCGGCCAGGGCCTCAACCAGGTTCTTGTCCAGGTCGGTCTCTTCGCCGACCAGCTCCAGGTTGATCTCTTTTTTCAGCTGGCGGGCCAGGTCGCGCACCAGCCGCGGGAAGCGGCCAAACACTTTCTTGATCGGCTGCATGCGGGTTTTCATCACCGCCGTCTGCAGGTCGGCAGTGACCACATCGAGGTTGGACACGGCCTTTGACATGGCCTCGTCGCCGCTGTTCAGGCCCAGGCGCACCAGGCGGTTACGCACCAGCACCAGTTCGCCGACCATGTTCATGATCTCGTCCAGGCGCGCAGTGTCCACACGCACGGTGGTTTCCGCTTCGCTGACAGCATGCTTGTCGGCGGCCGGGGCCGGCGCACGGGGTGCCGCTGCTGGCTTGCTGGCCGGCGCTGCAGCGGCAGGCTTGGCAACCGGCTGGCTGTCGGCCTTGGCTGCGGCAGGTGCTTGCACCTTGGCTGCAGCAGGCGCTTCGACTGCGGCAACTTCACCGCCGAACTTGCCCTTGCCATGCAGCTGGTCCAGCAACGCCTCGAACTCATGTTCGCTGATTTCGTCGCTGGTCGCTGCGGGGTTGCCCTCCACGGCGGGCGCCTTGGCGGCTGGCAATGCATCAGCCTGGAAGGTGCCCTTGCCATGCAACTGGTCGAGCAGCGATTCAAACTCGGCGTCGGTGATTTCATCACTGAGCGGTTCGGCAGACGCGGCTACCGGCGCGGCTGCCACCTCGGTGCTGAATTGGCCTTTGCCGTGCAACTGATCAAGCAGCGACTCGAACTCGGCATCGGTGATTTCGTCACCCTCGCCGCTGATGGTCTCGCCCTGCATCTGCTCGTCGGCCGCCGCTTGCGCCTTGACCGCATCGAGCGAGTCGAGCAACTGTTCAAACTCGCTGTCGGTGATGTCCTGGTCCTCGACCGGGGCTGCGGCGGGCGCCTCGGCAACCGGCTCGGGCACAGCAGCAGACGGCGCAGCCACTTCGGTGCCACCGGGCTCGGCCAGGCGTGACAACGCCGCCAGCAGCTCGGGGGTGGCCGGGGTCACTTCGGCGCGCTCGCGCACCTGGCCAAACATGCTGTTGACCGTATCCAGTGCCTCGAGCACCACGTCCATCAGTTCCGCATCGACCCGGCGCTCACCCTTGCGCAGGACGTCGAACACGTTCTCGGCAATATGGCAGCACTCCACCAGCTCGTTCAGCTGAAGGAAGCCGGCGCCCCCTTTAACAGTGTGGAAACCGCGAAAGATCGCATTGAGCAGGTCGGCATCGTCGGGCCGGCTTTCCAGCTCGACCAGTTGCTCGGACAGTTGCTCAAGAATTTCGCCGGCTTCTACCAGGAAATCCTGGAGGATTTCTTCATCGGCGCCGAAGCTCATCAAACGTGCTCCTTAAAAACCCAGGCTGGACAGCAGATCATCGACATCGTCCTGACCGGACACGACGTCTTCACGCTTATCGGCATGAATCTGCGGACCTTCACCCCGAGTCGGATGTTTTTCTGCATCTTTTTCTGCGCGCAGTTGATCGTGGTCATGTTTTATGCCGGCAAACCGGTCGACCTGGCTGGCCATCAACACCAGCTTGAGCAAGTTGCTTTCGACTTCGGTCACCAATGTGGTGACGCGTTTGATCACCTGACCGGTCAGGTCCTGATAGTCCTGAGCCAGCAGAATGTCATTGAGGTGGCCGGCGACCTTGCGGTTACCTTCGGCGCTGTGCGTCAGGAAACTGTCGACGCGCTTGACCAGATCACGGAATTCCGGCGCAGCCACTTCGCGGCGCATGAAGCGCTGCCAGTCGGTGCTCAGGGCCTTGGCCTCGCTGGCCAGGTCGTTGAGCACCGGGGTGCTTTCCTCGACCAGGTCCATGGTGCGGTTGGCCGCGCCCTCGGTCAGCTTGACCACGTACGACAGGCGCTCGGTGGCGTCGGTAATCTGCGACACCTCCTCGGCTTGCGGCATGGTCGGGTCGATCTGGAAGCTGACGATGGCGCTGTGCAGCTCGCGGGTCAGCTTGCCGACTTCCTGGTACAGGCCACGATCGCGGGTCTGGTTCAGCTCGTGAATCAGCTGCACCGCCTCGCCGAAGCGGCCGCGCTCCAGGCTTTCGACCAACTCCTGGGCATGTTTCTTCAGGGTCGATTCGAACTCGCCCAAAGAGGTTTGTGATGAATCCATGGCGCGCCCCCTGACGTGACTCAGCCGTTGACGCGTTCGAAGATCTTCTCGATCTTTTCTTTGAGCACCTGGGCGGTGAACGGCTTGACCACGTAACCATTGACGCCGGCCTGAGCCGCTTCGATGATCTGGTCGCGCTTGGCTTCAGCGGTCACCATCAGTACCGGCATGCTTTTCAGCTTGTCGCTGGCGCGCACTTTACGCAGCAGGTCGATGCCGGACATACCCGGCATGTTCCAGTCGGTCACCAGGAAGTCATAGTGGCCGTTTTCCAGCATCGGCAGCGCCGTGGTGCCGTCATCGGCTTCGTCGGTGTTGGTGAAGCCCAGGTCACGCAACAGGTTCTTGATGATCCGCCGCATCGTCGAAAAGTCGTCAACGATGAGGATTTTCATGTCTTTGTTCAAGTAGACCTCCAAGCAGTCTCAAACGCGCTCGGCCCCGAGCGCGCATTCAATCAATTCGGTGCAACATGGAAAACGCATGTGGAAAACGGCTGCAACGACAGCGGGCTCAACGTGCCCGCCATTCCCCCAGGCGGCTGCGCAGACGTGCGGCACACTGGCTGTGCAACTGGCTGACCCGCGATTCGCTGACACCCAGCACCTCACCGATTTCCTTGAGGTTCAGCTCTTCGTCGTAGTACAGCGCCAGCACCAGGCGCTCGCGCTCCGGCAGGTTGGCAATGGCTTCGGTCAGGGCAGCCTGGAAGCGCTCGTCCTCCAGGCCACGCGCAGGTTCGATATGGCCACTGGCACCATCCTCGTGAAGCCCTTCGTGCTCGCCGTCCTGCAACAGGTCGTCAAAGCTGAACAGTCGGCTGCCCAGGGTGTCGTTCAAGATCCCGTAGTAATCATCGAGACTCAACTGGAGTTCGGCAGCAACTTCATGATCTTTAGCGTCCCGGCCCGTTCTGGCCTCTACGGCACGCATCGCGTCACTGACCATACGGGTGTTGCGGTGCACCGAACGCGGTGCCCAGTCGCCTTTGCGAACCTCATCCAGCATGGCCCCGCGAATGCGGATGCCGGCGTAGGTTTCAAAGCTGGCACCCTTGCTGGCGTCATACTTGCTGGCCACTTCCAGCAGGCCGATCATGCCGGCCTGGATCAGATCCTCGACCTGCACATTGGCTGGCAACCGCGCCAGCAAGTGGTAGGCAATGCGCTTGACCAGCGGCGCATAACGCTCGATCAGCTCGCACTGGGCGTCTTTGGCCGCCCGGCTGTACATCTTGAAGCCGCTGGCGTTCATAGCACAGGTCCCGCGCTGGTGGGCTGCACCAGGCGCTCGACGAAAAACTCCAGATGGCCGCGCGGGTTGGCCGGCAGCGGCCAGCTGTCGACCTTCTGGGCAATCGCCTTGAAGGCCAGCGCGCACTTGGAGCGAGGGAAGGCTTCGTAGACGGCACGCTGCTTTTGCACCGCCTTGCGCACGCACTCGTCGTACGGCACGGCGCCTACGTACTGCAGGGCAACGTCAAGGAAGCGGTCGGTGACCTTGGTCAGCTTGGCGAACAGGTTGCGCCCTTCCTGCGGGCTCTGTGCCATGTTGGCCAGCACGCGGAAACGGTTCATGCCGTAATCGCGGTTCAGCAGTTTGATCAGGGCGTAAGCGTCGGTGATCGAGGTGGGTTCGTCGCACACCACCAGCAGCACTTCCTGGGCAGCGCGAACGAAGCTGACCACCGAGTCACCGATACCCGCAGCCGTGTCGATCACCAGCACGTCGAGATTGTCGCCGATTTCGCTGAACGCCTGGATCAGGCCCGCATGCTGGGCCGGGGCCAGGTGCACCATGCTCTGGGTGCCCGAGGCCGCCGGCACGATGCGCACACCGCCAGGGCCTTGCAGCATCACGTCACGCAGCTCGCAGCGCCCTTCGATGACATCGGCCAGGGTACGTTTGGGGGTAAGGCCCAGCAACACGTCGACGTTGGCCAGGCCCAGGTCGGCGTCAAGCAGCATGACCCTGCGGCCAAGCTCGGCCAGCGCCAGGGACAAGTTCACTGAAACGTTAGTCTTGCCGACGCCACCTTTGCCACCGGTCACGGCGATCACCTGTACGGGATGCATGCTACCCATGTCTGTTCTTTACCTTGTCTCGCTGGGACTCAGGCCACACGTGGGGCAATTCTGCGTACCCCTTGGCATAGCTACTTTGCACACGCTTCATGGTCAACCCGCTCGCCGTGGGTTGTGGTAGAGATCAGCGAACATGTCGGCCATGGCCTCTTCGCTGGGCTCGTCCTGCTGCTGCACATTGACTGCGCGGGAGACCAGTTGGTGACCACGCGGCAGGTGCAGGTCGTCAGGAATGCGCGGGCCATCGGTGAGGTAGGCCACGGGCAGTTCATGACTGATGGCAAGGCTCAACACGTCGCCAAGGCTTGCCGTTTCATCGAGCTTGGTCAGGATGCAGCCGGCCAGGCCACAGCGCTTGTAGCTGTGGTAGGCGGCGGTCAGCACCTGCTTCTGGCTGGTGGTGGCCAGCACCAGGTAGTTCTTCGCAGCAATGCCACGCCCGGCCAGGGTTTCCAGCTGCATGCGCAGCGCCGGGTCGCTGGCCTGCAGGCCGGCGGTATCGATCAGCACCACGCGCTTGCGCAGCAGTGGCTCCAGCGCCGCAGCCAGCGACTGGCCCGGGTCGACGTAGGTCACTGGCACGTTGAGGATGCGGCCCAGGGTCTTGAGCTGCTCCTGGGCGCCGATGCGGAAGCTGTCCATGCTCACCAGCGCCAGGTTCTGCGCGCCGTACTTGAGCACGTAGCGGGCGGCAAGCTTGGCCAGGGTGGTGGTCTTGCCCATGCCGGCCGGGCCAACCATGGCGATCACCCCGCCCTCTTCGATCGGCTCGATTTCCGGGATTTCGATCATGCGCGCCAGGTGCGCCAGCAGCATGCGCCAGGCCTGGCGTGGCTCTTCGATCTCGGTGGTGAGGTCCAGCAGTTCGCGGGCAATCGGGCCGGACAGGCCGATGCGCTGCAGGCGCCGCCACAGGTTGGCCTGCTGCGGCTTGCTGCCCTGCAACTGGGTCCAGGCCAGCGACCCGAGCTGCACTTCCAGCAACTCGCGCAGGCCCGACAGCTCGGAGCGCATGGCATCGAACAGGCGCGGGTCTACTGGCGCAGCGGCCGGGGCAGCAGTCGCCGCCTCGGGGGCATCGACGTGCGGCTCGATCAACGGCTCGGCGGCGGTCAGCGACTGCCCGGCGAACAATTGGCGGTTGTTGTCACTGCTGTCCTGGCGGTGGTCCAGCTCGGCCTGAGCCGTGGCGATGCGCGTGTGCGTCTTGCGCAGCTCTTCTTCCAGCTCGGCGTTGGGCACGCGTGGGGCCAGGGCGGACAGCTTGTAGTCCAGCGCGGCCGTCAGTTCGACACCACCGGCAATACGGCGGTTGCCAATGATCGCGGCATCGGCGCCCAGCTCATCACGGACCAGTTTCATGGCCTGACGCATATCGGCGGCGAAAAATCGCTTAACTTGCATTATCCACTACCTCAGCCGTTAGGGCCCACGGTGGCAACGATGGTGACTTGCTTGTTGTCAGGTATTTCCTGATACGCCAGAACATGCAAATTCGGTACAGCCAGGCGACCGAAACGCGACAGCATGGCGCGGATCGGGCCGGCGACCAGAAGAATGGCCGGCTGGCCCTGCATTTCCTGGCGCTGGGCCGCTTCGATCAGCGAACGTTGCAGCTTCTCGGCCATGCTAGGCTCCAGAAGAACACCCTCTTCCTGACCCTGCCCGGCCCTTTGCAGACTATTGAGCAAAATCTGTTCCAACCTTGGCTCCAGGGTAATCACTGGCAGCTCCGACTCAACGCCGACAATGCTTTGCACGATGGCGCGACACAATCCGACGCGCACTGCCGCTACCAGCGCGGCGGTATCTTGACTCTTGCCAGCGTTGTTCGCGATGGCTTCGGCAATACTGCGAATATCGCGCACCGGCACCTGTTCCGACAACAGCGCTTGCAGCACCTTCAGCAGGCCCGACAAGGAAATGACACCCGGCACCAGCTCTTCTGCAAGTTTAGGCGATGCCTTGGACAGCACCTGCAGCAGTTGCTGAACCTCTTCGTGGCCAATCAGCTCGTGGCAGTGCTTCTGCAGGATCTGGTTGAGGTGGGTGGCAACCACGGTACTTGCGTCAACCACGGTGTAGCCCAGCGACTGTGCCTGGGAACGCTGGCCGACGTCGATCCACACCGCCTCCAGACCAAACGCCGGGTCGCGCGCGGCAATGCCGTTCAGGGTGCCGAACACTTGCCCGGGGTTGATCGCCAGCTCCCGGTCCGGATAGATCTCCGCTTCGGCCAGGATCACCCCCATCAGGGTCAGGCGATAGGCGCTGGGCTGCAGGTCGAGGTTGTCACGAATGTGCACGGTGGGCATGAGGAAACCCAGGTCCTGCGACAGCTTCTTGCGTACACCCTTGATCCGTGCCAGCAACTGGCCGCCCTGGTTGCGGTCGACCAGCGGAATCAGCCGGTAGCCGACTTCCAGGCCGATCATGTCGATCGGCGTGACGTCATCCCAGCCCAGCTCCTTGGTCTCCAGCGCACGCTGAGGCGAGGGCAGCAGGTCCTGCTGGCGTTGCGCTTCCTGCTGCGCCTGCAACTTGGTCTTCTGTTGTTTCTTCCACACCAGGTAGGCGCCACCACCGGCCAACAAGCCGAGGCTGAGGAATGCCACGTGGGGCATGCCCGGCACCAGGCCCATGACGATCATCAGCGCGCCAGACACGGCCAGCGCCTTGGGCGAATCGAACATCTGCCGGTTGATCAGCTTGCCCATGTCCTCGGAGCCCGAGGCACGGGTGACCATGATCGCGGCGGCGGTGGACAACAGCAGTGATGGCAATTGCGCCACCAAACCGTCACCGATCGTCAACAGGGCGTACACCTTGCCGGCGTCACCGAAGCTCATGCCGTGCTGCAGCATGCCGATGAGCATGCCGCCGATCAGGTTGATGAACAGGATCAGCAAGCCGGCGATGGCGTCCCCACGGACGAATTTGCTGGCACCGTCCATCGAGCCGTAGAACTCGGCCTCTTGCGCCACCTCGGCACGGCGGTGTTTGGCCTGGGCCTGGTCGATCAGGCCGGCGTTGAGGTCGGCATCGATGGCCATCTGCTTGCCGGGCATGGCGTCGAGGGTGAAACGCGCACTCACTTCCGAGATACGCCCGGCACCCTTGGTCACCACCACGAAGTTGATGATCATGAGGATGGCGAACACCACGGCACCGACCACGTAGTTGCCGCCGATTACCACCTCACCGAAAGCCTGAATCACTTTACCGGCGGCGCCGTGACCCTCCTGGCCGTGCAACATGACCACACGCGTGGAGGCCACGTTCAGGGCCAGGCGCAACAGCGTGGCCACCAGCAGGATGGTCGGGAATGCGGCGAAGTCGAGCGGGCGCAGGGCGTACACGCACACCAGCAGCACGACGATCGACAACGCGATGTTGAAGGTGAAGAACACGTCTAGCAGGAACGGCGGAATCGGCAACATCATCATTGCCAACATCACCAGCAGCAACAGCGGCACACCCAGGTTGCCCCGGCCGAGCCCGGCCAGGTTGTTACGGGCGTTGCTGATTAACTGAGTGCGATCCACCGCGAGTCCTCTTGATGCAAAACTTTGACGCACAGGGGGCGCCTGGGCGTGGCTTTGCAAGAAGCCTTCCAACTTTGTATGCCTTGAGGGATTTAGCGCCTGTCAGACCGAGCGCCGCGCGGGCGGCGCTCGGTCTCATAGGCGCAGAAAGTGTCGAGGCGAACAGATCAACTATCACGCCGCAGGTCTGGCGGGATCGGCAGGTCGTCTTTCAGCGGCTCTGGCCGTTTGCCCTTGCCCGCACGGTACTGGCGGATCTGGAACACATAGGCCAGCACCTGCGCTACCGCCAGGTAAAGGCCTGCGGGGATTTCCTGCTCAATTTCGGTCGAGTAATAGATCGCCCGCGCCAGTGCTGGCGACTCGAGGATCTGTACCTTGTGCTCCACGCCGATCTCGCGGATTTTCAAGGCAATGAAATCGGTACCCTTGGCCAGCAACAGGGGCGCCACTCCGCCCTTCTCCGGGTCGTATTGCAGGGCCACCGCGTAGTGCGTCGGGTTGGTGATGATCACGTCCGCATCCGGCACCGCCGCCATCATGCGCCGTTGCGAAGCCTCGCGCTGCAACTGGCGAATACGCTGTTTGACCTCGGGCTTGCCTTCGGTGTCCTTGTACTCGTCGCGCACCTCCTGCTTGGTCATCTTCAGCTTGTTGTGCGCCTGCCATAACTGGAACGGCACATCCGCCGCCGCAATCAGCAACAACCCGGCCGCCATCCACAGCGCGCTCCAGCCGACCACCTGAACACTGTGAATGATCGCTTGCTCCAAAGGCTCGTTGGCAATGGAGAGCAACGCCTGGCGGTCGTTGACCAACACCACTATCGCCACCACCAGAATCACGAAAAACTTTGCAAGCGCCTTCAACAGTTCGGTCAGGGCATTCACCGAGAACATGCGCTTGATCCCCGACAACGGGTTCATGCGGCTGAACTTCGGTTGTAACAGGCTGCCGGAAAACAGAAAACCACCCAAGGCGATGGGTGCGACAAAGGCGATCACGAACAACAGGATCAGTATCGGCTGTACCGCCCAGATGGCCATCTTGCCCGAGGCCAGAAGAAAGGCGCCCATGGCGCGCTCGTCGACGATGATGTCGCGGGTCAGGCTGAAGTTCATGTGCATCATGGCCAGCAAGGTCTCGGCCAGATGCCCACCAAACGCCAGCAAGCCACCTGCGCCAGCCAAGGTCACCGCCACGGTGTTCAACTCTTTGGAGCGCGCGATCTCGCCCTTCTCGCGGGCTGTGCGCTTGCGCTTTTCAGTGGGTTCTTCTGTCTTGTCCTGACCGCTCTCGCTTTCCGCCATGCTCAGCGCGCCCTCGCCAATTCACGCAGCCATTGCAGCGCTTCGCTGGCCAATGCCTGGTAGTGGGAGAGGATATCGGCCAGGCCGACCCAGAAAATGGCCATGCCCATGACCAAGGTCAACGGAAAGCCGATCGAGAAGATATTCAACTGCGGCGCCGCGCGGGTCATCACGCCAAAGGCGATGTTCACCACCAGCAGCGCAGCGATCACCGGCAGGATCAACAACAGACCGGCACCGAACACCCAGCCCATGCGCCCGGCCAGCTCCCAGAAGTGGTTGACCACCAGCGCACTCCCCACCGGCAAGGTGGTAAAGCTCTCGGTCAGCACCTCGAACACCACCAGGTGCCCGTTCATCAACAGGAACAGCACGCTCACCAGCATGGTCATGAACTGGCTGATTACCGTGACGTTGACGCCGTTGGCAGGGTCGACCATCGAGGCGAAGGCCATACCCATCTGCACCGCAACAATCTGCCCGGCAATCACGAAGGCCTGGAACAGCAGTTGCAAGGCCATGCCAAACAGCGCACCAACGATGATCTGCTCGAAGCACAGCAGCAAACCACGCAGGCTAAGCGGGTCGAATTCGGGCAGCGGCGGCAATGCCGGCACGATCACCACGGTAATCGCCACCGCCACGTACAGGCGCACCCGCGCCGGCAACATGCGGGTGCCGAAAATCGGCATGGTCATCAGCACCGCAGTTACCCTGAATAGCGGCAGGATGAAGGTGGCGACCCAGGTGCCGATCTGCGTATCGGTCAGTTCCAGCATCGCTGCGTCAACCAATCAGCTGCGGGATGCTGGTGTAGAGACTGGTGATGTACTCCATGAACTTCTGCACCAGCCACGGCCCGGCAATGATCAGCGTGATCAGCATTACCAGCAGGCGTGGCAGAAAGCTCAGGGTCTGCTCGTTGATCTGCGTGGCGGCCTGGAACATCGCCACCATCAGGCCCACCAACAGGCTCGGCACAACCAGCACCGCGACCAGTAAAGTGGTCAGCCACAGAGCATCACGGAACAGGTCGACAGCAACTTCAGGTGTCATCGGCGTCTCTCCTTGACGGCGTCAGACGCCGCCGAAACTGCTGGCCAGGGTGCCCATGATCAGCGCCCAGCCATCCACCAGCACGAACAGCATGATCTTGAACGGCAGCGAGATGATCAGCGGCGACAGCATCATCATACCCATGGCCATCAGCACACTGGCCACCACCATGTCGATGATCAGGAACGGGATGAAGATCATGAAGCCGATCTGAAACGCGGTCTTCAACTCGGAGGTGACGAACGCCGGCACCAGAATGGTCAGTGGCACCTGATCGGGGCCGGCGATGTCGGTGCGCTTGGACAGGCGCATGAACAGGTCGAGGTCGCTTTGCCGGGTTTGCGCCAACATGAAGTCCTTGAGCGGCCCCTGGGCTTTTTCGATGGCCTGCTGGGCGGTCATCTGCTCCTTCAGGTACGGCTGCAGGGCATCCGTGTTCACCCGGTCGAACACCGGCGCCATGATGAACAGGGTCAGGAACAGCGCCATGCCGTTGAGCAACTGGTTCGAGGGCGTCTGCTGCAGGCCCAGGGCCTGGCGCAGGATCGAGAACACGATGATGATGCGGGTGAAGCTGGTCATCAGGATGACGAACGCCGGGATGAAGCTCAGCGCAGTCATGATCAGCAGGATTTGCAGGCTGACCGAATACTCCTGCTGCCCGTCCGGGGTATTGGACAGGGTAATGGCCGGGATCGACAGCGGGTCGGCAGCCAGGGCCAGCGGCGCAGCCAGCAGCAGCGCCAGAGTCAACAACGTACGCAGCGCGCCGCTCATCACTTGTTGTCCTTAGGGTTTTTGCCCATCAGCTCCATCAGCCGCTGAGCAAACTCCGGCGTCGCCTGACGAGCGCCATCCGGCACATCCACGGGTTCGGCCATAACATGCAGGGCCTCGATGCTGCCCGGGGTATGGCCGATCAGGATCTGCTCCTTCCCCACCTGCACCAGCAACAGGCGGTCACGCGGGCCAATGGCCCGGCTGCCGACAATCTCGATCACCTGCCCGCCCTTCACTGCCGTGCTCTGCAGGCGCCGCAGCATCCAGGCCAGGAAGAAGATCAGGCCCACCACCAGCAACAGGCCGAAAACCATCTGCGCCAGCTGCCCGCCGAGGCTGCCAGGCGGTGTCGCCGGGGTAGCTGCCGGCGTGGCCGCGGCCAGGCACGCGCTACTGGCCAGCAGCACCGCCAACGCCGCAAGGGCGCGCATTGTGCCCTTCACTCAGCGCAGCTTCTTGATACGTTCGCTGGGGCTGATCACGTCGGTCAGGCGGATGCCGAACTTCTCGTTGACCACCACCACTTCGCCATGGGCGATCAGCGTACCGTTCACCAGCACGTCGAGCGGCTCGCCGGCCAGGCGATCGAGTTCGATCACCGAACCCTGGTTCAACTGCAACAGGTTACGGATATTGATCTCGGTGCTGCCCACTTCCATGGAAATGTTAACCGGGATGTCCAGGATCACGTCCAGGTTCGGGCCTTCGAGGCTGACGTTTTCGTTCGGCTTCGGCGAGCTGGCGAACTCTTCCATCGGCAGGCGGCCCGGGCCGCTGGTGCTGCCAGTGTCACCGCCCAGCAGTGCATCGATATCGGCCTGGCCGGCCGCGCCGGTTTCTTCCAGGGCCGCAGCCCACTCGTCGGCCAGCGCCTGGTCCTCTGGGGAGGTGATCTCGTTTTCGTTAGCCATGGTTTCCTCGACAGGCATTCAATTCGTTATGAGCGACCGGCACGCCGTCAGCGGCGCTCGATCGGGTCGATGATCTGCAGGGCCAGGTTGCCCTTGTGCGAACCCAGCCGCGCCTTGAACGCCGGCACGCCATTGGCGCGCAACACCAGGTGCTCGGGCAGCTCCACCGGGATCACGTCGCCAGGCTGCATGTGCAGAATGTCGCGCAGCTTCAACTGGCGCCGGGCGACCGTGGCGGTCATGGGCACCGCCACGTCCAGCACGTCTTCGCGCAGGGCCTTGACCCAGCGCTCGTCCTGGTCGTCCAGGTCGGACTGGAAACCGGCGTCGAGCATTTCGCGCACCGGCTCGATCATCGAGTACGGCATGGTTACGTGCAGGTCGCCGCCGCCGCCGTCCAGCTCGATGTGGAAAGTGGACACCACCACCGCCTCGCTGGGGCCGACAATGTTGGCCATGGCCGGGTTGACCTCGGAGTTCATGTACTCGAAGGTGACCGGCATGATGGCCTGCCAGGCTTCCTTGAGGTCGACGAAGCACTGGTCCAGCACCATGCGCACCACGCGCAGCTCGGTCGGCGTGAATTCACGGCCTTCGATCTTGGCGTGGCGGCCATCGCCGCCGAAGAAGTTGTCCACCAGCTTGAACACCAGCTTGGCGTCGAGGATGAACAGCGAGGTGCCGCGCAGCGGCTTGATCTTGACCAGGTTGAGGCTGGTGGGTACGTACAGCGAGTGCACGTATTCGCCGAACTTCATCACCTGCACACCGCCCACGGCCACGTCGGCAGAACGGCGCAGCAGGTTGAACATGCTGATACGGGTGTAACGGGCGAAGCGCTCGTTGATCATTTCAAGGGTCGGCATGCGACCCCGTACGATACGGTCCTGACTGGTCAGGTCGTAGCTTTTGATACTGCCAGGCTCGGATGCACTCTCGGTCTGCACCAGCCCGTCGTCGACGCCGTGCAACAGGGCATCGATTTCATCCTGGGACAGCAGGTCCTGTACGGCCATTGCGGACTCCTACTGCAATACGAAATTGGTGAACAGCAACTGGTCAATGACCGGCTTGCCGACTTCCTTCTGGGCCACTTCCTGCACCACCGCAGTGGCCTTCTGACGCAGCATCTCCTGCCCGACCGGGCTGCTGGCCAGGGTGTCGAAGCCTTGTCCGGAGAACATCATCACCAGGTTGTTGCGAATCACCGGCATGTGCACCTTCAGCGCATCCAGGTCGGCCTGGTTGCGCGCCTGCAGGGTGATGCTCAACTGCATGTAGCGCTGGCGGCCGTTCTGGTTGAAATTGACCACGAAGGCCGGGGTCAGCGCCTCGTAGATGGCCGCAGGCTTGACGTTGCTGGCCGCAGGCTCGGCGGCCGGGGCCGACTCGCTCTTGTGCATGATGAACCAGGTAGCGCCCACCGAAAGGCCGATCGCCAGCAACAGGCCGACGACAGCCAGCAGGATCAGCTTGAGTTTGCCTTTAGTGGCGGGGTCTTTGACTGCTTCGCTCTTCGCCATGCCAATAATCCGTCGTCCATCGGGGGTTCAAGGGAGGATGGCTTGGCTTGAGCAAGTGTTATGCCAGATTTTGCAAAGGATGGGTTTCAACAGGATTTGCGGTGTTGGCGTCTTCGCGGGCAAGCCCGCTCCCACAGGTACTGCAGAGGATCCGGAATCTATGGAGATCTTGTGGGAGCGGGCTGACCCGCGAAGAGGCCAGTGCAGCCAATCGAGATCTACGCGTAGTAATCGACCGCACTGTCACCAATAACGACCTGTTGCTCCACAGGACGGGCGCTGTCTACAACCTCACCCCCACCCTGCTCCGCCCGCCGCGCGGCCACGCCGGACAGGTTACTGCCCTGCGCCTGCCCCTGCTGCTGTTGCTGCCCGCGCGACTGGTCGGCGACGTTGACATCCGGCTGGGCCAGCCCCTGCTGGGCAAACAGCTCGCGCAGGCGGTGTACCTGGCTGTCGAGGGCGTCACGCACACCGGCGTGGCCACTGATGAAGGTGACCTGGGTCGACTGGTCCGCCGCAACATTGACGCGAATGTCCAAGCGGCCCAGCTCTGCGGGCTCCAGCTGGATGTCTGCAGATTTCAGGTTCTGGCTGGACAGGTACATGACCCGGTTGACCAAACCTTCCGCCCACGCACCCTGGTTCATCGGCAACGGCTGGTGCAACGGGCTGGCGCTGGCCGGCACGGCGCTGGCGGTCTTGGCCGTGGCAGCCTGGGTCAGGCTGGCCAGGCGGTTGGCGAAGTCATCGACACGGGTGTCGCTGCTGGCGCTCTTGGTGTCCTTCAGGCCATCCTCCAGCAAGGCACCAAAGGCCTTGTCGCCAGACTCTCCCGCCTCACCCTCGGCACTCTCGATCAGATTCGCCAAGGTATTGACGGCTACCCGACCCTCCTCCCCCTGCGCCTGGGAAGGGTCAAGGGCATGCGCCGATGTAGCCCCCTTGGCTTGAGCACTCTGCTCCAGCGCCAGGCGCAAGGTTGGCAGGTTGGCCAGAGGGTCTGCATCCGGGTCGAAAGCCTCTTCGGCGGAAGGCTCCTCGGGCAGCGCGCCAACCTGCGCCGTGGCGGCCTGCAGCACCGGCGCTACCGCCTCGGCCTGGGCCTGGATCAGTTGCGCACCGGGCTGGGCGTCAGTGACCTGGCCGGCCACCAGGTTGGCATCACGCACCCCGGTATCGGCCTGGGACGCATCGTCTGCTGGCAATTTGTTGCCGTCATCGGCAACAGCCGTTTTGTCAGCCGGGTCTTTCTTGCCGTGCGCTGGCGCCTCAGGTTTGTCCTTGGGCTTTGCCTGGGCGACTTTGTCGTCCTGCGAGGCTGCCTTGTCACGCCCCTGCCGTGCCATCACCTGGCCAAAGCCGTCGCCCTTGTCGCCCAGCGCCTGCAGCGGTTTGTCCGCCTGTGCGGTGGCAGAGCGCGAGGCACTGGCAATGGCGTTGGCTTGCAACAAAGGGTTGGGTGCGACAGGCATCGAGCGGTCTCCGCGCCAGAAACAAAAGAATAATCCGCCCAGAAACAGGCAAGACTCGCGCCAAGTTGTGTATCAGCCTGCTGAAATACGTTGCTGCTCACCACGGTAGAAGCGCTGCACCTCGACGAACTCCTGGTCGATACGGCTGATCAAGTCTTCGATACCGTACAGCGGGGGGCGCCGTGCACGCTCTTCCAGCTGCTGACACAGGCCGGCCAGGGCAATAGCCCCCATGTTGCTGCTGCTACCCTTGAAGCTGTGGGCGGCCGCACCCAGCTCTTCGGCGCTTTTGGCCGCGTGTAACTGGCCCAGCCGCCGCTCGGAATCGTCGAGAAACGTCTGCACCAACTGCAGGTAGCCATCCTCCATGACCTCACGCAGGTCACTGAGTACCTTGTGGTCAATATGCATGTCAGTCACTTGCTCACTCCTTGATCAAGCCAGATTATGCCCGAGCCAGCCAGTGGCTCACCATACGAACGCCACATGCGCGCAACGCCCGCCTTCACTCCAGCGCGCATCGCTGGCCAACCGCCGCACCAGGTTCAGGCCACGCCCGCTCAGCCCCTGGTCCAGCGAAGGCCGCGACAGTACCCGCTGCACATCGAAACCCGCACCGCTGTCGCGGACCTCGATACTCAGACGCCCGCCATCGGCAAGCGGTTCAACCTTGAAATCGATGCGCACAAAGCCGTCTGTCAGCACGCCCAGGCGCCGGGCGCGCTCCTGATAATAGTCGGCAAAACCCTGCACATCGCGCTTGAGCTGCGAGTCCAGCCCTAGCACACCATGCTCCAGAGCATTGGAATACAACTCGCTGAGGACGCTGTGCAAGCTGCCGGTACGCGCACGAAGCCCATGAATCTCCTGCAACAACTGCACCAGGTAAGGAATCGGGTTAAAGCACTTCAGGCTCTCGCCCCGCACTTCGAAGCCCAGCGACCAGTCCTGCGGGCTGAAGCGACCGCTATCAGCGTAGATCATCGGTGCCGGCACCCGCTCTTCGGCGCCGAACATGCGGATGTCACACAAACTGATGTCGTCGCGCGGGTGCCCGCCAAAGCGCGCCAGGGCCTGCATCACTTCGTCGAACAACCGCACCGGGTCGCGGTTGTCGGCCAGCACCGCCAGCAGGCGCTGCACACCGAACAGGCGCTCCTGATCGTCCGCCGTGTCGAGCACGCCGTCCGACAGCAGCAACAGGCGCTCACCCGGCGCCAAGGGAAGCACCTCGGTGCTGTCATCAAAACGCTCGGCAGCCAGAATACCCAGCGGCAGATGCCGCGAGCTCAGCGCTGACAGCACCTGGCCATCCACCGACAGCCGATAGCCATCGGGCATACCGCCATTCCACACCTCCACCGAGCCGCGCTGCACATTGAGGTTGAGCAGCATCGCGCAACAGAACATGTCCACCGGCAGGATGCGTTTGAGCTTGGCGTTCATCTCGCGCAGGATCGGCGCCATGCCGTAACCCTTGGCGGTCATGCCGTAGAACACCTCGGCCAGCGGCATGGCGCCAACCGCCGCTGGCAGGCCATGGCCGGTAAAGTCGCCCAGCAGCACGCGCATGTCACCGCCCGGGGTGAACGCAGCCAGCATCAGGTCACCGTTGAACAGCGCATACGGCGACTGCAGGTAGCGGATGTTGGGCGCAGAAAGGCAACCGGAGTGGGCCACCTTGTCGAAAACAGCCTTGGCCACCCGCTGCTCGTTGAGCAGATGATGATGGTGCCGGGTGATCTGGTCACGCTGCTCAAGCACAGTGGCTTGCAACCGGCGCAACCGGTCCATGGCGCGGATCTTGGCAGCGAGGATCACCGCGCTGTAGGGCTTGGCCATGAAGTCATCGCCACCCGCCTCCAGGCAGCGCACCAAGCCTTCCTCTTCGTTCAGCGACGTCAGGAAAATGATCGGCACCAGCGCCTCGCCGGCCAGGGCCTTGATCTGCCGCGCCGCCTCGAAGCCGTCCATTACCGGCATCAGGGCGTCCAGCAACACCAGCTGTGGGCTGCGCTCCTGAAACAGCGCCACTGCCTGCTCGCCGTTTTCCGCGGTGAATACCTGGTGGCCCTGGCGACGGACAATCTGCGCCAGCAGCAGGCGGTCGGCGGCACCGTCCTCGGCGACCAGCACGGTCAACGGCTGTTCGGCCGGCATGTCGGCGCTCAACTGATATCGAAGAGTTTTTCGAAATTGGAGATGGCGAGTATCTTGCGCACGTCGGAGCTGGCATGCACCACCCGCACATCCGACTCATCGCCACCCGCATGGTCGCGCAGCAACAGCAGCATGCCGAGCGCGGAGCTGTCGAGGTAGGTGGTGTCTTTCAGGTCGACGATCACCGAATCGGGGCGATCGGGCTGGCGTTCGTAGGCGTCTCGAAATTCCTGATGCTTGCCGAAATCGAAGCGCCCCTTGATCTTGATCGTCAGCTTTTTCCCATCCTGCGAAAAATCAGTCTCGACTGCCATGCTAGCGATTCCTTCGATGATGGCGGATGCAACTCCATTAAGGTTTAGCAGGCGATGCCAGGGGTGGCAAGAATGCTGTTTCCACAAGGCCGCTCCTACAGGGGGCAGCGCAAGGCTTTGGCTAAAGGTTTTGTCGGGGCAAACGCTGCGACAGCTCATCCAGCAACCGCTGCTCACGCTTGTCTTCGGCTCGCCGGGCCTCATCCCTGTAGCGCTGCACCAGCTTGCGCAATCCCTCCACCCGGGCATAGGCCTGCTGCCAGGTACCACGGGCGTTGTTGAGGTTGTTCTGGTGCCACACCAGGCTCTGACGCTGCTGGGTCATGGCCGTTTCCAGCTGCCCCAGAAAACGCTGGTAGTTGACCAGCCAGCTGCCATTCACGCCTTGCCCGCCACGGTTGATCCACTGCAGCTGGTAGTCCTCGCGAAAACGCTCCAGCTCGGCCAACTTGGCCTGAGCCGTGGCCACCTGCTGCTGAAAGTGCCCAACGCGCTGAGCGGCCTTGCGCTCGGCCTCCTCGGCCATGTCCACCACTGGCGCCAAGCGCGCTGCGCGTCCGGGCAGCGCCATGGCCTATCAGCCTGCCGGGGGCGTGAAAATCGCCCCCAGCTGTTCGCGGCTCTGTGCCATGCCCACGTTTTCACTCAGCCCTTGGCGCAAGAATTCCACCAGCTTTGATTGCAAGGCAATGGCCAGGTCGGTTTCCGGATCGCCGCCGGCCACATAGGCACCCACGCTAATCAGGTCGCGGCTTTGCGACAGGCGCGACCACAGCTGCTTGAACTTCTGCGCCTGGCGCAAGTGGTCGGCATCGACAACCTGGGGCATCACCCGGCTGATGGACGCTTCGATGTCGATGGCCGGGTAATGGCCTTCCTCGGCCAACCGGCGCGACAGCACAAAGTGACCGTCGAGCACGCCACGGGCCGAGTCGGCGATCGGGTCCTGCTGGTCGTCGCCCTCTGACAGCACGGTATAGAACGCCGTGATCGATCCACCGCCCGGCTCGCCATTGCCCGCCCGCTCCACCAGCTTGGGCAGCTTGGCGAACACCGATGGCGGGTAACCGCGAGTGGCCGGCGGTTCGCCGATGGCCAGGGCGATTTCCCGCTGGGCCTGGGCGAAACGGGTCAAGGAGTCCATCAACAACAGCACATTCTTGCCCTTGTCGCGGAAGTACTCGGCGATGCGCGTGCAGTACATGGCCGCGCGCAGACGCATCAGCGGCGCATCGTCTGCCGGCGACGCCACCACCACCGAGCGCTTGAGGCCCTCTTCACCGAGGATATGCTCGATGAACTCCTTCACTTCGCGGCCCCGCTCACCGATCAGCCCGACCACGATGATTTCGGCTTCGGTGAAGCGGGTCATCATGCCCAGCAACACCGATTTACCCACGCCGGTACCGGCAAACAGGCCCAGCCGCTGGCCACGGCCAACGGTAAGCAGACCATTGATACTGCGAATACCCACGTCCAGCGGCTTGCTGATCGGGTCGCGGTTGAGCGGGTTGATCACCGGGCCGTCCATCGGCACCCAGTCCTCGGCCTTCATCCCGCCCTTGCCATCCAGCGCGCGACCGGCACCGTCGAGCACGCGGCCGAGCATGCTCATGCCCATGGGCAGACGTCCGCCGTCGTCCAGCGGCACCACCCGCGCCCCCGGCGCAATACCGACGATGCTGCCCACCGGCATAAGGAACACCTTGGGCCCGGCAAAGCCCATGACTTCGGCCTCGACCTGCACCGGGTGGTAACTGTCGTCGTTGATCACCAGGCAGCGGCTGCCCACCGCGGCACGCAGGCCTTCGGCCTCCAGGGTGAGCCCGACCATGCGCAGCAGGCGGCCTTCGACGACGGGCTGGGCCGGCAGCGCGATGGCCTCGGCATAACTGCCCAGGCGCTTGCCGAAGCTGGTGCGTTCAAGGCGCATCAGGGGTATCCACCGGGCTGGCCAGATCTACCGCCATATCTGGCGCTGCCGGGTGCAGTGCATGGTCGTGCAACTGGTCGAACAGTTGTGCCACGGCTTTTTCGATGCGTGTTTCCATGGTTGCATCGATACGGCTGTGAAGCGTCTCGATACGGCAACCACCTGGCAGCAGTGCACTGTCTTCCAGCAGCCGCCAGCTTTCCTCATGGCGTTCGCGCAAGGCCTTGGCCAGCTCGAAATCCTGCGGGTTGAGGTGGATGCGGATATTGTCCGCCCCCATGGGCAGCAGCTTGAGCGCTTCGCGCAACACTTGGGTGATCTGACTGGAATCGCTGCGCAGCTCGCGGCCGATCACCTGGCGAGTCATGTGGGCCACCAGATGCACCAGTGTTTTCTCGATCTGCGTGTCCTGCTCGGCGATCGGCTCCATCAGGTTGGCCATCAGCCGCTCAAGGCTGTCCAGCTTGGTCTTCAAGGCCTCTTCGGCCTCCTGGCGGACTTTGAGCTGGGTGCTGTGAAAACCTTCACGCTCACCGGTGGCAAAACCCTCGTTGTAGGCCTCTTGCCGGATCGCTTCGAGTTCTTCCAGGGTCAGCGGCTGGACTTCTTCCAGCGGCACTTCCTCGACTTCCTCAATGACCTCGGGTTCAGGCTCAGGCTCCGGTTCGGGCTCCGGTTCCGGGTCGAAGCTGGGCAGCGCCCACACGTCCACGCCCTCAAGGTCGCGGGCGCGGATCAGGTCGCTGGGGTGATGTTCTTTGGTGGACATGTTTTCAGGTACTCAAAACCCTATTCAATAGGGAGACGGGTTTGACCCCTGTGGGAGCGGGCTTGTCCCGCGAAGCAGGCGCCGCGGTGTATGGCACCGGCGTTGCCGGTGTTCGCGGGGCAAGCCCGCTCCCACAAGGCCCCTCAAGGCCCGCAAGCGACTTAGATCATTTCCTCGGCGCCTTTGCCGCCGAGCACGATCTCGCCAGCCTCGGCCATACGCCGGGCAATGGTAAGGATTTCCTTCTGTGCCGTTTCCACGTCGCTAACCCGTACCGGCCCCTTGGCCTCCAGGTCGTCGCGCAGCAGCTCCGAAGCACGTTTGGACATGTTCTTGAAGATCTTGTCCTTGACCCGCTCGTCGGCGCCCTTGAGCGACACCACCAGCACGTCGGACGACACTTCACGCAACAGCGCCTGGATACCGCGATCGTCGACGTCGGCCAGGTTGTTGAAGACGAACATCAAGTCCTCGATCTGCTCCGACAGGTCGCTGTCGATTTCGCGGATCGCGTCCATCAGTGCACCTTCCACGGAGCTATCGAGGAAGTTCATGATGTCGGCAGCACGCTTGATGCCGCCCAGGGTGGTGCGTGCTGCGTTGGAGTTGCCCGAGAACTGCTTCTCGAGGATTTGGTTCAGCTCCTTCAACGCCGCAGGCTGCACGGTGTTCAGCGACGACACGCGCAGGACGATGTCCAGGCGCACCTTGTGGTCGAAGTTGCTCAGCACTTCACCGGCCTGGTCCGGATCGAGGTAGGCCACCACGATGGCCTGGATCTGCGGGTGCTCGTAGCGGATCACGTCGGCGACAGCACGCGGCTCCATCCACTTCAGGCTGTCCAGGCCGCTGGTGTTGCCACCGAGCAGGATGCGGTCGACCAGGCCATTGGCCTTGTCCTCGCCCAATGCCTGGTTGAGCATCTTGCGGATGTAGGCATCGGACCCCACGCCCAGACTGGTCTGGTCGCCGACGATGTCGACGAACTCGCTCATCACCTGCTCCACCTGGTCACGGTGCACATTGCCCATCTGCGCCATGGCCACACCCACCCGCTGCACCTCCTTGGGCCCCATGTGCCGCAGCACCTGGGCCGCATCGGTCTCGCCCAGCGAGAGCAGAAGGATCGCCGCCTTGTCGACGCGGCTCAGCTTGGCGGTAACGGCTCGGTTATCACTCATCGGCGTTGATCCACTCTTTCACGACCTGGGCAACGCGGCCCGGGTCTTCGGCCACCAGGCCTTTGATTGCGTTGAGCTGTGCCTCGTAACCCTCGCTCGGGCTAGGCAGCAGAATGCTTGTCGGGCCACCCAGACTGACGCGGTCGTTGGCCAGTTCGCCATCCAGACCCATCATGCCGCCCAGCTCCATGTCGCTGTCCGGGGCAGCCTGCTTGCCGCCCCCTGTAATGTTGTTCAACACAGGCCGCAGCACACCGAACACCAGCACCAGGATGAACACTACGCCCAACACCTGCTTGACGATGTCCCAGAACCACGGCTGCTGATAGAAGGCGATATCGGCAATTTCTTCGCCACGGTCGGCGGCGAACGGTACGTTGATCACCGTCACGCTGTCGCCACGGCTGGCATCGAAGCCGACCGCATCCTGCACCAGGCGGGTAAAGCGCGCCAGGTCCTCGGCACCCCACGGCGCGCGCGTGCTGTCGCCAGTGGCCGGGTCGATCTTGACCTGATCGTCTACCACCACGGCCACCGACAGGCGGGTCATGCGCCCTTGTTGCTGGCGGGTGTGGCTGATGGAACGGTCCAGTTCGAAGTTTTTGGTGCTTTGCTGACGTTTGTCCGACGGGTACGGCGCGAGCATCGGCTGACCGGTGGCCGGGTCCATGATCTGCTGGCCGTTGGCATCCACCAGCGGCTGGCCAGGCTGGATGGCCGCAGCCGGGGTGGCAGCGCCACCGGTGGTTTGCGGGGCCGAGGCCGCGCCAGGTGGCTGGTTGCTCAGTGCGCCGGGCACACCTTGCGGACCTTGGCTGCTGGCGCGCTGCTCGTCGACGGATTGCTCGCTGCGCAGCGCTGGCTGGTCTGGGTTGAACTGCTCGGAGGTGGACTCCACCGCACTGAAGTCCAGGTCCGCCGACACTTCGGCCTTGTAGCGGTCGTTGCCCAGCACTGGCTGCAGGATGTTGTGCACACGCTGGGTGAGCATGCTTTCCACCCGGCGGCTGTAGTCGAACTGCTTGCCGGCCTGGGTGAGCGCGGAGTCCTGGATCTGTTCGGACAGCAGGTTGCCCTTCTGGTCGACCACGGTGACCTGCGACTTGTCCAGCTCTGGCACGCTGGTGGCGACCAGGTTGACGATGGCCATCACCTGCCCGGCTTCCAGGGCACGGCCCGGGTACAGCTCGACCAGTACCGAGGCACTGGGCTTGCGTTCGTCACGCACGAACACCGAACTTTTCGGGATAGCCAGGTGCACGCGCGCACCCTTGACATTGTTCAGGCTGGAAACGGTACGCGCCAGCTCACCTTCCAGGCTGCGGCGGTAGCGGGTGGCCTCCATGAACTGGCTGGTACCCAGGCCCTGCTCCTTGTCGAGCAGCTCGAAACCCACGTTGCCGTCGCTCGGCGCCACCCCGGCGGCGGCCAGCTTCAGGCGCGCACGGGAGAGATCGTCGGCTTTGACCAGCAGAGCACCCGAGTTGGGCTCCACGTTGTAAGGGATGTCAGCAGCGGCCAGGGTGTCCATGACCTGCTTGGTGTCCATGCCCGACAGGCTGCCGTACAACGGACGATAATCGGGTTGTTGCGACCACAGCACCACGGCAAAGCCGATCGCCACGCTGGCCGCCAGGCCGACCATGAGGCCGATCTGCCGCAGCATGGGCATCTGTGCGATGTTTTCCAGGAACGACATACCGGGCAGCGGACGCTTGGCCGCTGGTGCGCCAGTCTTGGCAGGGGGGTTGTCGACGACTGCTTCAGCCATGGTTTACATCCGTCCTCAAACCGGCATCTGCATGATGTCCTGGTACGCCTGGACCAACTTGTTGCGCACCTGGGTCAGGGCCTGCATCGAAACGCTGGCCTTTTGCGACGCGATCATCACGTCCGTCAGGTCGACGCCGCTCTTGCCGATTTCGAAGGCATTGGCCAGCTGGGTCGAGGCCTGCTGCGTCTCATGCACCTTGCCGATGGCCTGGCCGAGCATGTCGGCAAAGGTACTTTGCCCCGGCGCCAGCTCCGGGGCAGCAGTGACCTTCGGCAACGACATGGCATCGGCCTGCATGGCCCGCATGTCCAGCATCAGACGATTGAATTCAACACCTTGGCTCATGACCCTTCTCTCTCCTGCGGCCGCATTTTTTTGACGCTCATGCGGCGAATAGCCTACGTAAAGCAACAAAGGTGCCAGCCTTGGCAACCCAGCCCTTCTGGTTTTTGACAGGGTCGCCGTGGAGGCGGCCCGTCACCCGAACAGGCTGGCCTCTACATCGAACCCGGCATCACGCATCTGTGCCAGCTTGTAGCGCAGGGTGCGCGGGCTGATCCCAAGGCGTTCGGCCGCCTCTTTGCGCCGGCCGCGCTCCGCGCGCAAGGTGTCGATGATCATCTGGTACTCGTGGCGGCGCATGTCATCACCCAGCCCGCCGGCCTCAACAACCACTTCAGGCGAGGGCACGGTGCCGGCCGACAATGGAATGGCGCCTTCCAGACAAAAATCCGCCGCCTCGATCACACCACCCTGCTGCAGGATCAGCGCCCGCTGCAGGGCGTTGTCCAATTCGCGCACGTTACCTGGCCAGGCGTGCGCCTGCAGGCAGGCCCGGGCCGCAGGCGAGAGGCGTACCGGAGCATGCTTCATCTTGGCCACATGCCGCGCCAACAGGCGCTCGGCCAGCTGCAGGATGTCGCCCGGGCGTTCACGCAGCGGGCGCCAGGCCAGCGGGAACACCGACAAGCGGTAATACAGGTCTTCGCGGAAGCGCCCGGCCGCCACCTCGCCTGCCAGGTCACGGTTGGTGGTGGCCAGCACACGAATGTCGAGGCTGATCGGCTTGCGCCCGCCTACCCGCTCCACCTCGCGCTCCTGCAGCACACGCAGCAGCTTGGCCTGTAAAGCCATGGGCATTTCCGAGATTTCGTCAAGCAACAAGGTGCCGCCTTCGGCCTGTTCGAACTTGCCTGCCTGGGCAGCGATAGCGCCGGTGAAGGCGCCCTTCTCGTGACCAAACAGAGTAGCCTCGAGCATATTGTCGGGAATCGCCGCGCAGTTGATCGCGACGAAGGGCTGCGCGGCACGGGGCGACTGCTGGTGAATGTAGCGCGCCAGCACTTCCTTGCCAGTACCGGACTCGCCGGAAATCAGCACGGTCGAGTCACTGCGCGCCACCCGGGCGGCCAACTCCAGCAACTGGCGGCTGGCCGGCTCGCAGGCGACCGGGCCTTCTTCGCCGCTCACGCGCCCGGCGGCATGCCGCTCGACCAGGCTGAGCAACGCCTTGGGCTCGAAGGGTTTGACCAGGTAGTCGGCAGCGCCCTGGCGCATCGCCTCGACCGCACGCTCGACGGCGGCGTGTGCAGTCATCAGCAACACCGGCAACTGCGGTTGCTGGCGGCGCAGCTGGCTGAGCAACTGATGCCCGTCCATGCCGGGCATGTTCACGTCACTGACCACCAGGCTGAAAGCGTCTTCCAGCACAGCCTCCAGCGCTTCTTCGGCACTGCCCACCGCCTGGTAAGCGAAACCGCCGATTTCCAGGGTATCGCCCAGCGCCTGGCGCAATACGCGATCGTCCTCGACCAGCAGCACCTTGATTGCCATCACACCCCCTCCGCCAACTGCCCGTCGATCAAGGGCAGCTCTACCCGCACGCAAGTACCACGGCCCACTTTCGAGCGCAGGCTGATCCTGCCCTGGTGTGCGCGCACCACGGCCTTGACCACGGCCAGGCCCAAACCGGTACCGGTGGCCTTGGTGGTCAGGAACGGCTCACCCAGGCGGCCGAGCAAATCGGCCTCGATACCGCTGCCAGCATCGCTGACGCACAGGTGCAAGGTACGTTCACGGCGGTACAGGTGCACCTTCAGCCTTGCCTGCCCGTCGCCGGCCTGCAGGGCATTCTCGACCAGGTTGAGCATGGCCCCCACCAGGGTGTCGCGGTTGCACAGCAGCTCACCCAGGTGGCTGTCACACTGCCAGCGCACGGCATGCCCCTGCACATGCACCTGGGCCGCCTGCTGCAGTGCCTGGAACAAGGCTTTCGGGGTTACCCGATCAAGCAGCGGCAGCTCGCCACGGGCAAACACCAGCATGTCGCGCACCTGGTGCTCCAGTTCGTGCAAGCGTTCCTTCAGGGTGCCGGCAAAGCGCTGGCGGGTTTCTGCGCTCAGCTGTTGCTCGCTATCGGCCAGATGACTGGCGTACAGCATGGCTGCCGACAGCGGCGTACGGATTTGATGCGCCAGCGAAGCAACCATGCGCCCCAACGACGACAACCGCTCATGGCGCGCCAACTGGTCTTGCAGGCGACGGGTTTCAGTCAGGTCATTGAGCAGCACCAGTTGGCCGGGCTCGGCGTCCAGCGAACGGGTCGCGATCGACAGGCGACGGCCGTCGCGCAACGAGACTTCGTGGCCATCGTCCTTGCGCGGTGCAAAGCTGCGGGCAATCACCTGGCGCCACAGCTGGCCGATCAACGGCTCACCAAGCAACTCGCAGGCAGCCGGGTTGGCTTCACGCACCAGGCCCTGGCCGTCGATCACGATCACCCCGCCGGGCAGCAGGTCCAGCAGGTTTTGCAGGCGGTTGGCCAGACGTTCCTTTTCGCTGAGTTCTTCGATGCGCTGGGCACTGACCACCGCCAGCTCGCCCTTGAGCTCGCTGACCCGGGCTTCGAGCAGGCTATAGGACTGGCTCAACTGGCTGGACACCTGATTGAACAAGGCGAAGGCTTGCTCGACACCCTGGCGGCTTTCCTGCTCCACCGGGGTTTGCCCCTTCTGGTCGGGGGCTAGGGATACGTGGGCGGCCTGGGGCATCGTGCTCTCTCGCGTGGCTGACCGTCATAAAAACGGTATGGTGCCAGCGTTGTAGCAATAGCCGTGCCGGGGATGGGGAATTAGGTTGACTGTGGAGGCCTCTTCGCTGGTTTACCCGCGAAGAGGCCGGACCAGGCGACGTCAGTCCTCTGCCTGATCCTCGCCACCCTGGCGGCTCATACCGTACTTGCGCATTTTCTCGACCAAGGTGGTCCGGCGAATGCGCAAACGTTCAGCCGCGCGCGCAACGATACCGTTGGCATCGTCCAGCGCCTGCTGGATCAGGCCCTGCTCCAGGCTACCGAGGTAGTCTTTCAGGTCGAGCCCTTCGGGCGGCAGCATGGCATGGTTGCTGAAGTTCGGCGTATGGCCATTGATCGCCACGCGCTCTTCCAGGTCGCTGCGCAGGCTGTCGACCATCTGCTCGTCTTCATCGTCGACGTAGCGGAACTTCTTCGGCAACTCGGACACGCCAATCACCCCGTACGGGTGCATGATCGCCATGCGCTCGACCAGGTTGGCCAGCTCACGCACGTTACCCGGCCAGCCGTGACGGCACAGCGACATGATCGAGGCAGAGTTGAAGCGGATGGAACCGCGCTTCTCGTGCTCCATGCGCGAGATCAGCTCGTTCATCAGCAGCGGGATATCTTCCACCCGCTCACGCAGCGGCGCCATTTCGATGGGGAACACGTTCAGGCGGTAATACAGGTCTTCACGGAAGGTGCCGTCCTCGATCATGGTCTCGAGGTTCTTGTGCGTCGCGGCGATGATGCGCACATCGATGCTCTGGGTCTTGTTGCTACCTACACGCTCGAACGTACGCTCCTGCAGCACACGTAGCAGCTTGACCTGCATCGGCAGCGGCATGTCGCCGATTTCGTCAAGGAACAGGGTACCGCCGTTGGCCAGCTCGAAGCGCCCGGCGCGGCTGGTGATCGCCCCGGTAAAGGCGCCCTTCTCGTGGCCGAACAGTTCGCTTTCCAGCAACTCGGCCGGGATCGCGCCACAGTTGACCGGCACGAACGGCGCTTCGCGGCGCTTGGAGTGGTAGTGCAGGTTGCGCGCCACCACCTCCTTGCCCGTGCCCGACTCACCCAGGATCAACACGCTGGCATCGGTGTCGGCCACTTGCTGCATCATCTGCCGCACATGCTGGATGGCACGACTGGTGCCGACCAAGCTGCGGAATAGATTGGGTTCGCGCTGGCGGCCACGCTCGCGCGCCTGGTCGTACATTTCACGGTAGACCTGGGCACGGTGCAGCGAATCCAGCAGCTGGCTGTAGCTTGGCGGCATTTCCAGGTTGGAAAGCACGCGGCGGCGAAGGTCTTCTGGCAGCTCGGCAGAAGAAATTTCACCTAAAAGCAGAACCGGAAGGAACTCATCCCAGACAGCCACTGTCTTAAGTAGCCCAAGGAGATTGCCCGAGGCGTTCACGGTGCCGACAAGCACACACAACACTTCGCGACTTGAAGACAACGGCTCGACGACTTGCTGCCAGTCCAGGCTTGAGCAAGCGAGGTTTTCTTCGCCGAGAAAATTGAGCACCACCGCCAGGTCACGGCGGCGTGCGCTGTCGTCGTCGATCAGCAGAATCTTGGTTTCACGCCACATGCAATAGCAACTTCCCTAGTCATATCGGCGCCCTGCGGGGGCATGCTCGACATCATTCCGACTGAATGGTCAGTGTTCGGACGTCTGAAATTCGAAAACAGCCACTAGTAAAGTCAAAAAACACCGATCAGTCAAATTAATGGCGCTCGGCTTTTTGCAACATCGGTGGTCAGGTGAACAAATGGTATACCTTTGCCGCGTTCTTCGCCTGACGGATTTTCGTCATTTCATCGACCAAGGATTGACGTTCGCCACTTGCAACCTCGATTAGTTGGCGGTATACGGCCAGCAATTGCTCGAGGCTGGCACTGACATCCGCCTCGTTGCCTTTGGCTTCGGACACCATGTCACCAACGCGCAAGCGGCATTCCAGGTCCAGCTCCCCCACCGCTTCCCAGTTGCGTTCGGCCAGCGCCGCCAGCAGCATGTCCCGGGTTTGTTCGATGCGGGCGATTACTTCGCTCATGTCATGCTCCTTTATCAGGAAGCCGACGACTGATCGCCGATTGCGTCCCAACCTTCCTTCACAGTGATCAGCAGGCGCGCGACCTCGTCGATGATGGCCGGGTCGCCCTTGAGATTGGCTTCGGTCAGGCGGCGGCTCATGTAGACATACAGGCTATCCAGCTCAGCCAGGTTGTCAGCATGGTTTTCCAGGTCCAGCCCTTCACGCAGCCCACCGATGATGTCGATGGCCTTGCCGAGCAGAATACCGCGCTGCGCGATGTCATTACGCGCGATGGCACCTTTGGCCTGGGCCATACGATCAAGACCGCCCTGCATGAGCATCTGTACCAGCCGGTGCGGACTGGCTTCGGACGTCTGCGCCACGCCGTTGACTTTCTGGTATTGACGAAGGGCCAACATCGGGTTCATGGATCTACCTCGTTGCAGCGAAAAGGTTGCTTGTACCTCTGTATCGCCTGAGCGTCAAAAAACTTTAGTGTCAACGCAAAAAGCCCGGAGCGACACGAGGCGCTGCCGGGCTTGTGCGTGGCAAAACGCGAGAACGATCAGGAGTTCTTGGCCTGCGCGTTGATAGCGTCGAAAACCGATTTGATCTGGTCGGCCTGGGCATTGAGCTTGGCCACAGCGGTGTCCATTGCCACCCACTTCTTGGTCAGCGACTCGGTCAAAGCCTCGGTCCGGCGATCCAGCGCGGTCTGCTGGTCTGCCAGGTTCTTCGCCACCTTATCCAGGTTGCTTTTGCGCGTGGCCAGGCTGCCGTCCGTGGAGTTGTACGGATCGATGGCCTTGTTCATGCGCTCGATCAACCCATTGGAGCCAGTGAACAACTCCTGAACTTCGGAGCCCAGCTTCTTGTCGTTCATCGCCGCGGTGAACTTGGTCGAGTTGAATTCGAGGGTACCATCTTTCGTGGTGTTGATACCCAGCTGGCTCAGGGTCGTCAACTGGTCGCCCGCCCCCACCTCGGACAGCACCTTGCGAATATCGTTGACCAGCGAACGGGTGGTCGGGTCGTTGCTCAACGGGCCGAGCGACAGGTTGTCATCTTCGTCACGCGTGGAGGTTGTCAGCGCAGTAATGGTTTTCTGCAACGTGTTGTAGGCATCGACGAACGACTGAATCGACTTCTTCAGGCCATCATTGTCCTGCGACACCGAGACGTTGGTTGGCACGCCGTCGGTGCCCGACCTGGCGCTGACGCCCGTCAGCTCCAGCGTGATGCCACTGATGGCATCGGTGATGGTGTTCTTCTTGCTGGTGACCACCAGGCCGTCGATGGTCAGCTCGGCATCCTGCGCCTTGGCGGTAATGAACCCGGCGCCGGTATCCGACATCTGCTGAGTACCGTCGATCTCAAGCTCAGGGACACCACTGACCATCAGGTCGGTATTGGCACCGGTGGTGGTGGAGCTGAACACCAGCCGCGCACCGTCCTTGCCGTTCACGATGTTGGCAGAGATACCCTGGACACCCAGCTCTTTGTTGATCTGGTCGCGCACGGACTGCAACGACGCGCCATCTTCAACTTCAAGCTCATAGATGTTGCCATTCTGCTCAATGGTCAGCGTACCGCCCGTCACCGTTGCAGCCGCACCGCCGGCAATCGGGGCACTGGCCACTTTCGAGCCGGTCGCCAGCTTGTTGACCACAATGTCGTAGCTGCCTGCCACCGCCGTGTTGCCAGCGGTCACCTTGACCACTGACTCATTGGCCGACTTGGCGGCGTATGCATTGAACGCAGGGCTGGTGGAGCTGTTCAACTTCGCCATGGCGTCCTGAAACGCCGTCAGGGCACTGCGAAGCGAGCCCACACCGGAAATCATCGCGGTATTGTTGCTGGTCTGCCGAGTGATCTGCGCCTTCTTGGCTGCAGTGTCGGCATTGACCAACGCCGCGACCATTTCGGTGATATTCAGCCCCGTACCTTGACCGATACTGGAAACCAGGGTGCCCGCCATACAGTTATCCCTCTTTGTTGACCGTCAGCACCTGCTCCTGCAAGCCCGACGTGATTCCTGCCTTAGCACATTCTCCGCCGATCAGACCTTGGCGTCGAACAAAATACTGTTTACATCGCTCAGGTTATGCGCAATCCGCAAAGCCTCTTCAGAAGGCAATTGGCGGATCAGCTCGCCGGTTTCACTGGCGATGACCTTGACGACGATCTTTCCGGATTCTTCGTCCGTGGAGAATTCCAGGTTGCGTCGGGTGGAGCTGAGAAACTTTTCGATTTCCGAAACAGCGTTTTTCACTTTTTCGGCATCATTGCTGTGCTCGGCAGCACTGATGGCATTGGGTACCAGCGTGTCACTGCCGCTACGCGACGCTTGCTCGGTGCGCTCAACCGGTTTTTCGCCAGCCTGTTCAGCGGGGCGGGATGCCGGATAGGACAGATTCAGCTTGACGCTCATGTCCATGTCTACCACCTCATAACGAAAAGGCGGGGAAGCGCCTTAAACTGCGCTCCCCCGCCGATCACCATCAGCGATTACTGAAGCAGCTTCAGTACGGCGGATGGCAGTTGGTTGGCCTGGGCCAGAATCGAAGTGGAAGCTTGCTGCAGGGTCTGCTGCTTGGTCAGCTGGGCAGTTTCAGCGGCGAAGTCGGTGTCCTGTACACGGCCACGGGCGGCTTCGGCGTTTTCGTTGATGTTCTGCAGGTTGTTGATGGTGCTGGTCAGACGGTTCTGAACGGCACCCAGGTCGGCACGGGTGCTGTTGATCGCGTTCAGTGCGTCGTCGATGGCGCTCAGGGCGGCGGTGAAGGTGGCTTCGGCAGCGGCGCTGTCGGCACCGGTGATGCTCATGCCACTCAGGCCGCTCAGCGCGCCAGTGGTGTTCATGGCATCGCTCAGGCTGATGGTGATCTGGTTGTCGCTACCGGTGTTGGAGCCAACCTGGAAGGTCATGTCGCTGGCGGTACCGTCCAGCAGGTTCTTGCCGTTCAGCTGGGTCGAACCGGCGATACGGTCGATCTCTTTGAGCATCGACTGGAATTCTTTATCCAGTGCGTCGCGGTCTGCTTCGCTGTTGTTGTCGTTTCGCGACTGAACAGCCAGTTCACGCATACGCTGCAGGATGTTGGTCTGCTCTTGCATCGCGCCTTCAGCAGTCTGGGCGATGGAGATGGCGTCGTTGGCGTTCTTGATCGCCATGGTCTGGCCACGGATCTGCGAAGTCATGCGGGTAGCGATCTGCAGGCCGGCAGCGTCGTCTTTGGCGCTGTTGATTTTCAGGCCGGAGGACAGACGGGTCATCGAGGTGCCCAGTGCATCGGAAGCCCGGTTCAGGTTCTTCTGAACGCCCAGGGAGGTGGTGTTGGTGTTTACAGTCAAAGCCATGACGAATTCCTCGTTGGATTGGGTACTACGGCTTCCGGCCTTGGCAATTCGCCGGAGGTGGCACAGAGAACCTTCGTAATAGTTATCGTCGTCAGGGCGGCTTGCTTTAGCGGAATTTCAAAAAAAATTGCTGGCATCGTGCCAGTCCAATGAAATCAAGGAGTTGACGCCAATTTACAGGCGTCACAGTAATGCAGGATAGAAAGTAAAACGCCGTCAGATGATGACGGCGTTATTGGAGGCGACGAACGGTCAGTCACAGCGTTCGATTATGGCCGAGCCCCACGACAAGCCCACCCCGAAGCCACTCAGCGCCACGCGCTTGCAGCTGGAGCCAAGTACGTGCTTTTCCAGCAGCAGCGGTATGCTGGACGACACGGTATTGCCCGTCTCGACCATATCCTTGACGAACTTCTGCTTGTGCTCGCCTTCATCGAAGCGCGACGATACGGCATCGACGATCGCCGCGCTGCCCTGGTGCAGGCAATACAGGTCGATATCCTCGGCCTGGAGTGCGCTGGCTTCAAGCAGCTGCTGCAAGTGCGCCGGCACCTTGACCAAGGCAAAGTTGTAGACCTGGCGACCATTCATGAAGAACTTGCCATCGGTGGTACGCAGATGCTCGGCCCCCGCGCCATCGCTGCCGAACAACGATTTGCCCAATTGCCAGGCAGCGTCCTCGCCCATCCAGGTGGCGGTAGCGGCGTCACCGAACAGCATGGTGGTATTGCGATCTTCCGGGTCGACAATCTTCGAGTAAGGGTCTGCAGTGATCAGCAGGCCATTCTTAAGGCCTGCGGCCTCCATGAAACCTTTCATGGCATACAAGCCATACACATAGCCCGAGCAGCCCAGGGAAATGTCAAAGGCCGCGACGGCTGTGGACAGCCCGAGCTTGTGCTGAACGATCGCCGCAGTGTGCGGCAGCCCTTCGGCATCGCCGTTCTGGGTGACCACGATCACGGCATCGATGGCAGCAGGATCCAGCGACGGGTTGGCGGCAAACAATGCTTGGGCTGCCTCGACACAAAGATCGGATGTTTCCTGGTTGGCATCCTTGCGCGGCAAGAAGGTGGAACCGATCTTGCCGAAAATGAACTCTTGATCCTTGCCGAATTTCGCACCTTGGGCGTAGTTGTCTACACCATTCACAGGTACGTAACTGGCGATGCTTTTAATGCCAATCATTGTGGCTTCCCGGTTGACATGGCGGATAGTGCGGGATCGGGCCTGAAATTGGCCTCGTCAGGCCATCGACGTGGCTGCCCGCTGACTTGATAGATTAAAGATGCACGTTTCGACTGCCAAGTCACGGTTATACGACCAAAGCTGCGAATGCCGCAATGCCGGGGCTGCTTTCGCGTGGCGCTCACGCAGCCGGACGACCTCATACCCACACAACCCTACGGTCACGCGCCCTCGAAAGGTGCCTTTTTCACAATCGCCTGCAGCAAGTGTACTGCCGAACCCAGCTTGGCATTGCTGGTAAACGCGGTTGACTGAATATCCACGACGGTGAAACCGCCAAGCGCGAACAGATTGGTAAGCGCCGCCACCGAGAAGAAGTTGATATGCTCATGCCAGTGCCGCTTTTGCTCAGCGCAAACCTGATCGTTGCCAACCATCACCGCCTCGTGGGGTAACTCCACGTACAGCAGCGTATCGTCGTGCATGCAGTCGCGTATCTGCGCAAGTGTGTCCGTTGGATAAGGAACATGCTCCAGCACATGCCGGCACACGATCAGGTCGTAAGTGCGTCCTCGCACTTCGTCCCTGGTCACGCTGCGGGTACCGGGCACGGTGGTTTTTTTGTCGATATCGTAGATATCGGTCGAGTAGCCCTGCCCTTTGAACGGTGTATTGGAGCCATCACCTCCGCCCCAGTCCAGGACCTGCGTGGGCGCAATATGCCGAAGAATGTAAGAACGGGTCAGGCCAAGCAGCTCGCTGGGCGCGCTCAGCGCTTTGTTGCGCTCCCTGAAGCCCGGCTCATAGTGTTCTCGCAAATCTTCATAAGCCTTGCCGTAGTAACCATCATAGAGGCGCTGCATTTCCCGGTCCGAAAACCGGATATCCAGAAACAGGAATTCACACTCCGCGCAATGCAGGGTATTGCACACGCAGTAGGCCGTGCCCTGAGGGATACTGTTCAACCCCCAGCTGGCATCGATGACTGCAGGCGCCCAGCCCAGTGCCCGATGCGACACAAACGGCATCAGCACTGCCGGGGACTGAGACAACTGCGCTGATCCACAGCAAACGCATCGGGTGGCAACGCGTTCGCGTGCACAGGCGGGAAACACATCGTTGATCATGAAGTCAGACCTAGCACGTCCAGGTAAAAATGGGATTATTGCGCCTCGGCCAGCTCAACCGGGCAGCCCTCTAAATTGCCGCATCCCTGATCGACTGCTGCAAACCATGGCGCAGTTGCAACCCGAGTTCCGAGCGCGCCTTGTCGATGCAGGGTACATACCGGTTCCGGAAACTTCCCGGGGTAGCCTGAGCAGCTGCAATGTGCACCGTTTTTTGGGGGGACAGCACGTCACGCACCTGGTGAGCGAGCTCAGCGATTGTCACCGCCTCGTCCGAGCCGACGTTGTAAGCAGTGCCCGCGCGCCCTTGGCGCAGCATCACATCCAGCCAGTGAGCCAGATCACGCTGATCCATGTAGGACCGCACAGGCGTTCCATCCCCGCTGACGCAAATGGCGGGCGACTCAAGGGCATCGCGGATGAAGTTGCCTATCGCGAAGTGCACATCGCGCGGCAGGTCCCTGCCGACAAACGCGAAACAGCGGGCGATGATCACCTCCAGACCAAACTGGTGCTGGTACAGGATGCACAGATGCTCGGCGCAGCGTTTGGCAACGCTGTAGGCATGGGCAGGCTCCAGCGGGTCGGGCAACCCATGGTAATCCTCGGGGATCTGCTCCAGCCCCTGCGGCTGGGGGCCGTACACACCGCCGGAACTGGTCATCAACAAGCGCGGGATACGCTGCCTGACAGAATAATCCAGCACATGACGGGTCCCCTCGACGATCTGGGTATACCGCTGCAATGGGCTGAGCTGAGCCCCGGCTGTCGAGTCGGCTGCCGCATGCAACACATGCGTGAAGCCGCCCGTTTCAGGAAACGACGCAGGCTGCAGAATGTCGCCCTGCTGCAGCCGCAGCCACGCCAGGCCGGAAAACTCAGGATGCCTGGCCAGAAAGGCCTCTGGCGCTCGGCTCAATACCGTGACCAACGGCACCTGCAAACCTGCATTGGCGATGCCCAGCCAGTGGCGTAGCAGCGCCTTGCCAAAAAAGCCGGTACCGCCGGTCAATAGCAGGTTCATCAGTTCGGCACTGCGTACAAGACCGACTCGAACGTGTTCGGGCAGTGTTGCCGGATATGGAACCGGTAATCGGAGCAAAACTCGAACAGCAACTCCGGCAGCTCCCACAAATCCTGAGGGTTGTGGTACAGGGACACAATCAGTACCGGGCGGCAACGCCGAATGATCTGTTCAGCACCACGCAACACCTGGGCCTCAGCGCCCTCGACATCCAGCTTGATCAGGTCGACCGGCGCACTTGGCAGCATCTGGTCCAGCGCAACGGCTGCAATCGATACGCCCCCACCTTGCTGGCTGATAGAGCAAGCCTCACCTTGGCCAGCATTGAACGTAAGAATGCTGTAATGCTCAGCGGCCGCCAATGGCAAACAAATTGCGCGGGTATCTTCAGCCCCAATGCGTTGCACCAAGCGGGTGAAATTTTCAGGGTCAGGCTCAAGCAGAAACGCTCGGCTGCAGGAGATTTCGGGCCAGGCAATCAATTCTTCATAGCTGTCACCGTCATAGGCACCACAGTCCACGTAGGTGATATCGCGCCCCTGCAAGGCCGGCAACGTCAGCGCGTTGATGTAACGCTCCTCCTCCGACAGAAAGCTGGCGTACTCAAGGTCAACCCCGAGCCGGAATGCGCACATCCGATAAAGAACCTGCTTGCTTTCGTTATCAGCCAGCTTGTCTGCCACGCGCCCGATACGTTCCATGGCGTCCAGCAGGTAATTACGGCTACTCAGCCAGAACCGCCACCCCAAGGCCGCAGCGAACTGTTCGTACAACTCCCAAGGCATCAATGGCTTGGCGAAGCCTGCCTCGGCAACGATCGACAACAACTCATCGTAAGGCGCATCGCGGTTGAAAATACCGAGTGCAAGTTGCGCTTCGGGCGCCTGGCGGGCCAGCGCCTGCCAGTTCAATACGGGCAACCCCTGGGCCGTATCGATGCGTGGCGATGTCTCTACAAAGCCGGCAACCGCAATACCTTGCTGCTGTGCGGCGGTGGCCAGGCTACGACCGAAGTTCCCGGCGCCGAAGATCCACAACGGCCGCTGTGGATCAATGCGCGCCGGTACCACGTCAGCTGCCCGGTCACGCAGTGCAATGAAGTCTTGGAAGCGATCTATCTTCTCAGCCATTACATACCCCTTTTATCGGTGTTGGGGACGGCACGCAGCGCTGCAGCTTCTGCACGAATCTGCGCCATGGTTTCCGGCTCCAGGAACGGGTGCATGTCATCGAGCTCCGGGGTGACGAAAGCACCGTTGGCATCGACCCGCGACTTGATACGCGGCACGAACTCCTGCCGAGGGTCGACGTGCAGGTCGATCAGCATCGGGCCATCACTTTCCAGAAGTGCATCGAGACGCGCCAGGTCGCCCTGCGTAGCGATGCTCTCGGCGCGCAGGCCATAAGCGCTGGCCACGGCAGTGAAGTCGGGGAAATCCACGCCCGATTCGGGCGTGGCGCCGATCACCCGGCCAAAGAAGTTTTCGTGTGTTTGCCAGATCGAGAGGTAACCGCGATTGTTGAGCACGATTACGATCACATTGACGCCGATGGTCTTGAGCGTTTGCAGTTCCTGAATGTTCATCTGCAGGCTGCCGTCGCCCGCAAAGCAGATCACGCGGCGTGCACCTTCCGCTTTGGCTGCCGTCGCCGCACCAATGGCCGCAGGCAGGTCATAGCCCATCGACGCGGAGCCCGAGTTGCTGAACAGGCGCTGGCCCTTTTGCAAGGCGCCGATCTGGAATGGCAGGATGCAGGCTGACGCATTGCCACATACCACGATGTCATCCGCACGCATCTGCGCAAAAATGCGCTGCACCATCAGGTACGGGTTCAAAGGCCCATCGGCTTTTTGCGTGTGCTCCGCCGATGCCGGATAGGTACGCCCTATGTGCTGGCACCATTGCACCCACGGCGCAAAACTCTGCAGGGTGGCCTTTGCCAGCTCTTGCTCGAAAACATCGAGGAAGTCTGCCAGGTCGGCGGTAACGCCGAAGTCCGGGCGCACGGTGGGCTTGTTCAGTTCGGCGGCGTCGATATCGACCTGAGCCACCCAAGCGTGCTTGGCGAATGCCTGCCAGTTATAACTGGTTTGTCGCACATTCAGGCGCGACCCCAGCACCAGCACAAAATCAGCCGCCTGCAAGCAGAAATTGCCGGCACGGGTCCCGATAGTGCCAGGGCGACCGGCGAACAGCGGGTGGTCGGACGCGATCAGATCATGGGTCCAGGCGGTCGCCAGGGGGATGCCGTAGCGCTCCACCAGCGCCAGTAGCCGTTGCTCGGTACGTGAAAGGCGTACGCCGGTGCCGCCCAGCACAACTGGGCGGTGCGATTGCAACAGCTTGCCGACGATATCACGGCAGGCGGCGCGCAAATCCTCGGCACGCGGCGGCTGGATCAACGATGGCGCCGGGATATCGAGTGGCACTTGGGATTGCTGGATATCCAGTGGAATATCGAGCCAGACAGGCCCGGGGCGACCGCCCACGGCTTCGGCGAATGCCTTGGGCAGCATGACCTCCACATCCTGCTCCGAACGCACGATCTGCGCGTACTTGCACACCGGGCTGGCCATGGCGATGGTCGGCCCCTCCTGGTCACCCAGTTGGCGCAGGCCAGGCACATCCTGGAAAGACACACAGGTCTCGCGCTTGATCTGGCCGGACAGCACGATCATGGGAATGGAGTCGGTGAACGCCCCATGCACCCCGTTGAGCGCGTTGATAGAGCCCGGGCCGGTCGTCAACATCACCACGGCCGGCTTGCCGGTGATGCGCGCATAACCCTCGGCGGCCATGGCACAAGCCTGCTCATGGTGCATGAACGTGCAGCGCAGTTGCTCATGGCCACCCAAGGCCTGGTTGAGGAACATGGCACCGCCGCCGGTGACGGTGAAAACCTGTTCAACCCCTTGCTGAACCAGCCATTGCGCAATTTGCTGAGATACAGTCGCCATCATCACAGCCCTCGGCCCAGGATCAGTTCTTTCAGTGCCGGAGTTTCACTGTAAGGCCCGTCAATGTGGTCGATGGTCAGGCGTTCGTTTGCCTTGATCGGCTGCAGCAGCGTTTCACCGTTCATCACTTCCCGGCAGGACAGCTGCCCTTTGTGCAGCGGGATGGCAAGGTAGAAGTCCTTTTCAAACTCGTCCCGGTTCAGCACGTAGCCTGGCGACAGGTCCCGACGTGCATAGGCACCGCGCACGAGTGCGTTGAGGTACTCGGTTTCCTTGCGCGAAATGATGCGTCGAGTGCCGCTGACACCCCCGCACATTTCCTTGGCCTTGTGGAACGCCTTGTACCAGGTATCGCACTGTTCAGGGAGCGAGCAGTAGTTGGAAACCGGCACCCCTTGGTACTGGATATCAATGTGCCGTTCCCAGGTACGTACACCTTTGCCGTAGGAAATGAGCATGGAAGAGTGCCAGTCGTGGTACTCATGGGTCGACAAGCCAATGACATGCCCAGGGTAACGGTTGCGCAGGTAGTCGATCTGGTCGAGCTGCAGTTCGTCGTCCTCGCTGGGGTACAGCGAAACGCAATGGTTAATGGCCAGCGGGATATCACGCTTTTCGAAGTAGCGGACGATATCGTCCAGGTCTTTTTCCGATGCACCACCTGTGGAAATGATGGTTGGCCGGCGGGTAGACGCGATTTTCTCGATAAGCGGCCAGTCGTTCATGTCGGAACTGGCGATCTTGATGATCGGCATGTCGAATTCGACGCACAGGTCAACCGAGGCTTCGTCGAACGGCGTCGCCATGGGAATGCAGCTCAGGTTGCGGACTTCTTCCACCATGCGGGCAAACTCCGCCTTGGTCAGGCGGGTGTCCTCGGTCTTCTTCACATAGCGAAGGTCTGCAGTCCCTTTGAAGTCAGGATGGATGAACTCGTCGACATCGCGGAACTGCAGCTTGATGGCAGCCTTGACGTTGTTGTAACGCGCAATCGTGCCGTGGTCGCGGACAATTTTCAGGCCGCGCTCCAGCTTGCCCCAATGATTGTTGGCGAGCTCCAGTACGAACAGGTTTTCAAACAGATCTTTGTCACGCTGACTAATGGTTTTCACCGGATACTCCCCTGGTTGCCGTGGGCCAGGTCGATGTGGCGCCAAGGCATGCTGTGTTCTGTGTATGGCTGATGCCGGCATTGCACGCCGCCTTGGGACGTACCTGGCGGCTATTGGAATAGTTGACTCTCTATCGGTGTCTGGTCTGCCCTCAACCTGGCAGCCAGGCGTCAAGCCATTGGCGTGCATAGCCTTCATCCAGCATGTGCCGTGCCAGCACCTGCTCGCGCAACGCTTGCGCGCCCTTCACACTGGCTGCAGGCTCGGCAAGGTGCGCCTGGATAGCACTGACCCAGTCCCCGGCCGTGTTCCTGACCCTGGTCACGGGCAACCCTTGATAGGGCAATACGTCACTGCACACCACCGGATAACCGCAGGCGGCATATTCCAGAAGCCGCACATTGCTGCGACACGCGTCGAGCCAGCCATCGCCAAGCGGGGCCAACGCCAGATCGAGCCCCAGCGACATGAGTTTCTGCGGGTAGTCATCGTAAGGCACCGGGCCATGTATCTCGCGCAAGTAGGGCCGTAGCGGGGGCGGGCATTCACCCAGGCAGACCCAATCCACATCCGCGTGCAAGGCCTGAACAATCTCCAGCATCAGGCGTTGAACGCTGGTGCCGAACTGATCACCCACCCACCCGATACGTGGGCGGCTACCCGGCTGCCGTTGAGTGGCCAACGCCCCCCAACGCGCCGGGTGCAGACGATCCGGCATGACACGAATATCGGCACAGAAGCCTTGCAGTGCTTCGGCCAAGGCAGGGGTTGGCACCACCAGCCGGTCTACAACGCCGGCAGACCACCGCAGCGCACCTGCAAGATCGTCGTCAGCCAGGCCAGGCGAGTCGGCATTCACTTCGCCCACCTTGAACGCGCGGCTGAACCGGGCATTGCTACGCAACGCGTCAATCTGGGCCTCGCTGGCCGGCCGCCGCATCACCCAGCTGTCGGGCTGCAACCGCTCCAGCTCAGCAGGCAGATACGGCCGCAAAGCCAGCCGGACATCCGCCAGGCCGGCGATACTCATGGACAACGCCGGGTCGACAACCCGACTGCGCGCAGTGCCGGCAAGTTCGCCCGGCATACTCAGCAGCACAGGCAACGGGCGCCAGCTCAAGGGGTTCCACGACAGGCCCGGGTCAGTCTCAAGCTCAAAACCAGCACCCTGCAAAGACAGGTTGCGGTTGTAGGCCGGATCGCGGGCGATGACAGGCAGCCATTTGCCATACAACGCGTCCTGTTCGGCTTCGACCGCTTCGGCAGGCACGAGCTCGCCCTGCCCTTCGCACACCAGCACAGCATGCGGCGTCCACACCGTGAGATAACCGGCCTGGCGCGCCTTGAGGCAAAGATCGAGACTGGCACCGGTGCGCTGCGCCAGGCCTTCGTCCATTCCACCCACCTCCAGGTAAAGCGCCCGGCGAATCAGCAGACAAGCGCCAGACACGGCACTCACGTTCTGGTCCAGCTCAAGCCGGCGCATGTACCCCTCATCGTGCGGCAGCCCGGAAAACGCCGAGTTGCCAGGGCCATTCAAGCCCAGCACCTGCACAGCCTGTTCGACCATGCCATTGGGGTGCATCAACCGCGCGCCGACGATGCCTACTTCCGGGCGTTGCCCGTGATTGAGCAACGCGTCCAGCCAGTCATCGTGCACGATCACGGTATCCTCGTGCAGCAGCACCAGGTACTCGCCCTGCGCATGCCTGGCCGCCAGATTACAGGCAGTGGCATGGTCACGTACCGACGCATCACTCAGTACGCTGAGCCGGTTTTGCTCCCGCGCCACAAGGCCATCCAGCCAGGCACGGGTAGCCGGGCTGCTGCCATCGTTAACCAGCAGAATCTCGAAGTGGGGGTAACGGGTTTTTTCAATCAACGCATGCACGCAGCGCTGTACGTGATCGAGACGCCCATTGCACGGCACGACCAACGAAACCAATGGCTGCTCGGCGTGCCCATAATCAATGCGATGAATGCCTGGCCGATGCATGCACACCTGCGCCTGGGTATAGCCGCGCCGCTGCAAATGGCGCAGCAGCACCGCCTGTTCCTGAGGGCTGTGGATAGGCGCTTCGCTGGGTGATATGCACACGGGTTCGCTGACATGAGCCAGCCCGTCGAGGCCATCGGCATCTTCGATCAGGTGCAACAGCAACGCGAGCTCGGCCGCCCCCGCGCAGGCCAGGTCGAAACCGCCCGCCTCGAGGAATACCTCGCGGCGATAGAACCAATTCCGCGCCAGTTGGGCCGGGCTGGCCAGCAGCATGTCGAGATTGAAGTCGGGGCGCAGCAGCGCCTGCCGGGTACCCTGTGGCGTGGTCACCAGCTCATCGGCATACACCGCACGCACCTGGTCGCCCTCAAGCAACTCCAGCGCGAGTATCAACAACCCGAACGGTGTGAACGTGGTGCCTGCACGCACAAAGCAGAGCCACTGCCCGGTGCCTTGTTGCAAGACCAGTTGGTTAAGCGTGGCAAGCTCGCAATCGGCAGGCACATGGACGGCGAGCTGCTGGTACATCTGCCCTTGCAGGCTTTGGCGCGTGGCCTCGACCGCAGCTGGCGGGCCGTCTGGGAGGATGACGAAATCGAACGTGGGCAAGTCCATGCGCCTGTCTTCCAGACGCTGGGCGATCAACGCCGCCTGTGCGTCAGTAGGGCGACGGGAGCGCAGCCACTGGGCAACCTGTGCATCTGGCCCACCTGCTGCCCCCTGCATGGCGTCTGGTTGCAGGTCGGTGCAAGGCATGGCCTGGGTCTGCTCGATGAAACTGGCCAACTGGTCCCAGAACCGGCCCTGCAAGTCAGCATACTTTTGCTGGACGATGGGCAAGCTCGATCTGGCATGCTCGATAGCCTCGGGCGCGTCTTCGAAGGCCAGGCCATCTGTGCCGAATTCGCCAATCCCAAGCGGTGTGCCATCAAAGAAGGGCGACTTGAGTACCACGGCCGGGCAACCACACAACATGGCTTCCAGCGCAGTTGCAGTGGAAGAAAAGCAATAAATACCTTCACTACGCCGGAACAGCTCGGCCATTTCCCGAGGGGTGGCTGGCCATTTGTTGGTAATGAGCGTGCACCGCGCCGCCAGCTCGGGATGTTCCTGAAGCGCAAGGGTATGGCGCCCAGGGTAGATCAGCCAACCTTTGCGATGGCTGTCATAGGCGTTGTCAAGGTTGTTGAACAGCGATGTATCGATCGGTGGCAGGAACAATATACGCTCAGCCCCAGCGCCCTTGGGCAACAGATGCTCTCCATAGGCAAAGATCATCTCCGAGTCGGCAAACTCCGTATCCCCTGCGATCAACCCCGGTACGTTGAGCAGGTAACGCACGACCGACCTTGCCTTGGTCGGGTTGCCTGACACCACTTCCGGGTACACCACGATAGGCTGGCGACCCGCCTGCTCATGCTGTTGCCTCAGTTCATTGGTGAGCAGCGGCGTGTGCCACATCGGGTTGGTCGTGGAGCTGTACAGGTAGGCGTCCTGGCCGCACCGGTTCAGCAAGTGACACAACATGTGCATCACCCGGATACCGGCTGAGTTATGCCGATAGGCGGGCGCAACGATGTAATACGGGCGCGGCGACGCAACGTGCAATGGTGGATAGTGCTGAGTGCTCACGAGTTGCATCCTGGATGTGGCATGGACGGGCGTGCGCCGCTGGCTCGGGCGAACAACCTGCGGCAGCGCCCGGCAATTCGTTCACACGCAAAGGCGCTCATCAGCGCAGCCTCCGCACATAGGCTTCGATGCTGCCGGCCACATGCTCGAGGTGGTCTTCGCCAAGCCCGGGCCACAGGCCGACCCAGAAGGTGTCCTTCATGATCTTGTCGGTCACCGTCAGGTCACTGGCTACCCGGTATTGCTGGTCTTTCATGTAGGGCTGTCGGGTAAGGTTGCCGGCGAACAGCAGGCGAGTACCCACCTTCTGCGCATCGAGATGACGCAAAAGGTCCAGCCGCTCGACACCACAACCATCACGCAATGTCAGCGGAAAACCAAACCAGGACGGGTCACTGTTGGGCGTGGCGTGCGGCAGGATCAGTTGGTCTACACACCCGGACAAGCGCTCGCTGAGCCAGGCAAAGTTGCGCTTGCGTGCAGCGATGAAATCATCCACCCGGTCCATCTGTGCCAACGCGCAGGCAGCCTGCATGTCGGTGATCTTCAGGTTGTAGCCCAAGTGGGAATAGGTGTACTTGTGGTCGTAACCTTGCGGCAGGTCGCCCAGCTGCCAGCAGAAACGCTTGCTGCAGGTATTGTCTTCACCTGGCCCGCAATAGCAGTCACGTCCCCAGTCACGGAACGATTCGACGATACGCTTGAGCAGCGGAGAATCGGTGAAAACCGCCCCGCCCTCGCCCATGGTGATATGGTGGGCCGGATAGAAACTGAGCGTACCCAGGTCGCCGAAGCTGCCCACCTGGCGGCCATCATAGGTGGCACCCAGCGCATCGCAGCAGTCCTCGATCAGCCACAAGCCGTAGCGGTCGCACAGTTCTCGCACCACGGCCAGGTTGAACGGGTTACCCAGCGTGTGGGCCAACATGATCGCCTTGGTCCGCGGGCTGATCGCCGCCTCGATCAAGGCCGGGTCGACGTTATACGTACCCATCTCGATATCGACGAAGACCGGCACGGCACCGAACTGCAGGATCGGGTTGACGGTGGTAGGGAAGCCCGCTGCCACGCCAATGACCTCGTCCCCCTTGCGAATGGCACGATCCCCCAGGCGCGGCGACGTCAAGGCGGAAAACGCCAACAGGTTCGCCGAAGAGCCGGAGTTGGCGGTGAGCACGCCACGCCGCCCCAGGTAACGTGCCAGGCGTTTTTCGAATGCCTGGTTGAAGCGCCCGGTGGTCAACCAGCCGTCAAGTACCGCTTCCGTCATGGCCTGTAGTTCGGGTGCACCAATGACTTTGCCAGAGGGCGGAACCGCATGCTGGCCAGGTACAAAACCGGGCGCGGCCAGTTCCAGCTCGGCGTAACGGCCAACGAGCTCGGTAATTTGCTGGCGCAACTGCTGCGCCGTTTGATCAGTCATTGAACTCACCTTCGTGTGCCGCTATTTGCGTGCGGCAGTATTGCTGCATGTCTTGGCCATCGCGCCAGGCGTGATGCCATTCAAGGGTGTGACGCAACGATTGCTTCAGGCCCCATTTGGGCCGCCAGCCCAACGATTGACGAGCCCTGGAGGAGTCGAGGGTCAACAAGCCTGCTTCATGGGGCTGCACGCGCGCCTCGACAGACCAGCCCGCCTCGCCTGGCCACAACTGCGCCATGGCATGTACCAACTCACCCACGGTTGCCGTCCCGCTACTGTCAGGGCCGAAATTCCAGGCCTCTGCCACATCCTGGCCACGCTCGATCAACGCCTGGGCCAATAGCAGGTAGCCGTGAAGCGGATCGAGTACGTGTTGCCACGGGCGCACGGCATCGGGATAGCGCAAGATCACCGATTCCCCGGCTTCCCAGGCACGCAGGATATCGGGCAGCAACCGGTCTGCTGACCAGTCACCGCCACCGATCACGTTGCCCGCACGCGCGGTCGCAAGCGCCACACCGCGCTCGCGCAGGAACGACTCGCGCCACGAGGCGCAAAGCAGCTCGACGCACGCCTTGCTGCTGCTATAGGGGTCATGCCCCCCCAAGGCATCCTGCTCACGGTATGGCCATTGCCACTCGCGGTTCTCGTAGCATTTGTCGCTGGTGACCACCAGCACGGCACGCACCGTGTCGCACTGCCGCACGGCTTCAAGCAGGTTGAGCGTGCCGGTAACGTTGGTGGCGTACGTTTGCGCCGGGCTGCGATAGGATTCGCGCACCAGCGGCTGCGCGGCCAGGTGCAAGACAACCTCCGGGCGAAATGCCGCCACACTGCGCAGCAACCGGTCAGCATCACGAATATCGGCAAACTCGCCAGACACGCACTCGGCTAGCCGGGCGCTGTCATAAAGCGAGGGCGCGGTATCGGGGGCCAGGGAGTAGCCATACACTTCGGCGCCCATCTCGCGCAGGCAAAGGGCTAGCCAGCCGCCTTTGAAGCCGCTGTGCCCCGTCAGGAAAACCCGACGCCCCGACCAGAAGCTACGGCTCATGACCAAATGCGCCATTGTGCTTCATCGGCCTTCCAGCGCTCTTCCAGGTAACTGCGATCACGCAGCGTGTCCATGGCCTGCCAGAAGCCACGGTGCACATGGGTCATCAGCTGGCCATCCTGCGCCAGGGCACGCATGGGCTCGTATTCCCATGTGGTGACGTCGCCCTCGATGTAGTCGAAGACCCCGGGCTCAAGCACGAAGAAGCCGCCATTGATCCAGCCACCATCACCCAGTGGTTTTTCCTGGAAGCCATGCACCTGCTCGCCCCGCACATCCAGCGCGCCGTAACGCCCGGGGGGCTGAACGGCAGTGACCGTGGCCAGTTTGCCATGGCGGTTGTGGAAATCGATCAAGGCTGGCAGGTCCACATCGGCAACGCCGTCGCCGTAAGTCAGGCAGAAGGTTTCGTCGCCAACGTAATCGCGTACCCGCTTGAGGCGCCCGCCAGTTGCCGTATTCTCGCCAGTGTCCACCAGCGTGACCCGCCAAGGCTCGGCATGCCGGTTATGGATATGCATCTGGTTTTCCGACATGTCGAAGGTGACATCTGACATGTGCAGGAAATAGTTCGCGAAGTATTCCTTGATCACATAGCCCTTGTAACCGAGGCAAATCACGAAATCGTTGATCCCGTAATGGGAGTAGATTTTCATGATGTGCCAAATGATGGGCTTGCCACCAATTTCGATCATCGGTTTCGGGCGCAGATGCGACTCTTCACTGATACGGGTACCCAGGCCTCCGGCCAGGATGACTGCTTTCATTGTCGACACACCTTGACAGGCTGACGCCCATAGCGGGCTGACAAAATACTGACCAATTCAGTAAGTTGCCGTTATCTAGCAAAAAGATTGCCAATCAGCCTGACCGGGCAAGGTAAATGCGCGTGCAGCGGGAGATACCGCTCAAGTGTGGAGCCGGCCTTGATCGGCCGGGCTCGCGGGTATTGTCGAAACAGGCAGGACAGGGCTGCGACGTCAGCTTGCAGCCCTGTCAATAATCCGCCTCGGCCTACTTGACCTGTTCCAGCCAAGCTAATGGCGTCACTGCCTGCTCGCTGAAGGCCGAGGGCCAGCGTTCGAACAGCACCTGCGCCAACGCATGATCCGCTTCAGGCTGGGCGCTGAGCAACAGCCTGGCCTGCGGCGTCCAGACCACCAGTTGCCCGGCCTCGACAACGGCCCGGCACAGGTCGATATCGGCACCGTGGACAACCTGCAAGCCCGCGCAATGCTCGAACACCTCCTTGCTCACCATCAGGCAGTCGGCACTGACCGCCTGACAACCGCGCACTGCCAATGGCCACCGGGCTTCAGCACACGCTTGCGGCTTCAGGCCCAGCCAGGGCGAAGCCACCTGCGGCCCCAGCAGCAAGGCGTAACCCGCATGCAGAAGCGCAGTATCGCCCCCCTCGAGGCAGGCTCCGACCACACCCACTTCCGGACGCTGAGCCTCATTGAGCAGCGCCTCGATCCAGGCCGGGGTAATGACCTGGCTGCGCGCAGACACCAGCACCAGGTAGGCCCCTCGTGCCTGGCTAGCCGCCAGGTTCAGCCAACTGCTGCGCGACTCGCCTGGCTGGCCGACCAGCACATGCACCTTGCCGGCGAACGGCTGCAACGCCGCAACCTCGTGCTCGGCACACACCACCACCACTTCGTAGCGCGGGTAACGGGTACGCTGCAGCACGCTACGCAGGCAATCCTGCAGCTGCGCGGCATCGCCTTCACTTGCCACAAGCACGCTTACCAACGGCGTGGAGGAATGCCGGTAGTCGATGGACAATCCATCATTCGCCTGTATCTTCACCTGTGCGCGATAACCCAGTTGCGTCAGGTGTCGGCCAACCACCTTGGCAGCTTCCTCATCCAGTGCACTGCCGCCCTGCTCACCGATTAACAGGTATTCGGCCATGTGCGCCAGGCTGCTCAAGCCTTGGGCCTCTACCAGACGCAGCAGCAGGTCGAGCTCCAGCGCTTCACGGCAGGTTTCACTGTACCCACCCAGATCCAGCACCGCCTGGCGGCGCACCAGCCAATGCCGAGACATCAACCCAGGCTGGCTGCGCAACAGATCGAGGTCTGCACCTGGGCGTTCGACCCTGTGCAAACGCCCTTCACCGTCGCGCTGTACTTCATTGGCGGCGATGGCCTGGCAGGCAGGTGCATCGACAAGCTCCACCGACAGGCGCAACAGGCCTCCGGCAAGCAGCACATCGCCGGCACTCAGCAGCATCAGCCAGGCGCTTGGCAACTGACGCACCGCCTGGTTCAGGTGTGTCACCCAATTGCTGTCACTGACCTGTATGAAATGCAGCGTGTCGCGCGGCGTGGTGATGGCCGGTGGCTTGCCAGCCTTGAGCACCAGCAGCTTGAAGTTGCGTATGCCGCTGGCCAGCAGGCTGTCGAACGTGGCCTGAAGCGCTTGATCGTCGTTTTCCAGGTCGAGAACCACAAAGGCGATCTGCTCGGCCGGGTGCTTGCCCAGGTAGCGGAGAACGCGCTGGCGTCCAGCCTCATCCGGTGTAGCAGCCGAGATGGCCTCGATCACCTGACCCGACGGGGTGCCCTGCAAACGGCACTGTTCATCAATACCCGGGACCTGTTCGAGGCGTGCAAGCCAATCCGTCAGCTCACGGACATGCGCAGCTTCTTCTGCCCTGTCCAGCGTGGACAACAGCCGATGGCAGACTTCGCGATTGAACAGGCTCAACGCCAAGGCCTGCCAGTAGCGGTGGCTCAAGCTTTCTGCGGTATCGTTGGGGTGCTCCTGCAACAAGTCACGCTGCTGCACCCAGATCCCTTCCAGCGCACGTTGCTGCTGCGGGCTGGTCGGCCATGCGTGGCAAAGAAACTCAAGCTCGGTCAACCGCGCAAACAGTGCACCGTTGTAATAGGGCAGCTGTACGTCCTGATGCGGCTCGAACAACCGCTCGGGGTCATCGATCACACTGCGCCAGCTGGATGTGAAGATCAACGACGCCGCACCCAGATCGTAGGTGTTGCGCACAAGCCGGTTGAGGGCCGTGAAGCCTTGTTCGTCACCCCATAGCCGATACAGCCCGGCATCCCACTGGCGCAAGCCGCGTACCAGCTGCGTCAGGCGCTCTTCACGCTCCACCGGGCTGTAGCCGGCGGGCTCATGCTCACTCACCACATCGGTCTGGGCCAGGTGTGCAACCGGCCCTTGCGCCAACACGGCAAGGGACATTGCCACACGCACGGCAGGCGCATCCAGGCTGTCTGGCAACGCCGCCAGCACGGCTTGCAAAGTCGACACACGCATGACGGCACGCCAGGCCTGCTGCCCCGCCTGAGCGTACTGCAACAGCCTGGCTGTAGCGGTTTCGGCAATGGCAGATGCAAATGCCGAGCCTACGCGGTAGTACTCGACCTTGCCACTCCCCGGCCTGTAGCCCAACAACTGGCCTTGCGCAGCCACCACCCCAGGTTGCGCGTGCAGGCACGCCGCCGCAGTATCCAGAGCCGGGGCCAGCACGAAGTCGGTATCCAGCGCCAGCACCACATAAGCCGTGGCAAGCCCTTCCAGGCATTCTGCGAGGGCCTGAGCGAACCCGGCCGAGCTCGACCCAGCCGGCAAGTCAAACGCCACACAGGGGACGCAAGCCTGCTGGTAGTAGTGCTGCGCGCGGGCGCGGCTGTGCGCCTGATGCTCGCCCAGCAAAACAACGGTCACATCATTGCGCGAGCCGATTGCGGTATCGATCATATAGCACCTGTCCAATTGTCAATCAGGCGCGGGCATCGCCCCACGCCAACGTTCAGTCTGCCAACCAGGCGTTGGCCCAATGCTGCAAATGGTGCGGCATCAGCATGTAGTCACGCAGCACTTCCGCGCGCAGGGCATCGCCTTGGCGGTAGCTGGCCTGCGGGTCAGCCAGGTGCATGCGAATCGCATCCAGCCATTGCTCGGCGGTGTTGTCCTTGACCCGGGTACATGGCAGGTAGCCGGCGTAGGCCTTGGTGTCGCTACAGACCACCGGAAAACCACACGCCCCGTACTCCAGCAAGCGCAGGTTGCTCTTGCAGTCGTTGAACAGGTTCTGCTCCAACGGCGCCAGCGCCAGGTCGAGGTTGAGGCTGGCGAGCTTGCGCGGGTAATCAGCCAGTTGAACCGCCTTGTGAAACTCTTTCACATAGGGGCGCAAGGGGTCCGGACACATACCGAAGAAGACCCAGTCAACCTCGTTGGCAAGCGCCTTCACAACGTCTTGCAACAGCTCCAGATCACCACGATGGCTCGTGCCACCCGCCCACCCGACGCGCGGCCGGATACTGGTCTGACGCTGGCTGGAAAGCCCAGCCCAGAGCGCGGCAGACAACATGTTGGGCACGACGCGGATGTCCTTGTGCATGCTGGATAGCGCATCGGCCAGTGGCTCGGTCGAACACACCAGCCGATCACACTGCCCGATGCCTTGGGCCACCAACTCGGCAAGGTTGCTAGGCAGGTTGCGGGCATGGTCGTTCTTTTTCGGCGGATCGATGATGTAGTCGTCCAGCTCGTAGATCATCCGCGCCTTCGAAAAGCGTTTGAACTGCGCCATTTCCCGGATGTTGCCCGGCATGTAACGACACTGCAGGATCATCACATCGGGCTTTTCGCGCTCGAGCTCGATAATACCCGGGGAGACGTGGTTGACCCGCCCCTGGATCCAGCCCGCCCGCTCAAGCTCGGTGAACGGCTGGATGACCCGGTAGTGCCCCACTGCCGTGGTATTGACCGGCAACGCCAGCACGGACGGCATGGCACGGGCAATGAAAGGGTCCCAGCCACTGCGCAGGCCTGGCTCCAGGTTGAAATTGGCGAACTTGAGGCTCAGGTTGTCGTTGTAGGCTGGGTCCCGCGCAATGCGGCTCAGCCAACGGTCGTAAGCAACGTCCCGGTCGGCCCTGGCAAGCTCGTCAGCCAGCTCGGCAGCTTCACCACCCGGGAGCCTCATGACACGAGCAAACGGTGTCCCGACCGACAGGAAACCTTTTTCACGCGCACGCAGGCAGAGGTCAACGTCAAACAAGGCGACCCGGAAGGCCGAGGTATCCAGCCCCTCAAGCTCCTCGAACAGCGCCCGGCGAATGAGCAGGCAGTCCAGGCTCAGTGCGCTCCAGTTCTGTACCAGTTGCTGGCGCCCCATGTAACCTTCGGCTGACAGGATTCTGCCCGGGAACGGGCTACCCGCTGTACCGCCGCCAAGGCCGAGCACCAGGCCGGAAGACACCAGCTCGCCGTTGCTGCCACACAGCGCCGGCCCCACCAGGCCGACCTCGGGACGCTGCGCCTGGCTCATCAAGGTACTGAGCCAACGCGGTTCGAAAAGCGCACACTCCGGTGCGAGCAATAGCAAATACTCTCCCTGCGCATGGCGACTGGCCTGGTCGAGCATCGCCGCCCTGCCCTGCGCCTGCACATCGATGACGCGCAACTGGTCACTGCCCAGGCCACGCATCGCCGCCAACCACTCGGTGACAGCCCGCGGCTCGTCGCCATTGGCGATGACCAGCGCTTCGAACGGGCTGTATTCGGTGTACTGGAACAGCGACTCGACGCAACGCCTGAGCGCGTTCAGGTTGGCCCCTGCGGGGATCAGTACCGATACACTTGCCTGCTGCTCATGCAGATAGGTCACACGCGTGACCAAGCTGCCAGCAGTGCCCTCCACCAAGGCATCGACGCCTATACGACGCAGGTGTGCCTCGACCACACGCGCCGCCTCCGCCTGCCCTGCCGGCTCGCTCATCCAGTCTGCGTACCCCGACTGGCAATGCACCAGCATCTGCGCGACGTGCTCTATCACATGCAAGCCATGAGCCTCGACCATTCGCCACAGCAGATCCTGTGGCGCCAGGCTCTCGAACCGGGTATCGAACCCTTCCAGCGCCAGCAGTGCTGTACGCTTGAATGCCAGGGTACGGCCCACATAGGGCACGCTGCGCATCAGGTCGAGGTTGAAGTCCGGCTTGAAAACCGGGTTGCCGGGCGCCAGGGCACCAAAGGTGTCTTCATCGGTGTACAGGCACGTGCTCTCGTCGCGCAGTGCCATGCGCTCGGCCATGACCACCAGCGCATGCGGCCGCAGGCGATCACCGGCACGCAACAGCAGCACCCAGTCGGCGACGTGTGTGCCTGCCAGCCACTGATTGAGTTGAGCGTAGCCACTGCCGCTCAAGGCCAGGTATTGCACGCCTGGCGCGTCAAACCTGTCGAAGCCATCCGGCACCAGCACCAATACCTGGCTGGCGGCATAGGATTGTGCAGCCAGGCAATCCAGGGTGGCGCGCAGTGCGCTTTCATCGCCCTCGCGACAGGTTACGATCGGGACGATGGCGGGCTGTACCGGCCACTGCTCGACCCGCTTTGGCAGCAACCGCAACTGCCCGTCAGACAGGTTGCGGCAAGCCAGCCATTCGGCATAGAGCTCGGTAAAGCTGAGGGCGTTGCTGCCTACCTGCTGCGAGAAATTGGCGACCTGGCCGGCATGGAAGCGGCGGATGTCCAACTCCTCCCAGGCTGAGTCGGCCCCTGGGTCGTAAGCCTCCAGCGGCAGGTAACGCACCCAGCCATTGGCCGGCGCCGACTCGCCGGTGCGCGCCGCCAGCATCTGCTGCAGCCACTCGGTTTCACGCTTGTAGGCCTCGGTCATGCTCGAGTGATGACTGAGCCGGCCTGGGTGAATGCGCTCCACACTCAGTATGCGCTCCAGGCTCGCCAGGTGCCCGCGGCGCAGCAGGCAGGCGTACAAGGCCAGGTCCAACCGTGCGGCGAACCCTTGACCACCCTGTACCAGTTGCGGCAAGTATTCCAGCACCTGAGCACGACGGAACAGCACATGGCTGATGCCACCAAACAGGTTAGGGACGTTCTCGGCGATGCTGGCCAGCAAGTCCGTACCGACAAGCACGGCACTTTGCGGGGCGATCACACTGTTGAGCGCACGGGAAGGCAAGAGGATGTCATCAGCCGACCAGAGCAGACGCTGACCGATCACCATGCTGAGCTGAGGCCATTGCGTCAAAACCTGCGCTTGCCGGCTGATGCAACTGTCGAGCAACAGGTCGTCATCACACAGGAACTTCACCAACTCCCCGTTGGCCTGCTCCAAGCACGCTTGCAGGTTACGTGCAAACCCCAAGCGGACAGGGTTGCGCGTATAGCGCAAGGGCACCGCAGCACCGTTGCCCAGCGCCTGGCAGATAGCCTCGATCTCGGCGCCGGCGCTGTCATCGCAAATGACGACTTCCAGGTTGGGGTAGTCCTGGCCAAGCGCACTGACCAAGGTTGCTTGAAAAAAATCGGCATTGAAGGCAGGAATGGCGATACTGACGAGTGGCTGCTCTGACACGATGACGACCTTGCTGGAGAGGCGGTGCGCTTGGGAATAGGCGGGCGTTCAACCTGGGCGACACAAGGGCAAGCCGGCCGGTCGTTATCAACCCAGGCCGGCGTGCCCGTGCGTCATGACGGGCAAACGCCCGCGAGGATCAGATGTAATTGACCAGCGAGAGACCGGCAATCTTGGCGTAGGCCTGCAACGAGGCCTGCAACATGTTGGATTGCATCTGAAGGCGAATCATCACCTCAGCCGGATCGCTCTCACGAATCGAGCTCTGGGTCTTGGCGTTTTCGCCACTCAGGGCCTCATTGGTTTCCACTTGCACATCGATTGCCTGACCGCGGCCGCCGATCGACGAAATGGAGGAACTGACCTGATTGGTGGCGCTGGCGATGTTGCCAATCGCCGAGTCCAGCGATGCCAGGAAGTTCTGCCTGGCCACGGGGTCGTTGTCGACCGGGGTGGCCAGCGCCGCGCGCAACTGGCTGATGGTATCGAGGACGTTCTGGGTCTGGTGCGTGTCGACCTTGATACCAAAGCTGTCGCCTGCGCTGGGCGTGTCCGAAAGCGTGAACTCGACCCCCATGGCGGTCGCTGTGTTGCCACTGAGCGTGCCCTTGGAAATCGGTTTGCTGTCGGCGCTCACGGGGGAGGCATAAAGCTCGAATTCGGTAGCACTGGTGAACTTGAGTACCGCCCCCTCAGGGAACGCAGACTTGTATTTCTCAGCATCGGTGATGGTAGCGCCGGTCACCTGGGCAGACGAGCTGTTGCCCGCACTGCGGGTGCCGGAGATTTCATCCGCCTTGGAGCTCAGGCTGAAGACATGGCCGGCAATGGCCGCGTCGGGGTCGGCGGCGTCGCCGTCCTTGAAGGTGATGTCCAGACGCAGGTCAACACCACGGAAATTGACCGTGGTGTTCTTGCCATTGGGGTCGAAGGTGCCCCCCTGGCTGGCTTCCAGCGTCACGTCCTTGCCGTCCGCATCGGTGATCTTGAACTGGGTGCTGCTGGTGAACTCAATGGTGTACGGCTCGCCGCTGCGGAAGCGGTCGTTGTACGTTGCGCTGCCGCTCACCTGGCCATTGGACAAGTTGATCCGGCCATCGTCGGTGGCCGGCGACACAAGGCTGGTTTCGCTGCGGCTGGTATTGAGCGCTTGCTCGAAGGCATCGTAGCCAGTTTCGTTGGCCGCCAGGGTGAGCATGTCACCCACTTGCAGGTTCAGTTTGCCCTGGTCGCCCTGGTAGGTATAAGTGCCATCAGCGTTGCGCACATAAGGCGGTGTATCGCCTTTGGACCCCGAGAACAGGTACGCACCGCTTTCATCCTTGCTGTTCATCAACGAGAACAGCTGGTCCTCCAGCGACGCCAGCTCGGTGGCATTGGCCTTGCGGTCTGCATCGGTGAAACCGGCGTTACCCGAGCTGACGGCCAGCTCGTTGACGCGCTGCAAGATGGTGCCAATCGCATTCAGCGTGCTTTCTGCGGTGCCCAGGGCGTTGCGCACATTGGTGACGTTGCGGGTGTACTGGTCGAGCATGTTCTGTTGCTGCTGCAGTTGCAGCAGACGTGCCGCACCTACCGGATCGTCAGCCCCGCGACGTACCCGAATGCCGTCAGAGGCCTCTTGCCGAGTCTTGTCGAGGTTGGAGAAGCTGCGCTGGTAATTGGCGCTGTTGCTGCTGTAGAACTGCGAAGTGGAAATGCGCATGTCTACGCCTCCTTAAAGAGCATTGATCAAGGTGGTGAAGGTTTCCTGTGCCGCCTTGATAATCTGCGACGACGCGGTGTAGTACTGCTGGAACTTGACCAGGTTGCCGACCTCTTCATCGACCGACACGCCGGAAAGGCTGTTGCGGCTGTCCAGCGCAGAGCTGTGCAGCGCATTGGTGGCATCACTGTCCATTTCCGCCTGGCCAGCTTTTCCGCCAACGTTTGAAACCAGCTTGGCATAGGCATCGGTAAAGCTGATGCCCTTACCGTTGGCCCCGACTTCGACCGTGGATTTGGTCTGGAGGTCGATCACCGACTGGGCGTTGCGGTTGTCGGCCGAGCCAGCCCCCGTCAACGACACGGTGTAGCTGTCGCCGTTCTGTGGCGCGCCGGAAACGCTCATTTCGAAGGTGAAGCTGCTACCGGTCGCATTGCCGCTGCCATCGACCATCGGCACCGACAGCTTCAGCTTGTTCTCCTGGCCCGGCACGATGGTGCCGCTGCCGATTTCGGTACCCTTGGCGTCGTACAGCTTGTAAGCCTGGGGCGAAGTGGTTTCGTCACCGAACACCAGCTTGACCGGGGTGGAATTCTTCAGGCCTGCCTGCAACTGCGAACGCTGCGTGGCATCGTAGATATCCAGCTGCGAGGTCAAGGTCGGCTGGGTGATCACCCCGGTGCCCTTGTTGCCGGCACCGTTGGTGGCGGTCAGGGGTGACGCCAGGGCCAGGCGTTTGGGGTCGGTGAGGACCGTCTCGATATTGGCGGCCGCGTTGCGAGTGGGTGTGATCTTGAAGCTGTCGCCAGCGCTCAAACCGCCGCCGTTGAGCGACAAGGTAAAGCCATCAATGACCGGCGGTGGCGTGTCGTTAAGGTCGTAGCTGCCCATTTCGGTGCCTTCCGGCAGCTTGCGCACGCTGTAGCCTGTGGCGCTGGTGAAGGTCACCTGGTAATCGCTGGTAGTCAGTTTGCCGGTGTCCTTGATGCTGACATCCAGGTTGCCGGACCCGATGCTGTTGCCGAGTTTGGCCACGCTGCGCTCACTCATGGCCTTGGCGCTGTTGATGTCACCGAACAGGGTGGCGCCAAAGTTGCCATCCTTGTCGATACCCTGGGCCAACTGGCTATTGATCTGGTCTGCCAACACCAGGGCCACGCGCCCCAGCTCGTTAAGCGCAGGGTCGAGGGTTTCACTGCGGTAGCGGATCAACCCACCCAGCTCGCCTCCGGTGGCACTGCTGGTGATGTCCATCTTGGTCGAGCCGCGGTTGAGCACCAGGCTCAAACGGCCCGGGTCGCTCGCCGTAGGCTCCACACCCACCGTCTGGGTGGTGTTGCCCAGCACCAGCGCCTGGCCGTTCTTGAGATAGACATCGTAGGTGCCGTCACGCTCGACCACATCCGTGCCGATCAGCTTGTTCAACTCACGCACCGCACCATCACGCTGGTCCAGCAAGTCGTTGGGCTGACCGGAAACAGCGCCCACCCGGGCGATTTGCTCGTTCAACCCGGCGATGGTCTTGGTCAGGTTGTTGATCTGGTCGGTAATCGCCGTCATGTTGCTGTTGATATTGCTCAGTTGCTGATTCAACTGCGACGACAAGGTATTGAAACGCTTGGCCAGCGACTGGGCGCTGGTCAGCAATAGCTGACGCGACGCGTCTTCGGTTGGCTTGGACGCCGCATCCTGCATGGAGGTGAAAAAGCTCTGCAGCGCAGCCGTAATACCGGTATCGCTACTGGACAGCGAAGTATCCAGCGGCGTGATCTGATCCAGGTACGAGGACGCCTCACTGCTCAGCGAGGTGGTGGTACGCAGCTGGTTCTCGATGAACGCGTTGTACACCCGGCGCACGTCCGCCAACGTAGTGCCCGTGCCAATGAACACCTGGCCGACTTGTTGCCCGCCCTTGGTCTTTTGCACGTTCTGTTGGCGCGAGTAGCTTTCGACATCGGCGTTGGCGATGTTGTTACCGAGGGTGTACATCCCCGACTGCGCGGCACCCAGCCCCGACATACCAATGTTGATCAGACTCGCCATGGTTCCATACCCTTAAAGTTTTGTTGCGGTACCGAGCATTGCGTAGTGCTCGTACGACTTCATCTGTCTTGCGATCTGCGAGATCTTGCTGGCGTAATTCGGGTCGGTGGCATACCCGGCCTTTTGCAACTCTTGCACGAACTGTTCTGGTTTATCGGCGGCCTTCACCGCATCTTGATAGCGTGAATTGTTCTGCAGCAGGCTGACCAGGTCGTGGAAGCTGTCCTGGTAGGAATCGTACGAACGGAACGCCGCCGTCTCCTTGACGAACTGGCCATCACGGTACTCGCTGGTAATCGCCCTCGCCTCGCCGCCGTCCCAGTTGCCAGTGGCCTTGATACCGAAAAGGTTGTGGCTGCTGCTGCCGTCGGTGTTGCGCATGACCGACTTGCCCCACCCGGTTTCCAGTGCGGCCTGGGCCACCAGGTAGCGTGGGTCGATACCAATGCGCTTGGCCGCCTGTTCGGCCATCGGCAGCATGGTGGCGACGAATTCATCGCTGTCGCCAAAGGCTTTGTTCGGCGCCAGCGGCGGCTGGGCCACGGCGCGGCCGACGATGCGCAGGCCGTTGTCCGGCACGGCGAAGGCCTTGGCCACTTGCTGGCCGTCACGGGCAGGCACAGTGGCGGTGTTGGCAGTGGCCGCCGACGGCACGATGCCGGCCAGCAAGCGGTCGGTGAGTTTGCTCGGCAGTGCCAGGCGCCGTGAATTGAGTGCTGCGACGTCGTTGCGGGTCGCGGTCGACTGGGCGGCATGCACCGGCTCGGCCACCTTGTTGCCCCACAACGCCGGGGCATTGCCCTCGGTACGTGGAAACGGGCTGGTGCTGGCCGGGCTGGCCTTGTTCTTCGACAGCTGACGCACCAGCACATCCTGCAGCCCGATACCGCCACCTTCGCGCGACATGCTCACAGCCAGTTGCTGGTCATACATGTCACGGTACTGCTTCACCGTTTCGGTGTTCATCGGGTTGTCGTCGGCCAGCACGTCGCTGGCCTTGCGCGAGGCCTTGAGCATTTCGCTGATGAACAGCGACTCGAACTCCTGGGCGACCTTGCGCACGTTGGCATCGCTGTCGCGGTCGCCATGTTTGAGCGAGCTCAGGCGATTGAGGTCGGTGTAGGCACCGCTGTCGGCGCTGCCAGGAACCAGGCTTTTGCTGTTCATCCGCGCCGTCCTCAGATCACGATCAGGTCGGCCTGCAAGGCGCCGGCCTGTTTCAGGGCTTCAAGGATCGCCATCAGGTCGCCAGGCGCTGCGCCCACCTGGTTTACCGCACGGACGATTTCATCCAGCGTGGTGCCCGGCCCGAACTTGAACATGGGCTTGGCTTCCTGCTCGGCATTGACCCGCGAACGCGGCACCACGGCGGTCTGGCCGTTGGAGAACGGCCCGGGCTGGCTGACGATCGGGTCTTCGGTAATGGTCACGGTCAGGCTGCCGTGGGTGACCGCCGCTGGCGACACCTTGACGTTCTGGCCGATGACGATGGTGCCGGTGCGCGAGTTGATGATTACCTTGGCCACGGCCTGGCCCGGGTCGATTTCGAGGTTTTCCAGGATCGACAGGTAATCCACGCGCTGGCTTGGATCCATCGGGGCACTGACGCGCACCGAACCACCGTCCACGGCCTGTGCCACACCAGGGCCGAGCAGGTCGTTGACCTTGTCGACGATACGCTTGGCGGTGGTGAAGTCGGGGCGATTGAGGTTCAGGGTCAGGGTATTACCCTGGTTGAAGCCGCTCGGCACCGCACGCTCGACACTGGCACCACCCGGAATACGGCCGGCCGACGGAACGTTGACGGTGATCTTCGAGCCGTCACGGCCTTCTGCATCAAAGCCGCCGACGACCAGGTTGCCTTGGGCAATGGCGTAGACGTTGCCATCGATACCCTTGAGCGGGGTCATCAGCAGGCTGCCGCCGCGCAGGCTCTTCGAGTTACCGATCGAGGAAACGGTAATGTCCACCACCTGGCCAGGCTTGGCGAACGCCGGCAGGTCGGCATGCACCGACACCGCCGCAACGTTTTTCAGCTGCACGTTGCCGGAGCCGGCCGGCACCTTGATGCCGAACTGCGACAGCATGTTGTTGAAGGTTTGCAGGGTGAATGGCGTCTGGGTGGTCTGGTCACCCGTGCCGTTCAGCCCCACCACCAAGCCGTAACCGATCAACTGGTTGGAACGCACGCCAGAGATGCTGGCGATATCCTTCAGGCGCTCGGCCTGGGCAGCGAACGCACAGGACAAGAGCAGAGTTGTGGCAATCAGCTGCCTCACGTTGAACATGGTCATCCGTACTCAGAAAGGCCAAAGCGGGCTGATGAAGAAGCGGTCCAGCCACCCGGGCTGGCTGGCATCGGCGAACGAGCCGGTACCGGAATAGGTGATGCGCGCGTCGGCCACACGGGTGGACGGCACGGTGTTGTCAGTGGCGATATCGTCAGCGCGGATCATGCCGGCAATACGCACCAGCTCTTCGCCTGTGTTCAGGGTCAGCCACTTCTCGCCACGCACGGCGATGATGCCGTTGGGCAGCACTTCGGCCACAGTGACGGTGATGGAGCCGGTCAGGGTGTTGCCCTGGGTAGCCTTGCTATCTCCCTTGGTGGTGCGCTCGCCGTTGTAGCCGGCCTCCAGTGACAGATCACCGCCGCCAAACGGGTTGTTGGTGTTTGGCGTAGTGCCGAACAGCGAAGTCAGGCCGATATTGGCGTTGCTGTTTTTCTGGATCTGCGAACCGGCGTTCTTGCTGGCGGACGTGCGCTCGTTCAGCGTGATGGTGATGATGTCACCCACCCGGAACGCCTTGCGGTCGCTGTACAGGTTCTGCTCGAAACCGGCCTGGTAGATCGAACCGTTGTTGGCCGCTGCCGGCAACGGGGTGCGCGGCAGGACCGGCGCATAGTACGGGTCGTTGGGCTTGGGCGTCGGGCCGACGCAACCTGCCAGCAACACCGCCCCCCCCAGGGCGAACACGGACAACAGACGATTCATGATGCATACCTCACGGGTGTAACGAAGCGACAGGGCTTAGAGCTGTTGGGTCACGAACGACAGCATCTGGTCGGCGGTGGAGATGACCTTGGAGTTCATCTCGTAGGCACGCTGGGTGGTGATCATGTTCACCAACTCTTCCACCGTGCTGACGTTGGAGTTTTCCAGCGTCTGCTGCAGGGTAGTGCCGAAGCCGTTGAGGCCTGGGGTGCCGACCTGCGGCGCACCACTGGCAGCGGTTTCCAGGAACAGGTTGTTACCCATTGCCTGCAGGCCAGCCGGGTTGATGAAGTCGGCGGTCTGAATGTTGCCGATAACCTGCGCAGCCGGGTTGCCGGCGGTGGTGATCGACACGGTGCCGTCCTGGCCGACCGTGAAGGTCTGGGCGTCGTTCGGGACCACGATGGCAGGCTCCAGCGCCAGGCCATCGGCGTTGACGATCTGGCCGTCGGAGTTCAGGTGGAACGTACCGTCGCGGGTGTAGGAGACGGTGCCGTCAGGTTGCAGGATCTGGAAGAAGCCACGGCCATTGACGGCCATGTCCAACGGGTTTTCCGTGGTCTGCAAGCTGCCGGTCTGGAAGTTTTTCTGCGTGCCGACAATGCGCACACCGGTACCGACCTGCAGGCCCGACGGCAGCTCGCTGTCCTGGGTAGACTGCGCACCTGGCTGACGCTTGATCTGGTACAGCAGGTCCTGGAATTCGGCACGATCACGCTTGAAGCCGGTGGTCGAGACGTTGGCCAGGTTGTTGGAGATGACCGTCAGGTTGGTGTCCTGTGCGGACAGGCCGGTTTTAGCGACCCAGAGAGCCGGAAGCATTTAGTGTTCTCCTCGTGCGCCTGATTTACGGCACCCGTTCAAATGTGGTTAGCCGAGTTGCAAAACACGCGCCATGGCTTCATCGCCTTCCTTGGCCGCGTTCATCATCTTGACGTGCAGTTCGAACTGACGGGACAGCGCCAGTACAGAAGTCATTTCCTCGACAGCGTTGACGTTGCTGCCTTGCAAAAAGCCCGATACCACCCGCACGTTGATGTCGGCATCGGCGGGTTGGCCAGACGTGGTGTGAATCAGCCCGTCCTGGCCTTTGGTCAGGCCTTTGGTGTCGGGGTTGACCAGCTTGATGCGGTCGACCTCTGCCATCACGCGTGGGTCTTCACCCATGGAGCGGATGCTGATGGTGCCATCGGAGCCGACTTCGACCTTTTGCTCAGGCGGGATGGCAATAGGGCCGCCGTTGCCGAGCACAGGCATGCCGTTGCCAGCACGCAACACCCCGAGGGCGTCGATGTTCAGGCTACCGGTACGCACATACGCTTCACTGCCATCTGGCGCTTGCACGGCGATGAAACCATTACCGCTCACGGTCACATCCAGGTCGCGGCCGGTTTCCACCATCGGGCCTTCACTGAAATCGGTGCCCGGGCGCTCGGTCATGGCAAAGGCACGCGCCGGAAAGCTGTCACCGAACACCGGCATCGAACGCGCCTGCTCCAGGTCACGCTGAAAACCATTGGTAGAAATGTTGGCCAGGTTGTTGGCATGCGCCTTCTGCGCCAGCGCGTTCTGGCTGGCCCCGGTCATGGCCACATAAAGCATCTTGTCCACAATCATCCTCCGTTGCACTGGCGGCCGTTTGCCGTTCGCCGTTGCTCTACAGGGGCTAAAGCAAGTTCCGAACCAACTTGCCAAAAGCACGAAAAAGCCCGTGAATACGGGCAATTGGGCAAGCCCAGGCGGCGACAGCCGCCGGTTATCCGGCGCTGCTTTGCCGCTGGCGGCAAAACGGGTTCATCTACAGGCAACCCCGTGCCTACGGCAGGTCACGGCAACGCGCATTGTTGTAAGGCCCGGCAAAGCGCCTCCAGCCCTCACCTGGCGACCACTGCGAACACACCAGACGCCCATCCACCAGGCTTTCCCATCGCCAGTAAGGCGCTGGCGCCGCCTGCAGCTGACCAAGACAGCAGGCAACCAGCATTGCGACAAACAGCCTTTTCATCACCCCTCCTGCAAAAACGACGAACCCCTTCACGAGAAAGGGGTTCGCCTGTACGCACTCAAACAATCACGATCAAGTCATCTGAATGATGGTCTGCATGACGGTACTTTCGGTCGAAATGGTCTTGGCGTTCGCCTGGTAGTAGCTCTGCGCCTTGATCAGATCAACCAGCTCCTGCGTCAGGTTGACGTTGGAGCCTTCCAGCGAGTTGGACTCGATCGCGCCCAAGGTACCGGTTTTCGGCGAGTCGATACCCGGAATGCCCGAGTTGTAGGTCTCGGTCCAACGGGTACTGCCGATTTGCTGCAGCCCCTGCTCGTTGGCGAAACTCGCCAGCGCTACCTGACCAATGGCGCGCGACTGGCCATTGCTGAAGGAGGCGAACAATACACCCGTCGCGTCGATGCTCAGGTTGGACAGGATGCCCGTGGCATAACCGTCTTGGGACTGAGACATACGCGCCGTTTCAGTGTTGTAGGAGGTGGTGCTGGCCATCGACATTTTCATGCCGGCAGCATCGCCCACCGCACCGTTGGCACTCCAGTTACCCGAAGCATCTTCGGCTGCTGGCACCCAGCCAATCATGCTGAAGGTATTGTTGACGACCGTGAACGAGGTGCCCGCTGGGTGCCCGGTGTTGTCGGCTGTCATCGAGTTGACCGAGCCATCGCTGTTGAATGCGATCGTGCCCACCAGCGGCTCTGTGCTGCCCGGATTGAAAGGGTTGCGCCCGTCAACGAGGGTGTACATGGTCCACTCGTTGGTACCGGTCTTGCGATAGAACTGCTCCATGGTGTGTTCGTTGCCCTGGCTGTCATACACCTTGGTCGGGAACGAGCGGGTATAGGTCGTATCGTCGGAAGGGTCGAACGGCTTGTTCGCCACCAAGGCAGGCGAGGTGACACCCAGCGACTGGTCGGTACCTGCCGCACCACTGGCAACCCAGTCACCATTGGCATCCTGAGTGGCCGGCACCCAGCCGGTCATGGCAAACGCGCCATTGCTGACCGTGAACGAAGCACCACTTGGCACGCCCGTGGTGTCAGCCACCATGGAGCTGATGGTGCCATCACTGTTGTAGTTGATGGTGCCGGCCAGCGGGGTGGTACTGGCCGGGTCGAACGGGTTGCGACCGTCGACCAGCGTGTACATGGTCCATTCGTTGGTGTCGGTCTTGCGGTAGTACTGCTGCACTTCGTGCTGAACACCGTTAGCATCCAGCACGGTACTGGTGCTGGAGCGCTGATAAGTGCTTGGGTCCGCCGGGTCGAATGCAGCCATGGACGGCGGCTTGGTGTTGTCATACACCAGGAAAGGAATCGAGGCCGCCGAGGAGTTCAGGTTGATGCCCTGGTCGATCAACGAGGTCGGCTTGGGCTGCAATGCCGACGTATCGATCTTCAGGTCGGTCAGGACGCCTTTCTGGATCTTGCCGGTGGCATCCGCCATGTAACCTTGCAGGCGCAGGCCATCAGAGGTTTCGACGAAGTTGTCCTTGCTTGGCTGGAAGGAGCCCGCCCGGGTGTATACCTTCGAGCCGTTGTCAGACAGCACGAAGAAGCCCTGCCCCTGGATGCCCATGTCCAGCACGTTGCCCGTGGTGTTTACATCACCTTGGGTGAACTGCTGAGAAATGGCCGCCAGCCGCACACCATTGCCCACCTGATTCTTGCCCACACCCAGGCGGTTGGCGCCTGCATACACATCCGCGAACTCGGCGCGCGAGGACTTGAAGCCCGTGGTATTGACGTTGGCGATGTTGTTGCCGGTGACATCCAGCTGCTTGTTGGCTGCGTACAGACCGCTAAGGCCGATATTGAAAGACATGAATTCGCTCCTTTTGCCGCTCTAGCGGGCCTTAGATACCGATGGTTTGCACGTCGGAGAGGGAGACCTTGCCTACACCGGCAAGGTTGAGCACCATTTCGCCCGAGGCACTGAAGCTGACACTGGTGACCTTGGCCGGCAACAGCGTGCTCATTTGCACCGCCTTGCCATCGACTGTGGTGCTTGCAGTGAAGGTATAAGTGCCCGGGTCCACTTTCTCGCCACTGTTGTTGGTACCGTCCCAGATGAAGTCGGCGTAACCGGCTTTCTGCTCACCCAACTCGATGGTCTTGACCGTGTTGCCGTCCTTATCCTTGATGGTGATCTTCGCTTCACTGATGGCCTGGGGTACAACGAACTGGGCATTGAAGCTTTCAGCGGTGTCAACCACGGCCTTGTCGTTCTGAACCACCACCGACCGCCCTACCAGCGACGATGCCTGAAGCGCCTGGGACGAAGCCATGGCACTGGTGATGGCGCTGACCGAGTCGTTCAGCGAGGTAATACCTTCCAGGCTGCTGAACTGCGCCAGCTGGGCAACGAACTCGCCGTTATCCTGCGGGTCCAGCGGGTTCTGGTGCTGCATCTGGGTGACAAGCAACTGCAGGAAAGCATCTTTGCCGAGCGAATCGGTGCCAGTCTTGGATGCAGTGTCCGTGGTCTTTTTGGTGCTGGTGCCCACGCCCGACGCCGACAGCACGTCATTGAGGTTCACACCGTTAGTATCGATTGCCATGGTCCGAATTCCTTATCACTGCCCCAGGGTCAGCACTTTCTGCATCATGGTCTTGGCCGTGTTCATCAGTTCGGCATTGGTCTGGAACGCGCGGCTGGCAGAGATCATGTCAGCCATCTCCTCGACCACGTTGACGTTCGGGTAGTAGACGTAGCCGTCCTTGTTCGCCGCCGGGTGGTTTGGCTCGTAACGTGCCTCGAGGGTGCTCTGGTCTTCGACGATGCCTTTTACCTGCACGCCCTGCCCTGCTTCACCCTGGTCTTCGAACAGCGACTGGCTGCTGCCGGCCTGTGCGTCCTGGAAGGTGGTAGCGAACACCGGATGGCGGGCGCGGTAGGTCTGGTCGATGCTCGAAGACACGGTCTCGGCGTTGGCAATGTTGGACGCAACGGTATTCAGGCGCGTGTTCTGCGCGCTCATACCGCTACCGGCAATGTTGAAAACACTGGAAAGGGACATGGTCATTCTCCCCGCAGGGCGGAAACCAGCCCTTTGAATTTACTGTTGAGCAAGGTGAAACTGGCCTGGAAGCCAATGGCGTTTTCGGTGTAGTTCGATTGCTCGATCTGCGCGTCCACGGTGTTCTGGTCGATCGACGGCTGCAGCGGTGTGCGGTACTTGAGGGTATCGTCAGCGGCAATGGCGAGGCCTTCGGCTTCGATGTGCCGGCTGTTGGTACGGTCCATGGCGAAGCGGCCGCTTTGCTGCTTGCTGGTTTCGGCGGCGAGCACCGAAGAAAAGTCCATGTCACGCGCCTTGTAGTTGGGCGTGTCGGCGTTGGCGATGTTGTTGGCCAGCACTTCAGCGCGCTGGGCGCGGAAGCCCAGTGCCTTTTCGTGAATGCCAAGCGCCTTGTCGAAGCTGATGCTCATGTCGGGGAAACCTTCAGAGGTTGACCGGAATGTCGTTGAGCAAGGTATAGCAAGGGCTGTGCCAACGCGTGAAAAGCCCGAAAACACAGGCTTTCGAGGTACGGTGGTGTCAGGGTGATGCCAGAAAAGCGGCAAAGGCCTTCCGCCTTGGGCGGCGAAAGCGGCAATTGCCGGATGGCAAAAGCGGCAAATCAAAAATTTGACGTCAGTCTTTCCCCTGTACCGGCCTCTTCGCGGGCGCGCCCACGAAGAGGCCGGTACAGGCCAACAAAAAGGCCGGCAACTTTCGCTGCCGGCCTTCGTGCTTACTTGGCCTGGTAGATGATCCCCGGGCTGCACTGCACCATCTGGTAATGATCCGGCAACCCGTTCAGGGCTTCCGAGGCGCCGAGGAACAGGTAGCCACCCGGCTTCAGGGTGCTGTGAATGCGCAGCAGGATGTCCTTCTTCACCTGCGCCGAGAAGTAGATCAGCACGTTGCGACAGAACACGATGTCGAACTTGCCCAGGCTGGCATAGCTGTCGAGCAGGTTGAACGAGCGGAACTCGACGCGGCTGCGAATGGCCGGCTTCACCGCCCAGCGCCCTGGCCCCTTGGGGTCGAAGTAGCGCTGCAGGCGCTCCTGCGACAGGCCACGGGCAATGGCCAGGCTGTCGTACTCACCGGTCTTGCAGTTGGTGAGCATGGTGCCTGACAGGTCGGTGGCCACAATCTGCGCCCCCATCTTCAGCTGGCCCAGGTTGCTGCGCTCGAACTCGTCGATGGCCATCGAGATGGAATATGGCTCCTGCCCCGACGAACAGGCCGCCGACCACATGCGCAGGCGCTGGCCTGGGTTGTTGCGGATGAACTCGGGAATCACCTTGTTCTTCAGCACTTCGAACGGGTAGGTATCGCGAAACCACAGGGTCTCGTTGGTGGTCATGGCATCCACCACCTGCTCGCGCAAACCGCCGCGCGGCTGGGCCTGGATACGCTGTACCAGCTCGCCCAGGCTCTTGATGCCCTGTTGTTCCATCAGCTTGTTGAGACGGCTGGAAACCAGGTACTGCTTATTCTCGCCCAGCAGGATGCCACAGGCTTTCTCCAGGAATACCCGGAACTGTTCGAAATCCAAATTACCCGTAGACACTACTGCCGCCTCTTTTCAATCACTGGTGCCGGGGGCCTGCCCCCGGCTGCTTCAATGCGCTGCCTTGATCCGGTCGACCACCCGCTGGGCCAGGTCGTCCGGCTTGAACTTGGCCAGGAAGTCATCGGCGCCGACCTTCTTGACCATTGCCTGGTTGAACACCCCGGAGAGCGAAGTATGCAGGCAGATGTGCAATTTTTGCATGCGCGGGTCGCTGCGGATCTCCGCCGTTAGCGTATAGCCGTCCATTTCCGGCATTTCAATGTCGGAGATCATCATCAGGAACTCTTCTTCCGGCTTTTTGCCCTCATCCACCAACTGACGCAGGTAGTTCAGAGCCTGACGGCCATCGTTGAGCGCAACCACCTCGACCCCTACGGTCTGCAGGCAGCGGCTGACCTGCTTGCGCGCCACCGACGAATCGTCGACGGTCAGCACCCGCATCAGCACGGCCTTGTCCTGCACTTCGGCGTCGATCACCCCGGCCGATACCGATTCCGACGATGGCGACACTTCGGCCAGCACCTTCTCCACATCGATGATCTCGACCATCCGGTTGTCTACCCGGGTGACCGCCGTCAGGTAGTGGTCACGGCCAGTTCCCTTGGGTGGCGGATGGATCTCTTCCCAGTTCATGTTGACGATGCGCTCCACCGAGTGCACCAGGAAGCCCTGGGTCTTGGTGTTGTACTCGGTGATGATCACGAAGCTGTTGCGCGTGTCTTCCTGCAGCGGCCGCAACCCGGTGGCCATCGACAGGTCGAGAATCGGGATGGTCGCCCCGCGAATGTTGGCAACGCCACGCACCACCGGGTGCGCCTTGGGCAGCAGGGTCAGCGCAGGGCACTGCAGCACTTCCCTGACCTTGAACACGTTGATGCCGTAAAGCTGCTCGCCATTGAGGCGAAACAGCAGCAATTCCAGGCGATTCTGCCCCACCAGCTGTGTGCGCTGGTTGACCGAATCCATAACACCCGCCATGCCAGACTCCTTAATCTTTCAGCCTTTCGTTGCAACTCAGGTAGCGAGTCGGCACGGGCTTTGCTTTTTTGAGCGTCATGCACACGAAAACGACATTTTTCCGACGATTGACGCGCCTGCTGACCGGCTTGCTGGCCACGCTGTGCCTGCTGGCGCCCGGCGTTCGTACGTTAGCGGACGCGTTCACCTTGCCTGAACAACTTATCGGTGTCACCCAAGGGTTTCTTGAATTCACGGTAGAAGATTACCTGGCCACCACCCAGACCCCTGGTCGCTATGAGATACAGGTCAACCCGCTGGACCCGCGCCTGCGCATGCCATTGTGCAGCCAGCCGCTGGACGCCTCGCTGGAAAGCCCCGCCCTGCCGCTAGGCCGGGTAACGGTACGGGTCCGCTGCGACAGCGCAGCCCCGTGGACAGTGTTCGTACCGGCTACCGTGCGGCTGTTCCGCGACGTGGTGGTGGTAACCCGCCCGCTCAAGCGCGACAACACGGTTGGCGAAGGCGACGTGGCCCTGCGCGAGCGCGATGTCGGCACCCTTGGCCAGGGCTTTCTGACTGAACTGGACCAGGCAGTGGGCATGAAGATGCTGCGCCCCACGGTGATCGACCAGGTGCTGACCCCGCAGCATCTGGAACAGGCCGAGGTGGTCCGCAAGGGTGACCAGGTGGTAATCATTGCCCGCAGCGGCAGCCTGAGCGTGCGCATGCCGGGCGAGGCCCTGAGCAAGGGCGGCCTGAGCGAGCAGATACGGGTACGCAACCTCAACTCCAAGCGAGTGGTGAAGGCCAGGGTGACCGGCCCCGGCCAAGTCGAGGTCAGTATGTAGGCCGGCCACCAGATTAGGCTGGCAGTGAGGAACCGCTTTTCCTAAACTGTGTCAGAACACGGGTTCGCGAGCTTGCTGACAGGCGGCGATGCATTTGTGCCTAAAGTTTCTATCGGGTTGGCCGAAAACAAGGCAAGCGTCCAAATACCCAGAGGTTTCTGATCATGGTCATCGACTTCAGTCGTTTGAATAACTCGCCGTCCGTCACGGGCGGTGTGCGCGGCAACTCCGCGTCGGGCAGCGCCGAAAAACCGGCAGTCAGCCAGGAAGCGGCCAGCGCCACCAGCGTCAGCGGAGAAGCGGTGCACCTCAGCCAAGAGGCCCAGCAGTTGCAGAAGATCAGCGACAAGCTGCGCGACGAGCCCGTGGTCAACAGCGCCCGCGTGGCCCAGTTGAAACAGGCGATCGCCGACGGCAGCTACCAGGTCGATGCCGGCCGGGTCGCCAGCAAACTGCTCGATTTCGAAGCCCAGCGCTGACCGTACGGCGCGCTGACTTCACGGACGCTAGAAAAGCCAAGAGTTAGCCATGCACGACATCACCTTGCTGCAATTGATCGAAGACGACATTGCCCCGATGCAGGAACTGCTCGACCTCCTGCAAAAGGAGTCTGTAGCCCTGCATGGCCGCGATATGGCCCCGCTGGAAAATATTCTGGCCCGCAAGCAGTCATTGATCGTGTTGCTCGAGCAGCAAGGCCTGCGGCGCAACAACCTGCTTACCAGCCTCGGCCTGAGCGCAGACCGCGCCGGTGTGGAGGCTGTGGCGGCACAATCGCCCAACGGTGAATTGATCCTGCAACAACTCGACGTGATCAGCCAGTTGATGCAAGCCTGCCAACAGCTTAACGAGACCAATGGCCGGATCATCCAGGTGCAGCAACACGTCACCAGCAACCAGATCCGGATCCTCATGGGCGGCGATTCGCCGTCGCTGTACGACAGCCGCGGCAGCACCTCGCCGCTGGCCAAGCCACGGGCCCTCAGCCAAGTGTGATTTTTTCTATCAAGGCACGGAACATACTGGCAAAATGCCGTTAATTGCGTGTGTCGCTTTTGCCTGGAGAACGATAAGCCGTGTTCAATGAATCCGATGCCCCGCAACCGCCAAAGGTGCTGAGCACCCCCTTGGAGATTGCGGCCAACTTACGGCAGCTGCAGGAAAGCCACGACCCCCTCATCATCACCTTCCACGACCGTAGCCAGCGCTTTCAGAGCTATGTGGTGCACGTGGACCGTGAAAGCAACACCCTGGCCCTGGACGAAATGATCCCCCGCGATGGTGAGAAGTTCATCGAGAACGGCGAGCACTTCCGCATCGAAGGTTTCCACGATGGCGTGCGCATCGCCTGGGAATGCAACCACACGCTGAAGATTACCGAAGTCGACGGCCACCGCTGCTACAGCGGCCCCATGCCAGAAGAGATGACCTACCACCAGCGCCGCAATGCCTTCCGCGCCGCGCTGAAGTTGTCGCAACTGGTCGATATCATCCTCGACGGCGCCCACCTGAAGGGCAACGGGGCCCTGCGCGGCAAACTGCTGGATATCTCGGCTACCGGCTGCAAACTGCGCTTTGAAGGCAATGTCGAAGACCGCCTGCAACTGGGCCAGGTGTACGAGCGTTTCAAGGCGGGCAACCCGCTGGGCCTGGTGGACACCATGGTCGAACTGCGCCACCTGCACTATGAAGAGCGCATCAACACCACCTTTGCCGGCGTACGCTTCCATAACCTGAGCGGGCAGGCACAGCGCAAGATCGAGAGCTTTGTATACCAGCTGCAGCGTGAGGCGCGGCGGTTCGACAAGGACGACTACTGATCGTCGGCTAGCTGTTAAGCAAAAACGCCACCTGCTGAGGTGGCGTTTTCATTTGTGCTCTTCCTGCCCCGCGAAGAGGCCGGTACTGGCTTACACCGACTTGCTGACCGCCTCCGGTTCAGCTGCCTGTTGCTCAGCCCCTTTGTCTTCATCCTCGGTATCTTCAGCCGCTACCGGCGCCTGCATCATGTCCTGCACGGTCTGCTCATCCACCCGTGGGTCCAGCGCTGCCGACAACGGCGAACCGGCCGCCGGCATCGCCACGTGGCCCAGCGGCGCATCCTGAACCTGGTGCAGCCCAGTAACCGCTTTCGGCCGAATGCGCCACACCAGCACCAAGGCGAAGAACACAAAGAACGCGTACAGCATCTGTGCGCCCAGCACCTTCATCAGCACGCCCGCCGCCAGGGGCCCGATGCACGCCCCCACACCGTAGGTCACCAGCAGCATGGCGGTCAGCGACACCCGCCGCTCGCTTTCCACGTGGTCGTTGGAAAACGCCACCGCCAGCGGGTACAGGCAGAACTGCAGCAACGAAATCAAAAAGCCGATACCGAACAGCAACTCCAGCGGCACACTGGGCAGTATCGCCAAGGGCGCAGCGGCCAACGCCAGGCCTATTGCCACGCTGCGAATCAGCACCGCCCGGTCGTAACGATCAGACAACCAGCCCAGTGGCCACTGCACCAAAAGGCCAGCAAAAATGCAGCTACCCATGAACAGGCCGACCTGCTCGGTCGTCATCCCCTGGCTGGAGGCATACAAGGGCGCCAGGCCGTAGAACGAGCCGACGATCAATCCCGAGCCCAATACCGTACTGAGCGATTGCGGCACACGCTTGATGAAGAACTTCGGCTCCATCGGCGCCGGGCGCAAGGGCGCCGGGTGAATGCGCCGGGTCATCGCCACCGGCACCAGGCACAAGGCAAAGCACATCGCCACCAGCATCAGCAGCTCCGGGCCGAGCGCGGGGTGCACCACCAGGATCAGCTGGCCAAGCACCAGCCCCAGGTACGATGCGATCATGTAGCCGCTGAACACCGCGCCACGGTGCTTCACATCAGCCTGCTCGTTGAGCCAGCTCTCGATGACCATGTATTGGCACATCATGCCCAGGCCCACGATCATGCGCAGCCCGACCCAGGCCGGCAGCCAGCTGGTCAGGCCATGGCCGAGCACCGCCGCACCGACGATGCCGGCGCAGGTGGCGTAGGCGCGAATGTGCCCTACCCGGCCGATCAGCCGGTGGCCGACCTTGCCGCCCACCGCCAGGCCAAAATAGTTGGCCGCCATCAACGCGCCCACCCACAGGCTGTCGACGTGGTCGGCCGCCAGGCGCAACGCCAGGTAGGTACTGAGCAGACCCGAGCCGATCAACATCATCAGCGCGGCGAAATACAACGACTGAAACGGCTTCCATACATTTCGCATACGTCCCGCAATGCTCCCTGGTCAGGTGGCGGTAGGTGCTAGCAGCATAAGGGCAAACGCCGGTCCTTGCAGGCCCCCGACTGCAAAATGGTGCAGCCGGGGCGTGTCCGGTGCAGGTCGTGTCGCGATCAGGCCTGTGCCGCCAGAACCCGGCGCTCCCACGGGGTGATTTCGTCGAAGAAATCGGTCAGCTCCAAGGTCTTGCTGGCGATGTAGCCTTCGATGAACTCACTGCCGAACAGTTCCCGCGCCAGCGCGCTGCGCTTGAGCCGCTCCAGCGCCGCATGGAGGGTGCATGGCAAGCTCAAGTGCTCCGGCACTTCGAACTCGCCCTGGATCGCCGGCGAAGGTTGCAGGCGCTGCTCGATGCCGTGCAACCCCGCGGCCAGGGAGGCGGCGATGGCCAGGTAGGGGTTGGCGTCAGCGCCGGGCAAGCGGTTTTCCACCCGCCGCGCTACCGCTGCACTGGCCGGGATGCGCAAGCCTGCTGCACGGTTGTCCTCGGACCAGCAGGCGTTGTTCGGCGACGCATAGGGGTGGCACAGCCGCTGGTACGAGTTGACGTTGGGCGCAAACAGCGCAGTGAAGTCGGCCATGCATGCCTGCAGGCCGCCGATGAAATGGTGGAAGGTATCGGTAGGCTGGCCCTGCTCATCGCTGAACACGTTACGCCCGCTGCCGGTATCGACCAGGCTCTGGTGAATATGCATGGAACTACCAGGCGTGCGCGCCAGCGGTTTGGCCATGCACACCACGGTCAGCCCGTGCTTGAGTGCCACTTCCTTGAGCAAGTGTTTGAACAGGAAGGTCTGGTCGGCCAGCAGCAGCGGGTCGCCATGCAGCAAGTTGATCTCGAACTGGCTGACGCCCATTTCGTGCATGAAGGTGTCGCGCGGCAGGCCGAGCGCGGCCATGCACTGGTACACCTCATTGAAGAACGGGCGCAGGCCGTTGTTGGAACTGATACTGAATGCCGAATGGCCCAGCTCGCGGCGGCCGTCGGTGCCCAGCGGTGGCTGGAACGGTTGCTGGGGATCGCTGTTGGGGGCAAAGACGAAGAATTCGAGCTCGGTCGCCACCACTGGCGCCAGGCCCAGCGCCGCGTAGCGGGCGATCACGGCCTTGAGCTGGCCACGGGTGGACAGTGCCGAGGGGCGACCATCCAGTTCATTGGCGTCGCAAATGGCCAGGGCGCGGGCGTCGTTGCTCCAGGGCAGGCGATGGACCTGGCTGGGTTCGGCGACCAGTGCCAGGTCGCCGTCGTCGCTGCCGTAGAACTTCGCCGGCGGGTAACCGCCCATGATGCATTGCAGCAGCACCCCACGGGCCATCTGCAGGCGGCGGCCTTCGAGAAAGCCTTCGGCGGTCATCACCTTGCCGCGTGGGACGCCGTTGAGGTCGGGGGTGACGCATTCGATTTCATCGATGCCCTGGAGCTGAGCGATGCTCATGACGCTTGTCCTTGTTGTTGTAGGCTGACAACAACATAGGCTGGGGGTGTTTAAAATATCAAGCAGCCTCTCGAACGCCTGGGGCCTCTTCTATTCGCGCAAGGTCATGCCATTGGCCGGCAACGGCAAGGCTGTCTTGTAGCGCACCTGTTTCAAGGCAAAACTCGAGCGGATATTCGCCACCCCCGGCAACCGCGTGAGGTAATCGAGAAACCGCTCCAGCGCCTGGATACTTGGCAGCAGTACCCGCAACAGGTAGTCCGGGTCGCCCGTCATCAGGTAGCACTCCATCACCTCGGGCCGTTCGGCAATTTCTTCCTCGAAGCGGTGCAGCGACTGCTCTACCTGTTTTTCCAGGCTGACATGGATGAACACATTCACATCCAGCCCCAACGCCTCGGGCGACAACAAGGTCACCTGCTGGCGGATCACCCCCAGCTCTTCCATGGCCCGCACCCGGTTGAAACAGGGCGTGGGCGACAGGTTGACCGAGCGTGCCAGCTCGGCGTTGGTGATGCGGGCGTTTTCCTGCAGGCTGTTGAGAATGCCGATATCGGTACGATCGAGTTTGCGCATGAGACAAAATCACCGGTTTTTTGTGTTTATGCGGAATGTTTATCTGCCCCGCTCGGCAAAGGCAATCAACTTGAGAGAAAAATTCTCCTGCCGGACCACTAAGATGTAGGGGACGCTGACTTACCAGTCACAAGCCGGTACTCAGCGGCGGCCGCTTCAGAGCTCACAAAAACAAATACCCGAGCGAGCGTAAAAAGCATGAACGAGTACGCCCCCCTGCGTTTGCATGTGCCCGAGCCCACCGGCCGGCCAGGCTGCCAGACCGATTTTTCCTACCTGCGCCTGAACGATGCAGGTCAAGCCCGTAAACCCCCTGTCGATGTCGACGCTGCCGACACCGCCGACCTGTCCTACAGCCTGGTCCGCGTGCTCGACGAGCAAGGCGACGCCCAAGGCCCGTGGGCTGAAGACATCGACCCGCAGATCCTGCGCCAAGGCATGCGCGCCATGCTCAAGACGCGGATCTTCGACAGCCGCATGGTGGTTGCCCAGCGCCAGAAGAAGATGTCCTTCTACATGCAGAGCCTGGGCGAAGAAGCCATCGGCAGCGGCCAGGCGCTGGCGCTTAACCGCACCGACATGTGCTTCCCCACCTACCGTCAGCAAAGCATCCTGATGGCCCGCGACGTGTCGCTGGTGGAGATGATCTGCCAGTTGCTGTCCAACGAACGCGACCCCCTCAAGGGCCGCCAGCTGCCGATCATGTACTCGGTACGCGAGGCCGGCTTCTTCACCATCAGCGGCAACCTGGCGACCCAGTTCGTCCAGGCGGTCGGCTGGGCCATGGCCTCGGCGATCAAGGGCGATACCAAGATTGCCTCGGCCTGGATCGGCGACGGCGCCACTGCCGAATCGGACTTCCACACCGCCCTCACCTTTGCCCACGTTTACCGCGCCCCGGTGATCCTCAACGTGGTCAACAACCAGTGGGCCATCTCAACCTTCCAGGCCATCGCCGGTGGCGAGTCGACCACCTTCGCCGGCCGTGGCGTGGGCTGCGGCATCGCTTCGCTGCGGGTGGACGGCAACGACTTCGTCGCCGTTTACGCCGCTTCGCGCTGGGCTGCCGAACGTGCCCGCCGTGGTTTGGGCCCGAGCCTGATCGAGTGGGTCACCTACCGTGCCGGCCCGCACTCGACCTCGGACGACCCGTCCAAGTACCGCCCTGCCGATGACTGGAGCCACTTCCCGCTGGGTGACCCGATCGCCCGCCTGAAGCAGCACCTGATCAAGATCGGCCACTGGTCCGAAGAAGAACACCAGGCCACCACGGCCGAGTTCGAAGCGGCCGTGATTGCTGCGCAAAAAGAAGCCGAGCAGTACGGCACCCTGGCCAACGGTCACATCCCGAGCGCCGCCTCGATGTTCGAGGACGTGTACAAGGAGATGCCCGACCACCTGCGCCGCCAACGCCAGGAACTGGGGGTTTGAGATGAACGACCACAACAACAGCATCAACCCGGAAACCGCCATGGCCACCACTACCATGACCATGATCCAGGCCCTGCGCTCGGCCATGGATGTCATGCTTGAGCGCGACGACAATGTGGTGGTGTACGGCCAGGACGTCGGCTACTTCGGCGGCGTGTTCCGCTGCACCGAGGGCCTGCAGACCAAGTACGGCAAGTCCCGCGTGTTCGACGCGCCCATCTCTGAAAGCGGCATCGTCGGCACCGCCGTGGGCATGGGTGCCTACGGCCTGCGCCCGGTGGTGGAAATCCAGTTCGCTGACTACTTCTACCCGGCCTCCGACCAGATCGTTTCTGAAATGGCCCGCCTGCGCTACCGTTCGGCCGGCGAGTTCATCGCCCCGCTGACCCTGCGTATGCCCTGCGGTGGCGGTATCTATGGCGGCCAGACACACAGCCAGAGCCCGGAAGCGATGTTCACTCAGGTGTGCGGCCTGCGCACCGTAATGCCATCCAACCCGTACGACGCCAAAGGCCTGCTGATTGCCTCGATCGAATGCGACGACCCGGTGATCTTCCTGGAGCCCAAGCGCCTGTACAACGGCCCGTTCGACGGCCACCATGACCGCCCGGTTACGCCGTGGTCGAAACACCCGCACAGCGCCGTGCCCGATGGCTACTACACCGTGCCACTGGACAAGGCCGCCATCACCCGCCCCGGCAATGACGTGACCGTGCTCACCTATGGCACCACCGTGTACGTGGCCCAGGTGGCCGCCGAAGAAAGTGGCGTGGATGCCGAAGTGATCGACTTGCGCAGCCTGTGGCCGCTAGACCTGGACACCATCGTGGAGTCGGTGAAAAAGACCGGCCGTTGCGTGGTAGTACACGAGGCCACCCGTACCTGTGGCTTTGGCGCAGAACTGGTGTCGCTGGTGCAGGAGCACTGCTTCCACCACCTGGAGGCGCCGATCGAGCGCGTCACCGGTTGGGACACCCCCTACCCTCACGCGCAGGAATGGGCTTACTTCCCAGGGCCTTCGCGGGTAGGTGCGGCATTGAAAAAGGTCATGGAGGTCTGAATGGGCACGCACGTCATCAAGATGCCGGACATTGGCGAAGGCATCGCGCAGGTCGAATTGGTGGAATGGTTCGTCAAGGTGGGCGACATCATCGCCGAGGACCAAGTGGTAGCCGACGTCATGACCGACAAGGCCACCGTGGAAATCCCGTCGCCGGTCAGCGGCAAGGTGCTGGCCTTAGGTGGCCAGCCAGGTGAAGTGATGGCGGTCGGCAGTGAGCTGATCCGCATCGAAGTGGAAGGCAGCGGCAACCATGTGGATGTGCCGCAAGCCAAGCCGGCCGAAGTGCCTGCGGCACCGGTAGCCGCTAAACCTGAACCACAGAAAGACGTTAAACCGGCGGCGTACCAGGCGTCAGCCAGCCACGAGGCAGCGCCCATCGTGCCGCGCCAGCCGGGCGACAAGCCGCTGGCCTCGCCGGCGGTGCGCAAACGTGCCCTCGATGCCGGCATCGAATTGCGTTATGTGCACGGCAGCGGCCCGGCCGGGCGCATCCTGCACGAAGACCTCGACGCGTTCATGAGCAAACCGCAAAGCGCTGCCGGGCAAACCCCCAATGGCTATGCCAGGCGCACCGACAGCGAGCAGGTGCCGGTGATCGGCCTGCGCCGCAAGATCGCCCAGCGCATGCAGGACGCCAAGCGCCGGGTCGCGCACTTCAGCTATGTGGAAGAAATCGACGTCACCGCCCTGGAAGCCCTGCGCCAGCAGCTCAACAGCAAGCACGGCGACAGCCGCGGCAAGCTGACACTGCTGCCGTTCCTGGTGCGCGCCCTGGTCGTGGCACTGCGTGACTTCCCGCAGATAAACGCCACCTACGATGACGAAGCGCAGATCATAACCCGCCATGGCGCGGTGCATGTGGGCATCGCCACCCAAGGTGACAACGGCCTGATGGTACCCGTGCTGCGCCACGCCGAAGCGGGCAGCCTGTGGGCCAATGCCGGTGAGATTTCACGCCTGGCCAACGCTGCGCGCAACAACAAGGCCAGCCGCGAAGAGCTGTCCGGTTCGACCATTACCCTGACCAGCCTCGGCGCCCTGGGCGGCATCGTCAGCACGCCGGTGGTCAACACCCCGGAAGTGGCGATCGTCGGTGTCAACCGCATGGTTGAGCGGCCCGTGGTGATCGACGGCCAGATCGTCGTGCGCAAGATGATGAACCTGTCCAGCTCGTTCGACCACCGCGTGGTCGATGGCATGGACGCCGCCCTGTTCATCCAGGCCATGCGTGGCCTGCTCGAACAACCCGCCTGCCTGTTCGTGGAGTGAGCATGCAACAGACTATCCAGACAACCCTGTTGATCATCGGCGGCGGCCCTGGCGGCTATGTGGCGGCCATCCGCGCCGGGCAACTGGGCATCCCTACCGTGTTGGTGGAAGGCCAGGCGCTGGGCGGTACCTGCCTGAACATCGGCTGCATTCCGTCCAAGGCGCTGATCCATGTGGCCGAGCAGTTCCACCAGGCCTCGCGCTTTACCGAACCCTCGCCGCTGGGCATCAGCGTGGCTTCGCCACGCCTGGACATCGGCCAGAGCGTGGCCTGGAAAGACGGCATCGTCGATCGCCTGACCACTGGTGTCGCCGCCCTGCTGAAAAAGCACGGGGTGAAGGTGGTGCACGGCTGGGCCAAGGTGCTTGATGGCAAGCAGGTCGAGGTGGATGGCCAGCGCATCCAGTGCGAGCACCTGTTGCTGGCCACGGGCTCCAGCAGTGTCGAACTGCCGATGCTGCCGTTGGGTGGGCCGGTGATTTCCTCGACCGAGGCCCTGGCACCGAAAGCCCTGCCGCAACACCTGGTGGTGGTGGGCGGTGGCTACATCGGCCTGGAGCTGGGTATCGCCTACCGCAAGCTCGGCGCGCAGGTCAGCGTGGTGGAAGCGCGCGAGCGCATCCTGCCGACTTACGACAGCGAACTGACCGCCCCGGTGGCCGAGTCGCTGAAAAAGCTGGGTATCGCCCTGCACCTTGGCCACAGCGTCGAAGGTTACGAAAATGGCTGGCTGCTGGCCAACGATGGCAAGGGCGGACAACTGCGCCTGGAAGCCGACCGGGTGCTGGTGGCCGTGGGCCGCCGCTCACGCACCAAGGGCTTCAACCTGGAATGCCTGGACCTGAAGATGAATGGTGCCGCGATTGCCATCGACGAGCGCTGCCAGACCAGCATGCACAACGTCTGGGCCATCGGCGACGTGGCCGGCGAACCGATGCTGGCGCACCGGGCCATGGCCCAGGGCGAGATGGTGGCCGAGATCATCGCCGGCAAGGCACGCCGCTTCGAACCCGCTGCGATAGCCGCCGTGTGCTTCACCGACCCGGAAGTGGTCGTGGTCGGCAAGACGCCGGAACAGGCCAGTCAGCAAGGCCTGGACTGCATCGTCGCGCAGTTCCCGTTCGCCGCCAACGGCCGGGCCATGAGCCTGGAGTCGAAAAGCGGTTTCGTGCGCGTGGTCGCGCGGCGTGACAACCACCTGATCCTGGGCTGGCAAGCGGTTGGCGTGGCGGTTTCCGAGCTGTCCACGGCGTTTGCCCAGTCGCTGGAGATGGGTGCCTGCCTGGAGGATGTGGCCGGTACCATCCATGCCCACCCGACCCTGGGTGAAGCGGTACAGGAAGCGGCACTGCGTGCCCTGGGCCACGCCCTGCATATCTGACACTGAAGCGGCCGAGGCCGATTTGGCCCGCCGCGCCGAGAGGCGCTGCGGGTCTTTTTTATACCTGTACCGGCAAACCAATTCACTCGGCGATGGCATTCTTGCCGGCCCTTTTGGCCCGGTACATTGCCTTATCAGCCCGCGCCAGCAGCGCATGCTGGTCCTCCCCTTCCTGCCACTGCACCACGCCATAACTCATGGTCAGACGGCACTCCCCCACCGGTTCCAGTTGCGCCATCACCTGGCGCAAGCGCCCGGCGACATCCAGCGCCTCGCCCAGCGTGCTCTGCGGCAGTACGATAACGAACTCGTCCCCGCCCCAGCGCGCCAACAGGTCCAGTTCGCGCAGGCAGGTCCGCAGGCTGTCGACCACCCGCACCAGCGCTGCATCGCCCCGGGCGTGCCCGTAGCGGTCGTTGATCGGTTTGAAATCATCCAGGTCCATGGCGATCAGCGACAACGGCTGGCGAAAGCGCTGCGCCCGCTCGCACTCCCGCTGCAATGCCTTTTCCAATCGATAGCGGTTGGCAATGCGGGTTAACGCATCGCGCTCAGCCAACTCACGGTTCTCGTCCAGTTGCCGCTGCAACTGCTGGTTCACCCAGGACAACTCACGGGTGCGCTCGGCCACTTGCCCTTCCAGCGACTGGTTCTTCTGCTCCAGCTGCTCGACCAGGCGTTTGCCGGCGTCGATATTGCGGTGAGCACCGAGCATGCGCGCCACCGAACCGTCTTCGTTACGGTCGATGATGTAGCCGCTGTCTTCGATCCACAGGTAGCTGCCATCGTGGCAACGGCAGCGGTATTCGATGAGGTAGCGCTCGTTATGCTGACGGATGTACGCCTCGAAATGTGCCATTACCCGTGGGTAGTCTTCCGGGTGGATCACGCTTTCCCAGGTCAGTACCGAGTTGGCCATGGAGTGGCTGGCGTAGCCGAGCATCGCGTACCAGCCCGGGTTGCGATAGACGTAGCCGGTGTTGGCATTCCAGTCCCAGATGCCATCGCTGATCAACTCGAACAATGTGTGCAACTGCTGTTCACTGAAGCCAGCGGGGGCCGGCCTGGTTTCCTGATTCATGGACGCTCTCCCTGATGCCCAGCAACTGCGCTCCGGTCAAGGGGCTGCCGACAGTGGTGGTAATTGCCGCAGGCGGCAAGATGATGCCTGTGACGGGCAAGCATATGCCCGCCAGCGTGCAACCGGAATAGCCCCAACGCCCGGTTTCCAGCTGCCATAGCGCTGGCATGGCTTTTGCGCGTAACGCCTGCCAACACGATTTCCAAGGAGGAAACATGATAATCGCCCACAACGGCGTCAGCTGGCAGCCCACGCTCCATCAACCACAGCGCGCCAACGATGAACAGGCTGCGGCGCAGGCTACGGATTTGCGCACGGCAATCACCACCGCCAGCACGACAGCCCAGCAGCAAAACCAAGGCAACACGGCGCAGCAGAACGCTGAGGATGCCCGGGAGGAGGCTTTCGCCAAATTCAAGGTGATGCTGCAAAACCTTGGCTCTGGCGTAACCGGGCAGGACAGCCCGGAGCAACTGACCACCAGCACTGCCCGGCAAGCGTTTCAGGACCTGATGTCCAAATCGCACGGCGAGATGATCAAGGAAAAACTGCTGAGCGAAATTGGCCTGACCGAAGCGCAGTACGAAGCCCTGCCGCCAGAGGTGAAGGCCAAGGTCGGCGAGTTGATCGCTCAGCGCTTGCAAGAGGAGATCGAGAACCGGGTCCAGGAGAAAGCACAAGAACAGCTCTCCCAGGCAGACGGCACATCAGATGGCAATGAAGACGCGATAAGCCACGTGTGAGGATTGGCGACGAGGCCTGTCGGGGGCGCCACCCGACAGGCAGCGCCAAGGCTCAAGCCAACTGCAGCAGCGCCTCCTCCACCGCAGCCACCACCTGGTTGCCCTTGGCACCCGGTAATCGCCACGCGGCAATGGTCATGCCCAAAGGCACCGCGCAGTCGATGGGCGCCACCAGTTCGCCGCTGTCCAGATAGCGTTGCACCAGGCTTCTGCGCCCGATCAGCACACCGGCAGCCAGCAACGCCTGCTGCAATGCAATCGAGTACAGGGAAAAACCCGGCCCACGGGCCACGAAATTGTGCCCCGGCATGGCTGCGCCGGCCCACACCGCCCAGTCATTCCAGCCTACGTCAGCAATGCAACGGGCATTGGCAAGGTCCGCAGGGGTGATGATGCTCTCTGCCAAGGCGGGTACGCATACGGGCAACACTTCTTCCGTGGCGATCCTGCGCTGCCAGCGTTCGGGTTTTTCGGTGTAGAACAGGCACAGGTCGAATGGGCTACGTTTGAGGTTGGGCGGCTCATCCACCGCCGTAACCGAAATCTCGATGGGCGCCAGCAGGCGGGTCAGTTCCGGCAGGCGTGGCCCTATCCACAACTGCGCCAGGGCCGGCGACGTTACAATGTGCACACGCTGCGGCGCAGCCAGCCGCCGTAACGTGCGCGCGGCGGCTTCCACTGCATCGAACGCCTCGGTGAACTGGCTTTTCACGCTCTCACCCAGGGGCGTCAGGCGTACGCCCTTGGCATGGCGCTCGAACAACGCAGCGCCGTATTCGTTTTCCAGCGTCTTGACCAAGGCGGCGATGGCCCCTGGGGTGACCTTGAGTTCGAGGGCGGCACGCGCGAAACCGCCCAGGCGCGCAGACGCCTCGAAGGCACGCAAGGCATTGAGCTGGAGCGAGTGCCGGGTGGGGCTGTCGAGATACACGGTATGAGGCCTATATTTTTTAGGCCTACTATTTCAGAAATCTGACGTTGTGGCCAACTGTCAGGCGCATTAACGTGAGGGTGTCCATGCACCCTCCGAACAGCTTCAAGGAACTCCCATGCAGTACCCAAGCGCGACCCAAGCATTCAAGCAGGGCGCACAAAGCGTTATGCCGTTGACCTCCGGCATTGTGCCTTTTGGCCTGATCACCGGGGTTACGGCAATCGGCATGGGCCTGTCACCCGCCGACGCCATTGGCATGACCTTGCTGTTCTACTCCGGCTCTGCGCAAATGGTGGTGATGCAATTGATGCAAAACGCCGCCCTGCCAGTGACGATGGTGGTCACCGCACTGGTGATCAACCTGCGTTTTCTGATGTACAGCGCCAGCCTGGCCCCACACCTGGGCCACCTCCCGCGCCGTCACAAATGGCCAATGGCGTTCATGCTGTCGGATCAGTCCTTCGCCCTGTGCACACTGAAAATGGGCACAGGCGGACTAGGCCAGCATGCCTACCCCTATTACGCCGGCACGGCGATCACCATGTGGTTCGGCTGGAACCTCTCGGTACTGGCGGGCATGTACCTGGGCGCAGGCATTCCGGAAGACTGGTCACTGGGTTTTGCCATACCGTTGTCTTTTCTGGCCTTGCTGATACCCGGCATTCGCAATACCGCCATGCTCGGCGCCGCGCTGACCGGTGGCGTGCTTGCGGTGCTGGCCGTTGACCTGCCCTACAACCTTGGCCTGCTGACCGGTGCCGTCGGCGGAATCATCGCCGGGCTGGCCATCGAGAGTCGGCAAAAACAACACGCCGTACCTGAAGCCCATACAGAGCAGAACGCATCATGAGCGAAACGACCCAGTGGATAACCTTCGTGCTGATTGGCCTGGGCACCTTCGCCATCCGGCTGTCGTTCATCGAACTGCACACGGTGTTGCGCATCCCGCCTCTGTTTCGCCGCGCATTGGCCTATGTGCCGGCCAGTGTACTGGCTGCGCTGGTGTTGCCGGCCGTGGTCTTCCCTGACCGGCATGCCGGGTTCGACTGGACGAACCCGCAGATACCCGCGGCGGTCCTGGCTGCGTTGGTAGCCTGGCGCACACGCAGCACGATGCTGACGCTGGTTGTGGGCATGGGGGTGTTGTGGGCGTTGAAGCACTGGGGGCTTTAGGAGAAAGTGTCCGCCGTGCGACATGAAGCGCAACAGTCCTTAGGAAAAATCAGCAGGATGTTGTGCATAGAATTCGTTTGAGGTCCTTGGCCTTATTGTCCATGGTGGCAGCCTGGTAGCTATTTGCCACGCGTGGACGCAGGCGCACGACAGTGCCTGCGTAGGGGAACGTTGTCGGCCCCCAATAATAAGAGAGGACAAGGAAATGCAATCCAACAGTTTGAAACAAAGCCTGAAGCAGCGGCACATCACCATGATTGCCCTGGGCGGGGTAATCGGTGCCGGGCTGTTCATGGGGTCTGGCGCGTTAATCGCATCGGCGGGCCCTGCGGCCATCCTGTCGTACTTCATCGGGGGGTTGGTGGTCACCCTGGTCATGTTCATGCTCGGCGAAATGGCCTGCCGCAACCCGGATGCCGGTTCGTTCTCGACCTACGCCAACACCTACCTCGGTGACTGGGCCGGTTTTGCTGTCGGCTGGCTGTACTGGTTCAAGTCGATGATGACCATCACCCTCGAAGCAGTGCTGTTGGGCGCGATCCTGCATGACTTTCTACCTTGGTTGCCGATCTGGGCAGGCGCTTTCCTGATGCTGGTGACGTTGATGGCCAGCAACGCCTACTCGGTACGCTCCTTTGCCGAAGTGGAATACTGGCTGGCCGCGATGAAGGTCGCCACCATTCTCATTTTCATGCTACTGGGCATTTCGATCCTGCTTGGCCTGCACAGCAACATCCCCTCCCCCGGGCTGGTCAACCTCACCGCCCATGACGGCTTCATGCCCAACGGCCTGTCACCGGTGATGGCTGGCGTGATCGTGGTGATCTTCTCGCTGGGCGGCAGCGAAATTGCCGCCGTGGCTGCAGGTGAGTCGGAAAACCCGCGACAGAACGTGATTCGCGCAATCAAGAGCGTGATCCTGCGGGTGATGCTGTTCTATGTAGGCTCGGTGTCGATCCTGATCCTTTGCCTGCCGTGGACCGACAAGGCCAACCTGGCCTCGCCCTACGTTTCGCTGTTCAGCCTGGCCGGGTTCGGTGGTGCTGCGGTGGCCATGAAACTGGTGCTGTTCGTCTCGTTCATGTCGGTGATGAATTCGTTCATGTTCTCCAACTCGCGCATGCTGTTCTCCCTGAGCCAGCGCGGGCACGCACCCAAGCTGTTCTCGCGCACGAGCGCCAAAGGTGTGCCGATCAATGCATTGCTGCTTAGCCTGTCGATCTGCACGATGATCCTGACCGTGCACTTCGTCAGCGGCGGCGACCTGTTCATGACCTTGGCCAAGAGCACCGGCAGCCTGGTGATGGTCGTATGGATCTTCATCATCATCGCCCACATGGCCATGCGCTGGAAAACCCGCCATGAAGCGATCGACCCGGCGGCCTTCCGGGCCTGGCTGTTCCCGTATGCCAACATCGTCGCGTTGTTCGCCTTGCTGGCGGTGATCGGCACCCAGGCATTCGAACCGGCGTCACGCTTCCAGTTCTGGTTCACAGTGCTGACAGTGGTACTGGTGGTGGTGGGGTACTTCGTGATGCGTCAGCGCCTGGCCGGTAGCAAGGCAGACGAACAACACCATCGCGCGTTGCAATGATGGATGGCGGGCATGTGGGGAAACAGGAAATGGCGTCCCAGGCAGGAATTGAACCTGCAACCTTCCCCTTAGGAGGGGGATGCTCTATCCAATTGAGCTACTGAGACGCAAGCACCGGCAGCGAGCGCTGCACAGCGGGACGGCCAGCATGTTAACCAGCATGCTGGCGTTTGTCATGCCTCTACCTGGCTTTTTCGCGTAATCCTTTTCTGGCACTGCTACACCGGCGGCAGCACACCTTCATCGCGAAGCAACCCGAACAGGGCCGCGACCGCTGCCTCCAGGCTTGTCGAGTTGTCCAGCACATGCACCGAAGGATCGGACAACACCTGCAAACGAGCACTACGCGCCAACCGCTGTTCAACCTCCTCAACGCTTTCGCGGCCCCGGGCCAGCAAGCGCTGGCGCAGCACCTCCGGCCTGACCTCGACCAGCACTGCCAACATGTCCGGGTAACGCTGACGCGCTTCGGGCAGGTAAGCCCGCGAGCCATTCACCAGCACCGCCTTGCCCGCCGCCAACCACTCATCCACCTGCCGAGGAATGCCATACCCCAGGCCATTGGCCCGCCAGCACATGGCAAATGCCCCCTGCGCACACAAGGTTTCAAACTGTTCCGCCGTGACCCCTTGGGCAGCTTCGCCCTTGGCTTCGGCCGAGCGGGTAATGACCCGACGGGCAACCTCTACCCCGGCGGCTGCCAGCCGCTCACGCGAAGCGTCGATCAGGGAATCTTTTCCCGAACCGGACGGTCCTACCAGAAATATCAGCCGGCCTGTCCCTGATCGGCGGTCGCTTGCGTCATGTTGCATAGCCACTATGCTCTATGGAGGGAAACCGGCGCATTCTAGGGGTTTTCCTGTCCTTTTGCTGTGTTTTACCAGTTTTTGACGGCAAAAGACTGACAGTCAGGCAAGCCGGAGCATGTAAAACTTTTCAAACCAGTGCTCATTTCTGATAATTGGTACTGGCATAAAGCCTTTATCCGGCCCACTATTTGTCACAGAATTGACGCCAAGGAAACGGCGACCATGAGGCAAGATGAGCATCCATTTTTCACTGACGGTTGAACATTTTGTCGTCGCCACGGTCGTATTTCCACCCCGTGCGGCCAATTTGAGAACCGCTTCCCCTGAACCAAACTCCGGTCAATTTATATGCGCCCAATGAAACAGGCTATTTATTCGAGCCGCACCGCTGACAAGTTCGTCGTCCGCCTGCCAGACGGGATGCGTGAGCGCATTGCCGAGGTAGCGCGCAACCATCACCGCAGCATGAACTCCGAAATCATCGCGCGCCTGGAGCAGAGCCTTATCCAGGAAGGTGCTTTGGGTGACGAGCTGAGCATGCGCCTGGACAGCCCTGAGCTGTCCCTGCATGAGCGCGAGTTGCTGCAGCGCTTCCGCCAACTGTCCCACCGCCAGCAGAATGCCTTGGTCGCCCTCATCGCTCACGATGTGGAAATGGCCGCCGACGCCTCCTGAGGCCTGCAAGCGAGCACAAAAAAGCCAGCGTAAGCTGGCTTTTTTTATGGGGGCTATCTGAAGCAAACGCAGCCCTCTGCAGGAGCGGCCTTTCGCGGCACAAGGCCGCTCCTGCAAAGGATTGTGTTTGGGCTTAGAGAAGGAACAACGTGGCCAGGCCAAGGAAGATGAAGAAGCCGCCACTGTCGGTCACGGCAGTGATCATCACACTCGCGCCCATCGCCGGGTCGCGCCCCAAGCGGGCCAATGTCATCGGGATGAGCACACCCATCAGCGCCGCCAGTAACAGGTTCAAGGTCATCGCTGCAGTCATCACCACGCCCAGCGACCAGCTACCGTACAACCAGAAAGCCACGGCACCAATGACTCCGCCCCACACCAGGCCGTTGATCAGCGACACCGCCAGTTCCTTGCGCATCAGGCGGCTGGTATTGCCCGGCGATACCTGGTCCAGTGCCATGGCGCGGACAATCATGGTGATGGTCTGGTTGCCCGAGTTGCCACCAATACCCGCAACGATGGGCATCAACGCAGCCAGGGCCACCAGCTTTTCGATCGACCCCTCGAACACCCCGATCACTCGCGAAGCGAGAAACGCAGTAATCAAATTGATCGCCAACCACGCCCAGCGGTTGCGGAACGAGCGCCAGACCGAGGCGAAGATGTCTTCCTCTTCACGCAGACCCGCCATGTTGAGGACTTCGCTCTCGCTCTCTTCACGGATCAGGTCGACCATCTCGTCAATGGTCAAACGGCCGATCAGGCGCTCGCCCTTGTCTACGACAGGTGCCGATACCAGGTCGTAACGCTCGAAAGCCTGCGCCGCATCATAGGCATCTTCCTCGGGCTGGAAGGATACCGGGTCGGTCGCCATGACCTCCGCCACCTTCTTCTCCGGGTCGTTGACCAGCAGGCGCTTGATGGGCAACACACCCTTGAGGATGCCGTCGTAATCGACCACGAACAGTTTGTCGGTGTGGTTGGGCAGCTCTTTCAGGCGGCGCAGGTAGCGCAGCACCACTTCCAGGCTGACGTCTTCGCGGATGGTGACCATCTCGAAGTCCATCAGCGCACCGACCTGCTCCTCGTCGTAGCTCAGCGCCGAACGCACACGTTCGCGTTGCTGGGCATCGAGGGTTTCCATCAGCTCATGGATAACGTCGCGCGGTAGCTCTGGGGCCAGGTCGGCCAGCTCGTCGGCGTCCATTTCCTTGGCGGCGGCCAGCAGCTCGTGATCGTCCATGTCAGCGATCAGCGATTGACGAACCGAGTCGGATACTTCCAGCAGGATGTCGCCATCGCGGTCCGAGCGCACCAGCTGCCAGACCGTCAGGCGGTCTTCCAGGGGCAAGGCTTCGAGGATATAGGCGATGTCGGCGGGGTGCAGGTCATCGAGCTTACGCTGCAGCTCGACGAGGTTCTGGCGGTGGACGAGGTTTTCCACCAGGTCGTTGTGCGCGCCCTCCTGGCGGTGAGTCAGGTCTTCGACCACACGCTGGCGCTGCAGCAGTTCGACCACCTGGGCCAGGCGATCCTGCAGGCTCTCTTGCGCTTTTTTTACTTCTACTTCAGTCATAGGCGAACTCCACTCCCAGCAGCGGAGCACGCCGGGAGAATCAATCGGTCAGATCTTTCTGTATGAATCGTGTTAGCGAGTAACTACTGGGTAAGTCCATGGTGGTTTTCCACAAGCCCCGGCGGGGCTGACGGGCGCAATCATACACTGCTAAAGCTGTCAGATCGCTTAAATTTTTGGCCAGAACAATCGTTTGCGTGATAAAGCTGGGACAACGCTCGAAGCTATCAGTGCGACGGTTGTTGTGGATGGGAAAGCACATTTGTTTTGGTTGCCGCACGGCGGCGCCAAGCTACACCACAATCATTACAGAAGAGCGTAGATCGACATCACCAACAATTCATTGGCGCAGAAAAACAAAAAGCCCGCTCAAATGAGCGGGCTTCTTGATGGGGTATGGCGGACTCAGCAGGATTCGAACCTGCGACCGCTCGGTTCGTAGCCGAGTACTCTATCCAGCTGAGCTATGAGTCCG